>NZ_CP025116.1:0-746250 GCF_002831625.1 Nonlabens sp. MB-3u-79 | reverse complement strand
ACTAATGTCATGCTCATTTGGGTCATCACCTTAGTTCAATTTTTAAAAGTGAATGAGCTTCTTTACTTTGAAAGAGCTACGGGACTTTATGCGGCTATGTATCTAGTAGTGCTATTTTGCAGTATGGTATTGCCATTGGTATTGTTCCATCCTAAGTTGGGTAATAAAGCTTGGGTTTTATTTTTAGTAAGTCTTTTGTCTTGTTCTGGTTTTTGGATGGAACAATTTACTCTGATGATGACCTCGTTACACAGAGATTATTTACCTGCAACTTATACTTCAGGAATAAGCTTTATTCCAAGTTTTTACCTACTAACTATAGCTCAGTGCCTGTTACTTGCCGTTATCTTTGTTCTTACAGGAACTTGGATAAAATGGTATAAGGATAAGAAAATCATTAAAAACCACATTATTAAACAGCAGTAAATTTATGTCTAGAATTATAAAAATAGGAACCAGAGATAGTGAGCTAGCAATGTGGCAAGCAAAAACAGTGCAGTCTCAGTTAGAGGCATTAGGACATCAAACGGTATTACATCCTGTAATATCTCAAGGCGATCTTAATCTTACCGAGCCATTATACGAAATGGGTATCACTGGCATTTTTACCAAAACACTGGACGTGGCTTTGATAAAAGGAGAAATTGATATCGCAGTTCATAGTCTTAAAGATGTTCCTACACAGTTGCCTAAGGGAATGGTGCAGGCGGCAGTAATGGAGCGTGCTTCTTTTAAGGATATTTTAGTGTACAAAAAAGGCTTTCATCCTGATGAGGATATGACAATTGCTACTGGAAGTCTACGCCGCAAGTCACAATGGCTAAATATGTATAGTCATCACAATGTGGTGGATCTACGAGGTAATGTCAATACAAGATTGTCAAAATTACATAGCAACAATGACTGGAGCGCAGCAATTTTTGCAAAAGCTGGATTAGATCGTATAGGTTTGCTTTCTAAATTACGGGGCAATTACGGTTTTGAATATACAGATTTGGATAGTTTTATTTCTGCACCAGCTCAAGGCGCCATGATGATTGCTGCCATGAAAGCAAATAAAGAAGTGCTTCAAGCTGTCTCGGCATTAAACCATCAGCAAACAGCGATTTGTGTGGATATGGAACGGGCCTTCCTACGCGATCTAGAAGGTGGATGTACAGCTCCTATAGGAGCCATTGCGATTGTAAAGAATGATCAGTTATCTTTTAAGGGAACCTTGATGAGTCTCGATGGAAAGCAACGCATAGACGTGAATGATTCCATGCCATGGTTTGATAATATAGAGATGGAAGAATGTCTCGCTTTTGCTAAAGCGCAATCACAAAAAGTTATTTCTCAAGGGGGAGGAGCATTGATGGCTGAGATCAAGCAGTCTCTAAAATAGTACGTACTCCTTATAAAAGTTCTAGGCTGCTACGCTAACAGGTATAAAGAACTTTTGATATTTCCGCGAACAATTCCTTACCTTTAAATTTCTAAAAAGCTATACAAATGCCTATTCAAGCACCTTTCAATCTTAATAAATGGATTGAAGAAAATCGAGATCTTTTAAAACCGCCTGTAGGTAATAAAAACCTATACAAAGATGCTGGTGACTACATCGTTATGATTGTAGCCGGTCCTAATGCGCGTAAAGATTATCATTACAATGAAACAGAAGAACTGTTCTATCAATTAGAAGGAGAGATCGAAGTGCATATTCAAGAAGATGGAAAAAAGCGAACGATGAAATTAGGCCCTGGAGACATGTATTTGCATCCTTCTAATGTACCGCATTCTCCTGTAAGGCATAAAGACTCTATTGGTCTTGTTATTGAGCGCAAGCGTTTAGATATTGGAGCTGTGGACGGTTTGTTATGGTATTGTGACAACTGTAATCACAAGTTACACGAGACCTTTTTTGTTTTAGAAGATATAGAAAAAGACTTTTTACCGAGATTTAAAGAATATTACAGTTCTGAAGAAATGAGAACTTGTGATCAGTGTGGTACTGTTATGGAAACCGATGAAAGGTTTACGGAGTAAGAAACCCATTAAAAAACAAAACCCCAAGCTTACACTTGGGGTTTCTCATTCTTAAAATCTAAGTTATGGGTTACATTTTAGGAAGTAATACGGTATCTATTACGTGGATCACGCCGTTAGTTTGGTTTAAATCTGCTGCAATTACTGTTGCGCTGTTTCCGTTTGCATCAGTTACTATCACATTTCCATCTTCTAAAGATAAGGTAAGCTCTCCTCCGGCTACAGTTGCTACAGTTGCTTCTCCATAGTTATTCTTGATAAGTCCTATAACATCTTCAGCATTAAATTTTCCAGCGATTACGTGATAAGTAAGTACTGCTGTAAGAGTTGCTTTATTTTCTGGCTTCAATAAGTTTGTTACAGTTCCTTCTGGTAATGCATCAAAAGCAGCATTAGTAGGAGCAAATACAGTAAATGGTCCTTCCCCAGTTAAAACACCTACTAAATCTGCAGCTTTTACAGCGGCAACTAGAGTTGTGTGATCTTCAGAGGCTACGGCAGCTTCTACAATGTTAGTTGTTTGTGCATTTGCAATAGATCCTGTAAAGAACACCATTGCGATTAGAGCAAAGCTCAAAAAGTTTAATTTTTTCATAATTTCAAAACGTATTAATTAGTTAGTATTTCACTTAGATTCCCTTAGTGCGCAGACCTTCATAGAACTAACTGCTTTTAACTTCCTATTAACGAGAAAGATCTTTTTTTATGAAAAATTGTGAATAATATGATATAAAGCCCCTTTTAAAATGGTCATAAAGCCATTTTAAAGCAGGAAAAACGCTGAATCAACAGAAATCGAAAATGCTATTTTCACAAGAAGGAAAACAAAAGAATATAAGCTCAGAACAGTATTATTTCAATAAAACACCTTCTTGATCCATCACAGGTAATTTATTAAATGCCTCCTCAGAAATGCTAAATGGAGCAGCCGTATATACGTGATCGTATAATGTAGGTCCTATAAAGTAGGTAAGTACAAATTCGTTTTCAAAAGCAAACACCTCTTCCATAATCAGCTCTACTTTCATAGCTGTTTTTGCAGCTATGAATTTAAAAGCATGCCGGAAGGTAGAGGTTTTGCGACCATCTTTATGTTTGCCGCGACTTATAATCATTACTGATTCTAAAGGGTCAAGACTGTTGTTAATTAGGTATACCAACCAATCATGGGAAGTGAAATCTTTATCCCATTCTTTAACAACAGCAATATAAACGTCTTTTACTACGGGTATAATAATGTCTTTTTTCATGCTTTCAACCTTTCTTGAATCGTTTCAATGAGCGCTTCTGTGTCTGTAATCAGATTCATTTCTTCAGTGCTTAAAAATATGTCCATACCAGAATTGGTGCCAAAACCATCATTGTAATCCTGCTCCTCATCTCTCACGCTCAATAAGATGGGATAACTGTATTTAGGCAACCACTTGGACCAGTATTGTTTTTCAAACTCATCTTTATGAAGGAATTCCAACTTTAGGTCGGGGAACGTAGTTGCTAGGCTTTCGCGAAAGCGTACCCACAATTCATTTTCTTTAAATACACCAAAAGTAAGGTCACATAGTTGACATTCGTAGGTGCCTGGACTTACGATTTTGTGCGCACTATCCAGAAGTGAATTCAGCTTTCCGGAGTTGGCATTGTAAACAAAAATGAGTTTAGAAATCATGTTACCAATTTAATTTTAAAAGGTCGTGTAAATAAATGGAATCCTTTTTTTAACTCCTACAAGTCGGAAAAAACCAATTTAGATACTGGATATAACTGAAGGTAAAGAGAGAAAGCTATAGTGCGTTAGAAAACTGCTTCAAAAAGCGCACATCATTTTCAAAAAACATACGAATGTCGCCTATTTGATATAATAACATCGCAATACGTTCTACACCCATACCAAATGCAAAACCACTGTATTCTTCAGGGTCTATACCGCAATTAGTTAGTACGGCAGGGTCCACCATACCACAGCCGCCTATTTCGAGCCAGCCAGTTCCTTTAGTAATTTTGTAGTCAGTTTCTGTCTCTAGGCCCCAGTAAATATCAATCTCTGCACTAGGTTCTGTAAAAGGGAAATAGGAAGGTCGCAAGCGTATTTTAGATTTACCAAACATTTCTTGAGTGAAATATAACAAAGTCTGCTTCATGTCTGCAAAACTCACATCTTTATCAATGTATAGACCTTCTACTTGATGAAAAATACAATGTGCACGAGCACTTATAGCCTCATTACGGAAAACACGACCTGGTGAAATAGTCCTAATAGGTGGTTTGTTATCTTCCATATAGCGCACTTGCACGCTGGACGTATGGGTTCTCAAAAGCACGTCTGGGTCTGTTTGTATAAAGAAGGTGTCTTGCATGTCTCGCGCTGGATGGTGCGCTGGCAAGTTGAGAGCTGTAAAATTATGCCAGTCGTCTTCGATTTCGGGACCTTCACTGACATTAAAACCTATGCGAGAGAACACATCTATTATTTGGTTTTTTACAATAGAAATGGGATGTCTCGCACCTATTTCCATAGGGTAACCCGAACGAGTAAGGTCGCCATAAATTCCAGCTTCTTCTTCTTGAGATTCTATACTTTCTTTAAGAGAACTTACTTTTTCTTTAGTAAGTTCCTTAAGTTCATTTATCGCCTGACCGAAGGCTTTCTTTTGCTCATTAGGCACTTCTTTAAAGGCATCAAAAAAGTCTTTTAATAAGCCCTTTTTACCTAAATATTGTATTCTGAAACCCTCAATTGCCTCTTTAGAATCGGCTTTGAAGGCTCGCACCTTATCAATATGTTCTTTTACTTTGTCCAGCATGGTCTCCCGTTATAAGCTGGCAAATTTAATCATTTTTAAGGTTCTTTCTAATCATATGTCGTTTTGAATTCTCGTAGTCCTGATAAATGTACCTCATTAATAAAAACACAGCAAAATCGCCGAAGCTATTCCATATCCAGTGTGTTCCCATATACAGAAATTCGATATTAAACTTTTTATTCATTGTTCTAAAGGAAACGGCGGTAACTCTTTGAGATAGGAAGTGTTTTAGCAATGATATGGAGTCTGATAATGGCAAGACCTAACATCGTTTTTCCCCACGAGCTATTGGAGATTTGAAAATGAAATAAAGCGAACAAAAAAAGCAGAAAAGAACAATCGGCATCCAATCTAAAATCAACTAAAATCCATGAATACGACTGGCGTGATAAACAGAATCACCTACAAATCCGCCAAAAAAAAACAGGAACACAAAAAGGTAAAAACCATTTTTTCTTCACCTTAGTGATTAAAATGCTAAAATAAGATTGCTTACAGTATAGGAAGGCTCCGCCGGAAATCTTCCCATGTGGGTTTCTTTGTAAATGGGGCCGCTATTGTTTACCCGTATGAGCAAGTTAGTGATCATAAAGGGCTTTTGCTTTGTCGTTAAATAAAATAAAATTATTTTTTTTGGGTTAAATGAGTGTAAAAGTTCAGCTTTTACACCTAATGAAATTGAGCGTAAATGCCTATTTTTAAATAAAAATAGAAAGCAGAATCTTTAGCTCAGCATTAATTACATAAAAACTCCTGAGATTCTTAATAACTAGTTGGTCAAAGTGGTTGATCGTTTTATTTAAATTTTTATTTTTGTTATATGCAAATGCAAACTTACATATCAGATTTATTGTACCGACAGGAGTGTGTTGTCATTCCAGATTTTGGTGCGTTTATTTCGCGCCGAGTTCCTGCTCAGCATTTTGCAAGTAGCCATACCATATATCCGCCTAAAAAAGGCTTGAGTTTTAATGCTCAAATCAAACAAAATGATGGATTGTTAGCTAATTATGTAGCCAGTGCTGCTCATCTTTCTTATGAAGAAGCTGTTCAAGAAATACGTAATTATGTGCGATTTCTAGATCAGGAAATAGATGATAATGGCTCTATTACCATTCATAAGGTGGGTAGATTTTCCCGCAATGAAGAAAAGGCATTGCAGTTTACTCCTATGTACTTGGTTAATTATTTGCCAGAGGCTTTTGGTCTTTCTTCTCATGAAACTTTTGCGATAGACCGCATTCCAGTTGCTCCAGAGGTAGTGTCTAATAAAGAGCTTAGTGATGATGTCCCTGTTGCTGTGTTAGAAATCCCCAATACTAATTATGGTTCTTGGGTGCGCTATGCTGCGGTAGGTGCAGTTCTCTTAGGTCTTAGTTATGCAGGTTTTAGCGGTTATGTAGAACAAGTAGAAAAAGATGCTCTAGTTGTAAATCAAATGGCAGATGAGCTGGTAGATGCAAAAATAGAAAGCGCTAGTTTTCTTATCAGTGATCCACTACCCAGAATTAATATAAATGTAGCTCCCTTAGAAAGAACATACCATGTGGTTGCTGGTGCTTTTAGAATTTCTGAAAATGCAGATAAACGTGTCGCTCAATTAAAGCGTAAAGGTTTTGATGCAAAACGTATAGGAGTTAATAAGTACGGTCTTCACAATGTTGCTTTTTCCAGTTTTGTAGAACGTAATGACGCGATTAACGAGCTCCATAAATTAAGAGCACTTGGTTTTGATAAAGCTTGGTTGTTTACAGGAAAACTACCTAAATAAAATAATCCATTTCACATTTTACTACAATGAATTACCTTCTAAAAGGAGAGAAAACCTTGCGCACTACATTTAGACTTTTAAAAAAAGAGGACTTCGTTACATGGCTGCCTATTTTTAAAGAAAAAGACACCGCTAGGTTTCTAGGAATGAAAACTGGACTAACAACAGAGCAAAAATGTAATAAATGGTTTGAAAAGGCTTTTTGGAGGTATGAGAATTGTAGTGGTGGTATGAATGTCATGATTCATCAAGAATCCAAAAAATTTGTAGGGCAAACAGGTTTGCTTATTCAAAAGGTAAATGGGTTGCGACGACTTGAAGTTGGTTATTCGATTTTGCCAGAATTTTGGAATCAGGGATATGCAAAAGAAGCTGCGGCAAGATTAAGAGATATTGCATTTGAAAAAGCTTATGATAAAGATTTTGGAAACAGCCTTGTTTCTGTCATTCACGAGGAAAATACAGGCTCTATACAGGTAGCACTATACAATGGTATGACCTTAGAGGCTCCTCTTAAAGATGATTCTAATCCAGAACGATTTTTTGTTTATTCCATTTCTAGAGAAGAATGGGAAGCTTTAAAGAATGATAGATAAGTAAGGTCTTAGCAACAAATTAATATTCAAAGAAATAGAATAGTCTATTTTTACAAGAATAAATTAATTAATTATGGGATTACTTATTACCTATATAGTCATTTCAATATTTATTTCTTTTTTATGCTCCATTTTGGAGGCAGTGCTTTTGAGCGTTACTTCTACTTTTATAAAAGTAAATGAACAAGAAGGAAGGTCTTATATAGGGTCTCTTAAATCATTAAAAAAGGATGTAGATAAGCCCTTGATTGCAATTCTTACTTTAAATACTTTAGCACATACGGTAGGTGCTATTTTGGTAGGTGTACAAGCTGAAAATATGGTAAGTGAGAGTGGTTATAACAGCAGTTATCTGGGCATTCCTTTTGTGGGAATAGTTTCTGGTATAATGACCGTTTTAATCCTTGTAGTGTCTGAGATTATTCCTAAAACTATTGGTGCTACCTACTGGAAAAACCTTGCTGGTTTTACCACTGCCGCTTTGAATTTGATGATTTTCCCTTTAAAATGGTTAGGTGTTTTATGGATTTTACAGCTGACTACTAAGGCAATAGGAAAAAGCGCTCACATGAATACGATGACTCGAGAAGATTTTGTTGCTATTACAGAAACGGCCGAGCAGGAAGGGGTTTTTGCACCTAGCGAAGGTCAGTATATTAAAAGTTTGATGAATTTTAATAAGATCGAGGTAAAGGATATCATGACGCCCCGATCGGTTATGTTTATGGCTCCTCAAAGCATGAAGATTAAAGACTTCTTTGAGCAAAATCAAGATTTGAGATTTTCCCGTATTCCTGTTTTTGGTGAAAACCGAGATGATATTAAAGGTTATGTCCTAAAAGATCATATTCTAGCAGACATCATTTATGATAAACCAGCAGATACCTTAGAGGACTTGAGGAGAGAAATAGCTATGGTTCCAGCAAACTTACCTATACCTAAATTATTTGAAACTATGATTGCTAGTAAAGAACACATGGCTCTCGTTGTGGATGATTACGGAAGTGTTCAAGGGGTTGCGACTATGGAAGATGTTATTGAAACCATGTTGGGTCTTGAAATTATGGATGAAAGTGATAACGTAGAAGACATGCAACTGCTCGCCCGTAAGAACTGGGAAAAGCGTAGTCGAAGTTTTGTAAAATAATCAATTATATATAGTCTAATTACCAATGATATATTACCTCACCCTTGCTTTACAAGTATATTGCTGTTATGACGCTTATAAAAACAGAAGAGAGATCTATTGGTACGCCATTGTTTTATTTCTGCCAGTAATTGGATCGTTGATCTATTTATTTATGAATGTCTTTATCAATAAAGATGCTCAAGGAATAAGCAACGAGATCACCTCTACCATTAACCCTTCTAAAAGAATAAAGGAGCTCACTGAAAAGGTGGAGTTTTCAGACACTTTTGCAAACCGGGTAGCGCTTGCAGACGCCTATTTTAAGAGAGAAGAGTATCAAGAAGCGCTACTTAATTACCAAACGGTTTTAGATGGCCCTCACAAAAATGACGTGTATGTTCAAGAACAACTAGTAATGACAAATTACTATTTGAAAAATTATGAAAAGGTTGTGGCAGTTGCAAAGTCTCTTAAAGCCAATTCAGAATTCAGAGCGTCTAAAATCTTATTTTATTTAGGTTTGTCTTATAAGGCTTTAGGGAAATTTAATAATGCAGAGAAAAATCTTAGAGCGCTTGATTTACGGTATTCTAATTATCCAGAGCGATTGGTATTAGCTCAATTTTTATTAGAACGAGAAAAACCAAAAGAAGCAAAAGAATTGGTAGAAGAATTGCTTTCCGAATTTAATTACATGAGTAGTCCAAACGCAAAATTACACAAAACTACTTTTGCAGAAGTAAAAAAATTGAGTGACACTATTATATTGAATCACAAATAAAGGCTGTTTTTAAGTCTTTATAAGCAGCTACAGGAATTAAAGTGGCATCCTTTAAAATAAAACTTTCATCTGCCATTTCGAGAACCTTATCATAATAATGATCGCTTATAACTATTCCTTTACATGGCTTTACTTGTGTAATAATTTGTCGGACACGTTCTATTTGAATAGGTCCAATCATGGAAAAGGGCTCGTACAGCAAAATAAATGGTCGCTCAGAATGAATAACCAGTAGTAATTCTAAAAACCTGCGTTCTCCCATAGAAAGCGCATTTACTTCTTCAAAGACTCTAAAATTTCCTGATAGCTTTTTGTATTATCAGGATGGGTTTCTAAATATTCAAATACTTGTGAGATCACATTTTTTGAAGCGCCCAATTCCTGAAAAACTTTGACATCCTCATTCCAGTTTTTTAAATTTCCTTTTCGAGTTGCAAGGGTTTCTGATAAAAAGGTGATTTTCTTAACTTGTATAAAACCACTTGTCGCTTTTATTTTTTCTATTTCAGTAAATAGATCTTCAAAGCTCATTTGCTCCAGTTCTTTTTTTTGGGTCATCTTGCGCAACATGGCTGACATGGATTCCATGCGGGCAAAAAATTTCACATCAAAATCGTCTAAACCACATTCTTTCAACCTTGCGATTTCTTTCTTTAATGAAGATTCATCTTGAAAACTTCCATCTATTAGAAAATCTAATTTTTTATCTAATAAACTTTTACAATTATCAGTTAATGGAGTTGCTAGGCTAACAACTTGTTCTTGTGCAGTACTTAAAAAAGCAACACTTATAAACAGTAATAGGAGAGGTAATCTTAATTTCATAGTATAGTAACGGGGCTTATGCAAAGTTCGCATAATTAGGACCAAAGAAAGTGTCAAAGAGCACTTTTTCTCTTTAAAACACTTTTCTCAGATCATAGATGTTATTCTGCCATAGCATGTTCGTTTACAGCAACTTGATCTAATGCTTGAGAAACATCCCATATTAAATCTTCATAATTTTCTACACCTATAGATAATCTTACCAGCGCATCAGTTACTCCTATGTTTTCTAGATGTTGTTCGTCCACGCCTGCGTGTGTCATGCTTTTAGGATGTTCTGCAAGGCTTTCTGTCCCGCCTAGACTCACGGCAAGTTTTACAAGCTTTAGAGAGTTGAGGAATTTAAAAGCTTCCTTTTCACCACCTTTAATACAAAAACTAACCATGGCACCTGGACCAGAGCATTGTTTTTTGTAAATCTCGTAATTGCGAGTCCCTTCTTGGATAAGTCCTAAGTATTTGATTTGAGCTACTTTCTTGTGGTCTTTTAGGAAATTGGCTACTTGAATAGCATTAGCTTGCATAGCTTCCATTCTTATTTTCAAAGTTTCTAGACTACGCAACAACATCCAGCCAGTGTGAGGTGACGCCATATTCCCTAGAAAGGTACGCAGTGTTTTCACACGCACCATCAACTCAGCATTTCCTAAAACTGCTCCAGCGATCAAATCACTGTGCCCGCCTATGTATTTAGTGGCGCTGTACATCACCAGATCAGCTCCGTGTTTTAAAGGGTGCTGCCATAGGGGTCCCATATAAGTATTATCTACAGCAACAATTACTTTTTCTTCTGTTTTAAAACGGTCTACCACGCGACGTATCATTTCTATGTCTATAAGTGCATTGGTAGGATTTGCAGGGGTCTCCAGATGAACATGAGTTAACCGGTCTGCATGACCTGAATTTGCAATAGTTTCATATAATTCATCTTCTGTCATTTCAGAGGTAAAGCCTAAAGTATGAACGCCTATTTTTGGAAGGAAATGATTGATAAAATGATCTGTACCTCCGTAAGTAGGAGAGCTAAATAACAACAAGTCTCCAGGCTTTAAAAATTCTAAAAGAACCGTAGAAATAGCACTCATTCCGCTCGAAAAAACGGCGCAATCATCTGCTTGATCCCAAAGACGCAATCTGTTTTCTAGTACTTCTAGATCTGGATTGTTAATACGACTGTAGATCAACCCCATTTCTTCACCAGGAAGTTTCTCTCTTTTACCGTAAGCCAACTCAAAAAAGGCTTTTCCTTCTTCTGCGCTTTTAAAGACAAACGTAGAGGTTAAAAATATAGGACATTTTATAGCTCCCTCAGATAGTTCTGGTTTATAACCATAAGACATCATTAGACTTTCTGGTTTCATAGATCGGTTGTTCATGATTCTGGCTGTTTTTGCATGCGCAAGTTAATTTTTTTTGACAACTCAAACGATTTCGAAGGCTAATTTTATCAACACCTATTTTTAATAGGACCAAAATAGGAATTGACTTTTGTTGACTTTTTAGTAACTTTAAGCTCTTATTATTAAAACATTATGTTATGACTTATTCTAATCAACCTAAAATAGGATTCTGGATTGTTGCAATTTTTTTTCTACTGTGGAACCTTATAGGATTAGGTTTTCTAACTATAGAAATACTTGATCCAGAATTGGTAACTGATCTTATGAATGAAGAACAGTTAGAACTTTATAATAATAGACCTTCTTGGTATCTTTTTAATTATGGGATAGCCATTTTTACAGCTCTTTTTGCTAGTGTAGCCCTGCTATTTAAGCGTAAAATGGCTGTTTTACTTTCATTGATTTCTCTAATAGCGATTTTTATTTCTACGGGATATCATTTACGGACTGGAGCGTGGAACATGATGAATGTATCAGATCAATTCTTTTTTATCCTGATTCCTTTATTGGGATTGTTATTATGGGCTTTTGCTCGTAGCTGGCGATCCAAAGGCTGGCTGTCGTAGAGGGGGTATTATACCAATTTATCTTTCAAACGCCGCATAAAATTAGTTTATTTTTCAGCCATTTTTCGTCATAAAATAGAACCGTAGCTACTGCTATGCTAGATTTTATTCCTAAACGGGATAAAAAATAATTCAAATTTTTAATACGTCATTTAAAAAAAACAAATTGGTATCACTAAAAAATAACTTGTTTTTGTGATCTAGCTTTTAGTTAAAAATAGATCGAGCCATTCTAAAGGTATTGGCATGAGCTTCAATGATGGTTTTTATTTCTGGAGAATAGCCACCGCCCATACTGCATTGAATAGGTATTAAAGAGTTGTTTTTTGATCTCGCTTTCGCGAAAGCGGACAAAGCAAAAAGATCTCGTTCTTTACAACCATCAAGGGTCATACTCAGTTTGCCTAGTTTGTCACTTTGCAAAACGTCCACACCGCACAAATAGAAAATAAAGTCTGGCTTTTCTTGGGCGATCAAATCCGGCAGTGTGTTTTTAAGTAGTCTGAGGTAATCCTCATCTCCTGAACCGTCAGGAACTGCGATATCTAAATCTGAAAGTTCCTTTTTAAACGGATAATTTCCAGCGCCGTGCATAGAAAAGGTAAAAACACTATCGTCATTTTGGAAAATCTCAGCGGTTCCATTTCCTTGATGTACATCGAGATCTACGATCAGAATCTTTTCAGCAAGACCGTGATGTTGCAAGTACCTCGCTGCAATCGCTTGATCATTGAGTAAACAAAACGCCTCGCCGTGATCGGTATAAGCATGATGAGTGCCACCAGCAATATTCATAGCTACACGATGATCGTAAGCTTTTAGACAGCCTTCAATAGTTCCTTGTGCAATGCGTAGCTCACGCTCCACCAGTTGTTCACTTAATGGGAAGCCCAGCTTTCTAGCGGCTCGTTTATCTAGGGAAAGAGCCTTCAATTCTTGAAGGTAAGTAGCTGTATGTACCCTTAAAATATCTTGATCATCACAGCGTTTACTGGGTTCAAAGAAGTCTGTTGGAATTGCAGTCCCTTCATGCAGTAATTGTTGCGGCAGTAATTCGTATTTGAGCATCGGGAAGCGATGTCCTTCAGGCAAAGGATGCTGGTAAATAGGATGGAATGCAATGGGAAACAATAGGCTTGTGGTTTAAAATACAGATGTGAAAATCACTTCTCAAAAATAAGTCTTAGAATGTTCTATCAAATTACAATAGAGTGAAATTTATCGTTGATTGATGAATTGACGTTACTTTCTGTCCACTATCTTTGTCATAAAATCTGAATAATGAAAAAGACCTTATACCTCATCGCAATAGCTTTATTCACTTTAATAGCTTGTAAAAATGACCCGACTCCTGAAGAAGTTGCATTACAGATACAAATGGAGTCATATGATTTATTGAAGTCAGAGGCGATGAAAGTCCACGATGAAATCATGCCTAAAATGGGAGTCTTGATGGAGCTAAAAGGAGAGTTAGTCGCTAATGAAAACGATAATGAGTTATCAGAAATAGCCACTGCCGCAGAAAATCTAAAAGCTTCACACGATGCTATGATGTCATGGATGCAAGACTATTCTGAAAAGTTTCCTTATGGAGAGCCAACGCCAGAGACTAAAGAGGCTTTAGATGAAAAACTACCTATTTTAGAACAAGAAGTAAAAGAAATCGTTCAACTTAAAGACAGAACCATGCTTGCTATTGAAAATGCGCAAGAGCTTTTGAAGAAGTGAAAATAGGAGCCTGTCACTTTTTTGGTAATGCGGGTTTTTATACCTATCTTAATTCTTGATATGTTATCCGATTGTTTATGGTGCTAACGAGTTGTTAGGACTCTAAATGTTACCTCTGCTTTTCACAAGCTATTACTAAATTTCACTTTGCTTTAAGGGAAAAAAGTATCTTTGTAAACGTCTAAAAACTTTTATGTTAGAATTAGAAAATCACGAATACGAAAAAGCAATTCTTGTAGGTGTTATTACCAAACAGCAAAACGAGGAAAAGCTTAATGAATATATGGATGAGCTGGAGTTTCTAGCTTATACCGCTGGTGCAACCGTTAGCAAACGTTTCCATCAAAAAATGCAAAAACCCAATCCCAAAACTTTTATAGGAAAAGGTAAAATGGAAGAAGTTGCTGCATATGTGCGAGCAAACAACATAGGAACCATCATTTTTGATGACGAGCTTTCTCCTGCACAACAAAAGAACATTGAAAAAATACTCGAGGCAAAAATTATCGATAGAACCTACCTGATTCTTGACATTTTTGCTCAACGAGCGCAAACCAGTTATGCGAGAACTCAAGTAGAACTGGCGCAATACCAATATTTATTACCTCGATTAGTAGGTTTGTGGACTCACTTGGAGCGACAAAAAGGGGGTATAGGAATGCGTGGTCCTGGAGAAACGGAAATCGAGACCGATAGACGTATCGTGCGCGACCGCATCACATTACTCAAGAAAAAACTGCTTACAATAGATAAGCAAATGTCTACGCAACGCGGGAACCGTGGTCAATTAGTGCGTGTTTCTTTAGTAGGTTATACCAACGTAGGTAAAAGCACCTTGATGAATGTCGTTTCTAAAAGTGATGTATTTGCTGAGAACAAACTCTTTGCAACATTAGATACCACAGTTAGAAAAGTGGTGATAGGCAACTTGCCTTTCTTATTGACAGATACGGTAGGTTTTATTAGAAAATTACCGACGCAACTCGTAGAATCTTTTAAGTCTACACTTGATGAGGTACGGGAGTCTGACTTGTTGCTTCATATCGTAGATATATCTCATGAGTCTTTTGAAGATCACATCGCTTCAGTAAATCGCATTTTAGGAGAAATAGACGCGGTAGATAAGCCTACCATAATGGTTTTTAATAAGATTGATGCGTATCAAGCTCAAGATTATGACGAGACTGATTTAATGGAAGAACGTACTTCTGCTCATTATTCTTTAGAGGAGTGGCGCGAGACTTGGATGTCAAAATTAGGCGAAAATGTTATTTTTATTTCTGCTACGGAGAAAGAGAATATGGAAGATTTTCGTAAGAAAGTCTATGATAAAGTACGTGAGATTCATGTAGAACGTTTTCCTTATAACTCGTTTTTATATCCAGATTATGTAGAAGAAGAGGAATAAGTATCCTTTAACCTTTATCAGTATTTAAAAGCAAAGCCAAACTAGAAGTTTGGCTTTGCTTTTATAATTATATCTAATAACGACCTTATTCCCATTTCAACTGCATTCTTTTGATGCGATCGGCTAGTTTTTCACTACTCAGTTTTTCTCTTAAGCGATCGGTAATAATAGGGAAAGAGAAGGGTGTAGGTCGCTCACAAGCTTTCCAGACGATAGTTTGATTTTCTATACGTTCAAAAGCTTCCCGCAATCGGTATTCTTCTATTTCCTGCTCATAGGTTTCTGTATAGGCTTGACGGAAGAGTAAATTATCTGGTTCATGATCTCTAAAGACTTCAAAAAGCAACTGGCTGCTGCTTTGCAGGTGTTTTACTTTTACAGCCTTATTAGGATAGCCAGTAAAAACAAGTCCTGCAATCACGGCAATGTCTCTAAATTTTCTTTTGGCAAGTTCGGTAGCATTCACACTGGCTTCTAAATCTTCCAGTATCATTTCTGAAGTGATTAAATTATTATCCAGCACGTTTTGCATATCAAATTCTTGATCGCTTAAGATTTCAAATCCGTAATCATTATAGGCAAGTGAAAAGCTAATAGGCTGTAACAAACTGATGCGATAAGCGATCAATCCTGCCATTGCCATATGAACCAGCCTTCCTTCAAAAGGATAAAAAACCGAATGGTATCCTTCTCTGGTTTTAAAGGTTTCAATTAGGAATTCATGGTTTTGCGGTACAATGCTTTCTTCTTGCTGTCTTGCGATAATGTCTTTTAAAGCCTTGACTTCTGGAGTGCGTTTGCTTTCGCTTTGGAAATTTTGCATCTCCTCTCTTAATAACTCACCTAGTTGTGAACTTAGTGGCATGCGGCTTCCCATCCAGCTGGTCACTTTGCCTTTTTTTCTAGCAGAATTGCGCACTTGTGCCACCATTGCTTTGAGTCTTACGAATTCTAGCGTGCGACCTGCAAAAACAAATACATCTCCACGGGATAGCTGGCTTATAAAGTACTCTTCAATAGAGCCTATGTAACCGCCAGTGACGTATTTTACCGTAATATCAGTTCCAGTGACGATGGTTCCCATTTGCAATCGGTGTCTCATAGCGATACCTCGATCGTCTATAAAGTACCTGCCGTCTTCATTTATAGAAACCTTTTTATACTCGTCATAAGAAGCTAAGGAAGAACTTCCATAAACGATAAATTTTAAACACCATTCAAATTCTTCATAAGTCAACTCTTGATAACAAAAAGTTGCCTTCACCTCAGGATAAATTTCTTTGGGATAAAACCCGCCGGACACCGCTAGGGTACACAAATATTGAATCAGCACGTCATAGCAGTTCAAATAGGGCAAACGATCTTCCACCGCTTGTGTGGTCACTGCTTTTTGTAATGCGCTGGCTTCTATTAATTCCAGTGCGTGAGTTGGCAAAAAGTAGATCACAGAAGTTTCTCCAGGTTGGTGTCCAGATCTTCCTGCACGTTGTAAAAATCGAGCAACACCTTTTGGGCTGCCTATTTGAATAATGGTTTCTACAGGCGCAAAATCTACTCCTAAATCTAGCGAGGAGGTACAAATACAAGCCTTTAAGGATTCATTTCTTATCGCATTTTCTACCCAAATACGCGTTTCTTTATTGATAGAACCGTGGTGCATCGCAACTTCTCCGGCAAATTCTGGATGTTGGTGCATTAGCGCTTGAAACCAAAGTTCACACTGTGCTCTTGTATTGGTAAAAATGAGCGTAGACCTGCTTTTATTGATAATCTTGACAACATCCTCCAGTAAATGCAAACCCAGGTGACCACGCCATGGAAATTTATCCATACTTTCTGGTATGATGGAACGTACTTCAATCTTCTTTTTCAGATTTGCTTTGATGAGCACGCTTTCGCGAAAGCGAGAAGAATCTACCCCTAATAACACCTGTCTGGCTTGCTCGAGATTACCGATGGTGGCACTAATTCCCCAAATGCGTAGGTTGTTATTGATACCAGCAAGACGCGAAAGTCCCAGTTCCATTTGAACGCCGCGTTTGGTGCCTAGCAGTTCATGCCATTCATCAATGATAATGGCATTACAATCTTGAAATAATTTTACGTGGTCTTTTGTAGCGAGTAATAAATGCAAACTCTCAGGTGTGGTGATCAACAAGTCGGGTAGGGACTTTTTTTGCGCGGCTCTTTCTTTTGTGGAGGTATCTCCAGAGCGTATTCCTACGGTAAAAGGCAGTCCGATTCCATCTACAAACTTTTGGGATGTTTGCGCAATTTCTTGAGAAAGCGATCTCAGTGGAGTGATCCAGATGGCTTTTAGGCCTTTTTTATTTTTGGTCTTGTAATCTGGGTTTGATTTGATGTAGTTCAAAACGATGGCTACCCAAAGCGCGTAGGTTTTACCGCTTCCAGTAGGCGCGTTGAGCAATCCATTTTTTCCAGATATAAAGGCATCCCAAGTTTGTTTTTGGAATGGAAAAGCCGTCCAGCCTTGTTGCTGGAAATAGTCTTCGGCTATATGAAACAGTTCTTTTTTAGTCATGCACCAATTTCCGCGTAGGCGGAAATCTTTAAGTTAATATCTAGAGCTCTCTTTTTTCTCTATCGCCTTTTGAGTTCTTCAATCTTAAAGGTTGCGAAAACTACAAACGAATAAATGAAATGTAAGAATACATCATAAAATCGCCGACTTGTGTTAGCAAACTTTTAAATTTGGTTTTTAAAGAAATCTCATGTCAGAAAAGCTCACCATTTTACAAGATAAACTAGAAGATAGACATCATGTCTTTATGGTGTATAAAAGCCAAGTGAATAAAGATCTCGAGCGTTCTGGTTTTGAAGCTGTTGAATTTAATGAGCCTAAAGAATTTTTAGAGGCTCTTGTTTCTTTATTAAATGAAGCTATCGAAGACAGTGACTCTAAACTTCAGCAATTGTATTACTTGGCAGACGTGCAAGAAAAAAACTTAGAAAAGGGAATCATACTAGGTTTTTTAATGAGAGAATGGAGTAAGATCCAGTTCAGGTTGCGGCAGTAAATTACCATGTGATTTCTATGGTGTGCTGTATTTCGCTTTCGCGAAAGCGAAACAGAACAACCATTTAAAACAACACCCTGATAAACGGCTGTATCCCGTTTTGATATACACTGCGTCTTTCATTAAAGAGCACATCATATCTCGCGCCTATTACAAAATTTCCTTGTTGATAACCAGCGCCTAAGAAAAAGGCAGGGACCCAATAGTTATCGTCAAAACTGGAGTCGGCAAAGTTCCTATTCACGTTGAGGTATTCAAAGTCTGCACTGACCTGAAGGAAGTCTATAGGTTGTGCAAGAGCAATGAAACTACCACCTGCGATAGTGGATTTAAAGTCGTCAAATCTATTGAGGTCTCGTTCTGAATAGCTGTAATTTAAACCAACTCCTAGACCTATATATTCGTTCACTTGATAAATAGCTTGTGGAGCAATAAGCACCGAGCTGAAGTTGCTACCGAAGTTAGCACCTATGTTACCTCCAAATAGAACGCGGTCCCAAAATTTAGACTCTTGCAGTTGCTGACTAAAAGAAAGACAACAAAAGAGTCCAAATACGGATATGATGCTGATATTTTTCAAGGAATAGGTTTTCATACTGTAGGCATTAATAATTGGTTCGTAATTGTTTAAGACTTTTTAGGTTTAAGTGAAAAATAGATCATTTAAAACTAAAGGAAGTTTTTTTATTCTGTACGGCATCTTTAGCCTGATATAAAAGAATGAATTTCATTATTGAAAAGAAAAATATAGGAGTTTATTGCAAAGGTTTTAACGAGTTCACTGTTATAAAAGTACAAAAGCTTATGACATGACGGCACATTTCTTTATTTTTGCAATAACAATTGATAAAAAGGATAAATTTCCTTCCATATATGGACAAGTTTTCATTTCTAAATGCAGCACATACTGCATACTTCGCACAACTTTATGATGAATATCTAATTAATCCAGACCAGGTAGAGCCTTCATGGCGTTCCTTTTTTCAAGGTTTTGATTTTGGAATGGAGAGCGCTCACGAGGGCGACCTAGTAGTAGAGCATGAAGGTGCTTCGGTGGGTGTTCCAGAAAACTTACAGAAAGAATTTCAAGTTGTAAAATTAATTGATGCGTATCGATCAAGAGGTCATTTGTTTACTAAAACAAATCCAGTTAGAGAGCGCCGTAATTATGAGCCTAAGCTAGACCTGGTCAACTTTGGTCTTTCTGATGCAGACTTAGACACTCCTTTTAATTCAGGAGAATTAATAAACTTGGGAAGAACCAGTCTTAGGAACATCATTGCTCACCTTAATAAAGTGTATTGTGAGAGTATAGGGGTGGAGTACATGTACATACGCAAACCAGATGAGATCAAATGGATCCAAAACTGGTTGCACAAAAATGACAATCATCCTGCTTTTAATAAAGATCAAAAATTACAGATTCTTAAGAAGCTGAATGAAGCCGTTTCTTTTGAAACTTTCCTTCATACTAAATATGTGGGACAGAAACGTTTTTCTCTAGAAGGAAATGAATCATTAATTCCTGCACTTGATGCCCTAATTGAAAATGCTGCTGACAAAGGAGTGGATCAATTTGTACTGGGTATGGCGCACCGTGGCCGATTAAATGTATTGACTAATATTTTTGGCAAGCCCGTAAAGGATATTTTCTCAGAATTTGACGGGAAAGATTACGAACAAGATATTTTTGATGGTGATGTCAAATACCACTTGGGGTATACCAGTAAAAGAAAAACAGATAACGGCAACGATATCAATATCAATATAGTTCCTAATCCGTCTCATTTAGAGGCGGTAGGTGCCGTAGTAGAGGGAATAGCTCGTGCCAAACAAGACAGACATACCCCAGAGAACTTCTCTAAAGTATTGCCCATTGTAATTCATGGTGACGCGGCTATTGCTGGTCAGGGAATCGTTTATGAAGTGGTGCAAATGGCACAATTAGACGCTTATAAAACAGCAGGAACCATACACTTAGTGGTTAACAATCAAGTAGGCTTTACTACTAATTATCTAGATGCAAGATCCAGTACGTACTGTACAGATGTTGCTAAGGTAACTTTATCACCAGTACTTCACGTAAATGCAGACGATGCTGAAGCAGTGGTTCACGCGATGAATTTTGCGCTGGATTACCGTATGGAATTTGCTAGGGATGTGTTTATTGATTTATTAGGCTATAGAAAATACGGTCATAATGAAGGTGATGAGCCTCGTTTTACACAGCCACAATTATATAAAGCGATCGCTAAGCAAAAGAATCCATGTGATATTTATGCAGAGAGATTGCTTCAAGAAGGAGTGATTAATAACTCCAAGGTCAAAGAATTAGAAAGTCAATACAAAAACAGACTGGAAGAGGAGTTAGTGACCTCAAGACAAATGGAGAATACCTTGATTACTCCATTTATGCAAGATGAATGGGAAGGTTTTGAACCGGCTACAGAAATAGAGATGATGAAAAAAGTAGCTACTGGTGTAGACCGTGCTGTTTTAGAAAAAATCACTAAAACCATTTCTCAACTCCCAAAAGGAGAATCTTTTATTAGGAAAGTAAAAAAGATTATTGAATCCCGTCAGGCTATGTTTGATAATGATAAGCTGGACTGGGCAATGGGCGAGCACCTTGCTTACGGTAGTTTGATGATGGAAGGCTTTGATGTACGTATGAGTGGACAGGATATAGAAAGAGGTACTTTTTCTCACCGTCACGCAGTCGTAAAATCAGAGAATCAAGAGAACGAATTCATTTTACACAATCATATCGATGGTGTAAAAGGAAACATGGATATATACAATTCACACCTGTCAGAGTATGCGGTGGTAGGTTTTGAATATGGTTATGCCTTAGCAAGACCTAACACCTTGACTATTTGGGAAGCACAATTTGGAGATTTCTCTAACGGTGCTCAAATCGTTATGGATCAGTACATCAGTGCTGGAGAAGATAAATGGAAGAATCAGAATGGTCTGGTAAAATTATTACCACACGGTTATGAAGGTCAAGGAGCAGAGCATTCCAGTGCGCGTATAGAACGTTATTTACAGTTGTGTGCAAAGGACAATATGTTTATGGCCAACTGTACCACGCCAGCAAACTTGTTTCACCTATTACGTCGTCAGATGTTGGTCAATTACCGCAAGCCTTTGGTGGTGTTTACTCCTAAATCTTTGTTGCGTTCTCCTAGAGCAGTAAGCAAGGTGTCTGAACTGGAGCAAGGGCATTTTCAAGAAGTTATTGATGTGGATGGTGACGCTTTCGCGAAAGCGGAAACATTAGTATTTGTATCAGGAAAATTCTATTACGATCTTTTAGAATACAGAGAAGAAAATAACAGAACAGACGTTGCCTTAGTAAGACTAGAACAATTATTCCCGCTTCCGGTAGAACAAATGCAAGAAATAATTAAAAAATACGGTTCTAAAGATGTCGTTTGGGCACAAGAAGAACCTAGAAATATGGGAGCATATTCCCACTTGATGTTACACATGCCAGAAACAAGAACATGGCGCGTGTGCTCAAGAAATATGTACGCAGCCCCTGCTTCAGGAAGTTCCACAAGATCTAAGAGAAGACAGGCAAGAATAATAGAAGATGTATTTAATACCAACAAATAAATTATGGCTCTAGAAATGAAAGTGCCTTCACCAGGCGAGTCGATTACAGAAGTAGAAATAGCAGAATGGTTAGTTGCCACCGGCGATTGGGTTGAGAAAGATCAAGCCATTGCTGAGGTAGATAGCGATAAAGCAACTCTAGAATTACCAGCTGAAGCTAGCGGTATCATTACCCTAATGGCTGAAGAAGGAGATGCCGTAGAAGTAGGAGCTGTAATCTGTCTTATAGACACGGAAGCTGCAAATCCTAACGGAGGATCTAAAGACGTAGACAACGCGCCATCTAGTATGGGTGGCGGCGATGGAGATGTCGCTAAGGAAATGCAAAAAGATAACGCAGGAAAAGAAACCGCTGCAGCTTCAAAAGCGCCACAACCTGCACAAGCAAAAGAAACTTATGCTAGCGGTACTCCAAGTCCTGCTGCAAAGAAAATTCTCGATGAAAAAGGAATGGACGCTACGTCTGTACCTGGAACTGGTCGCGACGGACGCATTACTAAGGAAGATGCTGTAAATGCAAAACCAGCTATGGGAACTCCAGGACCTGGATCTCGTGGCGAGTCGCGTACTAAACTTTCTATGTTGCGTAGAAAAGTAGCAGAACGTCTGGTAAGTGTCAAGAATGAAACAGCAATGCTCACGACCTTTAACGAGGCTGACATGCATGCTATTTTTGCATTGCGTACCGAATATAAAGATGCGTTTAAAGCAAAGCACGGTGTTTCTCTAGGATTCATGTCTTTCTTTACTAAAGCAGTAACTAGAGCCCTGGATATGTACCCAGCAGTGAACTCTATGATTGACGGTAAGGAAATGCTTACTTATGATTATAAAGATATTTCTATTGCGGTATCTGGACCTAAAGGCCTGATGGTTCCTGTAATTAGAAATGCAGAAAACCTATCTTTTAGAGGAGTAGAACAAGAAGTGAAAAGATTAGCCCTACGCGCTAGAGATGGAGATATTACTGTGGACGAAATGACTGGTGGTACCTTTACGATCACAAACGGTGGTATTTTTGGAAGTATGATGAGTACACCTATTATCAACCCGCCTCAGAGTGCTATTTTAGGAATGCACAATATTATAGAGCGCCCAGTAGTAGTAGATGGTGATATTGTTGCACGCCCTATGATGTATCTAGCCGTTTCTTATGATCACCGCATCATCGATGGTAAAGAGTCTGTAGGATTCTTAGTAGCTATTAAAGAAGCCCTGGAAAACCCTATCGAGATCTTGATGGGTGGTGATGTGAAGAAGGCTTTAGAGTTGTAATTATCCATCAGGAATGGCTTGAGCCATTTTTGATGATCACATACAGAATTATAAAAAAAAATACCAAGCTAGAAATGGCTTGGTATTTTTTTGTTTGCGTTTAATGGTTTTCTGAGTATTGATCTTTATACTCACAAATTGTAATTTAATTATTTGATAAACAGATGCTAAAATCTATTTTAAGATAAGTTTTGCAAGAATTAATAAGTCAAATTAATGTTAAATTTATCATTATCATTATCATTATCATTTATTTTTGATTAAGAGCAAATTAAATATGAAAAATCCAACTTTTCTCTTTTTTTTAATATTATTTTTCTTTACTTCATGTAGTAATGAGGATAACTCAACAGCTAATATTGAAACGAGCAATAAATCTGCAAAAAGTGAATTGATTAAAGAATCAGGTTACTCTTTATGGTTAGAAATAGGTATTTTAGAAGATGGAGTGCCAGTATTAACTGCTGATAAGAATTCTTTAATTGAAGCGGTAAACAAAAATCACTTGGAAGAGTCTGGTATACACCCTATGCTTGAAAATGTTTCTATTGATGAAATTGAAAATTCTTATTATCTAACTTTTTTGGGACCAGAAGTAAAAGTGAGTTTCTATGTGCAAAAAAGCAGCAATAATACTTTACTCGCAGCTAGTGGTACATCTTGTAAAACAACCGCTTGTAGTCAAGAGCAGACAGGATGTATTCCATCTTATCCAAACAATCCTGCTGGAGAGGCAGGTATTGGAATTTGTACTCCATGTGCTAATGGTGGTGATTGTTCTAAAACGGTAAGTAATATTTCATTATTGTTGACCCCATAAGTTTAAGAGGTAATAAAATTTAAAAACCACCCCTAGAAAACTGCGTTTTCTAGGGGTGGTTTTTTTTTCTGAGAATAGATATAACTTCTGTTTTCTATATTCTACTCTCTATAAACTATTGTCTTAATATGCCACAGTTCCTTGACTCACTTGCGCCTCACGATCAATTTTCTTGATCAATCCTTGTAGTGCTTTTCCTGGTCCTACTTCTATAAATTCTGTTGCTCCGTCTTTGATCATTTGTTGAATGGATTGTGTCCATTTTACGGGAGCTGTCAGTTGGTAAATCAAATTGGTTTTGATATCGTCTGTATTCTCAACCGCAAAAGCAGCTACGTTTTGATAGATAGGACACATAGGTTTTTTAAATTCGGTGTCTTGTATAGCTTTAGCCAGTTCTTCTCTCGCTGGTTCCATTAATGGAGAATGAAAAGCACCACCTACTGGAAGCAGTAATGCTCTTTTGGCTCCTTTTTCTTTTAGGATCTCACAAGCTTTTTCTACTGCTGGAATGGCTCCTGAAATAACGAGCTGTCCAGGACAATTGTAATTAGCTGCTACGACCACACCGTCTACAGCTTTACACACCTCTTCAACCACATCATCTGCCATTCCTATGATGGCTGCCATGGTGCTTGCTTGAGCTTCACAAGCGGCCTGCATGGCTAGGGCGCGAGCTGAAACGATTTTCAAGCCATCTGCAAATGATAAAGAACCAGCTGCGGTAAGCGCACTTAATTCTCCTAAAGAATGTCCTGCTACCATATCTGGAGCAAAATCTGCACCCATCATTTTTGCAAGAATCACGGAGTGAATAAAAATAGCCGGTTGGGTTACTTTAGTTTCTTTTAGTTGATCGGCAGTTCCTTCAAACATGATTTTTGAAATCTCAAAGCCGAGGATTTCGTCTGCTTGATGAAATAATTCTTTTGCTTCTGTATAGGTATCGTATAAGTCTTTACCCATTCCTGTGAATTGAGCTCCTTGACCTGGAAAAACGTATGCTTTCATTTAGTAATGTTTTGTTGATGACGCAAATTTAAGTAAAAGTAGGCAGTCTGTGATTTGTTAGTTTAAAGAAGAGTAGGCAGTAGGCAGGGCGTAAAATGACATTGCTCATTTACGTTAAGTAGGCAGTCGGTAAAATGAAGACAAGAAAATATTTTAACTGATATAAAAGATTAAAAGACTGCCTACTCACATTTATTCTTTTGCAAAGCAAAAGAATAAATCAACCTGCCTACTGCCAACTTGAAACAAATTGCGACTGTAAACTGTCACTGAGACTAAATTCGCACAACTAATTAATACTGCGACTGAATACTGCCTACTGAAAACTATTTCCTCACCCAAGTCTCATAATCAAAACTATACTTGTGCTTCTCATCTGCTGGATGGTGCAAGGAGGTTTTGATCTTCCATTTTGTTTGATCTATTTCTGGGAAGTAGGTATCTACGTCAAAGCTGCCATGAACTTTGGTCAGTTCGATTTCATCTGCTACAGCGAGTCCTAGTTGGTAAATCTCGCCACCACCTATAATAAACGGATTTTGATCTTCTGAAACAGTTGCTAGAGCTGTTTGCATATCGTGAACCACTATACCGCCATCGGTCTTGTAGTTTTTATCCCTTGTCAGGATAATGTGGGTACGGTTGGGCAGTGGTTTTGGAAAACTTTCAAAAGTTTTACGTCCCATAATAATGTGATGTCCAGAAGTCAGTGACTTGAATCTTTTAAAATCGTCTGGAAGATGCCATACCAAGGTGCCGTCTTTACCCAATTCATTATTCTTACCTGCTGCTGCGATCATGGTAATTTTACGATGAGATGCAGGCGTATCCATAGCAAGTGTTGCGGGTGGCGCTACATATTCTTTTTCTATTTTCTTTTCCAGTTGTGTGATGCGTTCCTTTTGTTTTCTCACCAGTTTATCATACTGGCTTTTTTCCCATTCTGGGCCAAGAAGTCTTTCGGTGATAAAAACATTAAAGGCGTGATAAGCAAGTAGCAACAACCAAGCAAAAATGGCCCAAACCCACCATTCTAAGCCTAACAATGTAGTGATTTCTTCTACATTAGGACGGTTTGCAATGATAATTAAGCCTACGGAGCCTATTAGGAAAATGATAAAATGAGTAAAAAGGCTGCGCTTTTGTTTGATGCGTTTTTGGGCATTCTCGATCATTTCTTTTTGCTCTAAATCAATTCCCTGAGTATCTTTTTTCTTGGTACCGAACATTCTCATTATTTTTATACTCAAATTTACGGTATTATTCACGTAGACATTCTTAGCAACAAGATAAAATGACAGATCAATTTCCAATTCTTAAAAAATACATCTATCTCAACACGGCAAATCACGGATTGGTCTCTCAAGACCTTATCGATTACCGCAGGTCGCTCAATGAGAAGATGCGCGATGAAGCTTCTATTTTTACCAATAAGCGCAATGATTTTATTGATGAGGTACGTCATAGCATCGCTAATTTTATGGATGCCGATCCAGATTTTACGGCTGTTATTCCCAATTTTTCAACGGGTTTCAATACGTTGATCAATGGCATGGATCCTAAGGCTATTGTTTTACTCTTAAAAGGGGATTATCCTTCGGTCAACTGGCCTGTGGAGACCAGAGGTTTTCAAACGCACTATGTAGCTATTGACGAGCAAATGGAGGAGCACATCATAAGCGTTTGTGAAAAACAACGACCTGATTTTTTCTGTTTTTCCATGGTGCAGTACATTTCAGGTATACAAATGGATCTTGATTTTTTAAATGATTTAAAGAAGCGTTTTCCTGATATGATTATGATAGCAGACGCTACTCAATATGTGGGTTCTGAAGAGTTTTGCTTTCGCGAAAGCGGAATAGACATCATTCTTGCGTCCTGCTACAAGTGGCTGCATGCCGGAGATGGAAACGGTTTTATATGTGTAAAAGAAGAAGTACAGGAACATATTTTTCCTAAGGAGATCGGTTTTAGAAGTGCCCGAAATGTCATGAATTCTAATGTGACGTTTATAAGTCGTTTTGAACCTGGCCACCAAGATATGATTGCCTTTGGCAGCTTGCAACAAGCTATTTTAAAGGTTCATGAATTGGGCTGGAAGAAGGTGTCAGATCCAGTAAAAGACTTGTCAAAAATAGCTAAAGCTGCTTTTGAAAAACGAAACCTTCTCTCTTCTGTAGTTTGCTCTAGAAAAAATCATTCTTCTATTTTTAATATCAAAGGAGATCAAAAATTATACGAGAAATTACTAGAAAACAATATTATAACTTCATTGCGTGGTGACGGAATAAGAGTAAGTTTTTCCTATTTTAATACAGCAAAAGACTTGAATAAGTTGCTGGAAGTATTAGGTTTGTAGGGCCATAAATTTTCCTATGAGAAAAATATTATTCTTTTGTGTTGTGTTGTTTTTCCAAATAGGATTTGCTCAAAATCCAAATGATTGCAATAATGCGATCCTTCTTTGTGGAGACACTGATTTAGGAATTAACCCTTCTGGTATTGGGACAGATGAATTTGCACAGCCAGGAAATTTAACACCTACTTGTTTTAATTTCCAGACAGATCAAGTATGGTTTAGAGTAGAAATGGAAACTACAGGATCGTTTAGGTTTGCCTTAACTCCTGATACACCTCAAGCCGATTATGATTTTGCTGTTTTCGGTCCAGTGACCGATTGCAATAACTTAGGAGCTGCAATAAGATGTTCTAGTACCAATCCAGCTGCCGCAGGCGTAACCGGTGAAACTGGATTAAACGATACAGAAGTTGACACTACCGAAGGACCTGGCCAGTTGGGTAACGGTTTTTTACAAGAATTAAGTGTTAATGCTGGCGAGGTATACTACATTATTGTGGGTCTCGCAATAGGGCAAGGCGGTTTTTCTCTTTCTACTAGTGGTAGTGCAGACTTACCTCCATCACCTACAGCAAACCCCATTACAGATCTTGATGTTTGTGATGATTTTGGTCTTCAAGATGGTTTTAGAGAATTTGATTTTACGCCTTTAGATGCAGATGTTCTTTTGGGTCAAACAGGAGTCTCTGTGACTTATCATGAGTCTTTGAATGATGCCAATATAGGAGTCAATGCGCTTACTTTTCCCTATGTAAATACTTCTAATCCTCAAGAGATATTTGTTCGTGCCATAAGAAACGATTCTGATTGTACAGATTTTACAGAGTTTGTGTTGACCGTAGATGATACTAATGTGCTGACCGACGCAGATCCTACCATTATTTGTTCGGATAACACGACAGAATCTTTTGACTTTGCTACCATTATTGATACGTTGGTTGCAAATTCTGCCAATTTTAATATTACCTACCATTTTACAGCGGCCGATGCAGAAAATAATTTGAATCCCCAGGGATCATCCTTTATAGCAACTTTGATAGAAGAAACCTATTATATAAAAGTAATTGATCCTACAGGTCTTTCTTGTGAATATGCAATTAGTGCGCCGTTGTTTGTTGCTAATCCGCCAGCGATAGGAGTGCCCGCAGACTTGTTTTTGTGTGATGATGATTTTGATGGCTTCTTAAATGTGACTTTAAGTACTCAAAATACAGGTATTTTAAACGGTCTTGATCCCTCTTTACATGAAGTGCGTTTTTATGCCAGTAATACAGATCGTACGATGAATCAAAATGCGTTAGGTGCTAATTTTATAAACACTCAAAATCCGCAACCTGTTTTTGTACGTGTTACAGAAACGAGGACATCTTGTTTTAGTGACACAGATTTTAATATTACGATAAGACCTCGACCGGTACTTGCGCCTCAAGAGGATATCATTGTTTGTGTAGATGCCGCGGCATCGACTAGGTTAAGCGTGGAGTCTGGATTTGATTTTTACGACTGGAGTACTGGCGAGAGTGGTGCTACATTAAATGAAATAGCTATAAACCAGCCTGGAAGTTACACGGTAAGGGTTACTAATAATTTTGGTTGTGAGAGCGCACTGACTATAGTAGCATTAGCCTCTGACATTGCCGTGATTGATGATATTGTGACGCAAGACTTTAGAAATGGTGATAATACAGCTCAATTTATTGTTTCTGGACCGGGTGATTATGAATTCTCAGTTGATAATGGTGCTTTTCAAGACAGTAATTTCTTTGATGGATTGTATAAAGGATTTCATACGGTGAGGATAAGAGATAAAAACGGTTGTGGAACGCTTACGCAAGAGTTTGTAGTGCTGGATTATCAAAGGTTTTTTACTCCTAACGCAGATGGTTTTCACGATTACTGGACACTGGACGGTTTAAATACTTTTCCAACGGCAGTTATATACATATATGATCGTAACGCCAAATTACTATTTCAAATGTCTCCCGAAGGACCGGGCTGGGATGGAACCTATTTGAACAACCCATTGCCTTCCAGTACCTATTGGTTCACACTTCAAATCCCTAATAAACCTTTAGTGAAAGGGCATTTTGCATTAAAGAGGTAAGTGTTTAATTCCGCTTTCGCGAAAGCGAAATAGACATCATTCTTGCGTCCTGCCACAAATGGGTACATGCTGGCGACGGAAACTGTTTATATGTGTAAAAGAAGAAGTACAGAAACATATTTTCCCTAAGGAGATCGGTTTTACAAGTGCCCGAAATGTCATGAATTTTAATGTGTCATTTATAAGCCGTTTTGAACTTAGGCATCAAGATATGATTGCCTTTAGCAGCTTGCAACAAGCTATTTTAAAGGTTTGTGAATTGGGATGGAAGAAGGTGTCAGCTACAGTAAAGGAGTTGTCAAAAACAGCTAAGGCTGCTTTTGAGATACGCGGTCTTCTTACTCCTGTAGTTTGCTCTAGAAAAAATCATTCTTCTATTTTTAATATCAAAGGAGATCAAGAATTATACGAGAAATTACTAGAAAGCAACATCATAACTTCATTGCTTGGTGATGGTATTAGGGTTGGTTTTTCTTACTTCAATACGCAAGCGGATTTATGTAGACTGCCGGAGGTTTTAGCTTTATACTTTCTTTTGCGTTGATGAAGATAAGAGAGGACTTGTCTGTTATTTACCATAAAAATAGAGGTGGATATGGCATATAATTCAGTTCAAAACAGGAGCTTTAAAAAGCTATCATCATACTAGTTCTACCTTCTTTTTCTTATGCTTTTAACAAGTAGTACAACCGTTTTTATTGATTTTGTTTCAAAAAAGTAGAGCTTTAGATAATTTTAATCATGGAACAAAAGTAAAACACTTGTTTTTAATCTTAAATAAGTAACGTTCATCGATTTATAGACTCCAATTGTAGGAACAGTCTTTTTTTGTATGGGACAAATATATAGATTTGCACAAATGATCATTATGTTTTATAAAAATATATTAACTTTTTTATTTTTTATTTTTTGTCTTTATGTGGTTGATGCTCAAATTGGAATAGAAACAAATGCCCCTGAGGCGGCCTTGGATATAGCTTCTTCTGATTCTGGTGTATTGTTGCCTAGAATAGATGTATTATCTACTACCGATGCTACTTCTGTTATCAATCCTAATGGGGGTGTGTTAGCAGAAGGAACGATGGTGTGGAACACCGCGGTAACCGGTATCCAACCTGCAGGATATTATTTTTGGCAAGGAGGTACATGGAATCAAGTTCTTAGTAGCAATCAGAAGACTCTTCATTTTGGAAAAATGATTATTGACGCTTCCGGCACTAAAATAATTACTGGAGTAGGCTTTCAACCCACTTCTATTGAGTTTACAGCGATTAATAGAGTTCAAGATTATAATGACGGTGCATACAGATCAGGAACTAATAACAGCAACGATGTTCGTATGGCTAGTGGACAAATGACAGGTTATGCGACCAACTATGGTGGTATTTCAAGCCAACAGGTGATCTCTTTTGGTACAAATGGTTCTAGCATTAACAATATAGGTACTTATGCTTCTCAAAATCATTGTATTGCAGCCTATTTTGTGAATAGTAATGCTGACCCTATACACGATAATGGAGACAACAATGGCTCTGATAATCAAGAAGGATTGATACGTGCCTCATTGACCACTTTTGGCACAGATGGATTTACCTTAAATGTAGATCGTTTTCTTGGGGGTCCTTCTTCAGGTAGCAGGAGCAACCGGATTGTGGTGATGTTCAAAGCGTATAGATAAGCATTGATTTTTTCATAAAGGCGATAGAAGAGTTGCTATGCTCCATAATTATTAAGACATTTCTTCTTTGGTACTTCACTGATTTTACGATAAATAGACACAACTTTTGTTAAATTTCAACAGGTCTTATGTATCTTAATGCGTTTATAAACTTAATTAAGTCCGTTTGAACGAATTCTTAGCTTGAGGTGTGAGTAAATTCTGCTTTGATGCGATAAACACTTAAATTGCAAAAAAAATCATATGTTATTTAAAACTATCACATCTATTTTTCTTTTTCTTTTTAATGCAGCTGGGGCTCAAGTAGGTATAGGAACTGATTCTCCTGAGGCGGCATTGGATGTTAACTCTGCAGATTCAGGAATGCTTATTCCTAGAATTGCGCTAAGTAGCGTTACGCCGTTAATAAATCCCAATGGTGGGCCCTTAGTCGAAGGTACCATGGTATGGAATACAGGAACTGCCGATGTAACTCCGACTGGATTCTACTTGTGGGAAACTGATCAATGGAATTTAGTGGTTAGCGAGAATAAGCCTCAAGTATTTATAGGCAGAATGGTGATTAGTGCAGGTGACAATATGCTAGGGACAAAAACGATCACTGGAATCCCTTTCAATCCTAGAACAGTTGAATTTACAGCGATAAGTAATACAGAATCGGTTAACGATGGTTATGAGAGGAGTGATAATGGTAATAATGGTGACAATAGTGTGGGTTATACATTTGGTTATGCTAAGGTTACTACCACAGCACCATTTATAGAACAAATTGCAATTTCAGGCGCTGCTAGTGGGGCAAGTATCAATAGAGTAGGGAATTACTCCTCGACCAACAGATGCTTTGCTGCACAATTTGTTAATCAAAATGCCGATGATCAAGGAAGAACATCAGCTTCTATGCAGTCTTTTACCAGCGATGGATTTGTTTTATCAATAGATGAATTTACAGATCCTGTAGTGGTTTTGATACGAGCGTATAGGTAGGGCATAAAAGTCACTTTAACTCTTTATAATCCTTATATTATAGGGCATATCAAGATTTTGTATAGTATTTGTTGCGTTTTTTTATTTTATTGTTCGATAGTTCCGTACTAATTTAGCAGAAAATATGTTTAATGTTTCCTTTACGTTTTTTGTTGCTGTTCTTTTGTGGTGTTCAATTTGCGCAGGCGCAACAATTTCCTCTAGACTTTGAAAACAATCAATATTCATTTACGGGTTTTTCTGGATCCTCTTTTTCATTTAGAAGTGACCCTGTTCAAGCCGCAAATAATGTAGGTCAGTTTTTTAATAACGGGAGTCAGCCTAATCAAGGTTTTTTTAGAGATGTAGCTACAGCTGTAGATTTAAGTACCGATCAAAATGTGACCTTAAAATTTTATGCCTTTGATCCCAATGCTCATAGTATTGTGCTAAAGCTAGAAATTGGGAATCAACCAGATGTAGAAGTAATTCAACAAACTCCAGGAACTGCAAACACCTGGTCAGACATTAATTTTGATTTCTCAAACGCTATCGAAAGCGGAACTGGAAATGTTGTCTCTGCGATGGGGCAGTACAGCCGAGTGACTGTTTTTATAGATTATGGAGTAAATACTGCCGGCACCTATTTAATAGACGAGATTAACAACGGTGCGGTAGCAGTAACTCCTAACCCTATAGATGTGGTGTATACAGATTTAGTATGGTCCGATGAGTTTAATACTCCGGGAACTAATAATCCTATTGATGCAACCAAATGGTTCCATCAAACACAACTGCCTGCTGGTGGAAATTGGTTCAACGGAGAACAACAGCATTATACGAATAGGTTAGATAATTCTTACGTAGAGAATGGCTTTTTAAATATTGTTGCAAAAAGGGAAGCCTTTACCGATCAAGGAGTGACCAAGCAATTCACTAGTGCTCGATTGAATTCTAAGTATGCCTTTACTTATGGGAGGGTAGATGTGAGAGCAAAGTTACCATTCGGTGATGGAACCTGGCCTGCGATATGGACCTTAGGAAAAAACATTAATGAAGATGGTGGTTACTGGGACAGTACCTATGGAACGACCAACTGGCCACTTTGTGGAGAGATAGATATTATGGAGCACGGGTTAGGAGCATTGAATCATGTATCTGCAGCATTACATACCAATTGTGTTGGATGTTCTGGGAATACTCGAAATTTTCAATCGACTACTCTACAAGATGTGGCTAATGATTTTCATGTCTACTCCATGAACTGGTCGCCACAACAAATCACATTTTTAATAGATGACCAGCCTTTTTACACCTATAACCCTGTAATAAAAGATGTCAATACCTATCCGTTTTATGAAGACCAGTATTTTTTATTAAATATCGCTATGGGTGGAGTAGCAGGAGCCATAGATCCTAATTTTGTACAGAGCAGCATGGTTATTGATTTCGTGCGGGTCTATCAAAATACGTTAAGTATCGCTGAGGAAAATACCAACCAGACAGATCTACAAGTGTATCCTAATCCAGCGATAAATGTGGTGAATTTAGAATCTTCAAAAGCGATAGATCAAGTTGATGTATTTGACTTATCAGGCCAACTTTTATTGTCAGTAACAGAGGAGACCAACTTATTAGACATCAGTGCTATTAAAACTGGAATCTATATACTTAAGGTTTATACCCGTGGTATCATCATCAATAGAAAGCTGGTGGTACAGTAATATCTTATAAAGCAGACTTATAACTTCCTATTAGAAAAGGTTAGTTATACAAAAAAGCTCCAAATCAATTTATTGATTTGGAGCTTTTTTGCCTACTGCCTACTGCCTACTGCCTACTGCCTACTGCCTACTGCCTACTGCCTACTGCCTACTGCCTGCCTACTGCCTACTGCCTACTGCCTGCTGCCTACTGCCTACTGCCTACTGCCTGCTGCCTGCCCTGCCTACTGCCTGCTGCCTACTGCCTACTGCCTACTGCCTACTGCCTGCCTACTGCCTACTGCCTACTGCCTACTGCCTACTGCCTACTGCCTACTGCCTACTGCCTACTATCAATGCGCTTCTAACCAATTTTGTCCTGTACCTACTTCCACATCTAGCGGCACCGACATTTTATAAGCGTTTTGCATCTCCTCTTGGATGAGTTTTTTCATGTCTTCCAGCTCGTCATTATGAATGTCAAAAACCAATTCATCATGCACCTGCAGCAACATTTTTGATTTGCAATTCATCTCTTCAAACTTTTTATAGATATTGATCATCGCAAGTTTAATTATATCGGCTGCGCTTCCTTGTATAGGTGCGTTTACTGCATTGCGCTCGGCTGCGCCTCGCACCACTGCGTTAGAACTATTGATGTCTTTTAAATAACGACGTCTTCCCAATACGGTCTCTACGTAGCCGTTTTCACGAGCAAAATTAACTTGATCATCCATGTACGCACGTAGTTTAGGGTAGCTGGCATAGTAGGTGTCGATCAGTTCTTTAGCTTCACTACGAGATAAATCGGTTTGATTGCTCAGTCCAAAAGCACTCACTCCATAGATAATCCCAAAGTTGACTGTTTTGGCATTGCTACGTTGTTCTCTGGTGACATCTTCTAAGGCTACATTAAAAACTTTTGCCGCGGTAGAAGCGTGAATATCTTCACCATTTTGGAAGGCAGCCATCATATTTTCTTCTTCGCTCAATGCAGCAATAATTCTCAATTCTATCTGAGAATAGTCGGCTGCGAGTAGGGTGTAGTTTTCATTCCTAGGTACAAATGCTTTACGCACCTGTCTACCTCGCTCTGTTCGGATAGGAATGTTCTGTAAATTAGGGTCGGTGGAGCTCAAACGTCCTGTCGCAGCAACAGCTTGCATATAGTTGGTGTGAATACGCTTTGTTTTAGGATTTACCTGACTTGGGAGCGCATCCACATAAGTGGATTTTAATTTTGCCAGGCCTCTGTAGTCCAATACATTTTGAATGATCGCATGATCTTTAGAGAGGTAGCTCAACACATCTTCGGCAGTGGAATACTGACCGGTTTTGGTCTTTTTAGGCTTGTCTACCAATTGAAGTTTTTCAAAAAGAATAATCCCCAATTGCTTAGGAGAGCCGATGTTGAACTCTTCTCCAGCAGCTTCATAAATAGCAGCTTCCAGTTGGGTAATGTCTGTTTCTAAAGCTCCAGAAAGCGATCTTAAAAAGGTTTCGTCCAGATTGATTCCTTCTATTTCCATTGCAGCCAGTACATGTAGTAAAGGCATTTCTATATCTTTAAAAAGACTGTCAGTTCCTGCACTAGCAAGTTCTGGCGTGAAGTTCTCTTTTAATTGAAAGGTGATATCAGCATCTTCAACGGCGTATTCTTTTTGTTTTTCCAGTTCCACGTCGCGCATGGAAAGTTGGTTCTTCCCTTTTTTTCCTATTAGCTCTACAATAGATTGTGGCGTATAATTGAGATAGGTTTCTGCGAGCACGTCCATATTATGGCGCATGTCTGGATTGATCAAGTAATGAGCCAGCATGGTATCAAACATAGGTCCTTTAGCACGAACACCATATTTGTCCAATACTTTAATGTCATATTTTAAATTTTGGCCAATTTTTTCAATCTGCTCACTTTCAAAAAATGGTTTTAACTGGTCCACCATGTTTTGTGCTGCCTCTTGATCTTCAGGAATAGGAAGGTAAAAACCGGTTCCTTTTTCCCATGAAAAGGCAATTCCTACTAGCTCTGCTGCTAGTGGATCCAAGCCTGTAGTTTCTGTGTCAAAACAAACACTAGATTGTTGCATTAAGGATTGTAAGAACAACTTAGTTCCCATGCCTTCTTCTACCAGCTGGTATAAATGATCGCTAGAAGCAAGTGTTTTACGACCAGTTGTTTCAGTTTCTGCGGCTGTTCCTGAACCGGCAGCATCAAAAAGGGAGAATTGACCTGCTCCTGCAGAAGAACTTGAACTCGAATTCGAACTTGAAGAACTCTCTGGCGCGACTTCTTTAGAAAAAATCTTTGCCATAGTTTCCTTAGCACGACGAAACTCCAATTCGTCAAAAATCTCATGAACGGCTTCTACGTCGGGATCGTCTAGCTCGTAGTTCTTGGCATTAAATGTCACTGGGCAATCCAATCGTATGGTGGCTAATTTTTTAGAAAGAATCCCTAAGGCTGCATTATCGCGCACCTTCTCTTTCATTTTTCCTTTAAGATCTTCAACGTTTGCAAGAAGACCTTCCATAGAACCATAAGCGGCTATGAATTTCTTAGCTGTTTTATCTCCTACGCCAGGTAGTCCAGGGATATTATCACTCGCATCACCCATCATCCCGAGGTAATCGATCACTTGCTCTGGTCGCTCTACTTCAAATCGCTTTTGCACCTCAGGAATGCCCCATATTTCGATTCCATTTCCCATTCGGGCAGGTTTGTACATAAAAATATTTTCAGACACCAGCTGTGCATAATCCTTATCTGGGGTGACCATATAAGTGGTAAAACCTTCTTTTTCGGCTTGTTTGGCAAGTGTTCCTATCAAGTCATCGGCCTCAATTCCTTCTTCTACCACAATAGGAATATGCATGGCTTTTAAAATACGCTGAATATAAGGAACTGCTATTTTTATCGCCTCTGGAGTCGCGTCTCGATTTGCTTTATAGTCTTGATAAAGCTCTACACGTTCATGACTGCCTCCTTTGTCAAAAGCAACGGCTAGATATTCTGGTTTTTCTCTTCTTATCACGTCAAATAACGAGTTGGTAAAACCCATAATGGCACTGGTATCCATACCTGCACTATTGATTCGTGGGTTTTTAATAAGTGCGTAATAACCTCTAAAAATCAAGGCATAAGCATCTAGGAGAAATAATCTTTTATCGTCTGTACCGTTATTTGTCATGGTAAATTTTTGTGGAGGTTAAAGATAAAATTCTCAGCAGACTTAAATGCAGTTCCTAATATATAAAACTCAATTTTTATACACAGAAAAATGCTAATGACGGAATCATCAAGGGTTCTAATTAGGGCAAATAGGTGGGTATGTGTTTCGCTTTCGCGAAAGCGGAATTGTTATAAAGAGTTGCCGTAAGGAGTGAATTTAGTCCTTATCATTATGCTCAAAATCCTTTCTCAAATCCAGCTTTCTAAAGGTTGGAGATACAATTGCTGTGGTAACAACGGTGATTAAAGTCATGGTGCCACCGAAGACCACTGCGGTAACAGTACCCATTAATTTGGCAGTGAGACCACTTTCAAAAGCGCCTAACTCGTTGGAAGAACCTACAAACATGGAGTTTACAGAAGCCACGCGGCCCCGCATGTGATCTGGTGTTTTAAGTTGAAGAATCGTCTGGCGTATGACCATAGAAACACCATCAGTAACACCGCTAAAAAACAAGGCAACTACAGATACCCAAAAGATAGAGGACAAGCCAAACACAATAATACAGACGCCAAAACCAAAAATAGCCACTAGTAATTTAACCCCTGCATTCTTGCTAATAGGAATATAAGCAGTTGCAATCATGGTGAGTATCGCGCCTACCGAAGGGGCCGCACGCAGTACTCCAAAACCTTCACTACCTACACATAAAATATCCTGAGCAAAAATGGGTAGTAAAATAACCGCACCTCCAAAAAGAACGGAAACCATATCTAGAGTTAAGGCTCCTAAAATGGCTTTGGTTTTGTAAACGAAACTCAGCCCTTCTTTTAAACTTTTGAGAATGGGTTCATTAATTTTAGTGTTTAAAATGGGCTTTTTAGAAATTAGAAAAACGCTAAAAAAGGAAAGCACGACCAAACTAAAAACAATACACAAAGACCAATGCACACCAAACCAGCTGATCGCAAAACCAGAAAAAGCCAAGCCAACAACAGAGGCAATTTGCCAGGCCGAACTGCTCCAAGTTGCTGCATTAGGATATACCTTCTTCGGGACGATAAGCGCAATCAGTGAAAATAATATAGGCCCGAAAAAGGATCTCAAAAACCCGCCGAAAAAGACCAAAGCATAAATAGAATACAAAACAGTATCAGTTGACCAATCGCCAACGACTTCTGGCCAAGTCAATAAAAACAACCCCAAACTAATCAATGAAAAAGCGCCGATGCATAAGGCTAGAAGATTGCGCTTTTCTCTTTGATCTACAATATGACCCGCAAATAAAGCCATGGCAAATGCAGGGGCAAACTCCATGAGGCCGATGATAGCAAGGGACCAAGGGTCTTTGGTAAGTGAATACACTTGCCATTCAATCACAATGAACTGCATGGACCAACCAAAGACCAATAAAAATCGCATCAATAAGAAAATATTAAATTCTCTAAAACGTAATGCGGCGTAAGGATCGTTTTTTGCCAAAATTTATGGAGTGTTGAATTGGTTGAATGAAGTCGCAAAACTAAAACAAGTTGGGTTTTTAAATCCACTTCTTTAAGTTAAAGAAATACGAAGCTTGCCAATTCTTATTTTATAAATATCTGAAATGCTCTGGAAAGGCCACTTCGATTCGTTTATACCTTAATTACAAGTAGATCCAACAAAGAAAAATTCTGTTCACGACTGTCGAAGCTTGAAAGATGAGTCAAATGTCTTTTGACTTTTGAATAAATTTTTCCTTTGAAGGCTTTAACGCTATACCAACGTTTTAAAAATATAATCGCATTAATTTTGCGCTATGACTATACCCCTTATTGTCCTGGCGATTTTTATCGCACTAGAAACTTATGCTTTTCAATTAATACGCACCTTATCCGGAGACCACTGGTGGAAATGGGTGTACCTAGCGGTATCTATAGGAGTGATTTTAAATGTGATTTTACAATTTTTATGGCATCCAGATCGAACTCAGATGTCTGACTCCAGGGATTTTGCCATTACGTTAGTGCTGGCATTTTTTGTATTAAAACTTGTGTTTTTTACGTTCATGTTTGGCGAGGATATTTACAGAAGTTTAGAAGGTTTGATCAGTAGGTTTTCAGGAAAGCAAGAACCAGATTCGTCCTTTTTACCTGGACGAAGAGCGTTTATAGCAAAAGTTGGTTTGGCAATGGCCGCGCTTCCTTTTGGTGCTATTTTATACGGTGCGTGGCGTGGTAAATACAATTACCAAGTTAGAGAATACGAACTTTCTTTTGATGATCTTCCAGAGGCTTTTGACGGTTATAAAATTACTCAGTTGAGCGATATTCACGTCGGGAGTTTTGACGATAGGGAAGAAGTGGAGTATGCTGTAAATCTCGCTAATGAACAACAAGGCGATGTCATCTTGTTTACGGGAGACCTGGTTAATAATGAGGCTAGAGAAATGGACGGCTGGGAAGGTGTTTTCGGATCTCTTAGCGCAAAAGATGGCGTTTATTCCGTATTAGGGAATCACGATTATGGAGATTATGTGCAGTGGGAATCTGAGAAAGCTAAAGAAGAAAACATGCAGCAATTGTATCAAGTCCAAAAGGATATGGGCTGGAAGTTGTTGCTCGATGAGAATGATAAAATAATACGTGGCGCCGATTCCATTCAAATAGTAGGGGTTCAAAATTGGGGAGGAGGTCGTTTTCCTAAATATGGTGACCTTCAAAAAGCGGCAACTGGTCTAACTAATGAAGAGTTTAAAATACTGTTGAGTCATGATCCTACGCACTGGGATTTACAGGTAAAAGGAGACGATAAAAAGTACCAGCTTACCCTAAGCGGTCATACACACGGAATGCAATTTGGTATTGAGATTCCTGGGTTTATCAAATTAAGCCCGGCCTGGTTTGTGTATAAAAAATGGGCTGGAATCTATAAAGAAGCTGGTCAGTTTTTAAATGTCAACAGAGGGTTTGGCTTTTTAGGATATTCAGGTCGAGCGGGAATATGGCCAGAAATTACGGTGATTACGTTAAAAAAAAGTGCGAAATAGTGCAAAAATCAATGTTTAAAGGCCTGTTAGAAATTGATTTGTGTTTCTATTGTTGTTTTTATGTACATTTGAAAACAATTAATTTGTGAATATGTCAAAGTTCGGTGAGCTGATTAGTGCAAATGTCCCAGTGTTGTTTAACTTTTTTACGAACTGGAACGAAGATACGGTTGCTATGAATGAGGTGCTTCGAAATGTTGCAGCTGCTTTAGGTGATAAGGCCAAGGTTATTAAAATTGATATTGAGAAAAATCAAGAGCTTTCAGAAGCGCTTAGAATCAAAGGGGTTCCTACTTTTATCATCTATAAAAATGGAGAGATGAAGTGGCGACAAAGTGGTGCACAAGATGACAATACATTGATCCACCAACTACAAAAATTTCATTAGCCTGTTGTGGATGGAGGTCCATAAAACAGTTCTGTTGCAAGGTTGGGTAACCACGACTAAAGCTCCAATTATATAAAAGGTTCGTTTACAAAACCCTATACATTTGGCCTTATGTTAGGCCTCAGAGATGACTTTACTGGTCCATCCATTTTCTTTCAGGAATTCCAAGTATGAAGGTAAGATCTTTTGTAGCTGTTCAAATGACTTTTCACTATCGTGAAAGACAATAACACTGCCGTTACGAGTGTTCTTTTTAAGAGCCTTTAAACAAGAGTCTGAAGTTCTATTGGGATCAAAATCTCCTGAAAGAACATCCCAAAGAATAATCTTATAGCCTTTTTCTTTTAAGCCTGTAGCTGTTTTAACTGTGATGTGTCCGTAAGGCGGTCTAAAAAGGTTGGAGCTAACCAGTTCAGCGCAATGATCCACATTGTTGAGGTAATCATCTTTGCTAGTATTCCAAGCGTTTAAATGATGGAAGCTATGATTTCCCACACGATGACCATTTTCTTGCACAAGATCATAGATTTCAGGGTTTTTAGCGACTTGATCCCCTATACAGAAAAACGTCGCCTGAAACCGGTGTTTTGCGAGTTCGCGCAGGACAAACTCGGTTGCCTCTGGAGTAGGGCCATCATCAAAAGTTAGGTACACCTTTTTATCCTCCCGGTCGCCATGCCAGTGGTAACTAGAAAAAAGCTTAGAAAACCAATCTGGAACTCGATCTGGATAAAACCCCATCTTTATTCAACCGTATCTGCAGGCAATTCTTCTCGTGCCGTGGTTACATTATCAACCGAATTATCGAGAAGATCTCTCAATTCTGTTGCTGCCGCAGAATCTGGAAAGACTCCTTCTAAGTTTTCACCATCTTTACGAATGTAATAGGCGTCATTTAAATACCTGACAAATGGTTCAAAGTAGTCGTTATAGGTGTCTACATGCTTATCGATCATTTCTTGATCATTGTAATAAACAGCTACTTCAGTGATAGAGTTGTATCGAACAACTGCCTGTTGTATACGCGAGTAGTTCACCTCTTGCTCAGCGAGTGTTAAAGCGTTGTAATGATCCAATTCATCTTGATATTTTAAAATAATCTTGTTCAATAAGTCTCTTGCTTTTTCTTTTTTATCCAGTTCGTAATAACCAGAAACAAAAGGTTCCAGCATGGAGTAGTTGCCATAATACTCTAAAGGCATGTGTTTCATTCCCAGATCTAAAAGCTCTTCTGCCTTTTTAAATTGACCGTCTTTAGCTAAAGCCTCAGAGGCTCGAGCAATATTACTTCTGTAACCCACACTATTGCGTCTGGTTTCTACATCGTGATAAATAGTTGCTGAGCCACTATTACCCCATTCCCAGTTTTTAATCACTTGATAAGCATAATCAGGATCTATTCTTCCCATATCAAATGGATCTCGCTCATCTTCTGGAGTGTATTTGATAGGGATCAATCGGTAGGCACAACCATCGAGCTGCAAATACTCCTTCATCCATATATAATCTTCATCACCGAAGGCACCACCAGAGAAATAAATAGGACGTTCCCAGTTGTTAGCATTGATAATGTCCAGCATGAACATTCTGTTTTTATAGATCACATCGTCTTTTATGTTAATGACTATTTCATCTACAATTTTATCAGCATCCTTTTGTTTTACGACACCATTTCTAAGAACCGCTTCTTTATTAACCGGTATAGAAATAGATTTAGTAGGGAAGGTGTGCTCAAAGTGCTCATTTCTCATTTGCTCTTGAGTGACTTTTTTATCACTGGCTACCCAATCCATCCATTGATCTAATTTCATGGTGTCAGGAAACATATAGGTGGCATCTTGATTTAAGTCTCTCATGCGCTGCTGTATGCGTTCTTTATCGGTATAGTACAGGGCATCGCGCGTTCCAAATTTGTATTTGCTATGTGTAAGCGTAGAAGGAACAGGTTCACTATCCCAAGCTTTCTTTTTCATATCGTCCATGTACCAGTCGGTACTTAATAAGGATGTACACACGACTCGTACATCGGTACGGTAACCTTCTACCTCTTGTGCATACCACAAAGGGAAGGTATCATTATCTCCTATGGTAAAGATCAAGGCATTAGGTAAACAGCTGTCCAAGTATTTTTTTGCACTAGCAAGAGCGGTGTATTTATCAGATCTGTCATGATCGTCCCAGTTTTGATATCCCATCAGTAGTGGTGCAGCGGCAAAACAAGCTGTCAAGGAAAGGACCTGTGCGAGTTTAGATTTCATAAGGTCGCAGAGCATTTCATAAACGGCATAACAGCCCATACCTATCCACATACTAAATACCAGAAAGGACCCTACATAAGCATAATCTCGTTCTCTTACTTGAAACATCGCTTGGTTCAGGAATACGATGATGGCCAGCCCGGTAAAAAGGAATAAGGCTAAAGTCACATAAAAAGACTTTAAATCTTTACGGGCATGAAAAACAGCGCCTAAGATTCCTAAAATAAGCGGTAAGAAGAAATAGGTGTTGCGGCTTTTATTATGGAGCATATCATCACTTAATTCGTCTTGAGTACCTAGTCTCCATTCATCAATGAAACTGATACCGCTCAGCCAGTTACCGTCATAGGAGTCCCATTCTCCTTGCACATCGTTCTGTCTACCCGTAAAATTCCACATAAAGTAACGCATGTACATATAACTGATCTGGTAGTTAGCCATGTAGCGCATGTCATTGACAAAACTAGGTTTATCTATATCTACCGCATCGCGCAGGGAGACCAGCACTTCTATATATTCATCTACGTCAATGGCACCGCGTTGCAGCCTGCGCTCGTAATCATCGAGTACCGATAGGAGTTCTTGGTTGTTTTTATATTCTTCTTTGACAGTATAATTTAGACCACCCATAAATTCTATATAGTTCGTGGCTCGGGAAGGATCTGTCATACGGGGGAAAAATCCTTTATGACGGTCGTTGGTATTAGGAATCGCATCTTTATAATTATTAACGATGACGTATTTACCTAATTTATAATCTTTTTCATACTTCGGCTTTTCGTCTTTAAAAGCCTCGTTATCTTCTGTATCTGGATTGTCCGGATTGTATCCAGCATACATATCTGTAAAGGACTCGCCGTAAAATAATCCAGGTGATGGGTACTGCTCTCGGTTGTAATAAGCCAGTAAGGCACGCGCATCATTAGGTGCATTCTCATTGATAGGTGTTCCTGCGTTTGCTCTTATAGGCAACATGGTCCAGGAAGAAAATCCTATTAAAACAAACATGATGCAGAGCGTGATGGTGTTGAGGAGTGGTTTGTTACGCTTTCGCGAAAGCGAGATTAAAAAAGCAAATAACCCAACAATAAGTAATAAGGCGATAATGGTACCCGAGTTAAAAGGAAGTCCGATATCGTTGACAAAAAACACTTCTAAGTAACCGAAAATACTAAGGGTGTAGGGGAGCAACAATTTAAATACAAAAAGCAATACAGCAATCACCGCAACATTTGCCACGATAAAGTTGAATAGGGTGATTTTTTTATAATGCTTAAAATACCATAGTAATCCTATGGCAGGGATGGTAAGAATTCCCATAAAGTGAATTCCGAAAGAAAGTCCAACTACAAAAGAAATAAGAATAAGCCAGCGGTCGCCACGAGGTAATAACATGTCGCGTTCCCACAATAAGCCTATATAAAACAGGACGCTCATCAGTAATGCAGCTGGGGCATAGACTTCTGCTTCAACGGCGTTGTACCAAAAGCTGTCTGTTACGGCAAAGGCAAGAGAACCTACTGCTGCAGCTCCTAAAACCATGATATCATTTGCCTTGTCCTTTAGAATATGTCTTTTTAATAAAAGGGTGAGCGACCAAAACATGAATAGAATCGTAAACGCACTAGAGAATACGGCCAAAAGGTTAACAGTATAAGCAATATCTGTTGCTTCAAGGGCAAATATGGAAAAAACAGCACCCATCATCTGGAAAAGAGGTGCTCCTGGTGGGTGCCCTACTTCGAGTTTGGAAGAAGTGGCGATGTATTCACCGGCATCCCAGTAACTCACGGTAGGCTCTACCGTACTCCAAAAAACGAATAATGCTATGGCAAATACAGCCCAGCCTATGATTTTATTTAATTGTGCGTAGTTGAATTTCATAGTTGTGATTAACTCTGGCGAAAATAAGATTTTATGACCTTAATACCCATAAAATAAGAAGTATGATCTGAACTTATTAGCATAAAAAACTCCTTTTTTGCATTCTGCTTTGTTTAAAGAATGTGCTGAGGCAGGTGTTTTTCTTATAGCATCCCCTCTGGTTATGACTTTTCTAAACGCTAAATAGGAAGTTAGCGTATGTCAAGCAGCCCTGATTTCATAAAAAAGCGATGCATCCATTTGGTTTTAAGGCTTATGAAAGCTGGTTTTTTGGATTAAAGAAGGTTCCTTATAAATTTATACGATTTTTATTTGCTGAAATTGAGAATTGTTATAAATTTGCGACCGATTTTGTCCCATGGTGTAATGGTAACACTCCGGTTTTTGGTATCGTCATTCTAGGTTCGAGTCCTAGTGGGACAACTGATACAAACCCTTAACAAGCTAGTAAATAGCGAGTTAAGGGTTTTTTGTTTTTAAGATGTAAGAACCAATGTAAGAACATTAAAGGTGGTTGTATTCTTAAAAACGCCTGATATGGGATTTTCTTTATTTAGTAAATCAGGCATAAAGATGAAGATTACTTCCTTAAACCTTAGTTGAGGAAGACGAGACGGCTGGATAAAGAATCAGTAAACATTTGCTTATTCAGAGATTTTTAGTTGATAAGGAATATATTTGGGTAGATATAAACAGTTACCACACATTTGAAAATAAACCTAAATTCAAGAATGACAAACCTTAAAACACCTCTTGGACTATTTGCCATTTCATATTTGATTTACGGAATTGTGATGAATATTCGGATGTTTACAGAACAAATGTGGCCCACATATTTATTCTTCATTTCAATGATTATTGGAATACTTTTTTTATTCCTGAATAAACCGACTAAACAATTAAAGAATTATAAGTTCTGGCAAATAATTATTGGATTGATTCCCATAACTTTTTTTTTCGTTTATATGCAAATTGTAAATAGCAATAGCGAATACGATTCAAATGTTCAAAACTCAATTAAAGAGAATACAACATATTTTAAAAACGGAATTTGGATTGACGAAAAAGATACACTCGCTGGAATTGAAATTAAGAATCGGAAATGGATAATGTTTTATCAAGGAATGGAAACTGACTCAAGCGATATTTATGACTACAAAGTGACTGATAAATTGCCCGAATATGCTGATACTAAATTAAAACTAGGAGAGTTTTTAATATTGACAAATAAATCGGATACTCTGAAATATGAAATACTTGGATATAATGAAGAGTCTTTAAGTCTAATGTACTTTCCAAGAGGAAGTATATTAACATATAAAAATAAAAAATAAAAACGTGTGGCAACATCGTGTATAATTAATGGCTACGTTTTGCCGTAATCAAAGTCGATACAGATTAATTATCTTTCAACCTTGTGACAAGCTATTTACAAGGTTGACCGCCACTAATCATACACAAACACGTTAGCAACCATCTAATTTTATTCTCGTCTTGTAATGAGCACACTTAAAGATAATTAAAATATGAAATTAAGATTTAAATTGATTTTGATTAGCACATTATTTTGTTTGCTATCTACTTTAACGGTAGAAGCACAGCCATCTCCAGTTGACGTCAACGGAGACGGAACATTAAACATTTTGGTTATGGGAACCAGTAATTCGATTGAGGACAATTTTGAAGAGTTTTCGCCTAATCAAATTACCACAGAATTACAAAGTATCCTATCTTTAGACCCCCTCATCAGTTTAAATATTAATGTAGTATCGGAAGATATTTATAGAACCAAAACCGTTAGCACAGGTATTGCCGGGCAATTCACAGCGAATCGCGACTACTATTGTCATTCTCTTACGCAATACTACTACTGGCCTGATAACCGAACAGCTAGAATAAATAATTTAACTGGAAATAACGGTACAGATTGGGACTATGTGGTAATTAATGCAGACCCGTATATTATTTCCACAATGCCTGGTTATTTTTCGTTAGGAGTAAATAAAATTGGATCCGTAATTCATAGTGGTGGTGCAGTCCCATTACTTATGATGGAATGGGCAAAAGATTCAACCTTTATCAACCATTTTGAAGAGTTTGCCTACCGAACAGCAGAAGGAGCAACTGTTCCTGTTCAAGTTATTCCTGCTGGCCTAGCATGGCAGTCATTACCCGGTAACTTAAGAGATGTTTCAAGTCCACACCCTACACCTAATGGAGCCTATTTAGCTGCTGCTTCAATCTATTCAACTCTTTTGAAAAGAAGTGCTTCATCGTCCCAGTACAACTATAATGATACAATTGCAGATGTTGCCGAATACACTAGAAATACCGCTCTAGGTCAGGTTCATTTCACTGGTCAGCCTACCTTTATTTCCCCTTTTAAAAGCTGTAACATAAGTGACACAAACCTGGTGTATAACCATGGTGGAACAAGTACAGAAAATGGAATATTAACTGGTTTGCAATGGGTAATTTCGGGAAATCAAAAAACATTGCAATATGGAGCTACTGCGCCAGTTCACTTGAACTATGGTAGATCAAGTATGGGGTCGACCCATTTGTATCGAATTGATTCTACTAATTTTGACTATTCCTTTGGTTATCCGCTACAAGATGATGCAAGCACAGGGCTTGTGACAATGTTATATGGGTTGGATAAGCGTTTAAACGCTACAGATGTAGAGACAGATTTAGGAACAGCTCGACAGATGATTAATCAATCAGAATTGCCATATGCTCGCAATGTTCCGTTGCGAACTATCATAGCTCAGATGATAGAAGAAATACCAGGGGTCTTGATTTATCCAATTGGTGATCCTTGGCATTTGAGTAGTGACGTAAATAAAGCAATTGGAACATACATGTACACTATACTTACAAGTGACTGTACATTACCGCCTGCACCAAATATTTGCTCAGACGCAACCCAATGGCGCTCATGGATGGCGCATAAAGTGGGGCAAGAAATAGCATGGAATTTAATGTATCAGCAGGGCGCTAATTCCTGCAATAAACGAATAGACAATATTACTGCTTGTGGCTCCTACACATGGATTAATGGAACTACTTATTACTCCTCCAATACATCAGCAACATTTACATATACCAATTCGGCAGGTTGTGACTCGAGTGTAATATTAAATTTGACAATTAACCCACTCGACATGTCTGTTACACAAAATGGTTCATCGTTGACTGCAAACCAGGCAGGGGCTAATTATCAATGGCTCAACTGCTCCACTGGAGCGTCCATTACGGGAGCTAATAACCAATCTTATACTCCTGCAACTAACGGAAGTTATGCGGTTATCGTTAACTATAATGGTTGTTCCGATACATCGTCCTGCATTAGTTTAAACACAGTTGGTTTGATTGATAATATTTTTGAAAGTGAATTACTTATATATCCTAATCCGACAGACGAAAATGTATCTATCCAACTTGGAAGTTACTGTGATAATGTTACTCTTATCGTTAGGAACGTTTACGGAAATGAAATGGCAAGTCAAAATCTACAAAACACAGATGTGGTAAATGTTAAAATTGAAGGTGCTCCAGGAATATACTTTCTAACTATTTCCTGCCATGATAAAAATGCTACTTTTAAAATACTTAAAAAATAACGGTTGCCAACATCGCGTATAATTAATGGCTAGTTCTCGCCTACTTCTGAAAATCCGAGCTGATTTTCCGTTGGGGGAGTACTTGCTAAGTTAAGTGCTAACCCGCGCTATATTTCATACACCAACACTTTGTGTATCATTAATAAACAGAATAAAGAGATATTAATAGGTTTAAAAACAACTAATCAAATGATCAAATACTTCAGTTTACTATTGATAATAACAGGATTACTTATAAGTTGTCGCTCAAAAGAAAATTCCAATACAACTTTACTGACAAAAAAAGAAGGTTTAAAAATTACTCCTAAAGATTCAGTTCGTTTTAGTTTTACATTTTTAGGTTGTAACCGGGTAGACAGACACCAGCAACATGACGCAGCCGTAACCAATGGTTCTACGGCAAATTTAGAGCCCCTAAAACGTATTTGGAAAGAAATAGCAGCATTAGAGCGTAAACCAGATTTGTTTTTCTTTTTAGGAGATATGGTTTTGGCAGAATCTACAACTGAGAATCTGGAAAGCCAACTTAAAGCATGGAACAAATTGTATAATAATAAAGACTTTAGTGGTATCAGTGATTCTGGTATTGAAATGGTTGCCGTTCCAGGAAACCATGAAATGTTGTATTGGCATGATTATAACGTACCTAACCATGATGAATGGCCACTGGAAGGAGCTACTCAAATATGGATGAATCAGATGAGTGATTATATGCCGGATGATAGAGATCATGTTATAGGTATGGATAGTATTAACAATCAAATGACCTTCTCTTTTGTAAGAGAAAATATTGGATTTGTGTTGATGAATACGGACACATATAATTCATCAACAAAAGAAAATCCTTATGGTTTAGAAGGTCAAATCCCTACTCCTTGGATTGTCAATAAGGTAACTGAATATCAAGAAAATCCAGCTATTGATCATGTCTTTGTATTAGGGCATAAGCCATATTATGTAAGTGGAAAACCAGAAACGGGACATGCAGGAATTCCTGAGGGACCAGTGTTGTGGCCTAAATTAAAAGAAAATCGTGTGGTAGCGATGCTGTCGGCACATGTGCATGATTACCAACGTATGCAACCTGGAGGCGATGGTACTTATCAAATTATAGCAGGAAATAGTGGTAGCCCAGGATCAGCTACATTTTTTGGTTATTCAAAAATTGATATGATGACTGACGGTAGAATAAAACTAACTGCTATAGGTTTTGATAAAGGAGATCCATACTATAAGCCAATGCCAAATAGCCCATCTACAATTAGAGATCAAACCGATTTAACTTGGTCAAAAAATAAGAACCCCTATGTAGATTATTTATTAGAGCCAAGTACCGCTAAATAAAATGGCCCGCCCTTACATTGAAATACCCGTAGTATGCAGTTGTGCGGCCATATGGACGGAGCTATAGCGCAAATAGAGGGCTGCAAGTGGACGATTTTATCAACGACTAGGTCTTGTTACAAAAACAGTATAAAACATCATATTTACACCTATAAGCAGCTGCTGGTCCACACTTGCTTTTATCCCATATGTTAAAGGGCTATCGATTATGTTTAAGGTGGTATAACCACTTGTGTGTCATTTGAACTCAAACCTATGAATAGAATATTGACGTTACTCTTTTTAATTAATCTGACTGTTTCTTGCGCTCAAAATGAACGTACGAATGTAGTTGGAGAATGGAAAATTATTTCAGTTGATAGTCGAGACTTTTATCTGAATACTCAGACCGATTCTGTTTCAATTTCAAAGCATTTTAAAGAGATATTCACCGATTCATTAGAATTAGAAAATTTCATAAAAGATGCGAAAAAGACCTACGACAATAATGTAATGGAATTCAATGAGAGCGGAATTTATACGCAAAGAATTGATTCGGAATTGAGAATGAATGGAACTTACGAATTAAAACCATCGGGTGGAAAAATAAATGTGTTACTAAAAGACAGTGTGAATTGGGTACTGGACTATGAATTAGTCGGTAAGCAATTGCATCTGACTACAACGCTTTATGGCAAAAAATCTGAATTCGTTCTTGAGGAAATTGAAAAATAAAAAAACGGCATACAACAATGTATAAGCGGCATTAAAACGACCGCTTATACTAATCCGAAAACTTCAATCATATTTATATAAACTTTGTTGATCATAAAGAATTCATACTTCTTAAACATATGAGGCACCATGATGCTAAAGTTTGTAAAGTATTAGACCTGGATACTACAGCAAAAATGAGTTATGCAAATATGCTTAAACGCTATCCTGGTATTGAACTTAGAGTTCCCTACTATTCATTAGCTTCTTATTTAGGGATAACCCATGAATCTTTTAGCCGCTTGCGCAAAAAGCTGCAATCAAAAAATAATTTCTTACCATAGATCAACATTTTTATAGTACTTTTTATCTCAGATCAATGAAAAATCGAATCTGCTTGTGCATCTTTGTGGCCTTTAATTATTACCATATAAGAACATAAATAATTGAAAACACAAAGCAAACAACAATGCATGTAATTCACGAAGTAGTAGACTTCAATATTGGACACAAAGCTTATTTAGAGCACACTGCCAATAAGGCCGACAGTATGATAGGTATCCTTCGTAATATTAATAATCCTAGCCTATTATTCGTTGGGGGAAAAACAGAAAATCATCAAACTGCCAAAGCATTCACTTCTTCTGATGATTTAGAAAATACGATGGAAGCAGCTGGTGTGATCTCTACACAGGTAAAGCACTTAATGGATATATCTCATTTCAAAACACTTAAATATTTCAATAATAAATTGAGAATTTGTAAACATGCGCTCTTATAGCCTTAAAACAAAACATTATGAATCTAAAAAAATCATTAATAGTTGCGCTTCTATTAACTGTTGTTGCTGTTACAACATTGGAACTATTTTGGCGATCAGAAGGTTATGAGCCAAATATAGACGATAACAAAGCACTTTGGTCTGTGCAACGCCATAGACTTACCAATTTATCTCCAGAAAATACAGTCCTAATTGGTTCATCAAGAACACTTTTTGATATTCAATTAGATCAATGGGAAAATGAAACGGGAAAACGCCCGATTCAATTAGCAAATGTGGGAAGTTCTCCCTTACCTGTTTTTCATGATATTGTTGAAAATACAGATTATGCCGGCACTCTAATTGTTGGCGTAACTCCTGGTTTATTCTTTTCAACCACATTTCCTGATGCAGAACCTTGGGCATGGCCACAATCTAGAGTGGATTATTACAAAGACAGAACTTATGCACAACGATTTAATCATCAGTTATCGCTTCCCTTGCAACAAAGCTTTGCCTTATTGTCCTCTGGAGAACAAGATTTAGACGGTAATATAGATCTGAAAGCCTTATTAAAAACGATTAAAATTGGCGCCCGAATTCCACCTAGCCCAATGCCACCTTTTTATGAATTTGGCCAAATAACAACATTGGATAGAAATTTAAAAATGATGGAAAGAACAGTCACAGATACTGCGTTTGCAAATAGCATAATGAATGTTTGGAAACATCTGGGACAATCTGCTCCACCACCGGATAAAGCAGCTACAATGGCATTTTTTCTAAAAGATGCTGAAAAATTTAAAGCAAGAGGCGGAAAAATCATTTTAATTCGTTGCCCATCTTCGGGCGGCGTAAGAGCTGGAGAGAACTTTGCTTTACCAAAAAAAGATTTTTGGGACGATTTGGTTTCACAAACCAAGGTAAAATCATATCACTTTGAAGATTACGAGCAATTTAAGCACATGCAATGCCCAGAATGGTCGCATTTATCGGTTAAAGATGCCAAATTATTTACCACTGAATTGGCAAAAATAATGCTAAAAGACAATACCATTACTAACCTAAAAACCAACTAAACATGTTATTTAATTCCCTAAGTTTTGTCGTGTTTTTCGTAATTGTATTAACCTTATACTATTCAAAAATATTCAATTGGTCTAATAAAAAAAGAATGTTGCTTTTGGCAAGTTATATTTTTTATGGCTTGTGGAATCCGCCATTAGTTATTTTACTTTGGATTTCTACACTCGTAGATTGGACGGCTGGAAAACAGTTAACCACAGAAGAGAACCCTCGAAAGAGAAAGTTTTGGCTACTGCTCAGCATGTTTGTTAATTTAGGATTTTTAGCCTTTTTTAAATATGGTGATTTTCTTTTGGAATCTTTTGTAAGTCTGTTAAACACCTTTGGTATTGAGTTTGTAGCCAGACCTATGGATATTATTTTACCTATGGGTATTTCATTTTACACCTTTCAAACCATGTCTTACACCATAGATTTGTATAAACGTAAAATCCAACCCGCCAAAACGTTTTTAGATTTTGCACTTTATGTTACCTTTTTCCCACAACTTGTAGCAGGACCTATTGTAAGAGCTCAAGATTTAATCACACAATTTTATGAAGAAAAAAGAGCCACTTTTAATCAATTTGTGTGGGGACTCTTTTTACTGACTATTGGTGTTTTTCAGAAAGTGGTGTTAGCAGACACCTTACTTTCAGATACAGCTGATGATGTTTTTGGTTCTTCTAAATTATTAAACGGTGTAGATGCTTGGACGGGTACATTAGCCTTTTCCGGTCAAATATTTTTTGATTTTGCAGGCTATTCTACTTGTGCTATAGGTATTGCTTTAATGCTCGGCTTTGTTTTGCCAGATAACTTTAAGTATCCATACGCTTCGTTAGGTTTTTCAGATTTATGGAAAAGATGGCATATTACATTATCGAGTTGGTTGAAAGATTATTTATACATCCCATTAGGTGGCAATAGAAATGGTATTACCCAAATGTATGTTGCGCTTATGTTAACCATGCTTTTAGGAGGTCTTTGGCATGGAGCCGCATGGACTTTTATGGTTTGGGGGGGGCTGCATGGCACCTATCTGATTCTTGAAAGGGTACAAAAACATTACCTGCCCTTTAAAATAACCAAATGGAATGGTATCGTTTTAGCATTTATAACCTTTACCTGTGTAAATATTACTTGGGTGTTTTTTAGAGCGAGATCCTTTGATACTGCTTGGAATATGATAAAATCTATGTTTTATATGCAAACCAATGGAGAAAATATACTAGATACTTTTAGTATTATAAAAGTTTGTACTGTTGTTGGTTTCTTGTTTTTGTGTCATTGGTTGATGCGGAATAGCTCCATGAAAGAATTATCTCAAAAAACATCACCTTGGGTTTTAGGTGTGTTTTGGGCCGTAATGATTTTCCTGATAGTTATAGCAAAAGGCAGTGGTGAGCAGTTTATTTATTTCCAATTTTAAAATTTATAGATATTAATAGGTAGATCTGAGTTTCACTAGACATAGGAATGTTAAAGTAATTGCTTGTTTTCCCCTACTTTGGAAATTCCACAGGAATTTCCAACTCGATGTGCACAAGAGTTTCTGTCCCTCTTGTGTTTGCTTAGTTCCACGTCTTTCCTATTGTTTTAACTTACCCGTCTAAGGCAACATGCTACTTTTATACCTTCATTTATTAAGGTATACTAACATAGGGGGCTCATAGATTGGATCGCCTTAATTGTCTAGTAGCTTTATTATTATAAAACTTTTATCTCATTAAATAGCTTAGATTTACAGCGTGAATCTTTATACACAAGTTCTATAATCCCCTTTGTATATGTTAAAAAAATTAGTAATATTCAGTTTTGTCATTATGGCTGTAACAGCAGCTTTTTCCCAAGTAGGCGTAAATACTAATACTCCACAAACTACCTTAGACATTACTGCCATAGCAATCGATGGCTCTACTGCCGAAGGTATTATGGCTCCACGATTAACAGGTGACCAAATAAAAGGTAAGGATGCCAGATATACAGCGGCACAAACCGGTGCTATGGTATATGCAACTGAAGCAGTTATTGGAGCACCTGCAGGAAAGACGGTTAATATTACCACCAAGGGCTATTATTTTTTTGATGGGGTCCTTTGGCAGAAGATAGCTAGGTCATCAGTTATTTTTACAGCTTCTTTAGGAAATGGAGTTGGAGGTGATACCAATGCCACAATTACAAGGAATGGTTTCAATACGGTCCCATTACCCACTGTCACTAGCAATGTGGGTGGTGGAATATGGAGTGCGACCAACAACACGTATACCGTTCCTGTAAGTGGAACTTATATAATAAAGTCCAGTATAAGATTGGTTGACTTTAGTAGCTCCCGTAATGTTTTTCAAGCAGTAGGTACGGTAAATGCAGATGTTCCAGATGGTATTTGGCAGACCAATACCGGTGGTGGTACCCAGAGATGGACCATGTTGTATGTCAGAATTGCTTATTTTAATGAAGGAGATTTGCTCAGACTGTACACTTTCTCAGATGGCGAAGAAGCTGATTTGTCTGACGCTTCTCTAAACATTACTTTACTGTAATTGATCTGACTATTTCTCACCTTATAACAGCATCAATTATTCTCTTAACTAGTTGATTGCTATTTTATTTAAACGTTTTTAATTAACAGCACACCTTTGTTGGACCCCGCTTTCGCGAAAGCGAGGTTATTTAAAGTTACTTGATCCTAAAGGTAATTACAGGCAGGCTGGAGTGGTTGACCACGTCTTCACTAACGCTGCCGTTAAAAAAATGAGACAAGCCTTTACGCCCGTGATTTGCCATCCCTATAATGTCACCTTTAACGTCATTAGTGTAGTTAAACACCCCTTCTTCCACAGAAGTGTCGTTGTATATGACGTAATCTGTTGGTTCTACGTTGACATTTTTTAAATACTCGGCCACCTTTGCCTCTGCTTCTCGGGTGCTCATGAAGTTAGATGGGGTGTTGACATAAAGAAGGTGAAGGTTGCATTTTGTTTTTTTAGCAAACAAGTCTGCCTCTTTTAAAGCGCTGGTAGCATTAGGGTCTAAATCTGTTGCAAAAACAAAATCATTTACATCCAGCTTCTTTTTCCTGTCTTTCACCACCAGAACTGGGACTTCTGAGTTGCGTACTACTTTCTCAGCATTAGAGCCTATAAACAGATTGCGCATGCCTCCTGTTCCATGACTTCCCATGACGATCAAGTCGGCACGATGACGCTTCACAGTGTCCATGATACCACTAAAAGCTGCACCAGTTTCTACATCGCCATGAATCGTAATTCCTTGAAGAAAATCTTCTTTAAGCAGGTTATCAAACTTTTCTTTTGCAAGTTTCATAAAAAACAAAGCCTCTGGCAGGTTAGAGCTTGCGTTATTTGCTAGATGCAAGGGCAAATCCAGCTGGTGTAGTAAAAATAATTCTCCATTATTTTCACGTACAATATCAGCCGCGACTCTTAACGCGTTTTCTGCCTGAACTGAAAAGTCTGTTGGTACAATTATCTTCTTCATAATGTTGGTTTTGAATTACTTAAAGATACAAAAAAATATAACTTTAGCGAGCTGCTTTTTATGGCTTTGGAAATACTTAAAAAAATAGTATATTTGCGCAGTATTTAAACAAACACGAGGGGACTAAAGTCCCCTCTTTTTATAAATATGTTGAAAGAGAAAGTAGAAAAATTATTAAAAGAGGCGTTTGAAGAGCGTTCAGACTTGTTTTTGGTTGACTTCAAAATGGGTGCTGGTAACGAGATCAAGGTCATTATTGACGGAGATGACGGTGTTAAACTGTCAGACTGTATGTTTTTCTCTAGAGCAGTAGAACATAATCTAGATAGAGAAGAATATGATTTTTCTATTGAAGTGTTAAGTGCTGGTGCTTCCTCTCCTTTGAGTTTTCCACGACAGTTTATTAAAAATGTGGGTAGAGATCTTCAAATCGTAGACAGAGAAAAAAGAACGGAAACCGGTCTTTTAAAGGGTGCAAACGAGGAAGGTGTAACTATTACATGGAAAACTCGAGAGCCTAAGCCTATAGGTAAGGGTAAAGTCACTGTTGAAAAAGAGTGGACTTTAAAGTATGAAGACATTAAGCAAGCGAAAGTTGTTATAAAATTTAATTAGAAAGTAATATGGAAAATCTCGCATTGATCGAGTCTTTTTCTGAGTTTAAAGATGATAAAATGATAGATCGTGTCACGTTGATGGCGATCTTAGAAGATGTATTTAGAGCCGCTTTGAAAAGAAAGTACGGTGAAGATGACAACTTTGATATTATTATCAATCCAGACAAAGGTGATTTAGAGATCTGGCGTAACCGTGTTGTTGTTGCAGATGACGAAGTAGAAGATGATAACTCTGAAATATCTCTAACAGAAGCTCAAAAAATTGAGCCTGATTACGAGGTTGGGGAAGATGTTGCAGAAGAAGTGAAGTTGGTACAATTAGGACGTCGTGCTATTTTAGCATTGAGACAAAACCTTATTGCTAAAATTCATGAACACGACAATACCAATATCTTTAAGCATTTTAAAGAATTAGAAGGAGAACTTTACAGCGCAGAAGTACACCACATAAGACACAGAGCCATTATCCTGTTAGATGATGACGGTAACGAGATCATTATGCCTAAAGACAGACAGATTCCGTCTGATTTCTTTAGAAAAGGTGAGAATGTACGAGGTATTATTGAAAGCGTAGAGTTAAGAGGTAACAAGCCTAACATTATTCTATCAAGAACATCTCCTAAATTTTTAGAGAAATTGTTTGAACAGGAAATTCCAGAAGTTTTTGACGGAGTTATTTCTATAAAAGCAGTGGTAAGAGAGCCGGGAGAGAAAGCAAAAGTAGCTGTAGATAGTTATGATGATCGTATCGATCCTGTAGGAGCTTGTGTAGGTGTTAAAGGTTCCCGTATTCACGGTATTGTTCGTGAATTAGGAAATGAAAACATTGATGTAATTAATTACACTACTAACATGCAGTTGTATATAGCGAGAGCTTTGAGTCCTGCTAAGATAACTTCTATCACTATCAATGAAGAGACTAAAAAAGCTGAAGTTCGCTTAAGTCCTGAAGAAGTCTCTAAGGCCATAGGTCGTAGAGGTCATAATATTAGATTAGCCGGTAAATTAACTGGTTATGAAATAGACGTGATCAGAGAAGGCGGTGAAGAAGATGTGGAATTAACAGAGTTCACTGATGTAATCGACGGATGGGTTATTGAAGAATTGAGTAAGATAGGGCTGGATACTGCCAGAAGTGTTCTAGAGCAAGACGTTGCCGACCTAATAAAACGTACAGATCTTGAGGAGGAAACCGTATTAGACGTGGTTAGAATCCTGAGATCAGAATTTGAAGATTAGATTAGAAATTAAAGTCAATCCTGAACCATTTTATGGCTGAAGTAAAAAACATGAGACTCAACAAAGTTCTAAGAGAATTTAACATCTCTTTAGATCGTGCTGTGGAGTATCTTAATTCTAAAGGAATTGAGATAGAGGCTCGCCCTACCACAAAAATAGACGGAAGCGTTTATCAAGCACTTGCTGATGAGTTTCAAACTGATAAAAGCAAAAAAGTTGCCTCAAAGGAAGTAGGTGCTGAACGTCGCAAGGAACAAGAAGAATTGCGAACGCAGCGAGAAAAAGAACTTGAGGAAAAACAGAAAAGACAAGAGATTATTAAGGCTAAGGCCTCTCTTGACGGTCCCAAACAGGTAGGTAAAGTAGATCTCAATGCTGGTAAAAAAGCAGAGAAAACTACAGAGCAACCTGTGAAGACTGTGGAACCTGTTAAAGAAACTACTGCTGAGGTAGTGAAAACCCCTAAAGAGGTAGAGCCTCCGGTAGTAGAGCAACCTAAAGAAACCGAGCAGGTTTCTTCTCAAGTTTCTAATAGACCTAAGTCCTTAGGGACTACCGTTAAAGGTAAAATAGATCTCAGTGCCAATAAATCATCTAAGCCCCAGGCTAAGAAAAAAGAAGAGGCACCTAAGAAAACTGAAAAAGAAACTCCGAAGACTGTAGAACCAGTCAAAGAAGTTAAGAAGTCTGAAGAAACTTCAGGTAAAGACGCTTCAAAAGAAGCTGCTCCAAAAGAAGACGCTCCGAAAGAAGCTGCTCCAAAAGAAGTTGCTGATAAAGAGGTTTCTGAGAATCCAGAGTCTGAGGTAATCAAGACAGAGTATAAAAAACTTGGTGGTCTTAAAGTTACTGGTGAAAAAATTGACCTTTCACAATTTGCAAAGCCTAAGAAAAAAGCGGCAGATACTAACAGAGGTAAACGTAAACGTATTTCCAAGCCGGGAGCCCCTGGTGGAGGTGTAGCTGGAAAGCGCACGAGCAGCCCAAGACGTGGTGCTCCTTCTAGTAGTGGACCTGCTCGTAAGAGCATTGTTAAAGAAGAGCCTACTGATGAAGAAATTCAGAAGCAGGTAAGAGAGACTCTTGAAAAACTTCAGGGTAAATCTTCTAAGTCTAAGGCAGCACGTTACCGTAGAGATAAGAGAGATAGTCACCGTGATAAAGTGGATGCTGCAGAGCAAGCACAAGCAGAAGATAAAAGCTTACAAGTAACAGAGTTTGTTACTGTTAGTGACCTGTCTATCATGATGGACGTACCGGTTAACAAAGTTATTGGTGCTTGTATGTCTCTAGGAATGATGGTAACACTAAATCAAAGATTAGATGCAGAAACGATGTCTATCGTTGCTGACGAATTTGGTTTTGAAGTAGAATTTGTAAATGCAGATATTGAAGAAAGCATTGCAGAGGTAGTAGATAATGACGAGGATTTAGTTACACGAGCTCCTATTGTAACTGTAATGGGTCACGTAGATCACGGTAAAACTTCCCTTTTAGATTATATCAGAAAAGAAAATGTAATCGCTGGCGAAAGTGGTGGTATTACACAGCACATTGGTGCTTATGGAGTACAACTAGAAAGCGGACAGAAGATAGCATTTCTAGATACGCCAGGTCACGAAGCCTTTACGGCGATGCGTGCGCGTGGTGCACAACTAACAGATATTGCTATTATTGTCGCTGCGGCAGATGATGATATCATGCCTCAAACTAAAGAAGCAATTTCGCATGCTCAAGCAGCGGGAGTTCCTATAGTTTTTGCGATCAACAAAATTGATAAAATAGGTGCTAATCCAGAGAAGATCAAAGAAGGTCTTGCTCAGATGAACTTATTAGTAGAAGACTGGGGTGGGAAAATTCAATCCCATGATATTTCTGCTAAGGTAGGTACAGGTGTTAAAGAATTACTTGAAAAAGTGTTGCTTGAAGCAGAATTACTGGACTTAAAAGCCAATCCTAATAAACTGGCTACTGGAACTGTCGTGGAAGCATTCTTAGACAAAGGTCGTGGATATGTATCTACAGTTTTAGTTCAATCAGGTACTTTAAGGGTAGGAGATTATCTTCTTGCCGGTCCTAGACATGGTAAGATCAAGGCAATGCAAGATGAGCGTGGAAATGAGGTACTAGAAGCGGGACCAGCAACACCAGTATCTGTATTAGGTCTTGGCGGTGCTCCGCAAGCAGGTGATAAGTTCAATGTGTTTGAAGATGAACGTGAAGCAAAGTCTATTGCTGCTAGACGTACTCAACTTCAACGTGAACAATCTGTTCGCACACAGAAAACATTATCCCTTGATGAAATTGGTCGACGTATCGCATTAGGAGACTTTAAAGAATTGAACTTAATTCTTAAAGGTGATGTTGATGGTTCTGTAGAAGCATTAACAGATTCATTCCAGAAACTATCTACCGAAGAAATTCAAGTAAATATCATACACAAAGGTGTAGGTGCTATTACAGAAACGGATGTGTTACTCGCAACTGCTTCTAATGCTATAATAATCGGATTTAATGTACGCCCTCAAGGGAATGCAAGATCTGTTGCCGATAGAGAAGAAGTTGATATACGTACTTACTCTATTATCTATGACGCGATCAATGATCTTAAAGATGCAATGGAAGGAATGCTTTCTCCAGAGCTTAAAGAAGAGATCACCGGTAATGCTGAAGTAAGACAAACCTTTAAAATCTCTAAAATCGGAACTATTGCAGGTTGTATGGTGACAGATGGTAAGATATTTAGAAACGGTGGTGTACGACTTATCAGAGATGGTGTAGTAGTCCATACAGGTGAACTTGTAGCTCTTAAACGTTTCAAAGACGATGTTAAAGAAGTGGCTAAAGGTTATGAATGTGGTATGCAAATAAAGAATTACAACGACTTGCAAGAAGGTGACATTATGGAATCCTTTAGAGAAGTAGAAGTAAAAAAGACCTTAAAGTAATAAGAGTCTGTTATAAATAAAAAGCGTCTTCATGAAAATGAAGACGCTTTTTTTATGAGCTATTATTGATTAGGGTTTTAAGATAAAGGCATCTTTATATTCTTCTTTTATTTTCAGTAGCGCGCGATCTGCTTCTAATCTGCTGCGGTAAGTTCCTACCCATATCTTGTGGTAAGGAGATTCCCATTTTAACTCTGCTTTCCATGGCAAATCTAAGGCGTCGTAGTTTTCTTTAGTAGTGATCGCTTTATCTCGGTCTCCGTAAAATAATTGTATGGTAAACCTGTCTTTAAAATCTCCCGAGCGATCCATGGCTATTTTGGTAGAAATAAGCTGGTCGATTTTTTGCTTGTTCACAGGTTGAGACTCTTGTGCAATTCCTTGAAATGCAGTGGAGAACAAGCCTAGACTTAGGAGGAGCGTTGTTACATTTTTTATAGACATAGTGAGTGTTTTGTAGAGTTTATGCTTTTTTGAAAAACCCTATTTAGACTAATTATAAATTATTTTCTTCGTTTATTAGAAGCAAAAATAAACGTTTTATGACCTATTTTTGCACGAGCATTTACGATAGGGTAAAATACCATAATTATTGTGCCAAAGTTATAGTAATATTCATTAAAGAAGATGATAAATAGGAAATTACATTTTTCCGCTTGGCAGTTTTTGCTAGCGTTTGTTTTCGTAACACTTAACTCTTTAAGTGTATACGGGCAACAAGACGCTACCACCTCAGAAGGTGAGCCTGCGGTACCTGTAGAAGCGGCCAGCGGTGCTGACGCAACAAAGGGAGAAGAACTCTTTAAAGCTAATTGTGCTTCATGCCACAAATTGTATAAAAAGCAAGTTGGACCTGCTCTATATGGCGTTTCTCAGAAGTACGAAAAGGAATGGTTGTACAAATGGATCACAAACTCTACAGAATTTATAGCTAGTGGAGATGCGAGAGCAAATGCGATCTACAACGAGTACAATCAATCCAACATGAATGCTTTTCCACAGCTTTCCACTGTAGATATTGATAATATTCTTGCCTATACAGATACAGAGAAGCCAGCCCCTGTTGTTGCCGTTGCTGGTGCAGATGGAGCTGCGGTTGCAGGATCTGGAGATAGTTCTGTGACCAACAACCTTATTTTAGGAGGGCTAGCTCTAGTGTTGTTGTTATTGGTTGCTCTTCTTATCGTAGTAAATAAGACATTAAGACGTTTTGCTGAGGCAAATGGTATTCAGACAGAATTTGAAGTGGAGACTGAAGTGCGCACTCCTTTATGGAAAGCATTTGTTCAAAATCAATTCTTAGTTCTTGTTACTGCTGTGTTTTTATTATTAGGTAGTGCTTATTTTGGCTATGGAGCTTTAATGAGTGTGGGTGTTGATCAAGGTTATGCGCCAGTTCAACCTATTCATTATTCTCACAGAATTCACGCTGGTACAAGCCAGATTGAATGTAAGTATTGTCACTCTAGTGCTCGTGAATCGAAGCATTCTGGAATTCCATCTCTTAACGTATGTATGAATTGTCACAAATCTATCGCAGAAGTGGCACAAACCACTTACCAAGAAGGAATGGATGAATACGGAATAGACTACAATAAAGAAATTGAAAAGTTATATGCAGCGACCGGATGGGATACAGACGAGCAAGCTTTTGTAGGAGAAGAGCAGCCAGTGAGATGGGTGCGTATTCACAATTTGCCTGATCTTGCTTATTTCAATCACGCCCAGCACGTAACAGTAGGTAAAATTGACTGTCAAACATGTCATGGTCCAGTGGAAGAAATGGAAGTGATGTATCAATATTCACCATTAACAATGGGATGGTGTATCAACTGTCACCGGGAGACTAACGTAGATCTTCAGGGGAACGGTTATTATGAAAAAATTCATAAAGAACTTTCTGAAGCTCGTGGTGGTCGTCAACTGACTATTGCAGATTTAGGGGGACTTGAATGTGGTAAATGCCACTACTAATATAATAGTTTTAGATATTTATGGCTACTACTAAAAAATACTGGAAAAGTACAGCGCAACTAGACGACAGTAACAAGATGGTAAAAGATCTTGAGCAGAATGAGTTTGCGAGCGATATTCCTACGGAAGAGTTTTTAGGAAACGATCAGGCGATGGAGGAATCAAATACTTCACGTCGTGATTTCTTAAAGTATGTTGGATTCAGTACAGCTGCAGCATCGCTGGCAGCATGTGAGGGTCCAGTGATCTACTCGGTACCTTATGTAAACCAACCAGAGCAAATTATTCCTGGTATGGCTAACTATTATGCAACTACAATTGCAAATGGTTACGATTATGCAAGTGTACTGGTTAAAACTCGTGAGGGTCGTCCGATTAAAATAGAAAGCAATAGAGATGCTGCTTTTAGGGGTAATGCAAATGCCCGTGTACATGCGTCTGTGTTGTCTTTATATGATAACAACCGTTTAAAAACTCCTATGATTAAAGGAGTGGAGTCTACTTGGGAAGAGCTTGATCAACAAGTTGCTGCTCAATTAGCTCAATTGAATGGTAAAGAATTAGTGGTGCTCGCACAAACTTATGCAAGTCCATCGATGTCTAAAATTATCGCTCAGCTAAAGGATACTTATAGCAATGTGCGCGTAGTTACTTATGACACCGTTAGTGAAGATGCTGCGTTAAATGCATTTGAGGCAAAATACGGCAATAGAGCTCTTGCAGATTATGACTTTACAAATGCGGAGACTATAGTTTCTGTAGGTGCTGATTTTGTAGGCGACTGGCAAGGTGGAGGATTTGATAAAGGTTACGGAAAATCTCGTGTACCTAAGAATGGTAAGATGTCTCATCATATTCAATATGAGGCAAACTTGACTCTTTCTGGTGCCAACGCTGATAAGCGTTACCCGGTTACTCCTACAGAGCAAAAGCTTATTCTTGCTGCTCTTTATAGCAAAGTTGTTGGTGGTGGAGCAAATGTTTCATTATCTGATAAAGTTGCTAAATCTGTTGATCAAACTGCTATAAGTTTAAAAAGAGCCGGTAAAAATGGAGTTCTTTTATGCGGTATTCCTGATCAGGCAGCACAACAATTAACTATTGCTATCAATGAAGCTTTGAATTCTTCTATTATTGATACGGCTTCACCTATTATGACTCGTCAAGGTGATCGTAAATCAGTAGATCAATTAGTGAGTGATATGAGCGCTGGTAAAGTGGGTGCTCTCTTTATCGCTGGTGTAAATCCTTTGTACAGTTATAATGATAGTGACGCTTTCGCGAAAGCTTTAGAAAATGTAGCTCTTAGCGTATCTTTTGCTTCTTCAATGGACGCAACAGCTGCTAAAGTAGACTATGTAGCAACTACTCCTCATTACTTAGAGTCTTGGGCTGATACAGAAATTAAAAAAGGTTATGTGTTCTTAACACAGCCTACTATAAATACTATATTTAAGACACGTCAATTACAGGAAACTTTATTAAAGTGGTCAGGTAATGAGCAATCTTACAAGGATTTCCTAAAAGAAACGACCAGTTCTGCTGGAGCGAGTTGGAACCAGTCGTTACAAGATGGTTTTTATACAACAACGGCTTCTGATGTTAAGGTTACAGAAGGAGAAGTGAAAGAAATTAGTAATGCTGCTGCATTAAGTGCTTTGGCAAATGCTCAAAAACCTTCTGGATACGAACTTACTTTATATACCAAAACAGGACTAGGTGACGGTAGCATGGCAAACAACCCGTGGTTACAAGAATTGCCAGATCCTATCACAAGAACAACTTGGGATAACTACGTTACTATATCACAAGCAGATGCCGGGACGGTAGGTGTTGTGAATGAGAATGTTGCTAACGGTGCCCTAGATGGTACTCATGTAATAGTAACTCTAGATGGTGTGGAAAGAAAGTTTCCTGCACTTATTCAGCCAGGACAGGCTGCTGGAACTATAGGAATTGCCTTAGGTTACGGACAGACTGCTGGCATTCAAGAAGAAATGCAGACCGGTATAAATGCATATCCTTTCTATAAGAAGGGCGTTGCAGTACAAGCGGTTACTGTTAAAGATGCTGGAGGAAACCACCAGTTTGCTTGTACACAATTACAAAATACCATGATGGGTCGCGATATTATTCGTGAGACAGATTTGGCTACTTATAGAAAGGGTAATAAGGATGATTTTAATCCAATGCCTGAAGTTTCTTTGAATCACATTGGAACCCCAGTAACTTCACCAGATGTTGATCTTTGGGACAGTTTTGATAGATCTGTAGGACATCACTTTAATATGTCTATAGATTTAAATTCCTGTACTGGTTGTGGTGCTTGTGTTATAGCATGTCATGCAGAGAACAACGTGCCTGTTGTAGGTAAATCAGAAGTAAGAAAATCTCGTGATATGCACTGGTTGCGTATTGATAGGTATTATTCTTCTACTGATAGTTTTGAAGCTGATGAAGATAAGAAAGATGGTTTTGATGGATTATTTGGAGACAATGGTTCATTAGGTGGTTTTGGAGAGTTGGAGATTCCAGCAGATAATCCAGAAGTATCTTTTATGCCGGTAATGTGTCAGCATTGTAATCACGCACCTTGTGAAACAGTTTGTCCAGTAGCAGCATCTTCTCATGGTCGTCAAGGTCAGAATCACATGGCTTACAACCGTTGTGTAGGTACTCGTTACTGTGCTAACAACTGTCCTTATAAAGTACGTCGATTCAACTGGTTCCTTTACAATGGGAATGATGAATTTGATTACCACATGAATAATGACTTAGGTCGTATGGTGATCAATCCAGATGTGACGGTAAGAAGTCGTGGTGTTATGGAGAAATGTTCTCTTTGTATTCAAATGACTCAAATGACTATTTTGGAGGCTAAGAAAGATGGTCGCATGATCAAAGATGGAGAATTTGCTACGGCATGTTCTAACGCATGTTCTAATGGAGCTATCACCTTTGGTGATATCAACGATAAGGAATCGGAGATCTTTGAAGTAAAAAAACAAGATCGTATGTATCACCTGTTAGAAGAAGTGGGAACTGATCCTAACGTGATGTATCAGATTAAAGTGAGAAACATATAATTAACTAGGAAAACTAATCAAGACATTATGGCTCATTATGAAGCGTCCATAAGAAGACCTCTCGTTACAGGAGATAAGACATATTCTGATGTAACAAGAGACATTGCAGCGCCTGTAGAAGGTGAAGCAAATAAGCAGTGGTGGATTGTTTTTACAATCGCTCTCATTGCCTTTCTTTATGGAATAGGATGTATTACTTATACAATATCAACCGGTATCGGTGTTTGGGGATTGAACAAGACCATTGGTTGGGCTTGGGATATTACTAACTTCGTATGGTGGGTAGGTATAGGTCACGCAGGAACACTTATTTCTGCAGTACTATTATTATTCCGTCAGAAATGGAGAATGGCGATCAACCGCTCTGCAGAGGCGATGACTATTTTCTCTGTAATTCAAGCAGGTTTATTTCCTATTATTCACATGGGTCGACCATGGTTAGCTTATTGGGTACTTCCTATTCCTAACCAATTTGGTTCTTTGTGGGTAAACTTTAACTCACCGCTTCTATGGGATGTATTTGCAATTTCCACTTATCTATCGGTATCCTTAGTATTCTGGTGGACTGGTTTATTGCCTGATTTTGCAATGATCAGAGATAGAGCAATTACTCCTTTTAATAAAAAGATCTACGGGATTCTTTCTTTCGGTTGGTCAGGTCGCGCAAAAGACTGGCAACGTTTTGAAGAAGTATCTCTTGTACTTGCAGGACTCGCAACACCATTAGTACTTTCGGTTCATACGATTGTATCTTTTGACTTTGCAACTTCTGTAATACCAGGTTGGCACACGACTATTTTTCCTCCATACTTTGTTGCAGGAGCTGTTTTTTCTGGATTTGCGATGGTAAACACCTTGCTTATCATTATGAGAAAAGTAGTGAGTCTTGAAAACTATATCACGATACAACACATCGAGTTGATGAACATCGTTATCATGATTACGGGTTCTATTGTAGGTGTTGCTTATATCACAGAGTTATTTGTGGCTTGGTATTCTGGTGTTGAATACGAGCAGTATGCCTTCTTGAATAGAGCTACTGGACCCTATTGGTGGGCCTATTGGTCCATGATGACCTGTAATGTAATTTCACCGCAGTTTATGTGGTTCAAGAAATTAAGAACGAGTATCATGTTCTCCTTTGCGATCTCTATTGTAGTAAATATAGGAATGTGGTTTGAGCGTTTTGTGATTATTGTAACATCACTGCACAGGGACTACCTTCCATCTTCTTGGACTATGTTTTCCCCAACTTTTGTAGATATAGGTATCTTTATTGGTACTATAGGTTTCTTCTTTGTACTCTTTTTATTGTACTCCAGAACTTTCCCAGTTATCGCTCAAGCAGAGGTGAAATCTATCTTAAAAGTTAGTGGTAGTAAGTACAAGAAATTAAGAGAAAATAAAATGACGTCTAATGAAGGTGCTTCTCCAGAAGCTCCTATCGCAAATCCTGGCGAGTAGAACTAAGATATTATGTCAACAAAAATGATACACGCTTTATATACTGACGATGATGTTTTACTGAGTGCAGTAAAGCAGGTTAGAGATAAGCATTACCATATTGAAGAGGTGTTCACACCTTTTCCAGTTCATGGACTTGAAAAAGCTATGGGAATAGCAGATACGCGTCTGGCGATAAACGCTTTCTTGTATGGAATAGTTGGTTTATGTGTTGCTACGGCAATGATGAATTACATTATGATAGAAGACTGGCCGCAAGACATTGGAGGAAAGCCTAGTTTTTCTTATCTAGAAAACATGCCGGCTTTTGTGCCTATTATGTTTGAATTGACTGTATTTTTTGCAGCCCACTTAATGGTTATTACTTTTTATATGAGAAGCAGGCTGTGGCCATTTAAAAAGGCAGAAAATCCTGATGTAAGAACTACAGATGATCATTTTCTTATGGAAATAGATACTCATGGAGCAGATGAAGAAGAAGTTACAAAGTTTCTTTATGAGACTGGTGCTGTAGAGATAAAATTAATTGACAAAGAAGCACACTGATGAATAGATTATTAAAAACGTTCTTTTTTGCTTTAGCTACTTTACTTATTGTATCCTGCGGTGGAGATGATAAGTCTGTCGCGAAGGGTTCAAATAGAAGTGTACAATATTTTCCAAATATGTATGAGTCTGTAGGATATGAGACTTATCAAGAAGGTGAAATATTTCCTGGAAATGTGGAAGCGCAGTCACCAGTAAAAGGATCTGTTTCTCGTGGTTGGTTGCCGTACGATTATGAAGATAATAATGAGGGTTACGCTTCCGCGAAAGCGAACTTACAAAACCCACTCCCTTACACGGAGCCAAATCTAGAAATCGGAGCCGAACTGTATAATATTTACTGTGCAATTTGTCATGGTACCAAGGGGAATGGAAAAGGTCACTTAGCCACTACCGAAAAAATTCTCGGTGTTCCTAGTTATGACGCTCGCGAGATCTCACAAGGTTCTATCTATCATGTGATGTATTACGGGATCAATTATATGGGATCTTATGCCTCTCAGACTTCTATTGAGGAAAGATGGCAAATTGCTCAACATGTAGATGCACTGACTAGAGATTTAAAAGGACAGCCTCGTCAAGAGTTTGTAACAGTAAATGAAGATATTAATGTTTCTGATCTTATTATCGAAGATAGTCAAGAAGGTGATCAACACCCTACAGAAATGCACACAACAACTGAAGGCCATTAAGCCCTAGAAGATATTGTAATATGTATAAGGTAACTAGCAAATTAAAGACTTTCGCAATCGCACTGATGGTTGTTGGAGCACTGTTTACTGCAGTGGGATTTTGGGCAGTTCCAAGTTCACAAGCCGAAGTTCAACAGATGATCGATGACGATGCTGCGGCTCATGGTGGTGCACATGGAATGGAATCAAATGAGCACGGCTTAGCCGAGGATGCTCATAAGGAGGCAGGTCATGTAGCTGCTCCTAGCTCAGAAGAACACGCTACAGATGATGCGCATGCAGGTGGTCACGACGACGATCATGCAATGCATATGTATCACCAACTACAAAACAGACCTTGGTCAGCGGTTTATATCGCAGCCTTTTTCTTTTTTATGATTGGTTTAGGATCACTTGCTTTTCTTGCATTGCAAAAGGTTTCACAAGCCGGATGGTCCCCTGTACTTTTTAGAGTTATGGAAGGAATTAGTAGTTATATACTACCTGGTGGAATCATCATGTTCATCCTCTTGCTGCTTTCTGGATTACATTTCAATCACATATTTGTGTGGATGGAAGAAGGAGTTGATGTTTTAGGAAATGAAAACTATGATGCAATTATTGCTGCTAAGACAGGATACTTAAATGTGCCATTTTGGTTGTTTAGAGCAGGTGCATTTATAGTAGGATGGAACTTGTATCTATGGAACATTAGAAGATTTGGTCTAAAACAAGACGAAGCAAAGGATGGCGACATCTCTTGGTATAAAAAAGGATTTAAGCACAGTGCTATGTTCTTGGTATTTTTCATCGTAACAGAATCTATCATGTCATGGGACTGGATCATGAGTTTTGACCCGCACTGGTTCTCTACTTTGTTCGGATGGTATGTGTTTGCTAGTATGTTTGTCTCTGGTATAACGACTATAGCCTTAGTAACTATTTTCTTAAAGTCTAAAGGGTATTTAGAGTTTGTCAACGATTCTCATATTCATGATTTGGCTAAATTTATGTTTGGTATCAGTATTTTCTGGACGTACCTATGGTTCTCACAGTTTATGTTGATTTGGTACGCCAATATTCCAGAAGAAGTAACGTATTTTGTAACTCGTATTCAAGATTATAACATACTTTTCTTCGGTATGGTTGCTATCAACTTCTTATTTCCATTATTGATACTTATGAATTCTGATTTCAAACGTGTCAATTGGTTTGTGGTTACTGCAGGATTATTTATTATTATCGGCCATTATTTAGATATATATGTGATGGTGATGCCGGCAACTGTAGGTGAATCTTGGTTTATAGGTTTCCCTGAAATAGGTTCGTTCTTATTCTTTGCAGGATTATTTATATTCTACATATTCCGTACGATTTCAAAAACTCCTTTAATCCCAAAAGGGGATCCTTTTCTAGGAGAGAGTAAACATTTTCATTATTAAAAACAATAGAATACATCTGTAATGACAGCATTTCTAATCATATTTATAGCAGCTCTTTTTGCCATTTCAGTTTGGCAAATAACTAAGATTGTATCTCTTGGTAAAGCACCGGAGCCAGATTCTGACACAGTAGAAGTGGCTAATGATGGCGATAATAAACGCCAGGGTCTGTACATGCTTTTGTTCGGTATTGGATTTTACGCATTAATGATCGCTTGTTTTGTAGGCTACAGTGATTATTTTTTACCAGATGCGGCATCAAAGCACGGAGCTGAGTATGATGACTTACTATTACTTACTACAGTGGTTATAATGATTGTACAGGTGTTGACACAAGGTCTACTGCACTGGTTTTCTTATAAGTACCACGGTAGAAAAGGCCAGAAGGCATTGTTCTATGCTGATAATGATCGATTAGAATTTATTTGGACAGCGATTCCAGTTGTGGTTTTAGCAGGTTTAATTCTATGGGGATTGTTCTCTTGGAATGATCTTATGGATGCTAACACAGACGATGATCCGTTAATTGTTGAAGTATATGCCTACCAATTTAACTGGAAAGTGCGTTACAGCGGTGCAGACAATACCTTAGGGGATGCCAACGTACGTTTTATTGAAGGTCAAAACGTATTAGGTATTGACCCAACAGATCAAGACGGTATGGATGACCAAGTAGGAGCAGAATTACACTTACCTGTAAATCGTCCAGTTATTTTTAAATTTAGAAGTCAAGATGTATTGCACTCTGCATACATGCCTCATTTTAGAGCTCAAATGAATGTAGTGCCAGGAATGGTAACTCAATTTAAGTTCACACCTACAGTAACTTCAGAAGATTATAAGTCAACTGAATTTATGACCAAAAAAGTTCGTAAGATTAATGAAATACGACGACAGAAAAGCATAGAATTGGTAGCTGACGGTGATATGGCTTTAGATCCATATGAATTTGAATACTATCTTCTCTGTAATAAAATATGTGGCGCTTCACACTACAACATGCAAATGAAAATCGTAGTGGAAAGTGAAGAAGATTACAATACGTGGTTAGAAACACAAACAACTTTTGAAAAAACTTTAGCTAACGCTGAAAATTAGAATTATGGGACAAGCTATCGCTGTTACTGCAGATCAAGGACATGAGGATGGACACCACCATCACAAAGAAACCTTTGTTACTAAATATATATTCTCTCAAGATCATAAGATGATTGCTAAGCAATATCTTGTTACTGGTCTTATTATGGGAGCTATAGGTATTGCTATGTCGGTACTTATGAGGATGCAATTAGCAAATCCAGGAGAGCCTAGCATGGTATTCCAAGCCTTATTAGGCAAGTGGGCTCCTGACGGGGTAATGGATCCTAATATGTATCTCGCGCTAGTTACTATACACGGTACGATCATGGTCTTCTTTGTATTAACAGCAGGATTAAGTGGAACGTTCTCTAACTTTTTGATTCCATTACAAATTGGTGCACGTGATATGGCATCTGGATTCCTTAATATGGTATCTTATTGGTTGTTCTTTATATCAGCGACCATTATGATAGGTTCCTTATTTGTAGAATTAGGACCTGCAGCTGCTGGATGGACTATTTACCCACCATTAAGTGCGCTTCCTGAAGCGATGGGTGGTTCTGGACTAGGAATGACCTTATGGTTGGTTTCTATGGCGATCTTTATCGCATCTTCCTTATTAGGTTCGTTGAATTATATTGTTACCGTAATCAATTTGAGAACTAAAGGGATGTCTATGACCCGTCTACCATTGACGATTTGGGCGTTTTTTGTAACGGCAATTATTGGAGTTGTTTCTTTCCCAGTACTTTTAGCAGCAGCATTATTGTTGATTATGGATAGAAGTTTCGGAACTTCTTTTTTCCTGTCTGACATTTATATTAAAGGTGAGGTACTTGCACATCAAGGTGGTTCTCCAGTTCTTTTTGAACACTTATTTTGGTTTTTAGGTCACCCAGAGGTGTACATTGTACTACTTCCCGCATTAGGAATTACATCTGAGGTGATAGCAACCAACTCGCGTAAGCCAATTTTTGGATACCGTGCGATGATTGCATCTATACTTGCGATTGCATTCTTATCTACTATCGTATGGGGTCACCATATGTTTATATCAGGGATGAATCCATTCCTTGGATCAGTCTTTACATTTACAACTTTATTAATTGCTATACCGTCAGCGGTAAAAGCCTTTAATTATATCACCACGCTCTGGAAAGGTAATTTACAGATGAATCCCGGGATGTTATTCTCTATAGGATTGGTTTCTACTTTCATTACTGGTGGTCTTACTGGTATTATCTTAGGAGATAGTACACTTGATATTAACGTACATGACACTTACTTTGTGGTAGCTCACTTTCACTTGGTAATGGGTATATCTGCATTATATGGTTTATTTGCTGGTGTGTATCATTGGTTCCCAAAAATGTTCAATCGCATGATGAACAAGAACTTGGGTTATGTACACTTCTGGTTAACTGCAATAGGTGCGTACGGAGTGTTTTTCCCAATGCATTTTGTCGGTATGGCTGGTTTACCAAGACGTTACTACACTAATACTAACTTCCCGTACTTTGACGATTTAGCTGATACAAATAAATTGATTACCTATTTTGCTATCGCAACTGCTTTTGCTCAATTGTTCTTTGTCTACAATTTTGTTAAGTCTATATTTTACGGTAAGAAAGCCCCTGCTAACCCATGGAGCTCTAATACGCTAGAGTGGACAACAGGTGATAAACACATACACGGGAACTGGGATGGACCTATTCCTACTGTTCACAGATGGCCTTATGACTACAGTAAAGTGAATGAAGATGGGGAATATGTTATTCCTGGTCAAGATTATGTTCCACAACATATACCTATGCAAGAGGGTGAAGAAGAAATGAATCACTAAATAGGTGAAGAATTATATATATAAAAATGCCGCTCATTGAGCGGCATTTTTTGTTTTATGAGTAAGAGGTATCAAGCCTCCCCTCGTGCTGGATATTGTTTATTTTCTATATAATCGACTGCTTGGATGACATCGTCCATTTTAGGCCTGGTAAAGGGCATGGTTTGTACAGAAGAGAAGTATAAGGTTTGGTCAGTTTTTATTAAAAACATCCCTGGTTCAGAAAATAATTCTGGCTCCTTGTCATTAATTCCTTGAGAAAGATACAGTCCCCATTCTTTGGCTTGTTCTTTTGAAAGTCCAAAACCTATAGGTAATTCTGCTATATCCCACTCTTTTCCGCTCTTTTTAGCTTTCTCCTCGCTATCCATGCTGATTGCTATCACATGTATTCCTCTTTCCATGAGACGGCTTAGATTTTCCTTTACCTCTTCTAATTGCTTTCTGCATACGGGACAATGGTGTCCTCTATAAAATAGGATTAGCGTGTATTTATCTGCTTCTTGTTTTTTTAAGGACCAACTGGTGTCATTGATAAGTGATAATTCTAATTCTGGTGTTTTTTCTCTTGGTTTCATTTTTTATTTTAAGATACAATCTTAAAGTGTCTGACCTTCACAAGGTCTTATTAAAACCGTTTATTATTATTAGTATTCCGCTTTCGCGAAAGCGGAACAGCCATCATAATCTCTATATCACAATAGTCACCTACTTATTATAGAAATATTACAACTCGCTCCCTATTGAGTAGTATCTTTGAGATATGAATGAAAATCTTGATCCTAGTGGCGACCATTTTTCCAATGAGGAAAACGACTTTGATAGAGCCTTAAGGCCATTATCTTTTGATGATTTTGCAGGGCAAGATCAAGTATTAGAGAACTTAAAGATATTTGTTGCCGCCGCTAATGGTCGGGAAGAAGCATTGGATCACACGCTTTTTCATGGACCTCCTGGGCTTGGTAAAACAACTTTGGCGCATATTCTAGCTAACGAGCTAGGTGTTGGTATAAAGGTCACTTCTGGCCCCGTATTAGATAAGCCAGGTGATCTTGCGGGTTTGCTCACTAACCTGGACGAACGCGATGTTCTTTTTATAGACGAGATCCATAGATTAAGCCCCATTGTAGAAGAGTACCTCTATAGTGCTATGGAGGATTATAAGATCGATATCATGATTGAGACCGGTCCCAATGCTAGAACCGTACAGATTAATCTTGCTCCGTTTACTTTAATCGGCGCTACCACGAGATCAGGATTGCTTACTGCTCCTATGAGAGCGAGGTTTGGTATCGCTTCTAGATTGCAATACTACAATACGGAAATACTTTCTACCATCGTCATAAGAAGTGCCGAAATACTGAACGTACCTATAGACCACGTAGCGGCAATCGAGATTGCTGGTCGCAGTCGTGGTACCCCACGTATTGCAAATGCATTATTGAGACGGGTAAGAGATTTTGCTCAAATCAAAGGGAATGGTACCATAGACATGCCTATAGCAAAATACGCACTAGAAGCATTAAACGTAGATGCGCATGGTCTCGACGAGATGGATAATAAAATTCTTACGACCATTATCGATAAATTCAAAGGTGGCCCAGTAGGTATTACGACCCTGTCCACCGCAGTGTCAGAAAGCGCAGAAACTATTGAAGAAGTGTACGAGCCCTTCTTAATACAACAAGGTTTTATCATTAGAACTCCTAGAGGTCGTGAGGTAACAGAGCATGCTTATAAGCACTTAGGGAGAGTGAAAGCAAACAATGCGGGGGGTTTATTTAATCAATAATGAGAAAAATAGAACAAATTCCAGCACTTACATTTCTAGCAAAATCCAGACAGATTTATAAGGATCCGTTACCTTTTCATAGAGAGAACTTTAAAAAGTACGGCAATACCTTTAAAATAAGTCCCAAGCCAGGATTGATGATTCACTTTACCTGTGATGAAAAAATCACCCAGCACATACTTCAAAAGAACCAAAAGAACTTCAATAAATCCACATTACAAACCGAAGATCTTGGAAAATACATAGGTCACGGTTTACTCACAGAGAACGGTGAAAAATGGCGTGCAAATCGCAAGCTGATACAGCCGGCTTTTTATAAAAAATCTATTTCGTCTCTGATGAGAACCATGGACGAAGTCATTCAAGAAGAATTTAGTAAGATCAAAACAGATCAAGCGATTGATGTGTATGAAATCTTTAATAACCTCGCGTTTAAGGTAGTCGCTAGAAGCCTATTTGATTTAGGCGACATAGATGACTTGGAAGAGAAAATTTCTAGACTTCAATTCATTACCGAGAAAGCACAAAAAATGCTCATCAAAGAATTGAGAATTCCATGGATGAAATGGTACTTTGATAGAGAATGGCTTTCTGGAGATAACAGTGTACCGCATGCTTTAGAGCTTATTGAAGAAGCTCGTGATATCCTTAGAAACATCATTAACAACCGCAGGTCCAGCGATAGAGAGTCTAGAGACCTTCTCGATATGTTATTGCACAGCACCTATGAAGACGGGTCCTATATGGAAGACGACCAGTTGGTGGATGAGATATTGGTATTGTTTATTGCGGGTCATGAAACCACGGCAAATGCATTGAGTTTTGCAGCGCAGTTGCTCGCACAGCATCCAGAAACTATTGCTAAAGCCAGTAAAGAGATCAGCCATCTGGACAATGAAGATCTCATGACCGGTTTAATGGCTATGCCTTACATCAAACAATGCGTGGATGAAACCTTGAGAATGTATCCGCCTGCTTATGTAACCGATCGTGTGGCGCTGGAAGCAGACAGCTGTGAAGATATAGCAATTGAAAAGGGCAGTATATGGCTCATTTCGTTTTATGAAATGCATCGGAGGAAAGATCTTTGGAAAGATCCAGAGGTTTTTAATCCAGATCGTTTTGCGCCGGGCAAGGCTAAAGAATATAGAGATTTTTATTTTCCTTTTGGTGCGGGTCCTCGTATGTGTGTAGGGAATAATTTTGCCGTTTTTGAAATGATTCTCGTTATCGCTAGAATGTTAGAGCGTTTTGACATTACACCAGTACATGACTTTATTGATTACCACCCATTGATTACTTTAAAGCCTAGAAATGCGCAGCTTCTTTTCAAGAAGAAAGTAACTACTGACTATTAGAACTGTTTAGACCCCGCTTTCGCGAAAGCGGAATTATAAAACAGGTACCTCCATAGTTATAGTTGGTAGAAATCAACTTGCAATATTATGAGGATGGTAAATACTAAACGCCACAATAACCTTACATTTGTTTTGATTATTCTAACGGATTTATGAGCGAAGAAAGTAAAAGAAGAGAGGCGTTAATATACCATGCAAAGCCTACTCCCGGTAAGATAAAAGTAGTACCTACTAAAAAACACAGCAGTCAGCGAGATCTGGCACTTGCCTACAGTCCTGGTGTAGCGGCACCTTGCCTAGAGATTGCAAAAGACAAATCAAACGTATATAAATACACTGCCAAGGGAAATCTAGTTGCGGTAATTTCTAACGGTACAGCTGTTCTAGGACTCGGTGACATAGGTCCTGAAGCTTCTAAGCCTGTAATGGAAGGAAAAGGTCTTCTGTTTAAGATTTTTGCAGATTTGGATTGTTTTGATATTGAAGTCGATACCAAAGATGTAGAAGAATTTATAAAAACAGTAAAAAATATTGCTCCTACTTTTGGAGGGATCAACCTAGAAGACATCAAAGCTCCCGAAGCTTTTGAAATAGAAAGAAGACTCAAAGAAGAGTTGGACATTCCAGTCATGCACGATGACCAGCATGGGACGGCAATTATTTCTAGTGCCGCTTTATTAAATGCCTTAGAAATTGCAGAAAAGAAAATAGAAGATGTAAAAATACTTATTTCTGGAGCGGGTAGTGCCGCAATTTCTTGTACCAGTCTTTATGTAAAATTAGGCGCGAGGAAAGAAAACATTATGATGTTTGATATAGACGGTTTGATTACCAAAGATCGAACTGACCTGGGCCCAGAACAAATGCAGTTTGCTACAGATCAACCTAAGGTTAATTTAAGGGAAGCCTTTAAAGGGACTGATGTTTTCTTGGGACTTTCAGCTGGTAATATTGTTGATGGCGATATGTTGAAATCCATGAACGATTCTCCAATTGTTTTTGCCATGGCAAATCCTACCCCCGAAATTGACTACCACACCGCAATGGCTTCTCGAGAAGATATCATTATGGCAACTGGAAGAAGCGATCACCCTAATCAGGTGAATAATGTTCTTGGTTTCCCATTTATTTTTAGAGGTGCGATGGACGTGCGAGCTACTAAAATTAATGAAGAAATGAAGTTGGCGGCCACTTACGCTATTGCTCAATTAGCTAAAGAGCCAGTTCCTGAACAAGTAAATATTGCTTATGGGGAATTGAAAATAGCTTTTGGTAGGGACTATATTATTCCTAAGCCATTTGACCCTAGATTAATATCTACGATACCGCCAGCAGTCGCAAGAGCTGCTATGGAAAGTGGTGTCGCTCAAGAACCTATTACCGATTGGGATAAATACACAGAGCAGTTACTGAGCCGTATGGGGTCAGATAATAAACTGGTGCGCTTGTTATTGAATCGCGCACGGACCAACCCTAAAAGAATTGTATTTGCTGAAGCAGACAATATAGACGTGCTTAAAGCAGCGCAAATTGTATTGGAAGAAGGAATTGGGATCCCAATTTTATTAGGTCGTCGTGATATCATTGAAGCATTAATGGAAGACCTAGGTTTTGATCAACCTTGTATGATTATCGATCCTAAATCTGATGAAGAAAAAGCGCGTAGAGATCGGTATGCTGATGAATTCTGGAAACTCAGACATAGAAAAGGAACCACAGAATTTGACGCAGGAAAAACATTGAGGCAACGCAATTATTTTGCTGCTATGATGGTGAAATTAGGTGATGCAGATGCCTTGATTACTGGAGTGGCTCAATCCTATCCAATATCAGTGCGTCCTATGATGGAAATAATAGGAAAAGCTCCAGGAGTGGATAAAATTGCAACCACTAACCTGATGATTACCTCTCGAGGTCCTTTATTTGTGTCAGATACGTCTATAAATATCAATCCAGATGCATTAGAACTGGCCAAAATCGCACAAATGACGGGTCGCACTGCAGCTATGTTTGGGATTTCTCCGGTCATTGCGATGACTTCATATGCCAACTTCGGCTCTTCAAAACACCCCAACGCGACAAAGGTTACTGAGGCGGTAAAATACTTGCATAAGTACTATCCAGATTTAGTAGTGGATGGAGAATTGCAAACAGATTTTGCCTTAAATCCAGAATTGTTACAAAGTAAATTCCCTTTTTCTAAACTCGCTGGTAAAAAAGTAAACACCTTAATATTTCCTAACCTGGAAAGTGCTAACAGTAGCTACAAAATGCTCAAGGAATTGAACGGTATAGACTCCATAGGTCCTATCATGATGGGAATGCAAAAGCCGGTTCATATCTTGCAGCTAGGAGCAAGTGTAGATGAAATTGTAAATATGGCTGCGGTTGCTGTAATCGATGCACAGCAAAAAGAAAAACACGCTAGTAAAAAGCAATAAAAGCCTTGATAGGTCTTGATATTTGCTCGTTTATATTTTCTTACATTTGACTTCTTAAAATTTGTTAAATAATGATCGCACAACTGCAAGGAAAATTAGTGGAAAAAAACATGACAGATGTTGTCATTGATTGCGCTGGTGTAGGGTATTTAGTGGAAATTTCTTTACACACCTATTCTTTGATTCCAGAAGGGGAAGCGATCAAATTATTTACCTATCAATTAGTCCGAGAAGATGCGCACCGTCTTTTTGGTTTTGCTGAGAAAACGGAGCGAGAAGTTTTTAAATTATTACTCTCTGTTTCTGGTATTGGAGCAAATACTGCTCGGACCATGCTATCGAGCTTAGATCCCAATCAAATTGCGCAAGCGATTGCTTCTGGAGATGTAAGAACCATACAAAGCGTCAAAGGTATAGGTGCAAAAGGGGCGCAACGGGTCATTTTAGATTTGAAAGATAAAATATTGCAAGTACTGGATAATCCACAATTTACAGTAGTCTCAAGCAATACTGGAAGGGAAGAAGCGTTATCTGCTTTAGAAACCTTAGGATATATGCGCAAACAAGCTCAGAAAGTGGTGGATAAAATTCTTTCTACTCAGCCAGATGCCACAACAGAACAACTTATAAAACAAGCACTTAAACAATTATAAGATTTGGGATATTGTAATCATAATCTGAGGGCTGTTGTCTTTCTTTTGTCTCTATTTGTTTTCGCTTTCGCGAAAGCGCAAGACCCAACAGAAACCCCTCAAGACTCTGTCAAAACTGGGGTGAGGCTGGGTTCCTTAAAATTCCCAGATCCACCTAGTATTACTTCACTGTACACTTATGACGCTAATCTCGACCGTTACGTGTACTCCAGTTCTTTTAATGGCTACAACATCGATTTTCCATTCATTCTAACTCGTGAACAGTACTTAGAGCGAGTGCTGAAGCAACAAATGATGGACTACTTCAAAGAAAAAGCGGCTGCAATTGCCGGTAAATCTGAAGAAGATAAAGCAAAACAAAAAGATTTACTTCCTAATTTCTACGTGAATTCTGATCTTTTTGCTTCTATTTTTGGAGGTACAGAAATAGATATAGATCCTCAAGGTTCTGTAGAAGTAGATTTAGGGTTGTTATTTAACCGTTCTGATAACCCAAGTTTTTCCCCTCGTAACCGACAGAATCTCACTTTTGATTTCAATCAACGTATTAATTTAAGTTTAGTAGGTAAGGTAGGAACGCGATTACAGGTAAATGCAAATTACGATACCCAAAGTACGTTTAACTTTCAAAACCAAATCAAGCTGGACTATACTCCTACGGAGGATGATATTCTTCAAAGTATAGAAGTCGGGAATGTTGCAATGCCGCTCAATTCACAATTGATACGAGGCGCGCAAAGTCTTTTTGGTATTAAAACAGAATTGCAATTCGGTAAAACCAGAATTACTGCCGTGTTTTCAGAACAACAATCAGAATCGAGAACCGTGCAAGCCGCTGGTGGAGCGACAGTAAATGATTTTGATTTTTTCTCTCTTGATTACGATGAGAACAGACACTATTTCTTATCGCATTACTTTAGAGATAATTACGACACTTCCTTACAGAATTACCCGTTCATTAATAACAATATACAGATCACACGTGCCGAAGTGTGGATCACTAACAGAGGTAATAGAACTCAAGATGTACGTAACCTGGTGGCTATTCAAGATATAGGAGAATCTGATCCTTCTAACGTAGGACTTGACACGACACCTAGTGGTTTTTTAAATGCACCGGCTGAAAGTTTTCCGGATAACGCAAACAACGATTTTAACCCAGAAGGAATTAATGGTGGTGCGCAAACCATTTTAAACAGTCAGATAAGAGATATTGCGACGGTCCAACAAGGTTTTGGTGGAGCAAACGTGAACGAAGGCTTTGACTACGTCACCTTAGAAAACGCCCGTAAACTAACTCCTCAAGAATATACATTAAACACTCAGCTGGGGTATATTTCTCTAAGGCAACGATTGAACAACGATGAAGTTCTTGCGGTATCTTTTCAATATACGGTCGGAGGGAAGGTGTATCAAGTGGGAGAATTTGCAAACGATGGTATCATAGCAACAGATGTAGTAGCAAACCCCAATCCTAATCAGCCGCCAGTAAACAATCAAAGTCTAGTAGTTAAATTATTGAAGAGTAACCTCACTAATGTGAGCGAGCCTATCTGGGACTTGATGATGAAGAATATTTATAATCTAGGTGGTTTTCAACTGACTCCTGAAGATTTTAAACTAAATATCTTTTATCAATATCCGCCAGAGCTCAATTACATCACTGCAGCAGAAGGAACTATGACTAACCCAGCAGTTGCTCTACCAGCCGATGTGGATCAAACTACACTGATACGGGTTTTTAATCTCGATAGATTAAATCAACAGCAAGATCCACAACCTGCGGGAGATGGATTTTTTGATTTTGTCCCTGGGCTTACCATAGACCCTCAAAATGGGCGTATTATTTTTACTACGGTGGAGCCTTTTGGTAGTCATTTGTTTAGTAAACTAGATAACACACCAGGCGCTGGGCCAGAAGATTATAATGATCCTACTACTTATAATGCTAACCAAGCGCAGTATGTATATAGAGATATGTACCGCACCACCAAAGCGCAAGCATTACAAAGTGCCGATAAAAATAAGTACTTGATTAAAGGGGAATACAAAGCAACAGGTCAGGAAGGAATTCCTATAGGCGGTTTTAATGTTCCTAGAGGTTCTGTAACGGTGACCGCAGGAGGAAGAACACTTCAAGAAGGCATTGATTATACAGTAGATTATCAGTTGGGTCGTGTGATTATACTCGATCAAGCCTTATTAAATTCCAATACCCCTATCCAAGTTTCTACAGAAAACAATTCTGTCTTTAACCAGCAAACCAAACGTTTTACAGGAATCAATGTAGAACACAAATTTAGTGAGGACTTTATATTAGGGGGGACATTCTTAAACTTAAAAGAACGACCGATTACTCAAAAATCTACTTATGGATTTGAGCCTATCAACAATACCATTATGGGAATCAACTTCTTGTACAATACAGAAGTTCCTTTTCTTACCAGACTAGCAAATAAACTTCCTAACGTAGATACAGATGTAGTTTCAAATCTATCATTAAGAGGAGAGTTTGCTTATTTATTTCCTGGATCTCCTGCGGGTGATAATTTTGGAGGTCAAGCCGCCGCATACGTAGACGATTTTGAGGGTTCACAAACTTCTATCGATATTTTGACTCCATTCTCTTGGTCATTAGCGAGTACTCCTGTGGCGTTTGAAGGGGTAGGCAGTACAGCAAATCCACTGGCTTATAATTTTAGTCGTGCTAAGATGGCTTGGTATTCTATAGATCCTATTTTTTATGGAAATCAACGACCAGCCGGAATTACAGACCAAGATGTTTCTGATTACCGCACCAGACGTGTTTTTATAGATGAAATATTTCCCAATGTAGATTTGCAACAAGGACAACAGCAAGTCATCAACACGCTGGATATGGCTTATTACCCTAACGAGCGTGGTCAGTACAATTACAATCCGCAAGCGGCTGGGACAAACGTACTTCCTAACCCACAAGATAATTGGGGCGGGATCATGCGTCAGTTTTCCAGTACAGACTTTGAACAGACTAATGTGGAGTACATGCAGTTCTGGATTATGGATCCATTTCAATATGATGCTACTAATGATGGAGGGACGATATCTATTAACTTAGGAAGTATTTCTGAAGATATTTTAAAAGATAATAGAAAGCAATTTGAAAATGGATTGCCTAATGATGGAGGTACTTTACTTACTACCAATACCGCATACGGAAAGGTCCCAGTAAATCAGTCTCTAGTATACGCCTTTGATACGCAGGGAGCTGAGCGTGCTAATCAAGATATAGGACTTGATGGTTATAGCGATAATGAAGAATTAACAGACTTCCCTGCTTTTGGACCTTTTGATCCAGCGGGGGATAATTATGAATTTTTTGTAGCGGCAAGTGGAGATATCCCTATGCGCTATAAGAACTACAATGGTACAGAAGGGAATTCACCTACAGCCGTTACTCAAGATAATCGTGGTTCTACCACCTTACCCGATGTAGAGGACATCAACCGGGATAATACGATGAATACTATTGATAGTTATTACGAGTATGATATAGATATCTTTCCAGGAATGGATGTGACAACTAGTGAGTATATTTTTGATACAAAAACAGTTGAGACTACCCTACCTAACGGTAACCAGATCAGTACAAGATGGGTGCAATTCAGAGTTCCATTAAGTGATCCTAACCGTGAAGAAATAGGGGGTATTGCTGACTTTAGAGCGATACGCTTTATGAGAATGTACCTGTCAGACTTTGAAGTAGATACGTTTTTAAGATTTGGTTCTTTGGACCTTGTACGTGGAGATTATAGAAGATTTACAGATTCGTTAGACGAGACAGATCCAATTGCATCAGATGATCCTACCGTTTTTGAAGTAGAAGGGGTAAATATTGAGAACAATGAAGCGCGTACACCTATTCCATATAGATTGCCTCCTGGAGTAGAAAGGGAACAGCTAAGAACGCAAAATCAAAACATACGTCAGAATGAACAATCCCTTGCTCTTAGGGTTTGTGATCTAGAAGCTGGAGATGCACGTGGTGTTTTTAAGAATCTTAGAATAGATATGCGTCAGTATGAGGCACTTCAAATGTTTGTACATGCAGAATCTTTAGTGAATGAAATGTCTGCAGGTGATGACGAACTAGAGGCATTTATTAGAATAGGTGTCGATTATACTCAAAACTTTTATGAAATTCGACTCCCATTAAAACCTACAGCATTTGGTACAGATGTGCGAGAAGAAATCTGGCCTCAAGCAAATAATTTTGATATAGACCTTGCTTTACTTCAAGAAATTAAAGCTCTGGTTTTAGGAGACAACAGTTTGAATATTAGTGACCTTAATTTCTTTGATCAGGCAGCTCTTGATCCTAGTAGTGCTGGAGAAGAAAATCAACAAAAATACGGTATCAAAGGGAACCCTAACTTCGGTGATATACGCGCCATGATGATAGGTGTTCGCAATGCTACTAACAGCAGTATTTGTGGTGAAGTATGGTTCAATGAAATGAGACTGTCAGGATTGAAAAATCAAGGGGGTTATGCTGCGGTGATGAATATGGATGCAAACATAGCCGATTTTGCCAGTGTAAGCGCGACCGGTAGAAGGAGTACCATAGGTTTTGGCGCTATTGAGCAAGGACCACAAGAAAGAAGTCGTGAGAACCTTACGCAATATGATGTCACCACTAACGTGAGTTTTGGTAAATTACTTCCAGAAAAATGGGGCGTTTCCTTACCCTTTTCTTATAGTATAGGAGAGGAAACGATTACACCACAATTTGATCCTCAATTTGAAGACATAGAGTTAGAAACAAGACTGGACAATGCCACTAGTGATGCAGAGCGTGATGCCATAAGAGAACAGTCCGAAGATTATACCAGAAGACAAAGCATTAACTTAATAGGGGTGCGTAAAGAACGCACTGGTGAGGCAACTCCTATGCCCTATGATATAGAGAACTTTACATTCTCAGGTTCCTATAATCAGACCGATCAACGCAATTTTGAGGTAGAGAAGTTTCAAGATCAATCGGTAAATGTAGGTGGAACTTATAACTATGCCTTCCCTAAGGCTGAATTAGAACCCTTTAAGAATGTAAAATGGTTTGACAACTCCTATTTAAAATTTGTAAAAGACCTTAATTTTAATCCGCTGCCTAATAATTTTGCAGCAGGTTTAAATGTGCTTAGACAGTACAATACTCAAAAATTCCGTGATTTACAGTTGGACACCAATCCCGTAGATTTAAATGGCGATGGCCTCCCAGACGCTCAAAATATTACACTGGAACCCTTGACCAACCGTAACTTTACAATGAATCATCAATATGCTATTAATTGGGATCTCACTAAATCATTACAGGTCAACCTTTCTGCAAATAACGACCGTTTGATACGCAGTTATGTAAATGAGGACAGTACCATTGACGAGAGTTATACTTTATGGACTGACTTTTTTGATGAGGGAATTCCTAACTCGCACTCTCAACAACTGCAACTCACTTATAAGTTGCCTTTTGATAAGTTTCCTTTTCTCGCTTTCGCGAAAGCGAACTACACTTATACCTCTAACTTCAATTGGACACGTAATGCGCAGCAGTTTGCACAGTTAGACGGCATCCCGGATTTAGGAAATTCCATCCAAAATGCCAACACACATCGTATTAATGGGACCTTAGACTTAGATAAATTGTACACGTATGTCGGTTTAGAAAAAAAGAAATTTGGCTTTGCTGCAAATAATGCCGCCAGATCTCGAAATAAGTCGAGAACAAGAAGTAGAAAGCCACCAACTCCAACGGAAGGAAAAAAGGATGATCAACCAAAAATCCCTAAAAAGAACATCGGTAATCAAGCCTACAATACCTTGATAGGAATAGTGACTTCGGTAAAAAGAGCACAAATCAATTATCAAGAAACAAACGGTATTTTCTTACCAGGTTATACTCCAGATATAGGTTTTATAGGCACCTTGAAACCTACGTCAGGCTTTGTTTTTGGTAGTCAGTCAGAAGTGCGAGACCTTGCTGCAAGACGTGGCTGGTTAACGCTCTATCAAGATTTTAATCAACAATACAGTGAGGTGGAGACCCGGCAACTTGATTTCAATTTTAAAGTGGATTTATTAAAAGATCTCTCCATAGATATTTTAGGAAATCGCGCCTATCAAGAGACCTACACAGAAAATTATCGGGTAGATCAGGACGATTTAACTTACCAATCGCTTACTCCTAACAATTTTGGTAATTTTAATATTACCAATTTAATGATAGGTACGTCCTTTCAAAAAAGCACCATAGATAATTCCCCTACTTTTGATACATTTAGAAGCAATAGACTCGCCGTTGCTGATCGACTGGCGACGGAGTTTTATGGAACAAATACCTTTACAAGAGATACAGATGGATATCCAGAAGGTTTTTCTAGAAACAGTCAGCAAGTGTTATTACCAGCATTTTTAGCTGCTTATGAAGGAAGAGATGTCGGCAAGCAGGACTCTAATGCATTTAGCGATATTCCATTGCCTAACTGGACAGTGAAGTACACTGGTTTAATGAACTTAAATTGGTTCAAGAAACGTTTTCGAAGGTTTTCCATCAACCACGGATACCGTTCTAGTTTTACGATCAACCAGTTCCAGACCAATCTGGATTATGCCGAAGGTAATGGCGCTCTTACATATCAAGATCAAGTAGGAACTAATGCATTGAATCAAAATGGCGATTTTAAATCTAGAAACTTATACTTCAACATCAACCTTGCAGAGCAGTTCAGTCCGCTTATCAAATTAGATTTTGAAATGAAGAATTCAGTTTCTATTGCAGCCGAATTGAGAAGAGATCGCGCCATTTCCTTGAGTTTTGATAACAATTTGCTTACAGAGATTAATGGTAATGAGTTGATTCTAGGACTGGGTTACCGCATCAAAGACTTGAGATTTAAAACCAAAGTAGGAGGTAGAAGTACCGTTATCAAGAGTGATTTGAACTTGAGGTTAGATGGTTCGGTTAGAGATAATGTGACTATTGTAAGATATCTAGACTTGGATAACAGTCAGGCAACCGCTGGACAGACCATTTATGGTCTTAAGTTTACAGCAGACTATAATTTAAGCACCGCTTTCACGGCGATTTTTTATTACGATCACACGTTCTCAGAATTTGCAATTTCAACGGCATTTCCACAAACTACTATACGCAGTGGATTTACGTTGAGGTATACATTTGGTAATTAAATTTTTAGCAAATCTGGTTGGTTATGGTCAGGTATGAAAGCAACGTAATTTCCAGATTTTAATGGAATATTTCTCTATCTCATTTGATTTATAAAAACAAAAGATCCACTAGTCATAAATAAACCTTTTAGCGTCTGAATTAATAGATAGAGTTATCTTAAATTTACGCTTTCTAAAATATATATAATGAACATCCCATCAGAATTAAAATACACCAAAGATCACGAGTGGATCAAAATTGACGGAGACGTTGCTACTATAGGTATCACAGATTTTGCACAAAGCGAGTTAGGTGATATCGTTTACGTAGAAGTAGAAACATTAGATGAGACTCTTGATCAAGAAGAAGTTTTTGGAACTGTGGAAGCAGTTAAAACGGTTTCTGATTTATTTCTTCCACTAACTGGTGAGATCACAGACTTTAATGAAAAGCTAGAAGACGAACCAGAATTAGTAAATTCAGATCCTTATGGTGACGGATGGATGATTAAAATGAAGTTCACAGATGCTTCTCAAGTAGAAGATTTGCTTAGTGCTGAGGCTTATAAAGAGCTTGTAGGATAATGCATAGACTCATTTACTGGTTAGCGCCATTATACACTGCTGCTATCGTAATAGCATCACTAATAAAAAACCCGGCGCCACCAATAAATGTTCCTAATGGAGATAAAATCTACCACACGGTTGCATATTTCATTATGGCGCTAGTATGGTATTTCTATTTTTACACGCGCTACCTGAGTAAACAAAGCCATAGTGCTATTAGAGTAACCACCATTTTTAAGCATTGGTCGCGTACCATCGCTATTGGAGCTGCAGTTTTCTCGCTTTTAGTTGGTGTTCTTGTTGAATTTGGACAGGAATATATAGCAGTAAATAGAACTATGGAATTTATGGATGTGCTGGCTAATATTGCTGGCATTATTCTTGCTCTGTTGGTACTATTAATTATTGATAAAATTTTTAACAAACAGAAAACAGCATAAATCTTTTATTAGCACAAAGATTTAGTTATTTTTAGCCTCTTAAATACAGCCATTATGGAAGTAAAGAAATCAGAAAAAGCAGATTTACGTAAAAATATTACGCTATATGCCCTGTCAGGCTTAGCCTTTATGCTATTGCTATCGTGGCAAGGATTGGAGTATGAGTCTAGAACTGTAGTTACCGAAGAGGTCTTTCAGGAACCGGATGAACTTTTTATGGAAGAGGAAATTCCTATCACCCAAATGCTGGATACACCACCACCACCGCCACCACCGCCACCAGCGCCTGAAATTATCGAGGTAGTTAAGGATGAAGTGGAGATCGAAGAAGTAATTATTGAAGACACAGAAACTGACGAGCAAGAAGAAATCGTAGAGATTGAAGAGGTTTCTGAAGAAGCAGGTGTTGAAGAAGTAATTGCTGATGTTCCTTTTGCTATTATTGAAAACGTGCCGATCTATCCTGGTTGTGAAGGCATGAAGAACAATGCAGATCGTAAGAAATGCATGAGTGAGAAAATCACAAAATTTGTAAACAGAGAATTTAATACAGGTCTTGCAAATGAACTAGGTCTTTCTGGAAGACAGAAAATTTCTGTTCAATTTAAAATTGATTCTAAAGGGAATGTAGTAGGAATTCAGTCCAAAGCAAAGCATCCTAAACTTCAGGCTGAAGCAGCTAGAGTTATTAATAGATTGCCATCAATGACGCCAGGAAAGCAACGAGGTAAGCCAGTAGGGGTTATCTATGCATTACCGATCATATTTTCAGTACAAGACTAAATAAGAGTCTTCCTTAATAAATAAAATCCCCAACCAGAATAGGTTGGGGATTTTTTTTGGTATGCTTCTTGATTTCCTTTTGAAATAACATAAACCATTTTTTATGAAAACTTCAAAAGAGGAAATAGGTGCTGCAACACCTCAGAACACTCGCAGAGCTGATAAACAAGCCGCGAACACTAAAGTCAACCCAATTATTAATTTCCAGATAGGATTGATTGCAGCGCTGGTCGCTGCATTCCTTATTATGGAACTGACTACCGCAATGCCGGTAAAGAAGTTCCCAACAGCACATACTGTGTATATGCCTTCGGAGGATGTTAATATAGGTGAAGTCATTATTGTACCTAACAAAGAGTCTAAGCCTGAAATTAAAAAGACAAAGCCTATAATTCCTAAAGTAGATCCTAACAAGCCACCTAAAAAGGTAAAAGACAATACCACAGATCTTCCAGATCCAGAAAAAACACCTGCGGCTAGTGCAAAGACTCCTCCACTGAAAACAGGTGCAACAGAAACAGGAGTAAAAACCGCTCCTCTAACACCTAAAAATGAGGTGCTAGGTTCTGTTCATGAGGTGCCACTATTTCCTGGCTGCAGTGCTGCAATGGATCGAGTAGAACGAGTAGGTTGTCTGAATAAAAAGATGGCTCGTTTTATACAGCGCAAGTTTGATACAGGTCTCGCAAACTCTGTAATAGGAAAAGATATAGTTATTATTTATGTTCAGTTTACAATAGGCATAGACGGGTTTCCTAAAGATATATTAGTAAAAGCACCTAATAAGGAGTTAGAAAAGGAAGCCTATCAAGTGATCTCTAGATTGCCAGAAATGACCCCAGGTAAAATTGACCACATGCCGGTTAATGTGACTTATGCACTGCCTATCCGATTTCAAATAAATGATTGATTCTATTTGTTTTCTTTATTTTTAAAGCCATGAATTTTCATGGCTTTTCTGTTTTTGGACACTTATTAAAACAAGTATATTTGCTACTTATTAAGAAGCTATGAAATTTCTATATACATTCCTTTTCTTGACCTTATCTAGCGCTGTTTTTGCACAGTCAGACATTGAGAGATTCCCTGTTTTTGACGAGTGCAAAGAAAAAGCTATTGACCAATTAGAAGATTGTTTTTACAAGACACTTTATGCGCAGCTTAAAGACAACTACCAGCATCCAGTGAAGAACGATAGTGTCCCTAATCAATCAGTTACCATGCGATTTGAAGTAGATCGTGAAGGTAGTTTTGTTTTGATACGAACGGATGCTTTAAAAGCATCTTTAAAGGAGGAGATGATTATAGCTTTTGAAAAGCTGCCTAAAGTGGAGGCGCCTACTTTTAATGGCGACCCAACCTACATGCAGTTTATACTTAATATTCCTGTTCCTATGAAGGAATCAGGTTCTTTTCAAGTCTATAGCAATTCTGATAATGAGGTTAAAAAGCAGCAAAGAAAGAAAGAGGCTGAAGATAGTCTCGCTTTCGCGAAAGCGAATGAAGAGTACAACAACATCATAAGCGACCAGTACGATAGAAATCAACTGAGGTCTGATGCCAATATTCCACTCTCCTATCAAAGGTACCATCGATACGAAGCAGCTATGAATCGGGTTGGGAATAATGCGCATACCGCTGTAAAACCCTATACTTTTAATTATGTGGATCAGTATTTTGACTTAGAAGCAGAAAGAGAGTCGCTTCTTAAAGATCAAAAGACGTGGTTAGGCCGCAAATGGTACAATGAACACTTTTTTGAAGTAGCTGGAGAAGACTATTGGTTTGTGGTAGATCCTGGAGTAGACCTACAACTTGGTAAAGATTCTAGAGATGATGTGAACACGTATAACAATACAAGGTTAGTAAATGTAAGTGGTGGAATAGGGGATCAAATTACTTTTGGTATGAACATACAAGAATCTCAAGCGAGATTTCCTGGTTATTTTGAACGAGAAGTAAGACTGCGTGCTCCAGATGGCGGTAATCCTGGGATCGTTCCTGGAAGAGGTATAGCTGAAGACGGCGGTGAAAACATCTTTGATTATCCAGTAGCAACGGGGTATATCAATTACAAGCCCAGTAAATACTTTGATTTACAATTAGGCCATGGACAGCATTTTATAGGTGATGGATACCGCTCGTTAGTCTTGAGTGATAACTCGCAACCATTTCCATATTTTAAACTCAATGCCAAATTCTGGAAACTGGACTATACCGTTTTATATACCTCTTTAAGAGATGTGCGATCTGAAGTAACTGCTGACGATTCTTTTCGAACAAAGTATATGACCCATCATTACTTAAGTTGGAACGCAACAAAAAGATTAAACATAGGGCTTTTTGAAAGTGTATTGTGGCAAGATGATAACCAGAGGGGATTTGATTTCAATTATGTAAACCCGGTTATTTTTTATCAATCTGTAGAATTACAAACAGGTTCTCGCGGAGGTAATGCGTTATTAGGTTTTACGGCAAAATATAAATTTAGTGACCGTTTAACGGGTTATGGACAATTAACTATAGATGAATTCTCAGGAGCTTCTGTAGTTAGTGGGGATGGGAGTTATCAAAATAAAAGTGCTTACCAGTTAGGTATGAAATGGCAGAATGCTTTTAAAGTACCCAACCTAATGATGCAATTAGAATACAATAGAGTACGACCTTATACCTATTCTCACAATTCTGTAGTGCTCAATTATGCTAATAGCAATCAAGCACTAGCACACCCTTGGGGAGCTAACTTTTATGAGGCTATACTAATAGGTCGTTATACAAAAGACCGCTGGTATGGAATTGCCAAAGCTATTTATGGAGAACGCGGTTACGATATTCTTCAAAATGGAGATAATGCGTTCTATGGAGGGAATATTTACGGCTCTGAAGATGATCGTGTTTCTGATAATGGTAATGAAACTGTACAAGGTAATATCTCCAATTTCTTTTATGGACACCTGGAAGCTGGTTATGTGATCAATCCAGCAAGTAGATTAAAAGTATTTGGTCAAGTGATTTACCGCAGTCAGAATCCGCGGTATAATAATGATTTGGTTCGTGGTGAAAGTACCATGTGGCTCAATATTGGATTGCGTACTGATATTATGAACTGGTCATTTGATAGATAAATCAATTGATCATTAGTGACCTCTGGCCTCAACTATTTTTATAAATAATATACTGGCCATATTGCGGGCTCGTCTTATGGCAAGATCAGCTATTGGACCTTCATACAATTCATTAATGGTGGCTACCCAAAGGTTGATCCAGATGCCAAAATGATTCATTTCAATAGAATTATTTTCCTGTTGATCTAGTTTTTGATGTGCTGTTACTGGATTTCCTTGATAGCCTTTAGTCAGGAATAGACTGCTTTCCCAAAAGTTAGTTATATGATCTAAATGAGCAGGCCAGTTCTTTATGGTCCGGTTAAAAATGGGCCCCAAAGTATTTTCAGACCTTATTTTCTTATAAAACTTGTTCACTAGAATTTGAATATCCGCTCTATTTGTTAGGTCTTGTTTTTTTGTTTTCAACAGCTTTTATTCTAGTGCTCTGCAAGTTAGTTTTAAAATTACGTAAGTAGAGTTCTGTTCAAAAAAGTTTATTTCATTTGCTTTTGTGACGCTACCTGTGGAGTATGACGCGAGTCATCGTGTACTGGCCTGGTTAAAAAATAATAGAATGTTGTCTCCAGAAGAGCCTGCTGGAGCAAAAGACGCTTTAAACTGGGCGGCGTGCACCTATGTCGCAGCTGCTATAGGTTCACTGGCTACCTTGCTTTATTTTATTTTCCTTTTTTTAAAAATAGATCAAGAAATAATTAAGAAAATGACAACAGCCAGTCGTTACATCTGTAACCACTGGCTGTTGTTTGTTTTAAAAAAGTTAGTTGATTCTATAAATGCAATTTATTATAGCCTAGATATTCTGTCTCGCTTTCGCGAAAGCGAATGCCATACTCTTCTAATTCTTTAAGGATAGGATTGTATACAGAAGCCTTAGTAGGGATTTGTACGCCTGGTTCTGTAAATGCTCCATTTAAAATTTTCAAGGCTGCAATCGCAACAGGTAGTCCTACCGTTTTTGCCATGGCAGTTTGAAAATCTCCGTCACCTAGACATACCATAGTACTGTCTATTTGTTTTTTCTCACCATTTAATTCATACCCAAATTTATGATACATCACGATCATGTCTTTTTCGCCAGGTTGAAGTGTCCAGGAATCCTCTAATATGGATTGGAGCATTTGTGCAGGAGTCGCGTCCTTAAGTCCAGTTTTCTTCTCGTTATTAAAAATATCCAGCTCTTCAAGTTTGAGCCACATGATGTCGTCTTGATCTATTTTTAGTTCGTGGCGCATCTTTAATTCCACACTATCAGTTGGAGAATAGTGAAGAAAACTATTGATAAAATCACGATAAGTCATGTTTTCAGAGCCTTCTATGGTATAGGTGTCATCAGTGATTCCCAATTGTACAAACATATTCCATGCTTTGCTAAAGCCTACACGTCGCATAGTACCGCGATATAAGGTAAGAATGTCTTTGAGACCGTATATATCTCTATATTTAAGGCTGTTTCTATTAGCTAGTGCTTCAAATCGTCCGTAGCCTTCTACGTCAAGTAATTCTGTTCTTCTAAAGAGGCGGTTATACGGGATGTATTTGTACTTGCCTTCTTGAATAAATTTTGCAGCACCACCTTGACCGGCGGTAACAACATTACGAGGATTCCAAGTAAATTTATAATTCCACAGATTATTATCATCTTCTGGTGCGACTAGTCCACCTGTAAAAGATTCAAAAAGCAGTAGTTTACCGCCTTTACTGGTAATGCGATCGATGATTTGCATGGCGCTCATGTGGTCCACTCCTGGATCAACACCTATTTCATTCATAAAAATGAGCCCCTTTTCTTTCACCTCTTTATCAAGAGATTCCATTTCTGGACTGACGTAACTCGCGGTAACCATGTTTTTATTAAAAGCCACACAGTCTCTAGCAACTTCCATATGAAATCTAGCAGGAAGCATAGAAATCACGATATCTGCTTTTTGAATTTGCTTTTTGCGTTGCTCTGGTTCAAAAATATCCAACTCTAAAGCTGTGGCGTTTTCATGGTCTTTACTCAGGAATTGAGCGCTTTGTATATTTTTGTCGGCTATAAGGAGCTGTAATTTATGTTCCTTAGATTTATTTAAAAGATAATCTACCAGTACTCCGGTAGATTTTCCGGCACCTATTATTAAGATGTGTCTCATTACTGTTGTATTTTAGTGCCAAGTTAAGAGTCTTAAGTTAAACTTAAAATACAATGGAAAGAAAGTTGTTAATTGCTGGGTGTAGTTTTGCTGTAATGGCTGTAATTTTAGGTGCATTGGGGGCACATGCACTTGAAAAAGTATTGGAGCCGCAACAAGTAAAAAGTTTTGAAACTGGTGTGCGGTATCAATTATTTCATGCGATTGCTTTGATTGCTTTTTCTCAAGTAACCTTACTAACCGATGCTTCAAAAAATATATTATTGTACCTTTTTGTTATCGGAATGATTCTTTTTTCTTTTAGTATCTATGGGCTTTCTTTGTCTAAATGGCTGCATGTAAATTTAAAATTCCTAGGACCTATAACCCCTTTGGGCGGTTTAAGCTTGATATCAGGTTGGTTTTTTGCATTGTGGAAAATCATTTCACATAATTCTATTAATAATTAGTGAGACCCATTTTAGTGTTATATTTTTGTGTGATATCTAACTAAACGGATTATCATGGGTTCAAACACCTCTATTTCGCAATCGATTGCGTTAACCAAATGGGGAATCAAAAATTCCAAAATCAATTACCAACTCACGCCTGAAATTCTACAAGAAAAATCTGTAGATGATTATGGCGGTAAAGAAACTGCTAACGGCACCCTTGCGGTTCATACAGGTGAATTTACCGGTCGTTCTCCTATGGATCGTTTCATTGTAAAAGATGAGGTGACGGAAGATAAAGTCTGGTGGGGCAATATCAATCTTCCTTTTGAGTCAGATAAATTTGACGCACTCTTGAATAAGGTGACGGCCTATTTAGATGGTAAAGAACTTTTTGTGCGGGATGCTTATGCCTGTGCTCACGAAGATTACCGACTTAAATTAAGAGTCATTAATGAGTATCCTTGGTCCAACATGTTTGCATATAACATGTTTATCAGGCCAACTGAAGAAGAGCTTGATGGTTTTGATCCGGAGTGGACTGTTATCAACGCACCAGGATTTATGGCTGTTCCTGAAGAAGATGGAACAAGACAGCATAATTTTGCTATTCTTAACTTTTCTAGAAAAATAGCTCTAATTGGAGGAACTGGTTATACAGGAGAGATCAAGAAAGGAGTTTTTAGTGCTCTCAATTTTATTTTACCTGTTTATAAAAACACCTTGCCTATGCACTGCAGTGCCAATGTAGGTAAAGATGATAACACCGCTATTTTCTTTGGGTTAAGTGGGACTGGTAAAACAACACTTTCTACAGATCCAGAAAGAGCATTGATAGGCGATGACGAGCATGGATGGACAGAAGATAACGAAGTCTTTAATTTTGAAGGAGGTTGTTATGCAAAGGTGATTAACCTTGATCCAGAAGGAGAGCCAGAAATATTCAATGCGATCAAACCTGGTGCTATATTAGAAAACGTCATTTTTAATAAAGATAACAGTGTTGATTTTGCAGATACTTCTATTACTCAAAATACACGAGTAAGCTATCCTATCTACCATATTGAAAACATCAAGGAGCCGTCAGTAGGTAAGAATCCAAAGAATATATTTTTCCTCACAGCAGATGCTTTTGGGGTTTTACCACCTATATCTAAATTGACTCCTGGTCAAGCCGCTTATCATTTTATAAGTGGTTATACGGCAAAAGTTGCTGGAACTGAAGCCGGTGTTACAGAGCCAGTCCCTAGTTTTTCAGCGTGTTTTGGAGCTCCTTTTATGCCTTTGCATCCTACAGTGTATGCAGATATGTTGAGCAAGAAGATGAAGGCGTCTGGAGTTACAGTATGGCTTGTAAATACAGGCTGGACAGGAGGTCCTTATGGCGTGGGAAGTCGTATGAAATTGAAGTATACCCGTGCGATGATTACTGCAGCTCTTGATGGTTCTCTAGAAGAAGCTAACAAAGGCAATTATCACTATCACTCTATGTTTGGTGTTGCGCAACCGGTAACATGCCCAAATGTGCCTACAGAAGTTTTGAGTCCGCGTAAATCTTGGAATAACGACAAAGGTTATTATGAAACTGCTGAAAAATTGAGACAGTTCTTTATCGATAACTTTAAAAAGTTTGAAGAGCAAGCCTCAGAAGAAATCCTTGCTGGTGGACCACCAAGGAAACTATAAGCCTTAACATTATAAGTCATAAAAAAACGTCCTGAATAAGTTATTCAGGACGTTTTTGTTTGTTGTAATGTAGCCTGTAATTTATGCTCAGCTCAAGGCGAAAACAGAATATAGACTTAACCCTTGTCTTTAATATAATTTTCTATAGCCATACTCATCGATGGAGACTCTGGAGTAGGCGCTTGAATGTCGATTCTTAAGCCTTTATCTTTAGCGGCCTTCATGGTAGTGTTACCAAACACTGCAATGCGAGTTTGTTCTTGTGTAAACTCAGGAAAATTTTGAAAGAGTGATTCAATTCCACTAGGACTAAAGAACACTAAAACATCATACTTCACATCTGCAAGGTCTGATAGGTCACTGATCACTGTGCGGAAAAATGTACCACTGGTCCATTTGACACCTAGTTTATCTAATTCTGTTGGAGTAGAATCTCCTAATTTGTCAGAACTAGGAACTAAAAAAACCTCGTTTTTATGCTTCTTTATAAGAGGACATAACTCTAGAAAGGTTCTTTTCCCTACATAAATCTTGCGTTTGCGGTAAACTACATATTTCTGTAGATAATAAGCTACAGCTTCACTTTGACAAAAGTATTTTAAAGAGTCCGGAATTTTAAAACGCATTTCTTCAGCTACTCTAAAGAAATGATCTACTGCGTTGCGGCTTGTTAAAACAATAGCAGTAAACTTGGAAAGGTCAATCTTTTGCTCGCGCACCTCCTTTGCAGCAGCTCCTTCAACATGTATAAAGGAGCGAAAATCGATTTTTACCTTTGTTCTATCCACCAAATTCTGATATGGTGAATTTTCCATTTTAGGTTCAGGTTGGGAAACTAAAATTGTTTTCACTTTCATATATATATATGTTTTCTATTAGAGTCAAGGTTTCACAGCATAAAATACTTATACAAAAGTAGATAGGGTGTGATTTCAAGGGCGCAAAGGTACAAAATAAAATACAAATGAGTAGAAAATAGTAGGCTTCTATAGGTGTAAATTAATATCAGATGGTAAATAAAAAGCATAAATCCAATGAAAATGAGGGCAGTGAGTAGAGCCATCTCATTCATGTTGTACAGATAAATAACAATACAGTTGATTATAAGAAGTGCATAAGCAAACATTGCTCTATAAATATTTCTATGATGATCAATCGTATTTAGTAATTCCTCAAAATTGCATAGGGTTGCAATAAGTTTTCCAATAAAGTGTTGGGTGAGAAGAAAAACAGAAACAAATGTCAAGCATAGTAAATAGCCATTAAGTGCTATCGGAAGTTGTTGCTCCTTTTTATAATATATGTATATAAATAGTGCTACGTTGATAGTGTATACGATCACACTACCTGTAATTAATACAGAAGAACCTTCCTCTCTATTCCTAGAGAGTTTGATGAATCGGCTTTTAAAGTAAGCGCTTAATAAATCGGTAATATGAAACTTAGAAAACCATTTGGCAACCGCGAGCATCATTACACAAAATAATAAGGTAATGCTGATCCAGTCGTTGAGCTCTATATGACGTAGTTCTATATCCATTGAGATGGTAAAAATAACATGATTTAACAAAGGTTCACATAGCTGGCTGATTTATTGTTTATTTTTGCCGTTGATTATGAAAAATACGCTAATTATTATTCCTACATTTAATGAATTGGAGAATATCCAATTGATGTTAGATGCTGTTTTAAATCAAAATCAGCACCTACACCTTCTTATTGTGGACGATTCTTCTCCAGACGGTACCGCTCAAGTGGTGAAAAATAATTTAAAGCAATACCCTGACCGGTTATTTATAGAAGAGCGTGAAGGTAAACAAGGTCTTGGAACCGCTTACATTCATGGATTTAAATGGGCTTTAAATAGGGACTACGAGTATATTTTTGAGATGGATGCAGACTTCTCACACGACCCTAACGATCTACCTTATCTATACGACGTTTGCGCAAGAAAAGGCGCCGACCTCGCTATAGGGAGCAGGTATGTAAAAGGAGTAAATGTAGTGAACTGGCCCATGTCAAGAGTCTTATTGTCTTATTTTGCCTCAAAATATGTGAGATTGATAACTAGAATTAATATTCATGATACTACCGCTGGATTTGTTTGTTATCGAGCCTCTCTTTTAAGAAAATTTAATTTAGATAAGGTTAAATTTGTAGGCTATGCATTTCAAATAGAAATGAAGTTTAAAGCCTTTTTATTGAATGCAAAAATCATAGAGCTACCTGTTATTTTTACAGATAGATCTAGGGGGCAGTCTAAGATGAGCAGTAGCATCATAAATGAAGCGGTAATGGGAGTAATGATAATGAAAATGAAAAGTTTGATAGGGAAACTAGAGATATGAAAAAGACTTTAATTAAAAATGCAAAGATTGTTACTGATGGGGTAACAAAAGAAGGTGATGTGTATATAGAAGGTGATACTATTATTGAAATTGCAGAAAGCATCAGTGCTAAAAATGCAGATACCGTAATCATTGACATAGAGGGAAAATATTTATTGCCTGGGGTCATCGATGATCAAGTGCACTTTAGAGAACCAGGCCTTACTCATAAAGCAACTATTGCAACAGAAAGTGCTGCCGCAGTCGCTGGTGGAATCACTACGTTCATGGAGATGCCTAATACCAATCCCCAAACCACAACTATTGAGGAATGGGAAAGTAAGATGGCTATCGCTCAGCGAGATAGTCATGCAAATTATGCCTTTATGTTTGGTGGTACAAATGATAATCTAAAAGAGATTTTAAAAGTAGACACCTCTAGAGTACCCGCATTAAAACTTTTCTTAGGTTCCTCAACAGGTAACATGCTCATTGATGATAAAGAAGTGCTAAGAGAGATTTTTTTGAATGTAAAACTGCGCATCGCTCTTCATTGTGAGGATGAGGCTACAATTACAGCAAATTTTAAAAAAGCCTTTGACAAATATGGAGATGACATCCCTATGGATCAGCATCCCGTGATAAGAGATGAAGACGCCTGTTATATAAGCAGTAGTGGAGCTATTGAGCTAGCAAAGGAAACTGGCGCTAGAATACATGTATTCCATTTATCAACGGGCAAGGAAACAGCTCTTTTCTCCAACAAAGAAGCTATAGTAGATAAACAAATTACTTCAGAAGTCTGTATACATCACTTGTGGTTCAGTGATGAAGATTATGCGACTAAAGGAAAGTTTATCAAGTGGAATCCTGCAGTTAAAACAGCTGCTGATCGAGAACAATTATGGGAAGCCCTACTTGACGATCGCATAGATGTCATCGCAACAGATCACGCACCACATACCTTAGAAGAGAAATCAAACCCGTATACTTCTTGTCCTAGTGGTGGACCTTTAGTACAGCATGCATTACCTGCGATGTTACAATTTGTTCACGATGAAAAAATTACTATCGAGAAAGTAGTCGAGAAAATGTGTCACAACCCAGCCTTATTATTTGACATAGAAAAAAGAGGTTATATAAGAGAAGGCTATAAAGCAGACCTTGTTGTCGTAGATACCAATAATCCATGGACAGTGACCAAGGAGAATGTGCTAGCAAAATGTGGCTGGTCTCCATTTGAAGGAGTAACTTTTAAAAGTCGTGTTATGCAAACCTTTGTAAATGGAGAGCTGGCATATAAGAATTTCAAAGTATCCAAAAATAAAAACGCTCAGGAACTATCATTTGTAAGATGAATAAAATAGCCGTAGTCATTTTAGTGCTTTTTACATTATCATGTTCTGATGTGGAGAAATCTCCTCAGCCAGAAAATTTGTTTTCTAAAGATAAAATGGCTGCGTTAATAACAGATTTATACCTAGTTGAGGGGGCTATTTCTTCTAATAAAGGGGCCTATCTCCAAACGGGTGTCCAGCCCAGTTCTTTTTTATATGAGAAGTATGATATGGATAGCATTACTTTTCAGGAGAATTTGAATTATTATACAGACCGAATAGAAGAGTACCTTTTGATCATGGATGAGGTTCAAGAAAATTTTAAAACGTTACAGGATTCTCTAAACGCAAGACAGGAAAGAATTAATACAGAGGAGAAGAGGCGTGTTTCTAACAATATACCTAAGAATCGCATTAAAGAACTTGAGAAATCAGATCCTGACGAAGAACTTTAAATTAGCTCCTTTGCCTGTAAAAAGTAGCCACTCGATCAATAGCTTCCTGTATAGGCGTCAACTCAAAATTCAAGACCTTTTTAATTTTAGTATTAGAATACCTAGTTTTTGAAGTCATGGACTGCACTTTTGCCATACTTAATTGAAGTGGAAAACCGAAGAAGTTAGGAGCTTTAAGCAGGTGAGAAATCAATTTTAAAACACCGCTTTTAAGTTGAATATTGGGCTTGCGTTTCTGTAAGCTAAGAGCAATGAGATCTAACACCTCGCGATAGGTTTTATTTTCTGAAACGAGAATATACCTCTCATTTTTAAGATCACTTTCTGTAAGGTATTGCATAGCTCTTGTGACATCTCGCACATCTATAAAACCGCTGCTACCCTTGGTGTAAAATTTATTTCCAGAGGCTGTTTTACTGATCAGTTGACCAGAGCCACGTTCCCAGTTTCCTTCCCCAATGATAACACCTGGATTGATGATGATGACATCCATGTCTTCTTGATTTCCTCGCCAAGCTTCCATTTCTGCGCCAAATTTAGTAATCGCATAATCGGTATTCAGACCGTCGAGATTGAAAAAATCGTCTTCATTTACAGCTCTATTCCCCACAGCTTCGCCCAATGCTGCTATACTGCTTACATGGCAAAACTTCTTAACCCCCAGAGCGAGAGCTACATTTATCATATTTTCTGTACCGCGCATGTTGCTGTTTTTCATTTCCTCAAAAGGAAGATGATCTATAGCAGCGGCACAATGATAAACCGTTGTCACATTTTGCATGGCTATTTCTAGGCTTGGTATTTCAAGAATATCTGCTTGCTTCCATTGAAAAGTATCTACTTGGGCAGCAGCACCTTTTTCATAAGACTCAAAGATTTCCCGAGTTTTATCTAAGCTTTTCAGGTCACGATAGGTGGCGATGATGTTTTTTCCGCTTTCGCGAAAGCGGTATAACAAATGTCCCCCTACTAATCCTGTTGCCCCTGTGATTAAAATCATAGTGTAAAAATAAACAATACAAGACTTAAAAAACCTTTAAAAACACCCAAACCACATATATTTGCAGCCGTAAAACTTCAATTATGGCTTACAACTTTGTACAAGAATTAAAATGGCGTGGGATGATACATGATATCATGCCAGATACGGAAGAAATGCTTCAAAGTGAAGTTGTTTCTGGTTACATAGGTTTTGACCCTACCGCAGATTCTCTTCATATAGGAAGTCTTGTACAGATCATATTACTCATGCATTTACAGCGTGCGGGTCATAGACCTATTGCGCTGGTAGGCGGGGCGACTGGTATGATAGGTGATCCTAGTGGTAAGAGTGCCGAGCGTAATTTGCTGACTCAGGATATTCTCGATAAAAATATCGCTGGAGTAAAAAGTGTGATTGCTAGATTTATAGATTTTGAAGGTGGTGAAGAAGCCACACGTGCAAAGTTGGTCAATAATTACGACTGGATGAAAGACTTCAGCCTTATCGATTTTGCTCGTGATATAGGAAAACATATTACCGTTAATTACATGATGGCCAAAGAGTCTGTAAAAAAACGCGTGTCTGGAGAAGGAGACGGAATGAGTTTTACAGAATTTACTTACCAGTTATTCCAAGGCTATGATTACTTACATCTTTATGAAAACGAAGCTTGTAAACTTCAAATAGGTGGTTCTGACCAATGGGGAAATATAACCACAGGAACAGAATTGATAAGGCGCAAGGCGAGAGGTAAAGCTTATGCGATTACCACACCACTAGTAACAAAAGCAGATGGAACAAAATTTGGTAAAACAGAAGGTGGGAATATCTGGCTGGATACTGATAAAACAAGCGTTTATAAATTCTATCAGTTTTGGATTACAGCAACAGATGATGACGCTGTAAACTGGATCAAGATTTTTACTTTCTTAGATCAAGAAACTTGCGATGCCCTTATTGAAGAACATCAAAAAGACCCAGGTTATAGAGCTCTACAAAAACGACTTGCCGAAGAAGTAACCACTATGGTTCACGGTCAAGAGGCTTATGAAACTGCTGTAGAAGCTTCTGGAATTCTTTTTTCTAAAAAGGTAACTCCAGAGCAATGGGGTAAAATGGACCAAGCGACTTTACTAGAGATTTTTGATGGTGTGCCGCAAGTGGAAATTGACAAAGCTGCAATAGAAAACGGAGTGGATGTGGTTACTTTTATGAATGAAACTACAGGTTTCTTAAGTTCTAATGCTGAAGTGCGCAGAGCGCTTAAAGAAAACAGTCTAAGTGTCAATAAAAATAAGATCACCGAAGATAAAATGATCACAAAAGAAGATGTGATTGCTGGTAATATGATCTTGTTGCAACGCGGTAAGAAGAATTATTTTTTAGTGGTGTTGAAGTAATTCTTAGTCTTTATAAAAAACCCCTATGACTTTTTTTAAAAAGTCATAGGGGTTTCTGCCTACTGCCTACTGCCTACTGCCTACTGCCTACTAATTTACCGCCATCAAATTACAGCCTCTAATATCTGAGTGATCAAACCTTCCTAAAACTTGAAAGCTTCCATCGGTAAAGCTTTTTCCCAGATCTTGGGTCGCTATAAAAGAACAAGAGTTGTAGTTAGCGAGGTCTATAATGTTCAATCCGCCGGTTTTACCATCTTCTATTCCTGATAGAGGATCGTTAGTGTCTCTTGTGCTTACTTTCATCCAAGGCGGCGTCGTAAAGTTGATCCCGTCACTAGCATAGGCTTGAGAAAGTAATTCGGTCATTCCATATTCGCTTTGAATACTCGCTTCTGTAAAAGCTGTTTTCAGGATATGATGCAATTCTGGTTTAACGATTTCTTTGCGCATTCCTTTCATTCCTCCGGTTTCTATAATGATCACATGATCTAATGGCATCGCATATTCTTCGGCGAGCTGTAAAAGGGCAAAAGTCACTCCTATAAGGATTACTTTTTGATGACTATTTTCAAAACTCTTCAGGACTTTAGAAAGCGCTGCGAGATCGTTGAGGTAAAAGCCGCTTTCTACTCGTTGGGACGCATTGATCCAGCGTTGTGCCATATACACTAAGGAAGAACCAGTGCGGTCTAAATAGTGAGGTAGTAATGCCAGTACGACGTAGTCCTTGATCTCACCGTAGGTTTTCTTAAAACTATGATCCAAGCTCTGATTGTAAACATCTAAGTCAGTCACTACATGTTTTGAAACAACACTGCCTGTAGTGCCACTGCTAGTGAAAGTAATTTTGACTGGTCGTTTATCGCTTACCACTGTATGCGATTTGAAAAACTGTATGGGCAGAAATGGGATCTCTTCTAGACGAGAAGCTTGAGTTTTATTAATGAGTTGACAGTACTGCTGATAAACAGCGTTTTCTCGCAATTGATAACGATAAATTTCCAAAGCCATTTTTTCAAATGCTTCACTGGAATGTATATCAAAAACGGGGAATTTCACATCGGTAATTTGACGCAAAAGTAAATAAAAAAGCACCAGGAACTATTATCAGGCCTATGCTATCAGCCTCTAAAGTTAGATTAACCGCAAATCTAAGGAAAAGCTAGATGTTCTTTTTCCAGCACCTGGTATTACATCATTATTTGCGTTGACAAATCACCCTTTATTTGTCGCTAAAGTAAATTTGCTTCATTTTTTATAAATAGTTGGTTTTAATAAAGTGCGATCTAGGAGCGATCAGTTATTATATGAGTGCAATAATGACTTAAAACTACATGATTACTAGCGTATTACGATTTGTCTTCAAAGTTTTATGTAATCCGCTTTCGCGAAAGCAGATTACATAAATTATTTTCATAACTTCCATCTTTCAAAACAGGGAGTTAACCTAAAGCTAACATGAATTTAAAATCATTGCGTAACTATCTTATTAATTTAGCCTTCTAAGCATATGAAAGAAGAAATGAAAGACGCTAAAGCCAAAATTCTATTAGTAGATGATGAGCCGGATATTCTAGAAATAGTAGGATATAATTTGAGAAACGAAGGATATCAAGTCTATACGGCTGAAAATGGTGAAGAAGCCCTCAAAAAAGCAAAAAAGAAAAAGCCAGATCTCATTATCTTAGATGTGATGATGCCAGTAATGGACGGAATAGAAGCTTGCGAGAAAATGCGTAAACTACCCGAGTTAGATGGCACCGTGATTACTTTTCTCACCGCTAGAGGAGAAGATTACTCCATGATTGCAGGTTTTGATGCAGGAGCAGATGATTATATTACTAAACCGGTAAAGCCGCGTGTTTTAGTCTCTAAAGTGAAGTCACTTTTAAGACGCAGAGAGAGTGCCGCAGCAGCCACCTCAAATATTGTAAAGTTAGGTGACCTTATCATCGATAGAGATCAATACAAAATAGTCTTTAAGAAAGAAGAAATGATCTTGCCTCGCAAAGAATTTGAGTTGCTTTCCCTGCTCACTACAAAGCCAGGTAAGGTATTTAAACGAGAAGAAATTCTAGATGTAGTATGGGGTAACGAAGTCATTGTAGGAGGGCGCACTATAGATGTTCATATTAGAAAGCTGCGAGAGAAACTGGGTGATGATAGTTTTAAAACTGTCAAAGGTGTAGGTTATAAGTATGTCAAATAATACGCCGTCACAAAGAAAAAGTTACCGATTTGCCATTAGATCATCGATCTATATTACAGCTTTCCTATTTTTAATTTTATTCTTAGTTACCTTTATTGATGGGGTCCAGCTTCCTGCTCCTATTCTTTTAGGAATCACCATGGCCGGTTTTATTCTGTGTTTTGTGATTATTCAATATCGGGTGCAGCGATTTATTTACCGTCGTATCAAACGCATCTATGAAGATGTTTCACTTTTAGAATCTAGTAGTTTTGATGATCGTGAGATTGCAACAGACATGCGCACACTGAAGGAGCAAGTAGAACGATTTGCCCGAAACAAAAAAATAGAAATAGAAACGCTTCAAATACGAGAGAACTACAGGAAAGAATTCTTAGGAAATATATCTCATGAATTGAAGACTCCTTTGTTTACGGTACAAGGCTATATAGATACACTTATAGATGGCGCGCATAAGGACAAAGCCATACGTAAGAAATACCTGGAGCGAGCTCAAAAAGGGGTGGAGCGACTTACATATATTGTAAAGGATATGGATATGATCACCAGACTAGAAGTTGGCGATATGAGTCTAGATAAGGAAAACTTTGACGTCATTACCTTGGTAAAGCAGGTTTTTGATCAGTTTGAAATGAAGGCAGCAAAGAAAAATATTTCTTTAGTCTTTGATATGAAATACGATCAACCTGTCATGGTCTATGCAGACCAAGAAAGAATACTTCAAGTGATTTCAAACCTTATTGTGAACTCTATTAAATACGGGAAACAAAATGGAACCACCGAAGTAGCTGTAGAAGATCTCATCAATAATAAAGCTATTTTAAGGGTAACTGATAATGGGGAAGGAATTAAACCAGAGTTTATCCCTAGATTATTTGAACGGTTCTTTAGAGTGGATAGAACTGGATCACGTAAAGAAGGGGGTTCTGGTTTAGGACTTGCGATCGTTAAGCATATTGTAGAAGCCCATGGAGAGCGTATTTATGTAGATAGCGAGCTAGGGATAGGATCTGAATTTTCATTTACGCTAGAAAAAGTTTCTTCCAAAATCGAAGAAAGCGACCTTGAAGAAGATTGAATACTTCCCAATCCTTTATAGTGCTCTACGCGAGAGAGCATTTGTATGTGAAAATCTTCTTGAGTAGCGTAGGGAACAATCTCTTTTTGATCTAACAATTCTGCGAGGTATTCTTGTTCAAACTGACCTGGGGTAGGGATAAAAAATGCTTTTTTACCCATCTTTTGTAGGTCCATAATAGTTGTATAACCACTTCTACTCAACACCATTTCTGAACGATCTAGTGCTTTTTGTAATCCATCTGTAGAAAGATAGTTGTAATAAGTAAGGCGTCCTTTTTTCTCTACCTTTTGTTCTTTTTCTACTTTACCGGCTATAAATAATACCTCTCCCTTATATGTTTTGAGCTCCGTAAGCAATCTTTTCTCTTGAATACCTCTTTGCGGTTCTGGGCCGGAGAGCAATACCATTAGATCGTATTTTTTTTGGTAATTACCGGTATTCTTAAATCTAGAAAGAGGTCCTAAATACACTTTCTCAATTTCAAAATCCTCGTTATAGGATAGTTTGCCAGAGAGGTTGTCTGGTCCATCTGCATCAGGAATCCAGCAGTAATCGTATTTTTTTATATAATGTAAGTGCAGTTGTGTACTCAACCATGTGGTGCTGCCAGATAATACTTGTAATTGATGCGTTATAATTACAGAAGGGACGAGGTTGCTGTAAAGTCCTAGCCTATTGTCAGAGATGATTCCTGAAATAGTATATTTAGGAATGATTTCTTGAAGCATCTGATGTTCATTGCGTATAGCCATCCATATTTTAGGAGAGTCTTTTAGCATTTTTAGCCTTAAATTTTGTCCTTCTTTAGCATAGGATATGTCATAAGAAGGAAGTTCTATAAAGGTCTGTTTTGGGTATTCTTTTTTAAGTAGCGCTAGTGCTAGTCCATCACTAGCGATAATAGGGCGGTCTCCATTTTTAATAATTGCGTCTATAATAGGAATACACCTTGTGGCGTGACCTAACCCCCAGTTTAAAGGGGCAATCAAAATGTTTTTTGATTTTTGCATGGAGTAAATATACAATGACTTTGTAATCAGGTATATTTGTAGATATTAATTAACCTTTAAATAATTGTATTGGGAAGTAAGAATAAACTCAAACGATTTAACGAAAACGATACATTCAAAAACGTCCTTCAGCCTTCTCGAGAAGAGGTGGTCTCTGGTTTTAAACATCAGGGAAAATGGAAGGAGTTTTTTGGAAACAATAACCCTATAACTCTGGAGTTGGGTTGTGGTAAAGGAGAATATGCTGTCGCTTTAGCGCGTAAATATCCCGAGCGCAATTTTATAGGTATAGATATTAAAGGCGCGCGTTTCTGGCGGGGAGCAAAAACGGCTCTAGAGGAAGGTCTTGATAACGTAGCTTTTATGAGGACTCAGATTGAGTTGGTGGATTTCGCTTTCGCGAAAGCGGAAATTCAAGAAATATGGATCACATTTCCAGACCCTCAAATCAAATACAAACGCACGAAGCACAGGATGACCAACCCTGAGTTTTTATCCAAATATAAACACATCTTACAACCAGACGGAGTTATGAATCTCAAAACAGACTCTGAGTTCATGCACGGTTACACCTTAGGATTATTACAAGCAAGAGGTGATGAAATCTTATATGCTCATCATGATGTTTATTCTAATACAGAGTCACCTGAAGAAGTAATAGGAACACAAACTTTTTATGAAAAACAATATTTAGAAACAGGAAAAGCAATTACTTACATCAAGTTTAAATTGAAGTAATGGTAGGATTATTACACTTGTTTTTTGGTCTTGTAATAGGGTTTGTAGGAGTTATTCCTCCAGGATTATTAAACCTTACAGCAGCTAAAATAAGTGTCAAACAAAACAGAAAAGCGGCGGTAATATTTGCTTTAGGGGCTTCTTTTGTTGTGGTAGGACAGGTTTATATAGGGGTGTTTTTTTCAAAGTTATTGAATGATAATCCAGAAACCTTGTTGCTCTTAGAACAGTTTGCGGTGATAGCTTTTGTTGGACTTTCCATTTTCTTTTTTATTAGGGCTGCTCTTGATTCTGGAACGCCAGAAGTTCAGGAGATCAACAGATCTGCAGCAAAATTATTTGCTCAGGGAATTATCTTATCCGTACTAAATATTTTTCCTATTCCATTTTATATAGGGTTCAGCTCTTTTCTAGCAGGGAGAGGACTGTTTGTTTTTACTTATCCTACTGCTCACCTTTTCATAATAGGAGCTTCCTGTGGCACATTTTTAATGCTACTGGCTTATATCAAATACGTAAAGAAATTTGCTTTTGACAGCAATACCTTTGCCCGTAAAATCAATTACATTTTAGGAGGACTCACCTTATTGATAGCCATTTTTACCATCATTAGAATATACGGATGAGCAGCAGCGACTTCTTCTTGAGAGTATACGAAGTGGTCAAGCAAATTCCTTATGGTAAAGTTACAAGTTATGGAGCTATTGCAAAAGTCCTAGGTACACCTAGAAGTAGTAGAACCGTAGGTTATGCCATGAATGCGTCGCATAGCGACTCTGAAGTTCCCGCTCACAGAGTCGTAAATCGCAATGGGGTTCTTACAGGAAAGCATCATTTTCCTGGAACTAACCTTATGCAACAGTTATTAGAAAGTGAAGGTCTTATTATTGAAGAAGATCAAATAGCAAATTTTAAAGAAAACTTCTGGGATCCAATAGAAGAACTTGGGATACAGGAATAAAAAAAGGGCCATTGAATTTCAATAGCCCTTTTTTAATAAGTTGTCAAGTGGTATTATAAATAGAAGATATATCCTACGTTAAACCACCAGATCCAGTCGTTTGCTCTGTTATTTACATTGTTAGGACTCAATCCATCCACATAGTTGCTATCCACATAGTAGTGCCACTTAGAAGAGATCAACAGATCACTTAAAGGGCCTACTTTATATCTAAAGCCTATATCTCCTGTTAAAGCAATAGCACTCCCTTGTGAGGTGTCTATACGATCTATAAAAGTTGGGTATGTAGTTATCGGGTTTCCTAAAGGTCCTAAACTACTTGTGGCTTCAGGTCTATAATTTACATAACGAGCTCCGAATCCTATATAAGGAGCTATTTTAGGCTGCCCTGATTGAAAATCTCTTATACTCAATGGGTACCATTCGATTTGTGCGCCAGCTTCAAACACCTTCGCTTTACCTTCCATGGACCTCAGTTGTAATCCGCCTAGCGATATTTTATCTGACTCTGGGCCTAAATGATTTAAAGTAGTTTCATGATAAGCAATCTCACTTCGTATTTTAAAGTGGTCATTCCAGTAGGTGTCAGCACTATAACAATCACAGTCTGCGCGATACGCAAAGTTGATGTAATGCACTATTCCAACACCTATTCCTACGTTTCCTTTGTTTGTATTAAAGTCGTAGCGCTCACCATAGTCGCTTTGAAAAGCCACTGGACCGGCAATAAAACCTAGTTCGTGAGAAAAACCTAATTGTGCATTACTAACCGTTACCATTGCAAAGAAGAGCAGGAATGTAGTAATGTATTTTTTTGAGTGCATCATTAATAATAGAACTTTTTGCTAGCGACAAATATAACAAAATGTAGTTCATACAAACATTAAACTTGAGGCATAATACCTTTAGCATTAGATGAACTACAAATTTTACCTTTGCATTGATTGTTAAAGCTAAGCTTATAAACGTAAATATATTGGTAAAAAAAACCGTAGAATACGCTATAATATTATATTTGCATCATTAACGAAAACGTTTTCTTAAAGGAACAAATTAAAGATAATGGAAAAAAACATCCAAGATTTTATCGATTTGATAAAAAGTAAGAACCCTAACGAACCAGAATTCATCCAGGCAGTGTCTGAGGTGGCTGAAGCCGTTATACCTTTTATCGAGAATAATCCCAAATATGCTAGCGATAAGCTGCTAGAACGTATGGCAGAACCAGAACGTGTCACCATGTTCCGTGTACCATGGACAGATGATAGTGGAGAAGTTCAGGTAAACAGAGGTTATCGCATTCAGATGAATAGTGCTATAGGTCCCTATAAAGGGGGATTGAGATTTCACCCTTCTGTGAATTTGAGCATTCTTAAATTTCTTGCTTTTGAGCAAGTATTTAAAAATAGCCTGACCACATTGCCTATGGGTGGTGGAAAAGGTGGTGCTGATTTTAACCCTAAAGGAAAGTCAGACCGTGAAGTGATGCGTTTTTGCCAGTCCTTTATGGTAGAGCTTCAACGCGTTATCGGTGCTGATACCGATGTGCCAGCAGGTGATATAGGTGTAGGGGGACGTGAAATAGGATTTCTTTTCGGCTATTATAAGAAACTGAGAAATGAATTTACAGGTATACTTACTGGTAAGGGACGTTCTTATGGAGGTTCATTAATACGTCCAGAAGCAACAGGTTACGGTAACGTTTATTTTGCAGAAAACATGTTGAAGACACGTGGAGAAGATGTAAAAGGAAAAACAGTTGTGATTTCTGGATCTGGAAATGTAGCACAATATGCTGCAGAGAAAATCCTTCAATTGGGAGGTAAGGTAGTTACGATGTCAGATTCTGGAGGTTATATTTACGATGCAGCTGGTATCGATGCAGATAAACTAGCATTTATAATGGATCTTAAAAACAACAAGCGTGGTCGTATTTCTGAGTATGTAGATACTTACTCAAATGCTACCTATCATGAAGGGGAGCGCCCTTGGTCTGTAAAATGTGATATCGCATTACCATGTGCTACTCAAAATGAGTTGAACGGTGACGAAGCAAAAACACTAGTTTCTAGTGGTTGTGTTTGTGTAGCTGAAGGAGCTAACATGCCTTGTACTCCAGAAGCGATAGAATATTTCTTAGAAAATAAAATTTTGTTCTCACCAGGAAAGGCATCTAATGCTGGTGGTGTTGCTACATCTGGTCTTGAAATGTCTCAAAACTCTATGCGTTACAGCTGGACTGCTGAAGAAGTAGATGGTAAACTTCACAGCATCATGAATGATATTCACGAGGCTTGTGTAACATATGGAAAAGATAAGGATGGGTTTGTAGACTATGTGAAAGGAGCAAATATTGCTGGTTTTGTTAAAGTTGCAGACGCTATGCTAGCACAAGGAATTGTGTAGTACTATAAGATGGATATAGGTTTCGCGTTCTGTTTTCTTATGGAAATAAAAGTTCAAGCAGCATTTGATTCAGTGCGTAAGCGAAATTAAAAACAATACAAACCTCTGTAAAAACTACAGAGGTTTTTTAATGCCTTAAATTAAGTTTATTTTTGTATCGATTCATCATATAATTAGGATGGACACGTTCTATACATATGAAAAAGTTATTTTTATTTATTTTACTCACTTGCAATCTCACAAACGCTCAAGATTTTAGCGACTCTTGGGAAGGTCTTTTCTCATTTACTACTATTGTAGATATTGAGGAGTCGGCAACGTCAGTTTATGCTGCCAGTGAAAATGCCGTCTTTATATATGATCTTAGTTCGAGAACATTTACCACTTTAACAACCATAAATGGATTAAGTGGCGATGAGATAAGTCAGATCCATTATAGTGAAGATAAATCGCTATTGGTGATAGGTTATGAAAACGGTTTGCTTCAAATTGTCGATCAAGATGGGGAAGTAATAGACGTAGTAGCTATCAAAGACAAACAAGTCATTCCTCCAGATAATAAAAGAATCAATGAGTTTAAGGAAAGTGGGGACCTTATTTATATTGCAACAGATTTTGGAATAGCTATTTATAATCTATCAAGACTAGAATTTGATGATACCTACTTTATAGGGGATAATGGTGCGCAAATTGAAATTTCATCAATAGAGATTTATCAAGACTTTCTTTATGCTTCGACCAGTAGCTCAGGCGTTAGAAGAGCAAGTATTACGGATCCGTTTTTAATTGATTTTATGAACTGGAGTCAGATAAATGGTTCCTTATTTAGTGAAGTCACTAGCTTTAATTCTCAGCTATTTGGACTTTCCCTTTCCAGGCAGGTTTTTCAACTGGGAACGGCCAATTTTCAGCCTACAGCAACTACTATAAATGCGGTTGCGATAGACGCTCATACAAGCGATGTGTTTTTTACAGTAGCCACACCTAACGCTATTCAGGTTTTTGATACTAATTTCGTCGAGATACTGAGCTTAACAAGCTTAGGAGGTTTCAATTACAATTTCACTCAAGCGATTAGTTTAGGTAATGATCTGTTCATAGGAACCGAAGAAAACGGAATGATTAGAGTAAATATTCAAGACCAGACCGACTTTGAATTTATTGTAGCAGATGGCCCAACTAGAAACAAGGCGTTTTCTATTACAGCCTCCCCAGATGAGTTGTGGGTGGCTTATGGAGATCACGATGAGTTGTACAATCCATTTCCGTTAGAACGATTAGGAGTGAGTCACTTAGTAGGAGAGGAAGGTTGGACTAATTTTGAAGCTGCCGATGTTTTAAATATCGCCAGTATTTCTACGATTACAATAAATCCAGATAACTCTGATGAAGTATACCTCAATTCTATGCATGATGGATTGTTAGAGTTTGCTGATGGGCTTGCCACTACTTTATACGGAATCAATAACAGCACGCTAGAAAGTATTCTTCCTCCGGCAACTGACTTTGTAAGAATCTCTAATAGTGTTTTTGACAATCAAGGGAACTTATGGAGTCTGGCAAATAAAGTTGATAACGCTCTTAATAGAAGAACTCCTTCTGGACAATGGACCAGTTTTGATGTGAGTGAAGAAGTAGCTAGTATTGCTATTGATCAAGGGATAACCCGAATAGTAGCAAATAATAACGGCACTATTTTTTTCGGTACCATTGCAAATGGTCTTGTAGGATTTGATCCTGCAACAAATCAGTTTGCAAATCTTATTGATGACGTAGGTTTAGGGAACTTAGTGAACAGTTATGTGACCACTTTGCGATTAGATTTAAGCGGACAGTTGTGGATAGGGTCTAATCAAGGGTTAAGAGTTCTCTTTAATCCCAACAGTATGTTTTCAGAAAACCCTAGTGATGCAAGATCTATAATAATAGAAGACACCAACGGAATACCACGCGAGTTGCTAGCAGATGAGGCTGTCACGGATATTGAAATAGATGGAAATAACAACAAATGGATAGCTACCGCTAGTTCTGGCGCCTTTTTATTCTCTCCTTCTGGTAGAGAAACTCTTTTTCAATTCACAACAGATAATTCACCGTTGCCTACAAATTCTGTAAACGATATAGCTATTGATGAGTCGACAGGAAAAATTTACTTTGCGACAGATAAAGGCATTGTCGCCTTTCAAGGAGAACGATCTAGTAAACCACAAGATGATTTAGAGAACGTTAGAGCTTTTCCCAATCCTGTGCGTCCAGGTTTTGATGGCAATGTTACTATTGACGGTTTAACCGACAGGGCTCGAGTAAAAATTACAGATATAGAAGGAAACCTCGTTTATGAAGCCGTTTCACAAGGAGGAAGCATTCCATGGGATACCCGAAGTTTTTCTGGCAATAAAGTAGCTTCTGGAGTATACTTTTTATTTATTTCTACTAGTGATAACATAGAAACCACCGTTTCTAAATTGATGATTGTTAGATAAATGCTTGTAAAAACGCCAGCAATAGTATTATCTGCCATAAAGTATAGCGAGTCAGACCTCATTGCAAGATTATACACTAGAGAATTGGGCACGCAATCCTTTATTCTTAAAGGAATACGTAAATCTAGAAAAGGGAAATTGCGTACTTCCTTTTTCCAGCCGCTGACTCAACTAGAAATAGAAACCCAGCATAAAGGAAAAGGAACGCTGGAATACATCAAAGAGGCACGTGTTATATTCCCTTACCAAAATATACATAACGATATTGTAAAAAGCAGTATGACTCTGTTTTTTTCTGAAGTGCTGTCTCAACTCCTTACAGAGCAACAGCCCGATCAAGAGTTATTTGAATATCTTTCGTCTGTCTTTCAATACTTAGACCAATCGGATCATGTAGCAAACCTTTCCATTAAAATACTACTGGATATGACCCTTTTTTTAGGCTTTCAACCAGATGTGACTACTTCAGACGCTACCTACTTTAATATGTTGAATGGCAACTTTGATGAAAACGGTTTACAACCACATCATTTAACGGATGTAGAAAGTGAGCAGTTAAAAACCTTTATAGGCACGAATTTTGATGACCTTTATAAAATAAAAATGAATCGAGAACAGCGTAATGGCCTATTAAATTTGGTCATCGAGTATTTTCAAATACATTTGCAAACTTTTAAAAAACCCAATTCGTTATCAATTTTAAAGCAACTTTTCGACCATTGAAATTAGCACCTATGTTGCTTGTTCTTTTAGGCTTTTTTAGCGCCGCACAAACGGTGACGATTTTAAATAAAGTCACTCAGGAGAAGTTAGTTTCTGTAGCTGTTTATAATAAGGATAAAAGTGTTAGTGCTATCTCTGACTTTCAAGGGCAAGTTTCCTTAGATAAGTTTTCAAAATTTGACCGCATCTATTTTCAAAGTATGGCTTTTGAAACTTATGCTATTGATAAAAGAGAAATAAAAAGACAAGGCCAGCAAATCCTGATGACCCCGAGATCAGAAAAAATCAACCCTATCGTAATTTCTGCATCTAAGTTTGAACAACGCAAACAAGATATTCCTCAAAAAATCATCTCACAAAGTGCCGAAGAGGTACTTTTTAGTAACCCGCAGACCAGCGCAGACTTATTACAGCAGTCAGGCCAAGTGTATGTTCAAAAATCACAACAAGGCGGTGGAAGTCCGTTAATAAGAGGTTTTTCAACCAACAGATTATTGATCACGGTGGATGGAGTGCGTATGAATAATGCTATTTTTAGAGGCGGAAATCTTCAGAATGTAATTTCTATTGATCCTTTAAGTATTGATCACACAGAAGTAATTCTAGGTCCAGGAAGCGTTGTTTATGGCAGCGATGCGATAGGAGGGGTAATGAATTTTTACACAAAAAAACCTCAATTTGCGCTAGATTCCACTTTGTTTTCTGGTAATGCAGTTGTAAGATATGCTACCGCTAATAATGAAAACACAGCCCATTTAGATTTTAATTATGGCACAGAGAAGTTTGCTGCGGTAACTAGTATTAGTACAAATTCTTTTGGTGATTTGAATATGGGTTCTCATGGGCCAGATGAATATCTTAGAAATCAGTATGTAGATAGAATTGATGGACAGGACGCTTTAATCAATAACGATGATCCAGAAAAACAAATCCCTACAGCTTACGATCAAATCAATTTATTGCAAAAATTCAGTTACCAACCTAATCAACGTTGGGGATTTGATATGGGATTAATTTATACAGCTACTGGAAATTTCTCTAGATACGATGCGTTGACCAGATTTAGAGCTAATGGAAATCCCCGTAGCGCTCAATGGTATTACGGTCCTCAGAAATGGTTGATGGCAAATGCCAAAGCTACACATAGAGGTGATGGAAAATGGTATGATAAAGCCATATTCTCTCAGGCATATCAACAGTTTCAAGAAAGCCGAAACAACCGTTCTTTTCAAGAGCCTGATCTGTTTCAGACTAAAGAGCAAGTAGATGTCTGGACTACTTCTATTGATTTTGAAAGACGCAACAGAGAGAATAATGTGTTGTTTTACGGTACAGAATTTATTCATAATCGAGTAGGTTCTATAGGTAGCGTATTTGATATTGACACTCAGCAACGAGAGGCTGCACCGAGCAGGTATCCAGATGGCTCTTCTTGGAGATCACTAGCTGCGTATGCAAATTACCAATGGAGAGTAGATTCTAAATTGGTTATACAGTCAGGGTTGCGATACAATCATATATGGTTAGATGCTCAATTTGATGACCAATTTTACGATTTCCCTTTTGAAGAGGCGCAATTGAGTACAGGTGCATTAACGGGTGCGCTTGGAGCCACATACCTCCCAGAGGAAACATGGGAGTTAAGAGCTAATTTTAGTACGGCCTTTAGAGCTCCGAATGTGGATGATATAGGTAAGATTTTTGACCCTAGCCCTGGGACTGTGATTGTTCCTAATCCAGATCTGGAATCAGAGTATTCCTATAACTCTGAGTTAGGGGTTAAAAAACGCATCAATGATCAATTCACTTTTGATATTTCTGGTTACTATACGTATTTGAAAGATGCTTTGGTTCCTAGAAATTACCAACTCAACGGTGAGGACATGATCTTGTATCAAGGAGAATTAAGTCAGGTGCAAGCCATACAAAATGCCGAAAGCAGCGTTGTTTATGGAGTAGAAATAGGAGCGCAATACGAGATCAATGAGCAGTTGCGCATCTACGGCCATTACAACTGGCTCAATGGGGAACAAAAGGAATTAGATGGTTCAAAAGTAGCTGTACGCCATGTGTCACCTAGCTTTGGAGATGCGCACATGGTGTATCAAAATGACCGATTCCAATGGGATGCCTTTGTGATGTTTAACGGTCAGTTTGAATTTAATGACCTGGCACCTAGCCAGCAATCTCGCCCTTATTTATATGCATTGGACAGCGAGGGTAATCCATACTCGCCTAGATGGTATACGGTCAATTTGAGATCCAGCTTTAAAATCAACGAAGCTTTAACCGCTACGGCAATTTTAGAAAATATAACCGACCAGCGTTACCGCATCTATTCTTCAGGAATTGCTGCTGCTGGACGCAATCTTATTCTTTCCCTACGATATGCTTTTTAGAAATGGGGAGGTCGTATGCTCGCTTTCGCGAAAGCGGAACACACCTAAAACTACTAATAAAGAGTCTTATAAACACATCAATTAATCATACAGCAAGTTGGCATTAGAAGTAACTCTACAAGACCAAACCTTTCAATTGCACCGCAGTGGTGCGTGCTATTGGGTGCAGCAAGATGTGATACTCCTAGCAGATGTTCACTTGGGGAAGAGCGCTCATTTCAGAAAGCATGGCATGGCCGTTCCTTCTCAAGCAGATGATAAGGAGTACGATAAACTCAACCAAATAATTGAAGAATTCCAGCCTTCTAGATTGTGGTTTTTAGGCGATTTATTTCATTCTTATAAAAATACAGAATGGCACTTTTTTGAACAATGGATGCGTTCTCAAGATATAGAAATCTCATTAATTATGGGAAATCACGATGTTATTTCTAGAGATTCTTTTGAGCAGTTGGGCATAAAAACTTATGATGTGCTTCACATGGGAGATGTATTTCTGACACATCATCCAGAAGAAATAGAAGGGAAATATAACATTGCTGGTCATATACATCCATCGGTAAAACTACAGGGCATAGGACGTCAAAAAATGAAACTTTCCTGTTTCTTTTGTACGGATTATGGAATGATATTGCCTGCTTTTGGAGACTTTACAGGTACCTACACGCTACAGCCTAAAAAGGGAAATAGAGTTTTTGCCATAGCAGATGATGAGGTGGTAGAATTAAGTTGATTGTGGTTATGAATAATACGATCAGATTAATGAGCCTTAAGTTTTTTAAATTTTACCTTACAGGCGCATTTTTATATCAGTACTATTATCTTTAGCACATGTCAAGAAAACTCACTTCCATTTTAAATTTATTAAGCGTCATCATTCTTATTGCGTGGAATGCCTATGCTAACACAGGAAATTACAATGGTAAAAGTGTTGGCGAGCTAAGTGCAGAGTATGATAATCTATTCACTCCAGCTTCATATGCCTTTTCCATTTGGGGAGTTATTTTCTTAATGTTGACGGTTTTTGGTATTTATGGAGTGTACGTTTCCTTTTCTAAAAAGCACCAGATAGAAAGGAAGGATTATAAAATTGATTTTATACCAACTACAAGCCCGTGGTTTCTTGTGGCCAATATTTTTTGTGGTTTATGGGTTGCCTTATGGTTGGATGAGCATATTGCCGCTTCTGTAGTAATGATGCTGGGAATCTTGTTTTGCTTATTAATGTGCGTACGTCAGTTGGATATGGAAATCTGGGATGCGCCATTTCCTATTATTGCTTTTGTCTGGTGGCCTTTGTGTTTGTATTCAGGTTGGATAAGTGTGGCAACTATAGCAAATATTGCTGCCTGGTTGAATGGAACCTATGAAATTGCCATAGAGACACAGGTGATGGTGACTCTCCTAATGATTGTTATCGCATTTGTGATCAACTCGCTAATGATATGGAAACGTAACATGCGCGAATTTGCCATGGTGGGCGTTTGGGCGCTTGTTGCTATATTTATTAGGTTTCAATCAGAAACAATACAGGACCCATCTAGTGCACAGTTGATCGCTTATACGTCATTAGGCCTTGCTATCGCTTTGTTTATTCAAACGGGAGTCCACGGAGCGATGAATGCCAAAACCAATCCTGGTAAAAAATTCATGGAATGGCTTGCAGCTAGGTAATTGTGTTCTGCTTTTCTCTTGAAGCTCTTTTCAATTCTAATCGACATTTTATATATTTTTAGTAATTAACCTTGAAATAAATAGAACATTCATAAAATGGGCGTGTAATTTAATTCATCTACCTTGCCATTTCATTTTTAAAGATCATCATTAAGTTTTCCAACCGGTTGCTTTAGTATAGATTACAGTTTTAATTGTAATTTTTTGATATACTTTATGCACCTAAATAAAGATAATTATTCTTTTCTTATTGATGTAATAATTTTATATGAAGTATTTTTTACTAGCCTTTATTCTATTTGCTGTCCTCTTTTCTGTACCTGCTTTCTCCCAGTCGCCTGGAGGAGTAGGTGTAAGCGATGGATTGTCTGTATGGTTGCGAGCAGATGCGGGCACTGCAAGTGCAGTAGATGGCAGTGCTACAGGAAACTGGATCGATCAATCTGGTAATTCGAATGATTATACTGTGGTTGGTACACCTAGCTTAGAAACCCAAGAGCTTAACTTTAACCCAAGTATTCAAATCATAGGTCATACAGGCTTCAATGCGCCACCAGGCGCCGCTTTATCAGCTCAAAATAGTGTGATTTTTGTTTCTAAAAAATTAGCTACTGATGTAAATGGTAGATTGTTTACGGCTAATACAGGTAATTTCTTATGGGGATATCATGATGTAAAAAGAAATTCTATTTACATTAACGGTAATCCTAATGAATATACCACAGGAATTGCAGTTGCGGGAGAAGTGCAAGACTTTCACTTATTTTCTTATTTACATAGTGGAACATCTAGTCTAGAAGCTCGTGCAGATGGTCATTCATTAAAGACGTTTACAGGACCTATAAATAGCGCTGCAGGTGCTCGGGTAGACATCAATCAAGGAAATTTTTCTGGTTCTCAAAGGTCCAATTCTCAAGTTGGAGAGTTTATAACATATGACACAGCTTTATCCATTCTTCAGCGTCAGAAAGTTGAGTCATATTTAGCCCTCAAGTATGGATTTACTTTAAATCAAGGTGTTGTCTCCAATTATATAGCTACAAACAATGTCATTTATTGGACAGGAGATGTTGCTTATCAATATGATATATTCGGTATAGGAAAGGATGACAATACTGCATTACATCAAAAAGTTTCAAAATCAACAAATAGTGATGCGATCGTTACTATTGCCACTAACGCAGATTTTACCAGTAGTAATCAAGATCCAAGTAGAGCTGATATTGTAAGCCCAATAAGTTATTTGATGGTTGGTAATAACAACGCTTCAACTGGAGTACAAACTACGGAGTTAGATGCTGCATTTACTTATACCAATGGTATAAATCGGGAATGGAAAGTTCAAACGAGTAATTTTAGTCAGACAGTAAGTTTAAAGTTTGATGGTTTTTCTACAAGTTCAGGTCAAACTGTTTATTTGATTAAAAAGAATGGTGATGATGATTTTAGTACAGGTACAACTCAAGTAGGTGCTTTAGATGGTAATGGTGAAATATCTGGTATTTCCTTTAACAATAATGATTATTTCACTCTAGCTGCAGAATCCCTTGCTCCAGGTGGTGTAATAGGGGGGGATTATATGTGGTTAAGAACTGATTCTGGATTTAGTGGATCGATTTGGCAAGACACTTGGTCTTTGCATAATATGAATCAAGGAACAGTTACAAATCAACCTACCTTAATTCCGTTATCCAACAACTTTAATCCAGCAATTAGTTTTAATGGTATTTCTCAATGGATGGGAGCAGCAGACAATTTGTTTATGACAACAAATTATAGCATATATGCTGTTTATAGTACTACGGATGCTCAAGGAGCTTTATTTGCAGTAACAGGTCCTGTATCGCCTGCCGCAGGAAGTCATGATCGTCAATTTGGCATGAATGCTACAGGAAGGTTTAGCAATAGAATTTGGTCTGAACAAACTATAGTTTCTCCTAGCGCTTATAATGACGGTATACCTAAAATTTTTAATAATCGCGTTTCTAATTCAACTACTCATAATCCACTCAATGGTCAAGAGAATAATGTTAATGGTGTAACTGTTGTTTCTGGAACTAAAAATGCTTCTAATTTTAATTATGAAGGAGGTTTTGTTTTAGGCGGTCATAACGCCTGGGGGTATTTAAATGCAACACTTCAAGAATTCATCATTTTTGATAAGGATTTGACAGACATAGAGAAGAATAGAGTAGATTCCTATTTAGCCATTAAGTACGGAGTTACTTTAGGTTCTACTTCAAGTATCCTAAATTATATTGCTAGTGATGGAAGCACTGTTTTTTGGAATGGTGATGCAACCTATCAAAATAATGTTTTTGGAATAGGAAGAGATAATGATCCTGCATTACATCAAAAGGTTTCAAAATCAGTAAATAGCGGTTCAATACTAACCCTTGCTACAAGCTCAGATTTTACTAGTGCTAATCTAGACATGGCTAGAAATGACATTCCTACGACGGGGGCTTTTTTTATGATAGGAGATAATAACGGGAACACTTCTTTATCTGCAACGGTTCTAAATTCAATTAGTCCTAACTTGTTAAGGATAAATCGTGTCTGGAAAACTCAAGATACAGGTGGCTTAAGTTGTATCAACTACCGTTTTAATACTTCTTCTTTCTCTGCTAGTGCCACTCAAGATTGGTATGTTGTTATCGCAGATAATGATACTTTTACAACTGATGTAGAAATACACTCTATAACTGTAGGAGGGAATGTTGATCTCAGTATGGATTTAGATAATGACACCAGTAACTTTATAACTTTAGCAAGATTAGATAGAGATGATGTTGCTGTTTCAGATACAGGAGGTGTAGTCGGTATCAATACAGATGATCCAGCAGATAACACTTATCTAGATATTCGTGGTGGGAATAAAGGTTTGGTCATTACACGTCTTGATCAGACTGCGATAGGTGGATTAACAACTGTAGAAGGTATGTTTGTTTTTAATACAACAACAAATGTATTTCAGCTTTATGATGGGACTTCTTGGCGTGCATTAGGAACACCGTCTAATTCTAAATTTTGCGATTGATTATGAAAAATATATTTTTAATATTCTTCTTTATTTTTGGCATTACCTTCTGTAATGCTCAAATATTAATAGGTACAGCTACTGCTAGTAGTCCATCTGTTTCACTAGAGTTTGGGACACAACTGCGGGGCATATTATTAGAGCCTATTGATCTTCCTGTCACTGCAAATGCAGGAACAGTTGTATTTGATGACGACTCAGGAAGTTTACGTTATTTCAATGGAACAACTTGGAGTGCTCCTAAACCTGGAGGACTCACAAATACGGTAACCAGCTATACAGCGCCAGGAAACGTTATTATAAATGGTAGTGAATCTACTGCTGATGGTGTTTTTATAATTGAAGACACGAACAAGGCTATGGTTCTTCCCGTAATACCTTCTGGTAGTTTGAAAATAAAAAATCCTACTATCGGACTTATATATTATGATTCTTTCGTTAAAGCCTTAATGGTTTATAACGGCAATAGTTGGGATGCTTTTTAATAATTCAGGTCATCTATTAAAGTTAATTATCATCTTCATTTATTTATTATGATTTCTGTTTGCCCTATAATCATGTTCATTTCAGTTAAATGATTCAGTTGTTCTTGTGCAAGGATCTTTTAAGTAATAATTTCTAAAGTGCCGTTTAATATCCTCTTTGAATGATTCAAATTTTTATCTACTTCAATGTTGATATAATAATAAGATCATTTCTAATAAAGAAATCTCAATATTCTAGATAAACTTTAACTAGAACGTATCTTTGCGATCCTATTATGAGTTTTACTACTATTCAAAACCAATTTTCACAAGCAGCACCAACGCAAAGCTTGAGAGAAATCGTGGCCCAGTCCCAAGGATTGTCAACGATAAGCGGGCTCAACGGGAGTTCTATTTCCATTGTTCTTAAATCTGTTTTCAAAGATGCTGACAAGCCTTTTATGTTGATTTGCAACGACAAGGAAGAAGCTGCATTTTATTTGAACGACCTGGAAAAGATGGTTGGGGAGCAAAACGTACTCTTCTACCCTGGTAGTTACCGACGTCCGTATCAAATAGAAGAAACGGACAATGCAAACATGCTCTTGCGTGCTGAGGTGCTTAACCGTATCAACTCGCGTAAAAAGCCAGCCGTTATTGTTACTTATCCAGATGCGCTTTTTGAAAAAGTAGTCACCCGTAAGGAGTTGGAAAAGAACACGCTCAAAATTGCAGTAGGGGATCAAATATCTATTGAGTTTGCTAATGAAGTTTTGTTTGAGTATCAATTCAAACGAGTTGATTTTGTAACAGAACCTGGAGAGTTCTCCCTACGAGGAGGAATTCTAGATGTATTTTCTTTTTCCAATGACGAGCCTTATCGTATAGAATTTTTTGGAAATGAGATTGATTCCATACGCGTATTTGATGTGGAAACCCAACTCTCGAAAGAGCAAACAAAAAAAATCTCCATCATTCCTAATGTAGAAAACAAGCATTCTGAGGAAACTCGGGAGAGCTTTTTAAAATACATTTCTAATAATACGGTCATCTTCACGATGAATATGGATCTGTTATATGGTCGTATTGATTCGCTTTTCGCGAAAGCGGAACAAGTATATAACGAGTTGCAAGGTGAAGTAAGGCAGTTGACACCTCACGAAATTTTCAGCGATAGCAAGTTGATCAAAACACAGCTTAAAGAATACAATCATATAGAATTTACTACCGTACGTGGGGTAGTGGTTTATAATACCTCACCGCAGCCTAGTTTTAACAAGCAGTTTGATTTACTGATTGAAAATTTAAAGGAAAACGAGGCAGACGGATATAAAAACTTTCTTTTTTGTAGTAGTGAGCAGCAAGCCCAACGTTTTCATGACATCTTTGACGATATGAAAGCTGAGGTGCAATATGAAACAGTCGTGATGCCTCTGTATCGCGGTTTTGTAAGTCATGATTTGCGAGTGGTTTGTTATACCGATCACCAAATATTTGATCGCTACCATAAGTTTCATTTAAAGAACGGCTATGCCAAAAAGCAGGCGATCACCTTAAAGGAACTCAACATATTAGTCACTGGAGATTATGTAACACATATTGACCACGGAATTGGGAGATTTGCGGGATTACAAAAGATCGATGTGAACGGAAAAAAGCAAGAAGCGATCAAGCTGATTTATGGGGAGCGTGATATCTTATATGTTTCTATACATTCTTTACACAAAATCACCAGATACAGCAGTAAGGATGGTAAGCCGCCTAAGGTCTATAAATTAGGAAGTCCGGCATGGAAAAAATTAAAGGCCAAGACCAAGACTAGAGTGAAGCAAATTGCTTTTGACTTGATTAAATTGTATGCCAAACGCCGTGCGCAAAAAGGATTCCAATACGCGCCAGATGGGTATTTACAAAATGAGCTGGAAGCTAGTTTTATCTATGAAGACACTCCAGATCAAATAATTGTAACGGATGATGTAAAGAAAGATATGGAGAGCGATCGTCCTATGGATCGACTCGTTTGTGGTGATGTAGGTTTTGGAAAAACAGAAGTGGCTATAAGAGCGGCTTTTAAGGCGGCCGTTAATGGTAAGCAAGTGGCCGTGCTAGTTCCAACTACTATCCTTGCATTTCAACACGCAAAAACATTTAATGAACGACTTGCAGACCTACCTGTAAAAGTGGATTATTTAAATCGATTTAGAACCGCTAAAGAACGTAAAGGAGTCTTGGAAGGATTAGAAAACGGCTCTATTGACATTGTTATCGGTACGCATCAATTGGTGAGTAAATCTGTTGTTTTTAAAGACCTAGGGTTGCTCATTATTGATGAAGAACAGAAGTTTGGTGTTGCAGTGAAAGACAAACTCAAAACACTTAAAGAAAATATAGATACGCTTACATTGACTGCAACTCCCATACCTAGAACTTTACAGTTTTCTTTAATGGCTGCACGGGATTTAAGTGTGATCAAAACACCACCACCTAACCGACATCCCATAGAGACTAAAGTGGTACGCTTTAGTGAAGAAACCATACGCGATGCAATCAGCTATGAGATTTCTCGTGGCGGACAAGTGTTCTTTGTACACAACCGTATTGAGAACATCAAAGAAGTCGCTGGAATGATTCAGCGATCTGTTCCAGATGCAAAAATAGGTATAGGTCACGGACAGATGGAAGGAAAGAAACTAGAAAACTTGATGCTTGCTTTTATCAATGGGGAGTTTGATGTGCTGGTTTCTACTACGATTATTGAAAGTGGTTTAGATGTTCCTAACGCCAACACGATTTTCATTAACCATGCTAATAATTTTGGACTTTCAGACTTGCACCAGATGCGCGGTCGTGTTGGGCGCAGCAACAAGAAAGCTTTTTGTTACTTTATTACACCACCTTATGAGGTGATGACAGAAGATGCTAGAAAACGTATCCAAGCATTAGAAATGTTCTCAGACCTGGGTAGCGGTTTTAATATTGCTATGAAGGATCTTGAAATAAGAGGCTCAGGAGATATTTTAGGCGGCGAGCAAAGTGGATTCATCAACGAAATAGGTTTTGATACCTATCAAAAAATATTAAGTGAAGCCATCACAGAATTAAAAGAAAACGAGTTTGCTGACCTTTATGAGACCAATGATAAAGAGAAGAAGCACGTCACTGATGTCAATGTAGACTCTGATTTTGAATTGCTTTTCCCAGATGATTATATCAACTCCATTACAGAGCGTCTTGCGTTGTATTCTAAGCTTAACGAGGTACAAGACGAAAAAGCTTTAGACACCTATAAGAATGAGCTTATAGACCGGTTTGGAGAGCTTCCTGAAGAAGCAGAGAATTTACTGACTAGTGTAAGAATTAAATGGGTGGCTACCCGATTAGGATTAGAAAAGATTGTGATGAAACAAGGCAAGTTTATAGGATACTTTATCTCTGATCAACAAAGTGGTTTCTATCAAAGTGAATCTTTCTCTAGAGTATTAAAAGCGGTACAGACCAATCCTAAGGTTTTAAGGATGAAAGAAAAACAAACGCGTTCAGGATTGCGATTGCTGCTTACGGTAGAAAATGTACGAACGGTAGATAGGGTCTATGATATTTTGAATGCGATCATGCCTGTGAATGCACCAAGCATTGAGTAATTCCAACATAAATTTACGAGGTTGCAATAAAACAAAACGTTGAAACAGTTAACACATTACGATATCGAAAACAATCAAAAGCAATTTCCAATTACAATTGTTTGTGATGCTATAAGAACTCCTGAAAATATAGGTATGTGTTTTCGTGTTTCTGAAAGTTTTGGAGTTGAAAAGATATTTTTTCATGAAAAATCGCCAACTGTAGCTAATAGAATTGTCAAGAAAACAGCGAGAAATACGATGCATCAAACTGCATATGATACCTATGTTGATTTTACAGAAATCATCACTAAATTAAAACAAGAAGGTCATACGATTATAGGACTGGAAATTACTGATAAAAGCATCAATGTTCAAGATTTTGAATTCAAAAAGCATGAGAAAATCGCATTGCTTTTGGGTAGCGAAAGAAACGGAATTGAACATATAGACCTAGTAGATTATACTGTTTCTATACCAATGTTTGGCATCAACTCTAGTATGAACGTGATTCATAGTTTGGCTATATCCTTGTATGAAATTACCAATCAATTTTCGGTAAGAAGTAAGTAAGAGTAAATTTGTAAAACCTGCAATTAGAAAACCTTCAGCTGATTCTAGATAAATTTTGAAGGGTATTAAAATCATTGTGTAATTACTCATCATAAAAACGCCTGGATCAAATTAATGATCCAGGCGTTTGTGTGAATTCCACTTTCTTGATATCTGTCAGACATGTTGGGAAAGCAGAAGTAAAAAAGTGATTTATTTGATGACTACAACCACTGACTCCAAGGCAATCTAGAAAGTACTACTAGAAATGCTAGGGTATAGAAAATAGCGAGCATTTTGAATTTGCCATTACTAACGATTTTCTTCTTGTGTTTGGAATAACCTATGGTCAGTAATGCGACTGCTATGATCATCATTAATGGGTGTTCTATTAACAGAAGTCTTATAGGGGAGTTGCTCATTTCAAAGCCTTCCCAACGGCCTAGATTTTCTGGTGTAAAGTATAAAGCGAGTCCTATTAACAATTGAATATGTGTCACGATGAGTCCAACCAGTGCGAGACTGAAATCTTTGTTCCCAAATTCTTTCTTGCCAAAATAACCTATTATAGCGTTGATAGTAGCTATGGCTAGAATCAGTAAAAGAAGGTAAGCCCATCCAGAGTGAGCGGATTTTAAAATGCTGTACATAATGAAAAATATTTGATTCAAAAGTACTTTAAAAACAAAGAACCCTACTCGTTTTGAGTAGGGTTCTTGAAATTATGTTGAAAGTAACTCCTAGTTAAAGATATATCTAAGACCTACTTGCATTTGCCATCTTGAAGAACGAGTACCTGCGTCATCAATAATCTCTAGTCCTTCAGCAAAGTTAGGGTTGAAAGAGAATTCTGGATCAACTCCATTTCTTTCTACCTCTACAATACCTACGTTAGAACTAATAAATCTTTGCTCTCCCCAATCTTTGTTTAAGAAGTTGAAGAAGTTAAAGATGTCTAGAGAAAGTTGGAAGGTGTGTTCCTTATCATTAAAGTTCAAACTGAAATCTTGAAGAACTTTTAAATCAACGATGTGATTCCATGGTCCGCGATCTCCGTTACGTTCTGCATAATCACCACGACGCTCACTTAAATAATCGTTGCTGTCTATGTAAGCATCAAGAGCTGCCCACTGGTCTGCAGCAGATACACCGTTATTGTCTACCAAGTTGATTTCACTTTGATCTCTTGGGATATAGAACAATGCATTATCATTAGAGTCATCATTTAAGAGGTCTCTTCCTTGATAAATATAGTTGATCGTACCACCTTGTTGTCCATTGTAGAACATACCAAATGTAGTTTTAAGGTTCTCATTCCACTTTATTTCATAAGATGCGTTAGCAGAAACTCTATGTCCAAATGCAAATTCTGAATTACCTACACCAGCAGTATTTTTACCATTAACAGTTGCTACACCTCTCCATTGAGAACTGTTTTGTGAAGAAGTACCTTCAAAGACAGATTTTCCTTGCCCATAAGAGTAAGAAACCTGACCTCCAAAACCATTTTCAAAAGGTTTACTGATACTAAAAGTACCATTGTAAGACCATCCTTCGCTAGTGTTAGTAGCTAGTATAATTCTAGAGTAAGTATCATCTATTTCATCACCACGATCGTAGAATGGACGCCCATCAGCATTGTTCAATGATTCTGTTGATGGAGTAAGATTTAAGTTTTGATAAAAAACGTTGTTGATGGTCTCGTTGTACAAGAAGTCTGCACTTACAATCAATCCCCAAATATCAGTCTTTTGATCAACACCGATGTTGTACTTCATTACTTGTGGTAACTTGAAGTCTGGAGCAAATATGTCAATTTGTCCACCAACTGCACCACTACCTGGAGCAGGAGCACCGTTTAATGGCTGGTTGTTAGGGTCAGCAACAAAAGTCTGACTATCAAATGCATTAGCTTCACCTATGCTTAGTCCATTGTTGTTGTAAGCTCCACCTGGCCATACTAAAGGAATTCTTGAAGTAAAGATTCCTAAACCACCACGTATTTGAGTAGTTCTGTCACCAGTTACGTCCCAGTTAAAACCAGCACGTGGAGAAACATGTACCTGACTCTTAATTTTCTTACCAACTCTTGCACCTTCTAAATCGTAACCTTGTGCTTCAAGTAGCCCAACGGTTCTGTTATTGAAGTCGTCATTTACTGCTCCATTTTCAAAGAAAGGAACATCAAAACGAACACCATAAGTTAATTTAAAATTATCAGCGATACTCCATTGATCTTGAGCGTAAAGACCTAATTGAGAATATTGAAAAGAAGCTGCTGCATTTTGAATATCATCTCCAGAAGTTCCTGCTGGATCAACTAAAGAGTAAGAATGAAAATAAGAATCTGCAAGAGCGTCATTTGAAGCGTCATTGTCAAAGTACGTATTGAAGTCTGCAAGAGAGTTAAAAGTATATTGACCAAAATTTTGTCTTACAAATACGTTTCTGATGTCATAGTTTTCAAAGTTACCTCCGAAAGTCATATTGTGAGCTCCTTTAGAAACTTCAAAATTGTTGGTAACAGTAAAGATGTTTTGCTCAAGAATGTTAGCTGTTGAGAAGGCTTCTGAACCAAAAGTAATACGACCATCACCATCATTGATTTGTACTCTTGGGAAAGGATTTCCTAGAGGATCACGGTTGTCATTTACAGAAGTATAACTAATAATTAAATTGTTAGATAAGTTTCTACCATTAGTAGTGTTCCATTCTAGAGTAGAGAAGTTTGTCTCAGATGGGAAAAAGATACCAGCGTTAGCAAAGTTGATGTTTCTGTTATTACTTTGGCTAGGAGAAATAGATTCACCCTTTACATAATTGTGCTTTGCAGTAATACTGTTCTTATCATCAATGTTATAGTCTAACTTGACAGTGAACTTTTCACTATTTAACTCTGTAATAGTGTTTTCATACCCACCAGGATTGTAACCAAATGTGTTGATGATGTTGTCCCTTAATGTGTTGATATCAGCTATACTGCTATCTCCATTATAAAGATCAGAGTCAAATGGTCTAGGCTCTTGTTCTCTTTGAACCTCTGCATTTACGAAGAAGAACAATTTATCTTTGATGATAGGTCCTCCTACGCGTACACCATAAAGGTTTGCAGTAAAGTCATCTAATTTCTCACGGTTGTCTTCACTGATTCCTACTGGAGTCTTTCCAGCAAGATCTTGATTACGTGTGTAGAAATAAGCACTTCCTTTTACTTCATTAGTACCAGAACGAGTAATCGCGTTGATAGCACCACCTGTAAAACCAGATTGTCTTACGTCAAAAGGAGCAACGTTTACTTGAAAAGATTCGATGGCATCGATGGAGATAGGATTCACACCTATTTGACCACCATTAGTACCAGAGCCAGCAAGACCAAAAACATCATTGTTTACCGCACCATCAATAAAGATAGAGTTGTAACGGTTGTTTTGACCAGCAATGGAAATCGCTCCACCCTCAGAAACCTGAGCTTGAGGAGTTTTTCTTAAGAAATCACCTATTCCTCTAGTTACAGAAGGCATGGTATTGATTTCACGTTGAGAGATGTTAGTTTCTGTTCCTGTTTTACCAGAATCAAATATTCCATCTCTTACTGCATTAATTACTACAGCGTCAAGAGCATTAGATTCATCTGTCAGCGTCAAACTGATTCTTTCAGATTCTCCTAATTGAAGAAAGATGTTTTCAAACTTTTCTTCTCTCTTACCTATGTAAGAAATGGTAATCGTGTAAGGTCCACCTACACGCATGTTTGAAATACGGTAATAACCTTCTATGTCAGTAGAAGTTCCGTAATTAGTTCCTGTAGGGCCATGTAATGCGACAATGGTTGCTCCTAGAAGAGGTTCTTGGGCTGTATCTATGGTTTCCATAATACGACCGTTAATGCTTGAGGTAGTAACCTGCGCACTAACTGCGATGCAGCTTAAGAAAAGCCCAATTGCAAATAAAGTGTGTAATGTTCTGTTCATTTCAGAATTAGTTTAGTTTGATGATGCAAAAATACACGTAAAACCAGTAAACCAATATTAAGCTAACATTAAGAAGTGAACAGCTTATTAACGTTAATTAACTGAAAAACAATAAATTAATTATTAAGAGTAAAATATTTTTGTAAAAGAGCACTCGTACTGGCGTCGTGTTTGTCAGATTTGGAGTCTTCAATATCGGTCAGAATAGCATCAGCTAAGACCTTCCCTAATTCTACTCCCCATTGATCATAACTGTAGATGTTCCAGATCACTCCTTCTACAAATATTTTGTGTTCATACATAGCTACTAGCTTACCTAAACTTTGTGGAGTAAGCTCGTCTACTAATATGGTAGTCGTAGGTTTATTTCCTTCAAAGACCTTAAAAGGAACCAGTTGGTCGATTTCGGTTTGTGATTTTCCTGAGGAGGCCAAATCTTGAGCGGCTTCTTGACTTGTTTTCCCATTCATCAAAGCTTCTGTTTGTGCAAAGAAATTTGCCATAAGTTTGTTTTGATGGTCTGGGTGGTTGTATTTCGTTTTCGCGAAAGCGATAAATTGAGCAGGAATCAATTTAGTTCCTTGATGTATCAATTGAAAAAAGGCATGTTGTGAGTTGGTACCTGGTTCCCCCCATACGATGTTCCCAGTTTCATAATCCACGCGATTTCCATTGCGGTCTGTACTCTTACCGTTACTTTCCATAATGGCTTGCTGTAGATAAGCTGGAAGTCTATGAAGGTATTGAGTGTAGGGTATTACAGCTTCACTTTGCGCTTTAAAAAAGTTGTTGTACCATATCGTGAGTAAGGCTAACTGGACAGGAATGTTTTTATCAAAAGAGGTATTCCTGAAATGGGTGTCCATATCATGCGCACCATCAAGCAAACCTTGAAAATTTTTAGAGCCTATTCCTAAGGCAACAGACATACCTACTGTACTCCACAAAGAAAAACGGCCACCTACCCAATCAAACATAGGGAAGATATTTTCTTTATCAATTCCAAAATCCACGGCGCGTTGTACATTGCTACTTACTGCAATAAAGTGCTTTGCTATCGCTGAGGCACCTACTTTATTAGTAAACCAATTTCTAATAGTTGTTGAGTTAGTAAGTGTTTCTTGTGTTCCAAAAGACTTAGAAACGATCACAAATAATGTTGTTTCTGGTTGGATCTTTTTTAAGGTTTCTTCCACGTGATCTCCTTCTATGTTAGAGACAAAATGAAGGCTAAGTTCATTTTTATAAGCCTGCATGGCTTCATAGATCATCTCAGGTCCCAGATCGCTACCGCCTATTCCTATATTTACAACGGTATCAAACTTCTTTCCGTTTGCAGCAGTAATCTCTCCGTTATTTACGGCATCTACAAAAGCAAACATTTTCTTCTTGCTTTCAATCGCTGATGTTACGTTTTCACCTACTTGAGTGCTGATGTCATTGGTGCGTAATGCAGTATGTAAAACCGCACGATTTTCAGTCACATTTATTTTCTCGCCATTAAAATACGATTCTATGGCTTCTGTAAGATGACATTCGTTAGCGAGGTCCACTAATTTTTGTTGTGTTTCTTTAAGAATCAAGTTTTTAGAAAGGTCTACATAAAAATCTCCTTCTTTTATGGTCAGCTCTTTTGCACGATCAGGATTATTTTGAAAGGCTTCTTTTAGGTTGAAATTTTTTGCTGTTTTATAATGATCTGCGAGCGCTTTCCATGCCGCGGTAGAAGTAGGGTTGATGTTTTTCATGATACTAGGGGGTCTAAAAAGATCTTGGAGTAATACAGATGGTGGTGAGGGAATGGTTTAAATAATAGGGTTGCTTTTTTTGAAAGGCAATTGATCTATTTCTACTTGTAATGGAGCCACAAACTGAAGGTATTCCTTCATTTTTGCTTGAGGTAAAGGCTCCGCACTAGGTAAGTTTTGTTTGTAGGGGTCGACTTGTCTTCCATTGACCCAAAATCGATAACAAACATGAGGTCCCGTAGCTAGTCCCGTGCTTCCTACAGTTCCTATAATCTGTCCTTGTTTTACACGCTGTCCTACTTTTACCTTGCGCTTGGTCATGTGAAGGTATTGAGTAGAGTAGGTGCCGCTGTGTTTTATTTTCACATAATTACCATTACCGCCAGTATAGCCAGATTTAGTAACTGTTCCATTTGCAGTGGCAACGATAGGAGTTCCATAGCCTGCGGCATAATCAGTTCCTTTGTGTGCTTTCCATCTTTTTTGAACTGGATGAAATCTTCTTTTCGTAAATCTGGAAGAAATTCTGGAATAGTTTACAGGAGCTTTTAGGAAAAAACTTCGTAGTGTTTTACCTTTTTCATCATAGTAATCGCTCATTTGAGTCACCGTATCTGTCGTGTACTCAAAGGCATAAAAGGGCGTTTGATCAGTTTCAAAAACAGCAGCTTCTATAGATTCTATCCCTGCAAAAATAGAGTCGTTAATGTAGCGTTCATTGTAAATCATCTTAAAGCGATCTCCTTTTTGAAGTTTAAAGAAATCTATGGACCATCTATAGATGTCAGATAGTTCATATATAGCACTTATACCTAAGCCCTCCTCCTGCATTGCTTCAGATAATGTCGAGTTAATGATACCACTCGCTGTTTTTCTTTTAAAGGAAATAGGGTGCTTATCTTTATAAGCTGCTAGGGTGTCGTTAAAATTAACCACTACATAATCCATTTTACTAAGCTCGTAAATAAAGGCTTCAGGAGTGCGAAGGCTATCTCTTCTTTTTAAAATCTTAAAGGGTTTGCCAGCTTGTATTCTGCGTAAATCGTAAATTTCATTGAGTCTATTTGCTGTTTGGTAAGCACTTTGCCCTTTGACAATATGATTGACGATTAAATCATTGAAAGTCGCACCGTCTTTAACCGTGTCTGCAACGATTTCATATTCATTGAGGTCAAAACCATACTTCATCAAAGGTACCAATGTCTTAGGAGTGGTCTCAACGACTTTATTTATGGGTGTTTCTGTATTGTTTTTACAAGCCGTAAAGCTCATTGCGAGTGCTATGCCGGCGATGAAATATTTATTCATCATTTATTTTGTGTTTAATGCGTGATCTACCCATTGTTTTCCCCAGTTATCGTGCTCCTCTTGCGTCCATAGCGATGGGAAGAAAGAGATTTTTTGAAAGCTAGGTGGTAGAAATTCTTTCCAGTTGGTTCCTCCAGTTGCTTTTACTGCTTCCCCCTCTTTACGCAAATACCTATGTGCGGCTCCCATATGCATGAGCAACCAGTTGATGTTTGCGTTTTGGTCTAATCTACGCAACGCATCTTGAAGCTCTTGTGTTTGTTCTTCTTTTGGTAATGCAAGATAGCGCTGATTTAAATTAGTGTGTTCTACTTCTTTTGTAATTCTTAAAAATCTAGGAGTGTAACGCTTTTCAAACTGCTTTAGTGTGAGCGTTTTTTCTCCAGTATTCATATCAATACCTCCTTTTTTCCAGTAGATATTTTCAAATAATTCTTTTTGTGTGTGGTTTTTTTCGCTTTCGCGAAAGCGAGACCTAACAGAAGGATGAACTAAATTAATTAAATCACTGCTATAGAATTCTATCATTCTAAACTGAGCGCTCTGGAATCCACTTGCAGGAAGTAAAGACATTCTGAATTTAAGAAATTGGTCGCGTTCCATTCCTTGAATCATCACTTCAAAGGAGTTGATTAAAACGGTATAATACCTATTGATACGTTTTATTTTCTCTTCAAAGAACGCAGCAGTAAGCGTTGTGCTTTCTATAATCTGCATTTGTTCATGAATGATCAATTTGAAATACAATTCTGTAATCTGATGATAGCTTATAAATATCATCTCGTCAGGAAACTCTGTATAGGGTAATTGCAGACTTAGCAAGGTGTCTAATCTAATATAATCCCAGTAAGTGGTATAGGTATCGTAGAGCAGTCCATCTAAGTATGAAAGCATGTCCTGGCCAGAATTTTTAAACTTATCCTCTAGCAATTTAATGCGTTGGGCAATCTCTGGGCTGATTTCTTCGGACATGGGATTCATTTAAAATGACTCGCAAAAGTAAGGAACCTTGCGGTTTCTATCAATTCTTAGAGCCATAGTCTTAACTATATTTAACCTAAAAACAATGAGGTCTTATTTTATTTATTGTCAAGGCTTTAAAAGCGCTAATTATCTGCTATAATCTGGAAGGAATGCTTAAGTCCTTTAAAAGATTGTAAATCAGCGGTTAGCGATCCTACAGCGAGTTTTGCTTTTATTCTCAGGGGTATTTTATTAGCATCTTTTGAGATCCAAACGGTAAGGCTTTCTTCTTCTTTAAATACCCGACCTGACTGCACGTAAGGTCTAAATTTTAGGGAAGCGACTTGACCAAACTTTGTTTTTACGATTTCTTCACCTAAATATTTCAATTTAAATTCGAAATTCTCTTTGTCAAAAAACATAGGTAAAGTGAATTCATCTCCTAACTGAAGCGTTTCAATGTCTACCATGTTTCTTAAATGATAAAAAGCACTGATCATATCTTGAGTATATGGCTCAATGTTAACGATCGTTTCTTCTTTATTCTTTTTATCGTTCACTAAAGCAGTGCCGGCTTCATGATCAAAGTCTATCTGTATATCTTTAGTGTGTCCACCTTCGTCTATTTCACGTATAAAACGATATGGTTTTACCGTTTCACGATCTATATAAGTTTCATAATTATCATCTACTTTAAAGAAGAGGTGAAGTAATCCAGTAGATTTCCCTTTTCCTTTAATGTGATAAACTGGTCTTCCTTTAAGTCTTGCTTTACTCACTTTGAGCTCTGCATAGCTGGCATTAAATACACCGTAGTGAATTCTGAATTTAAACCACTCTCCATCTTCAAAGGCTAGTTGCTCTGTGGCGCCTGTTGATACAGTCCCTGGAGTAAAAGCTGTAGTTGTTGCAAAAACAGCTATCATTAAAAAAATGATCTTTTTCATATCTATAAGAGTTGATCGTGAATTAGTACCACTATCTTCTATTGCAAAGTCTATTCCAAAATGATAACTGACTCACTATCATTTTATTATAAAGTACCTCGTAAAGCCTGTTCTCTTTCTATTGCTTCAAACAGTGCTTTAAAGTTTCCCACTCCAAAAGATTGTGCTCCTTTGCGCTGTATCACTTCTATAAACATAGTCGGTCGGTCGACAACAGTCTTAGTGAATAGTTGTAATAAATATCCTTCTTCATCTCTATCTATAAGGATACCGTGCTCTTTCAACACTTCTACATCTTCGTCTATTTCTCCTACACGTTCTATAAGATCGTCGTAATATTCTTCGGGAACGTAAAGAAATTCTACACCTCGGTCTCTCATTGCGCTTACGGTAGCAACAATATCATCGGTAGCAACGGCAATATGTTGTACACCAGGACCATTATAAAAATCTAGGTACTCTTCAATTTGTGATTTCTTCTTTCCTTTGGCAGGCTCATTGATTGGGAACTTCACTCTACCGTTCCCGTTACTCATCACTTTGCTCATCAAGGCAGTGTATTCTGTTGCAATATCATCATCTGCAAAGGAAATGATTTGTGCAAAGCCCATAACTTCTCCATAGAATTTACACCAGGTATTCATTTCATCCCATCCTACATTTCCTACCATATGGTCTATAAACTTAAGGCCTACGGGTTCTGGGTTGTAATGAGATTCCCATTTTTTAAATCCAGGAAGGAAGAGCCCCTTGTAGTTTTTACGCTCTATAAACATGTGAACGGTTTCTCCGTAGGTGTAGATCCCAGACTTTACAACTTCACCATGTTCGTCTTGTTCTACGGTAGGCTCTAGGTATGGCTTAGCGCCTCTTTTAGTAGTTTCTTCAAATGCTTTTCGAGCATCTTCTACCCATAGAGCTATTACTTTCACTCCGTCACCGTGAATGTTGATGTGCTCGTTGAGTTCTCCGTCCTTTACTATAGGTGTTGTAAGAACGAGTCTTATTTTACCTTGTTTTAACACATAAGAAACCCGGTCTTTAAGGCCAGTCTCAAGACCAGCATAAGCTTCTGATTGAAAGCCAAAAGCGGTTTTATAAAAATGAGCACTTTGTTTGGCATTACCTACATACAATTCTACATAATCAGTTCCTAGAAGTGGAAGAAAGTCTTCGGCTTCTTTAAAAAGCTTCTTAAGTGAATACTCGGTGTTTTGTAGATCTTTTAGGTTTTTGATATCTGCTGGCATAATGTATTTTTTAATTGATTAAATAAAGGATTTTAGTAGGGGTAAGAGACATCTTTTCTACCACATGGCTCTTAAGTGAGGTGTTATGTCTATCCTTTTAAAAATCATAATTTTTTATTTTTGAGAAGTTCCTTCGGTTATTAGCTCTTCTATTGGTACTACTGCATCAGTTTTTGTTTCTATTGAATCTAGTTCATCATCATCGTACTTCCGTTTCTTCAGATTCTTCTTCAGAATCCCAAGTGTGATTTTCTTACAATATTAAATTAATCCAACCAGCTTTTATGATAACTGTCGTCTGCAATTTCTAATCCTTCTTTAGTAACCATTAAAGGTTTAAACGTATCTACCATAACGGCTAGTTCTTCTGTCTTTGTTTTTCCGATACTTTTTTCAACAGTTCCTGGGTGTGGCCCGTGGGGTATTCCAGCAGGATGTAAACTGATGTGTCCAGCCGCAATATCGTTGCGACTCATAAAATCTCCATCTACATAATAAAGCACTTCATCGCTATCAATATTGCTATGATTATAAGGTGCGGGAATGCTATTCGGGTGGTAATCGTATAATCGAGGCACAAAACTACAAACCACAAAAGCGTCTGTTTCAAAAGTTTGATGCACTGGTGGCGGCTGATGAATGCGTCCAGTTATAGGTTCAAAATCATGAATAGAAAAAGCATACGGGAAATTGTAACCGTCGTATCCAACGACGTCAAAAGGGTGTGATGCATAGACCATGTCAAAAATATCGTCTTGCTTTTTTACTTTTATTAAAAACTCACCTTTTTCGTCATGTGTTTCTAGAGTTTCGGGTCTTCTCAAGTCTCGTTCACAGTAAGGGGCATGTTCTAACAATTGACCAAACCAATTTCTATAGCGTTTAGGAGTATAAATGGGACGTCTACTCTCCACAATAAAAAGCCTGTTATCAGTAGTGTCAAAATCAATTTTATAAATAATACCTCTAGGTATCAATAAGTAATCGCCGTATTTAAAATCTAAATTTCCTAAATGAGTACGCAGTGTCCCCGTCCCTCTATGAACAAAAAGCAATTCGTCTGCATCGCTATTTTTATAGAAATAATTCTCAGTAGATTCTTGTGGTGCAGCAAGGATAATGGCCACGTCACTATTTATTAAAACGGTTTTACGACTTTCTAAATAGTCGGCTTCGGGTTGTATTTGAAAGCCTTTAAGACGGTAAGATTTAAGGTGGTTTTTCAGTGCTATTTCTGGTTTTACACTGTATTGATTTTTAATCTCTTTAACCATAGTAGGTCGGTACATATGGTAAGAGTTTGTGGACATCCCTTCAAAACCTATGGTTCCAAAAAGTTGTTCTGAATAAAGAGAACCATCGGGTTTTCTAAATTGCGTGTGTCTTTTGGGTGGTATTTTACCCAGTTTATGGTAAAAAGGCATAGCTAGAAATTAAATCTCTCAAATTTCGGGAATTCTTTAGACCATTCCATGATTAAATGCTATTATTTAATTTTTTAATCGTCGGCGTGCCTTGATTTGTTGTTCAATACCTTATTATTTTTGCTTTTTTACAACAACTAGTAAGGTATCAGCATACATTTAAAAAAGCAGAAAGGCTTTATCAAAATTTAAAACCGATATTCACAAATACCTGTCCGTCTTTCTGTTGTGGAGAGAAGCTGTATTTTAATTCTAACGGACCTAAAAAGGTTTCTATACCATAACCAATGGCATAACCAGTATACCTTGCATTACTGAACCAGTCAGATTGTTCAAATAAATTGTCTTGTGTGTTTGCAAAATTAGCACTGAACACCACATGATTCTTCTTGAATACTTCATAATCTGCTTCAAAAAGCACCTTAATCATGGAGCCGCCACTAATACTTATAAAATCATATCCATAAAACGGAATAAGATTATTGATCCTGCGGGAGCCATATCCTCCTAAGAAAAAATCCATTGCAGAGTTGTCCGTATCACCTATTGTAATTCCTATATGCGCAGCTCCCCGAAGGGTAAAATTGCCAAAACGCTCTGCATGACCTACTTCTACTTGGGCGATAGAGAATTCTTTAAACCGCTCCCCAAATTCGGTATTGAATGCATATAAGTGAAAATCACCTTCTACCTTCCATCCAGAAGAGGGAAAAAGGGCATTGTCATAAGAGTCGACGAGTATCTTACCATAAACACTTCCCATACTCCCGTCTGAGAAATCGGTTGCGTCGTTAGTAGGGTTACCGGTGATCAAGGTTTCTGTAAAAACATGGAGCGACTTTACTTCAACTCCTGCAACAAAATTCACCGATTCATTAATCCTTGTCTGTAAAAAGCCTTGTTGTGTCCAGTCTCTATATTGTAACCTAAGGCTGTTCACACTTAGCGGTGCCAAGTTGATGACATCTTCTACAAAAGCGGCACTTACGTCTTGTTCAAATTTTACAAATTCACTGTGCAAGCCTATGGACCAGTAACGGCCTTTATCGATATAATAATCAAAATTGTACCTGAGATTATCTCCTATGATGGCATCCACCGATATAATATCGTTATCAAAAAAAACATTTTTCCGAGCTAGATTGATAAGTGCCGCACTGCGCAACAGTTCATCATAGTGAAGCCCCAGTCGTAAATAATTACGTACATCGCTTTCAACTAAATCTATTTCTAATATGGAGCCACCATCGTCTGCGATGATTTCATAATTGATTTTAGTAAAATTATCAGTTGCTTGTAAATTATTGAAACCACTACTCAAATCTTTATAAGCCACCATTCCAGGTGTTTTCACTTTAAACCTACCTACAATAAAAGCTCTGGTATAATTATTATTTCCCTTTACATTGATCTTGTTGAGATAAATACTGTCCACAGTTTTGACTATTAATTCTGGTCTGGAATAGTTATCAAAGACTAAGCTTTTAAGTTGGGCTGCATGTTCTCTAGCCGCTTCTTCTCCTTTTTGAATTATCTCTCTTCCTTGGTCAAAAGAGACTACAGTATAGGCTGCTATATCAGGGGTGATATAGACATCTGTTTGTGGCGCTTTTGCCTTCATGTCATTAATAGTACGGAAATTATTGATCTGCGAAAGTATATCTAGTGCACTACGCAATTCCTGTAGTGATTTTAAATCGTCCTGCACATCTACACCTATAATAATGTCCATGCCGCGTTCTTTCAATTTGTCTATAGGATAATTGTCGGTAACACCTCCGTCTATAAGCAGCTGGCCGTCTATTTCTACAGGTGCAAAAAGGGAAGGTAGCGCACCACTAGCATTTACAGCTTTTGGTAAATACCCTCTATCTAGTACTACTTCTTCACCAGTAGTAATGTCTGTAGCGATACATAAAAAAGGAATAGGTAGTTTGCTAAAATCATCTGTATCTTTAACATGAGACAGCAATCTTGAAAGCAAGTTATAGATATTTTGGCCTTTACTCAAAGAGGAGGGGAGCAATACTTTAAAATCTTTAAAAGGCAAAGTTACCGCATAGCGTTCATTGCTTCTGCGTTCATAATAGGATTTTGAATTACGGGGTATATCGTCAGAAATGATCTTGTCAAAATCAATAATATTAAAAATAGAATCGATCTGTTTGCCTGTATATCCAGAGGCATAAAGAGATCCTACGATCGCTCCCATGCTCGTTCCTGCCACGTAGTCCACCTTTATCCCAAGCGAATCAATAATTTTCAAAGTTCCTATATGAGCCAGTCCTTTTGCACCACCACCAGAAAGCACCAGTCCTATTTTTGGTCTAGAGGTAGGTTCGTTCTCTTGCGCTTGAAGATGATTCGCTTTCGCGAAAGCGAGAACGATTAAAAACAAAAGGAACCTACTCTTCTTCATCTTTATAAAAATCTATAATTTTTTGAGCTTTAGAAACCCCTACAACTTCAGCCAGCTCTTTTTTAGTTGCTACCTTAACGCGTTTAACGCTTCTAAAGTACTTGAGTAAATCTACCACCGTCTTTTCTCCTATTCCAGGAATCTCGTCTAGTTCGGTTTCAATAGCTTGTTTACTGCGTTTGTTTCTATGATGTGTGATTCCAAAACGGTGCGCTTCATTACGCATTTGCTGAATGACTTTTAAGGTTTCAGAACGTTTATCTAGGTATAAAGGTACAGGATCGTTAGGATAAAAAAGCTCTTCCAGTCTTTTTGCAATTCCTATTATAGGTATTCTACCTCTTAATCCCAGTCGTTCTAAGGCAGTAACGCCACTGGAAAGTTGTCCTTTCCCACCATCAACAATAATCAGTTGAGGTAAGGGCTGGTCTTCTTCTAGCAACCTGCGGTACCTTCTGTAAACGACCTCTTCCATACTTGCAAAATCATCTGGTCCTTCAACTGTTTTTATATTGAAATTTCGGTACTCTTTTTTACTGGGTTTACCATTTTTGAACACTACACATGCCGCAACAGGGTTGGTTCCTTGAATATTTGAATTGTCAAAACACTCCAGATGTCTAGGTTCTTCATCCAGGTGTAAGTCGGCTTTCATCTGGATCATAAGCCTGTTGGTATGTCGGTCTGGATCTACAATTTTAATAGTTTTGAACTGTTCCTGTCTAAAGAATTTAGCATTGCGTTCTGATAAATCAACCACTCGTTTTTTGTCTCCTAGTTTAGGTACGGTTACTTTGAGATTTTCTCCTAGTTCTACCTCAAATTGCGTGTAAACCTCTGTTGATTGGGAATCAAATCTATTGCGCAATTCTACAATGGCGAGTTCTAGCAATTGCTTGTCATCTTCATCCAGTTGTTTCTTTAGCTCCATGGTATGCGAGCGTGTGATTGCTCCATGATTGATTTGAAGATAATTCACATAACCAGCCGCTTCATCACTTACTATTGTAAAGATATCTACGTTAGAAATATTAGGGTTGACTACGGTAGACTTGGCTTGGTATCTCGTAAGGATTTCTAGTTTCTCTTTTAATTGCTGTGCTTCTTCAAACTCCATGTTGACTGCATGGGCTTGCATCAACTCTGTAAAGTAAGAAACGGCTTCCTTAAAATCCCCTTTTACAATTCCTCTTATGGCTTCTATACTGCGGTTGTATGCTACTTCATGTTGCAACCCAGTGCAAGGACCTTTACAATTACCTATATGGTATTCTAGGCACAATTTAAACTTGCCCTCATTAATTTTGTCTTGTTGTAAATCGTAATTACAAGTGCGTATGGGATACAGCGTTTTTACTAATTCCAGCAAAGTTCTTACTGTTCTAACACTGGTATAAGGGCCGAAATATTCACTGCCGTCTTTGATCATTTTACGAGTTAGAAAAACCCGTGGGAAACGTTCTTTTTTAATCACCAGCCAGGGGTAAGTTTTATCATCGCGCAGCATGATATTGTACCGCGGGTTGCGACTTTTAATCAAGCTGTTTTCTAATAGCAGCGCATCAGTTTCTGTTTCTACCACTATATGTTCAATACGGTGGATGTTTTTCACCATCGTTCGGATGCGGAAACTGTCGTGGCTTTTTGTAAAGTAAGACGAAACTCGATTTTTGAGCTTTTTTGCTTTTCCTACATAGAGCAACTTGTCTTTTTTGTCAAAATACAAATAGACTCCCGGAGAAAGCGGCAAGGTTTTGATTTGAACCTCTAAAGGTGGTGATTCCATAGCTCAGTAAAGATAGGGATTATGGTGATCTGGCTTTCTATTTTTTAATATTACTTTATAGCAAACCATGCTTAAACTAAAGCAGAATAGTTGGCAGCACAAAGCCTGTGTGCCACTAATAAAGATACCTCTTTGATCTTCAAAAGTTTAATTTGAAGGTGTACACTAGCTATTTTGGTGCGGTTATCTTAAATTGCGGGCTCATTCAGTTACGAAGTCATTAATGAAAGTGTATCCTTTGAAATTCGAGCCTGTTTTTCACTATCGTATTTGGGGTGGAGAAAAGCTCAAAACAGATTTTAATAAAAATTACGATCAAGAATCCATAGGAGAGTCTTGGGAAATAAGCGCAGTGCCTGGAAGTGAAACTCTAGTAAATCAAGGATTGTACAAAGGAAAAACAATCAATGAGCTTATAGAGTTATTTAAAGCTGATTTTCTAGGAGAAGAAGTTTTCCATCAGTACGGTGGGGAATTCCCCTTACTCATCAAATTTATAGACGCAAAAAAACCACTTTCTATTCAAGTACACCCCAGTGATGAACTTGCTAGAGAACGACACAATTCCTTTGGTAAAAATGAGATGTGGTATATCATGCCATCTTATGAAGATGCTGTGATCACCGTAGGTTTTAAGAAACAACTGGATCAACATTCTTATCAAGAATATCTTGAAAACAATACTATTACCGAAGTTTTAAATGAATTTCCAGTAAAAGCAGGAGACGCTTTTTACATTCCTACAGGAAGAGTTCATGCGATAGGTGCTGGAGTCGTGCTTGCTGAGATCCAGCAATCTTCTGATGTTACTTACCGCATTTATGACTACGACCGCAAAGATGCAAAAACAGGAAAAACTAGAGAGCTTCATACTGAAATGGCGTTGGAGGCCATTGACTTTGAACTTCAAGATAAATACCATACCGAATACACAAGAAAAAAGAACCAAGCTAATGAGTTGATCAATTCTCCTTATTTTAAAACCAATTTTTTAAAGATAAAAGGAGAGCAAGAACGGGACCTATCTCAAATCAATTCGTTTATCATATATATGTGCGTAAAAGGAAGTGCTTTTTTGCTTTATGAAAACGAGTCTTACGCGATCAATCAAGGAGAATGTCTTTTATTGCCAGCGGGAATAGACAAGGTGTTGTTCCAGGCCACTTCTACACAGCTTATTGAGATTTACTTGTAAAATAAACAAACATTATGTCCAGCTTTAAAGAACTTACGAATAGCGATACTCCCGTATTAATAGACTTTTTTGCCACTTGGTGCGGTCCTTGTCAAACCATGATGCCTGTTCTAGAACAACTAAAAGAGGACTTAGGAGATCAGGTGCGTATTCTTAAAATTGACGTGGACAAAAACAAAGCTCTCGCTACAAAATTCTCTATCAGAGGCGTGCCTGCGTTCCTGATTTTTAAAAACGGTAAACAAGTCTGGAAAGGCGCTGGCGTGCAACCTCTTCATGAATTGAAAGCTCAGATTGAAAAAGCCTCATAGCTTCGTATTCATTCTACAGGTTTGTTTTTGATAGATTCCTTAATCTAAGTATCTTTAGGATCTAGTTTGGAATATACCTAACAACTGTACTCATGAAAATAACACGCAACATCACTTTTTGGATCATTGTTCTACTAAATTCCTTAGGATCAAATGCACAAGAATTTGAAGGTTCTTGGACCGGAGGAATTCAAGGAATGCCACTCGTATTTGAAATTTCAAATACAGATGATGTGTATACGGCAAAAATGCAAAGCCCTTCACAATCTAAAACTTTCCTACCTATGGATGCCGCAACTATAGAAGGAAGTAAAATCACCCTAGTGCTCAATGCCTATAAAATTAAATATGAAGGCGAACTTAAAGGAGGGAAAATCATGGGTACTTTTGCTCAAGGAGGTTTTTCTGCAGAGATGAATTTAGAGAAGAAAGACTACGTAGAAGTAAAACCCAACAGGCCTCAAGAGCCTAAAGCCCCTTTCCCTTATAAGGTAGAAGAAGTCTTATTTACCAATCCAAAAGCAAACAACATCAAATTAGCAGGTACATTAACATTGCCTTCAGAAGCTAAGAATCCGCCGGTGGCGATTCTGATTTCTGGCTCTGGCCCTCAAGATAGAAATGAGGAGTTATTAGGCCACAAACCCTTTTTAGTACTTGCAGATTACTTAACTAGAAACGGAATAGCCGTGTTGAGATACGATGACCGTGGTGTAGCAGCATCTGAAGGAATACAGAAAGATGCTACTAGTGCCGATTTTGCTACCGACGTAGAAGCGGCGGTGAACTATCTCAAGACTCGTAAGGATATCAATAAAAAACAAATAGGACTTATAGGGCATAGTGAAGGTGGTTTGATCGCACCTATAGTGATTGCAAACAATAAAAAAGACGTGGCCTTCTTTGTTTCACTTGCAGGAACAGGTTTGCGAGGGGATCAAGTACTCTTACCACAAATGAGAAAAGGAGCAGCGCTTCAAGGCGCACCAGAAAAGGAGCTGAATTTTGAAATGAACTTAATGGATCAATTATTCCAAAAGGTTTTAGCGTCTAAAAACGCTACAAACCAAGCGCTTCAACAAGAACTTAAAATAATGATGACTGCTGCAGCAACTAAAGCGCCTGATGCGTTACAGTCTAAATATTCAGAACAATATATAACAGAGGTAAGCAAGCAATTTTCCGGCAACTGGATGCGTTTCTTTTTAACATATGATCCTGCTATTAATTTGGAAAAAGTAAGCTGCCCGGTTTTGGCAATCAACGGCTCTTTAGATTATCAAGTGATTCCTGAAATCAACTTATCTGGTATGAAATCCGCTTTCGCGAAAGCGGGAAACAAAGACGTCACCTTAAAAACACTACCAGGGCTCAACCATTTATTTCAAAATGCAACAACTGGAAGTGGTGTAGAATACGATCAGATAGAAGAAACCTTTGATCCAGAGACCTTGCAGCTTATAGCAAGCTGGATTAATAAACGGTTTAATTAATAGGTAGCCACTAACGCCAGATATCCTTTACAGAAGTAGCGGTTCGTTTTAAGACGTATAGCTGTCATTTCTGACCATTAATAGAGACTCAACTAAAAACAGAATAATGTCGAACTATTTATTCCTGCTTATATTTTCAATCCCGATTTATACTATGTCACAAACTACTGAAAAATCTACCGCTTTAAACGTGCTCGGCACTGCATTAGAATCTTGCTGCAATGACCCCATGACGGGTTACTGGAGGGATGGTTTTTGTCGTACGGCAAATGAAGATCAAGGGACTCATGTTGTTTGTGCAGTCATGACAGAGGAATTTCTAGAGTATACTAAGTCAAAAGGGAACGACCTTACTCGTGCTATTCCTGCTTACCAGTTTCCTGGTTTAAAGCCGGGAGATAAATGGTGCTTGTGCATTTTAAGATGGTTAGAAGCTGAAAAAGCTGGTGTAGCTCCTATGGTGGCACTAGCTTCTACAGATGACAAAGCGCTAGAGTATACGACTTTAGAAATGTTGAAGAAATATAAGGTAGATGAGTAGAGGCTTTGTAAGAGAAGGAGATCAAGAAGAACCAGTAGTCATCCCCCAGAGGGCGGTGTTGCCTGACCATGTGATCAATTATGTCACGCCAAGTGGCATGAACCAATTAAGAGAAGAACTAGATGCCTTAGAAAATGATTTTGCAGGAATTGCGGTAGAAGATGAGAAGGAAAGAAGACGCGAGCAAACTTTAGTTCTTGGAAAGATAAAATTACTCAAAGAGCGAATAAATTCAGCTCGTCCCATTCTTTTAGAAGAGCAACCGCAAGATGAAATACGTTTTGGCGCCACGGTGAAAGTTAAAAATTTAAACTTAACGACATATCAGGTGCTGACCATTACAGGAGTAGATGAAGCAAATGTAGCTCAGGGAAAAATAGCTTTTACCACGCCTATCGCCCGAGCGATCATAGGGGCAAAAGCAGGAGATACTGTAGATTTTAAATTAGGAGGCGAGAACAGGCCGCTTCACATAGAATACATCAAATACGGGAGTAATACTTAAATTATTGGAGATAGCACCCAGTTCACTTTTTTATTTTAAAATAGCAGTTGATGCCGCAATCGATACGGGACTAAAGCGGTATAATGATTATCTATTCCTTTTATTTAGAATGATTTTTAATTACGAACTCTGAGTAGTACCTTTGTGGGACTATTTATTATTTAAAATAGGCTTGAAATAATTGCAATGATATCAAGTCCGAATGAAATAGAAAAGCAACCTGCTTGCTGAAGAGCGCGGTTGTACTTGGATATGGAACTGCCGGAGATAGCATCGAATTATAAGGTATACTTGAAATGATGAACAGAATAATACTCTAAAATTCAAAATGAAAATAGAAAAGAAAGACGTTTTTAAAGCTTTGGAAACCATTTCGGTTCCAGGGGAAGGAAAAAACATGGTAGAAAGCGGTGCAATTAAAAATGTACTTGTTTTTGGAGATGAGGTAGTAGTTGATGTAACGATCAATAATCACAGTCTGCAAGCAAAGAAAAAAACAGAGGTTTCTATCCTACAGGCGATTCATAGAGAAGTCTATGAAAAAGCACAGATCAAGGTAAACCTTAAAGTAGAAGCGCCAGAAACGGCCGATAAGAAACCAGAGATCAAAGGAAAAGCCATTCCAGGTATTGATAATATTATTGCAATAGCATCTGGTAAAGGTGGGGTAGGTAAATCTACGGTTACAGCAAATATTGCCGTAACTCTTGCAAAAATGGGCTTTAAAGTGGGTCTTCTGGATGCAGATATTTACGGTCCTAGTGCCACTATTATGTTTGACATTGTAAATGAAAAGCCACTTTCTGTAAATGTCGATGGTAAATCAAAAATGAAGCCGGTCGAAAGTTATGGAGTAAAAGTACTTTCTATAGGTTTCTTTACACAACCAGATCAGGCAGTCGTATGGCGTGGACCAATGGCCTCAAAAGCATTGAATCAAATGATTTTTGATGCGGCTTGGGGAAACCTTGATTTTTTAGTTGTTGACTTGCCACCAGGAACAGGGGATATTCACTTGAGTATTATGCAGTCCTTACCCTTAACAGGTGCGGTAGTAGTTTCTACACCTCAAACGGTTGCACTAGCTGATGCACGCAAGGGAGTTGCGATGTTCCAACAAGAAAGTATCAATGTTCCTGTTTTAGGAATTATTGAGAACATGGCTTATTTCTCACCGCCAGAATTACCAGAAAATAAATATCATATTTTTGGTAAAGACGGAGCAAGAAATCTCGCTGAAGATTTAGACATTCCTTTTTTAGGTGAATTGCCATTGATACAATCCATAAGAGAAGCAGGGGATGCAGGGCGACCAGCAGCAATGCAGGAGGGCACAGACATTGAAAAAGCATTTATTGAAATCACTAAAAAAGTAGTTTCAGAAACGGTTCGTAGAAATGATGCCTTGCCACCTACACAAGCAATTAAAATTACAACTATGGCAGGTTGTAGTGCAGTAAATAAAAAATAATGATGACAGGAGAAGAGTTGGCAGCCGCAGTAGAAGCTGGATTACAGGAGATCAGACCTTTTTTACAAAGAGATAAAGGAGATATAGAATTGGTTTCTATAGATCAAGATAAGTTTGTAGAAGTCCGTTTGCTAGGCAGCTGTGTGGGGTGTCATGTCAATCAAATGACTCTTAAATCTGGTGTGGAACTCACGATCAAAAAATACGCTCCACAAATAGAAACTGTGACAGATATTTCTGGGAAAACCTTAGAAGAAGATAATATATAGCTGTAATAGTTTTATTGATGCACATAAAAAAAGCCGATTCTTAAGAATCGGCTTTTTTGTTTGGGTTTAAACCAATTCTAATGTTGACGAATGGATCTGTTCTAATATGCCGTCAAATAATGTAATTCTAGATTCTAGGGCTTCTTTAGAAACTTCAGCTGCTTCTTGCCATTTTATAGGGTCGTCTCCGCAGAGCATGGCCACCATTTTATGTGCCATAGGTCCGTGCTCATCGCCATCTAATTCAATATGTCTGTCAAAATAATAGGTGATCGGTTCCAGATCAGTTGCTATTTGTGTTGTTGCTAACCCGCTAAGGATCTCTGTAAACATTTCAGGAATCAAGTCTTCTCTACCGTAAGTAAAAGCGGCTGCAATCTCGTGATCTTTTCCTCTGTTGATGATGCTAAAGGTGGATGTCAGGAACTGTTTGATATGTGAAGCTAATGTTGAGCTCTCAATCTTTTCAAGGATTTGATCGGACTGAGATAATTTTGTAATATCACTTTGAGCCTTGTCTGTAGCAACTCCTGCAGCATTCATCGCATTAAGGTACATTTCATAATGGCTCATTCTGTTGCCATGTTGATCTCTATCTGTTTCTTCAGCGAGGACTATCTCGTTAATGAGGTATCTCAGATCAGGATTTCCTTTAGGGACCCACGGAGTAGAAGTGCAGGTTAGTGAATTCTGTAAGGCTTTTAATAGGGACATAAAGTCCCATACTGCATAGACATGAGAAGACATAAATATTCTTAGATCTTCATCAGTTTTTATTTGAGAGTAGAGTTCATGATGCAATAATCGTTTACGCACCTCACTGATTTGACTGGATATGGTATTCTCTTTCATAACTGCTTGTTAGGTTACAAAAATAAACACAGGAGCAGTACCTTTCATTTTAAAAAGATAGAATTAATAAAGGATTAACTTCATTAGTGATTTTTATCAATTTAGAGTTAAAAAGGGTGAAAATTTAAATACTTTATCGACTGGCTATTTGTAGCAGTAATAGAATAAAATAAAACAGAAGGTACTAGCTATTTCCCTAAGAGTTGAGCTCTAAAAAAAAATCCTTTTAATTGCTTAAAAGGATTTGATAGGGATATGTATAAGTTAAGGTCTACTTAAAGGCATTCTCACCAGTAATGTCTAGTCCAGTGATGAGCAGGTGTATGTCATGAGTACCTTCATAAGTGATGACACTTTCTAAGTTCATCATGTGACGCATGATGCTGTATTCTCCAGTAATTCCCATACCACCTAAAATTTGTCGCGCTTCACGAGCAATTTTAATGGCCATATCTACATTGTTACGTTTTGCCATAGAGATCTGAGCTGAGGTGGCACGATCTTCATTTTTAAGCTGTCCTAAACGCAAAGCGAGTAATTGTGCTTTGGTGATTTCGGTAATCATTTCGGCAAGTTTCTTTTGTTGCAATTGGAAAGCAGCAATAGGCTTACCAAACTGTATGCGTTGCTTAGCATATCTCAAGGCCGTATCATAACAATCCATTGCGGCTCCTATGGCTCCCCAAGCTATTCCAAAACGAGCCGAATCCAAACATCCTAATGGTGCTCCTAATCCAGATTTGTTAGGTAAAATATTGCTTTTAGGTACTTTGACATCTTGAAAGATCAACTCCCCAGTTGCACTAGCTCTTAAAGACCATTTGTTGTGTGTTTCTGGAGTTGTAAACCCTTCCATACCACGTTCAACAATAATTCCATGTATGCGTCCCTCTTCATTTTTTGCCCATACGACAGCAACATCACAAAAAGGGCTGTTAGAAATCCAAAGTTTTGCGCCATTAAGAATGACATGCTCTCCGTCACCAGCATCTTTATAATTAGTGGTCATCCCGCTAGGGTTAGAACCGTGATCGGGCTCTGTAAGGCCAAAAGATCCCATGAACTCACCGCTAGCAAGTTTAGGAAGAAATTTTTGACGTTGTTCTTCACTACCGTATTTCCAAATAGGATACATCACTAGAGAAGATTGCACAGAAGCTGTGGATCTTACACCACTATCACCGCGCTCGATCTCTTGCATGATCAATCCGTAAGAAATTTGATCCAGTCCAGCACCGCCGTATTCCTCAGGAATATACGGTCCAAAAGCTCCGATAGAAGCCAAGCCTGGAATAATGCTCTTAGGGAATTTTGCGTCTTGCGCTGCCTGCTCTATAATAGGGGATACGTCACGCTTTACCCATGCACGGGCAGCATCGCGTATCATTTTATGTTCTTCGGTTAAAAGGTCGTCCAGGTTATAATAATCTGGTGCTTCAAATAAATCTGGTTTCATTCTTTAAATGTTAAATACAAAACTATAAATATAAAATTTAAAGGTTTTGTTATTAGAGTAATTTGGTCGTAAAAATAATTGATTCTTAAGGAATCAGGCCTAATTATTTTTAATCTTTCAATCGATTGCGAGTCGTTTTTGTAGGTGCCTCAATAAAGTCGATCTACAAAGCTTTATTTGATTGCGTAAAAGTTACATTTTTAAGTAAAAGTCTTTTGTAAGACCTATGTAATCTTCAGTATAATCGTGTCTTGATTTTTCAATGACCAGAGTTTCTATTGTAGCAATGGCAGGCTTGTTTTGCACGCTTTCGCGAAAGCGAAATTCCATCAAACATCTTTTTACTTTACTGTCTTCAGTGCCTTTAACATATGTCGTGTGCACTGGTTCTAACTGAAAATGAGAAGTTATTTCTAAAAAATGTTTTTCTCGATCTTTAGGAATAATGCAGGCAAAAGTTCCATCCTTTTCCAGTAATTGATAAACCCCATATACCAGTTCTTCAAAAGGTAAGGCGTCATCAAATCTTGCCTGCTGGCGTTTGTCCTCTATCTGTCCAGTATTCTTGACACTGACGGCATCATAAAAGGGTGGGTTGCTCACAATGAGATCGTAACGTTCTTCTACTTCTTCATAAAACTCTTGGAATGTCGCATGAAAACAAAATAAGCGATCACCCCACGGACTGTTTTCAAAGTTCTCTGTTGCTTGCTCGTAGGCATCTACATCTATTTCTAGTGCTTCTATATTGGAGTTGGCAAATCTTTGTGCGAGCATTAAAGAAATAACTCCGGTGCCACTTCCTATATCAAGGATGGTTCTAGGTTCTTGATGAGTGGTTGCCCAGGCGCCTAATAAAACACCGTCAGTACCTATTTTTTGAGCACATCGATCTTGAGCTACGGTAAATTCTTTGAATTTGAATAGGCTCATGATAAAAAGTAATTCATAAAGTTTAAGAAAGATATAGGTCTATCAATCCGTCTGGTGTGGTAACTGTAACGGTCTTCTGTTCCCGGTCTACTTGATTAATAAAATGATCATTGATCGGAATCAGCATTTCATCTCCGTTATGATCTACTATAAAAAGGGCTTGAGTCGTCATGTCGTTGATACCTGTAATGGTACCTATCTCGCCATGATTGGTATCTATGATCTTATAATTGATGACTTCATGGAAGTAAAATTTATTCCCTTCTAGTTTAGGAAGAAAGGAAAGAGGTAGATAAAGGTCTCTTTTCATCATTGCGTCTGCTGCAGCTTCATCATCTATATCTTCTATTTTTATTCTAAGAAGAAGTGATTTGTGCAACTGACTAGATTCAATAAAAAATGGAACCAAATTTTTACCGATCTCGATAAAAACTGATTCCATTTCTGTAAAAAGCTCTGGTTCGTCTGTGTCTAGTTTAACTAGTAACTCCCCTTTAAAGCTAAATTTATTAACAACAGTACCTACGTAAAAACATTTTTCTTTACGCATGACTTTGTTTTTTACTCTTCTTCTTCTGTTGCATCAGCACTCTCAGCAGCTGGTTCTTCAACTACTTCTGGAGTATTTGCTGCGATACGAGCTTCATTTACTGCTTTTTCAGCTTCTAGAGCTTTTGCAGCCATTGCGTCAGCATCTGCTTGAAGACCTGATGCCTTACCGGAGATCTTACCTTCTTTTTCAGATAACCATGCATTGAATTTCTCTTCAGCTTGTTCTTCAGTAAATGCGCCTTTAAGCACACCACCTTTAAGGTGTTTCTTCATCATCACACCTTTGTAACTTAATAAGTTACGCGCTGTGTCTGTAGGTTGTGCACCATTTTCTAACCAAGTTACAGTTCCATCTACATCGAGATTCACTGTTGCTGGGTTAGTGTTAGGGTTATAAGTACCTAATTTTTCAAGATATTTACCATCTCTTTTTGAACGCGCATCTGCTGCAACGATCCAATAAAATGGTTTTCCTTTTTTACCGTGTCTTTGTAATCTAATTTTTACTGGCATAACTATTAAAGTTTATGGGTGCCCGACCCTGATTATTAATTTGAGATTGCAAAAATATCATTTATTTAATAATATACAGCATATGTTTATATTTTATTTACATTTGTTGCAACACATAATTTATTCTATGAAACTGATTAGTAAATACTTGTTGATTGCCCTTGCTGTCATCTCTTTTGGATCTTGTTCTGAAAATTTAGAAGATGATAACACACCTGCGATTCAAGCGGTACGTAATGGAGAGTTTTTTAAGTCTGAGCAAATGAGCGCTACTGTAAATGCAGATGGAACACTTTCTGTAGTAGGACAAAACCCACTAGAAACACTAGAGTTTAACTTGGATGGTGATGGCGTAGGCTTATATAGGTTTGGCGCAGGTTCCCAAAGTGAGGCTATTTATACCTTTAATGGTTCAGCTCCTTTTTCTTCTAATTTAGGAAATGGAAATGGAGAATTACGACTTACCTCAGTAAACACTCAAAGTGGTGTTACTGGAACTTTTAGTTTTGTGAGTTACTTAGCAAATAATGCCGACTCTCTTTATATGAGAAAAGGTGTTATTTTTCAAGTGCCCTTTGGTGGAGCATTAGGAACAGGTGGAGGTGGATCTTCTACGGACAGCTTTAATGCTAATGTAGACGGTGTTGCCCTTAATCCTCAAACAGTAGCGGGTGTGGATTCTTCTGGAACCATCTTAGTAAATGGTGCCAACAGCTCAGCGGCGATAACATTAAGTTTCCCAGGCACCATAACCCCTGGTTCCTATGCGTTTGCTTCTAGTGGTGATTACACTGCTACTTATACGACTAGCGGTGGTGCTAGTGCCATTTCTGTAACGGGTACTTTAGAAATTTTAACAGCAGATACTGCTGCAAATACGGTTTCCGGAACATTTGATTTTGTGACCGGCCCTCCAAATAATTTTGATATCACCAATGGAACATTTAGTGTTTCCTATTGATGATAACCTCTATTTTTTAAAAAAAAGCCTTGATGTCACTATCAAGGCTTTTTTTTACGGCTTTAAATACATCTTTTTGCCTTTATAATCTATAATTGCTTTTGCAGCGATCAAGAAGTCGGCCCCTAATAATCCTTGGATAGAACGCATTCCTTCTGTTTTGAGTGCTGTATTGATAAAGCTCATATCCATACTTAACAAGGTTACATCTTCATCTGACCAATCGCTCAATTCTAAGGTATTGTGATGAGAAATACGTGGTCGTAGAGAACCACTAGCCGTACCTATTTGTCGGTCCATAAATTCTGTTTCTAGTTGGAATTCTTTATACATGGCTTGGTTCACGCAAGTGGCACTGGCACCTGTATCTATAATAAACCTTCCCGGATGACCGTTTATGGATGCTTTGGCAACTATATGACCGCTTTTTGAAGCCACTCTGATATGGTGCGCTATATAGCCCTGGGAGAGAAGTAATTTTTTAAGCGATGCCATGAAATAGTTTTAAGAGGTAAATATAATTCTGCTTTTGTAGCTCAACAAGTGCGGCATGAACTTCTTTTAAAAAAGAAAGCATAACAAGTGCATCACAAACTTCTTTTAAAAAAGGGAAAGCATGCCTGTTTCAATCCTTATTTTTGCCTTATGATTTTGACAGATACACACACGCATTTATACAGCGAGGCTTTTGATGAGGACCAAGAGGCGATGATACAACGAGCTCTTGACGCTGGAGTAGAACGTTTTTTTGTACCAGCCATAGACGCGAGCTATACTGATGCGATGCTGAGTCTTAAAAAGAAATATCCTGCGCAAGTTCATTTAATGTGTGGTTTACACCCTACACATGTAAAGGAAAATTACAAAGAAGAGCTCGCTCACGCGGCAGAAATGCTACAAAAGGAGCCTTATGTAGCAGTAGGCGAAATAGGGATGGATCTGTATTGGGACAAGAGTTTTAAATCGCAACAACAAGAGGCTTTTCACACTCAAATACAGTGGTCTATAGATAAGAAGTTGCCTATCGCGATTCACTGTAGGGAAGCATTTGACGAAGTGTTTGAGGTACTAGACGATTATCAAGGGACCGCACTTCATGGCATATTTCATTGTTTTACTGGCAACTTAGAACAAGCACAACGCGCGATAGACTTAAAAATGAAATTAGGAATAGGTGGTGTGGTTACTTTTAAGAACGGTAAAATAGATCAGTTTCTAGATCAAATCTCGCTTTCTGAAATTGTATTAGAAACAGATGCTCCTTATCTTGCGCCAGTCCCTTACCGAGGTAAGCGCAATGAAAGCGCCTATTTGATTCAGGTAGCCGAGAAATTAGCCAGCATTTATAACAAAGACTTAAAAGAAATTGCCGAAATCACAACTTTAAATTCGCGCCAAGTCTTCGGAATATAAAAAGGAGATCATTACATTTGTTTTTATACCCAAAAAGATTTGAATAGATACGACGACATACGGTTTTTTAATGACGCTGAAGTACAAATAGCGCTTCAGAGCGCAGTGCGTCACCCCATGATAAAATCACTTTTCCAGTACACGTTTAAAGACATGGACTACGAAGAGGCAAAAAAGATTATACTCTCTTGTAAGTCCATCAATGATTTTCAGCGGGATGTGATTTGTAGAACGGTAGAGACCGTGCTAGCAGAATCCAGTGCTGGGCTTACTACTTCAGGTTTTGATCAGTTAGATCCTAAAAAGAGTTACCTCTATATTTCCAACCATCGGGACATTGTTCTAGACACTTCCTTGATCAACCTCACCCTTTTTAATAAAGGCCTGATAAGAACAGCAAGTGCTATAGGAGATAACTTGGTACAGCGTCCTTTTGTAAACGCACTCAGTCGTCTCACTCGTAATTTTATAGTCAAAAGAGGAGTAAGTCCTAGGGAGATTTTAATGAGTAGCAAGAAGCTCAGCGAGTACATCAAGTCCTTAATTCAAGAAGACAATAGAAGTGTATGGGTAGCGCAACGTCAAGGTCGTACTAAAGATGGTAACGATATCACGGAGCAAGGTGTGCTTAAAATGATCGCTCTAGCGGCGGGTAAAGAAGGTATAGAGAGTTATTTGAACAATTTGCGTATTGTGCCGGTATCAATCTCTTACGAGTACGACCCTACTGATATTTTAAAAGTACCAGAACTACTTGCCAAAGAAGCTGACGAAGAATACATCAAATCTGAAAATGAAGATTTCAATAGTATTTTAAAAGGAGCCTTAGGTCAGAAAAAGCACATTCATATCCACGCGGCAAAGCCTTTTCATATAAAAACTCTAGAAGAACAAAGTACCAATCAAGTGTTGCAACGCATTGTACAGCACCTGGATAGAGAAATACAAACCAATTATAAGCTTTGGCCTACTAATTATGTAGCTCATGATTTACTGACAAACAGTTCTAAATACAAAGCACATTATTCAGACCACGATATGCAGCAGTTTGAACGCAGATTGCGTTTACGTGTTAATGTAGAAGACCGTAAAGCGGTAGAAAGCTTCTTGAACATGTATGCACGACCCGTGTTGAACAAAGAAAAACTGGCAGTCACTAATGAAGCCTAAGATACTATTGATCTATACTGGTGGAACCATTGGTATGATGAAAGATCCGGAGACCAAAGCTTTAAGAGCTTTTGACTTTTCAAAGTTGCTGGTGCATATTCCAGAAATAAAACAGCTGGATTGTGAGATAGATACTTTTTCCTTTGACGATCCTATAGATTCTTCAGACATGAATTTAGAAGAGTGGCGCAAACTAGGTGATGTCATCCATAAGAATTACGATGATTACCACGGCTTTGTGGTTCTTCACGGTAGTGATACCATGTCTTATACAGGAAGCACGCTCAGCTTTATGTTTGAGAACCTTACCAAGCCCATTATACTTACAGGTTCCCAATTGCCTATAGGTGATTTGCGTACTGATGCTAAGGAGAATCTGATCACTAGTCTGCAACTTGCGGTAGAGCAAGATCAGGAAGGGCCTATCATTAAGGAAGTTTGTATTTATTTTGAATACCAATTGTATCGGGCTAACCGAACGGCAAAGATGAATGCCGAACGTTTTGAAGCCTTTAGCTCGCCTAACTATCCTCCATTAGCTATTAGTGGGGTGCATTTAAATATAGATAAGAGTTTGTTGTGGAAATGGCAAGTGGAGGATCCCGCTTTCGCGAAAGCGGAACAAGGAAAAAGTCCTGTTACAGACGCTAACCGTATGAGGTACCGACCTAAGCTTGTGGATCAGGTGGTTGTTTTAAAACTTTTCCCAGGAATTACCGAGGAAGTAGTACGTGCCATATGCCAGATTAAATCTTTGAAGGGTATTGTTTTAGAAACTTATGGAAGTGGTAACGCACCCACTCAAAAATGGTTTGTAAACATCTTAAAAGAGGCTTTAGAAAACGGTATCAGAATGGTGAATGTGACGCAGTGTATAGGCGGTGCCGTGGCCATGGGAAAATATGAAACCAGTATACAGCTGCAGAAAATAGGGCTGGTGTCTGGTAATGACATTACCACCGAAGCGGCACTGGCAAAAATGATGTACTTGTTGGAACACACCGATAGTCCATCAAGTTTTAAAACCTACTTTGAGACCTCGTTAAGAGGAGAAATAACCGGATAGACTTTCAGATAAAAAATAGGCTTAAATAAGTATATTGCCGTATTATTGCAAACTCTAACGGAGAACAACTAGAGAGGTGGCCGAGTGGTCGAAGGCGCACGCCTGGAAAGCGTGTAAACGGCAACGTTTCGAGGGTTCGAATCCCTTCCTCTCTGCAAAAGTGAATCTAAAACCACTTTTTGGTGGTTTTAGATTTTTTCAAAAAAAAAGAGCAACAAGCCTAGCTTGACAGCTCTTTTTTTTTGAAAAAATTTAATCCTGCTTTTTCAGCAGGACTTAGATTCATATGCTTGTTCAAGATTCTCTTTTGGGATCAAGGTAGTTCATCCCTTCCTCTCTGCAAAAGTGAATTTAATCCTGCTTTTTCAGCAGGACTTAGATTCCTATGCTTGTTCAAGATTCTCTTTTGGGATCAAGGTAGTTCATCCCTTCGTCTCTGCTTTAACCTTTATAGTCATATGATTATAAGGTTTTTATTTTTTAAGGGGTGTAATGAGGGGCATGAAGTAATGACTTATTATATACACACTTTAAGTGGTATCATCATATAGAAACCATAAGGAACTCTATACGTTATTTTCTTATTTGCCTCTGTTGCAAAGGCTAAAAACACTCCCGTAATTGTCCAAGGAACTCTTTAAACTTATAGCACATTAATTTCACTACCCTGATCTGACTTCGTTTTTAAGTTGTGAATTGGAATTTTCAGCCCTAAAGGTAATTCCTGCTTACTGTGAAAAAGAAACCTTCCATGTCAATTTCTAGAATTGAAATACGAAGAAGGTTACTTACTCATGTTTTTCATGTTGATTTAGATCAATATGTCAAGGAATGAGGAAACCCGCAACCTAAATTAAATGAATAGCATTTTATTTGTTAAATCAATGACCTGTTCACAAATCCATCATCAACAAAACAGGTGCCGAATACTTTAACGAATATCAAAAGTTTTTCTTCCTTGTGACAATAAATTGGAAAGGCTCCTATCGCGAAAAGTTAATCGCATCCAGATCATATTGTAGGATATGTATTACATTAGGGTGCTTATAACGAGTTAGGGGTAATTATGAAAAACATCTGTGAATGAATGAACATTTAATAGCAATCATTATTTTATTGCTTTATTTCTCACCAATATTTTACCAATTGGTGATTGTAATAAAAGAACGGAATCGAGGAAATCGATTGCCATTCAAAAAATTTATGAAAATTGTAAAATATAGTTTTATGGTTTTAATCCCATGTTTAATTGGTTTTGGAATAATTAGCCATACAAATTATCTTAATTACGAAAAGCCAATGACTTTCGATAAATACGACCAAATTACGTTTGAGAATTTCAGAGGTTTGGAGTTTTTTAAAAAGTCATTATATGGTAACGAACGATTTGCATATGTAAACACTACAATCGAAAGTGAAATTGATGATAATACGGTGACCATTCAATCCCTATTTCATCCATCTCGCTCTTTTGTTTATAACAAACAAACATATAGCAAAGAACTATTGAGCCACGAAAAGTATCACATAAAGATAACAGAGCTTTTTACCAGAAAAGCCAAAGAAAAACTGTCAAATCTTAATACTTTTAACGAAAATAAAATTGAAGGAATTATTGACAACACAAGAAAGGAAGAAAGAGAATACCAAAAAGAATATGATTACAACACTTTTCATAGTTACGTTTTGAGCGAACAAAAACATTACGAAAAAGAAGTTGATAGTTTATTAAATAATTTGACCAAATTTAAAAATTCAAAAATAATAATTGATGAAAATAATTAAGTACGCATTTATAGCATTCATGTGCCTGACAATAACTAATTGCAAAACAGAAGAAACCAAATTCGCCCTTGATAAAAGATATTGGGACACTAAAGATTACGACAAAGCAGTTCTCGAATTAAGATATGGATATGAAAATGATGAAAAATTACCGACTTTCGACAATCCAGAACAAAGAAGAATAGTTGAAAAACTAACCGACCACCAAAACTATAAAGTAGTTTTAGAAGACCAAGAATTGGGAATAAATCATCGCAATGAGGTTGCAACCGCTTTTTTTAATGAGTGGAAAGATATGAGCCAGATTTATACTGCAACTGACAGAAAAGACAAATATCTATATGATAAAGAAATGCTGGCGGTTTGGCAATTTGGCTTAGGTCTGCAATTAAAATATTTCAAATTAGGTAATGACCAAATTAAAGAAAATGCAGATGACCCAAATTCATCAAGAGTAAAGAACAATGTAAACTCGAATGTCAATACTTTGATAAAAAATTATTTAATTTATTTAGACGAGATTAATAATGAAGATGCGTTTACCGAAGAAGGAAAAGGCAAACTAGCGGAGGGAATAAATAATTATTTTACAGAATTAATCGAACTTTATCCAAACGCCAATTATACCGGAATGGAAAACAAAGCTGAATTGATGTTAAAAAAGAGTGAATCCGAAAAAATCAAAGCTTCTTTAAACAATTTAATTGAGTTAATCAATTTAAAGAAAGCGCAAGAATAACTACCCCTAACACCGTATATAGCTCATAGCTAATTAATTGTTTAATCGATGTCTAGGCATATTTGCAAGTCCGCCAAATTTTTAAATTTGACAATTTCCAAGTAAAAAGATAAATAGTAAAACTTAAAAATTCGGCTTGTGTATAATCCGAGAGTTAGTGTCTTTTTTTAGCGCTACTTGCCATATACGCAACTGTTGGCAAACATATACGAAATGACGAAAATCAGATATACAAAAGAGAGATTAAGAAGTAATTCAAGGATGGGAATATTCTTTTTAGCAATCGGTATTATTCTCGTTTTGCTATCTTTTATTACCTCAGAATGGAAAGAAATTTCACTCGCATCTATCGGAATTGGACAAATTGGAGCTGGAATTTTTATGTTTATAATTTATTATTTTGAAAACAGAAAACAATATCTGACTCTAAAAAACGGAGAATTAATAAAAAACAGTCTATTTCCAAAAAAAATAAAATTAGCCGAAATAAAGTCTATAAAGGAATTTGCTGGAGACTTAAAACTGATTACACAAAAAACTGAATTTATAATTAACACTCAAATCATTGAACCGAATTCTCTAATGGAATTGAAAACTGAATTGAAAAATTATAATCTGAAATAAAAATACGATTTGCCAACACCGTATCCTATGAAAAGCCTTTTTAGAGTTCTCTAATACAATATCTTATTTTAATTACTTTATAATGAATATGTTGCTGTAGTGTTTAACTGTTGGCAATCCTTTTCTATTTGCTGATGATTGTCAATAGTTAAATACTAAATAACTCGCTCCGCATCCTATATGTGATAGACTCTTCGACCTTCACCAGCATCTGTATGATTATGAGTTATAATAAACCGGTCCACTTGCTATAAAGTGTGATCCTTACTAAATACTGTCGGTCACCTAGGTTGTTTTGTGATTCAGGTCTTTAATACTTGATTGTGAGCTTGGTCATTTTTAATATTTATGTTTTTACTCTATGACTCCTATTTGATAGGGAATCTCTGTTTTTATAACTGCTAGTGTTCTACTGAGTAGTTTTCTTGCTACTTTTTTATGGTATAGAATTAAAGTGAAGCGACATTTTTATCAATCCAATAGATCGGCCAACTCTTCACCTATTAAACTACCTATAGCAACGCCCATACCACCTAATCGAACGCCGCAAAACACATGGTCGTTGAGCTGTTTTACAATAGGCTTTTTAGTAGTGCCTATACCCATAATACCCGACCAGCGGTGGTCTATTTCAAAAGTAGTGTGCGGTAAAATAGTGGTTTTCAGAAGTTCTTCTAGTTTGTTTTGAATGAGCTTTGTTTGATGGAAATCTGTAGTTTCTTCCCCTTTAAAATCAAGATTTCTACCGCCACCTAATAGGATTCTGTCTTCTATATTTCTAAAATAATAGTAACCTCTATCCAGATGGAAGGTTCCTTTGATAGGCAAGTCTTTGATAGGTTTTGTAATGAGCACTTGTGCCCTGGCGGGTTTGACGGTTTCATTTAAAAGTTGCGAGGCAAATCCATTAGTCGCTATAAAGACTTTTGAAGTTGAAAAATCAAAGTGATTGGTTTTGATATGTACCTGTGCTCCATTTTGTGAGATATCTTCTACACTGATGTTGTTTAAAATTTTGATGTTCTTTTTGTACACCAGTTCTAATAAAGCGGTCATCATTTTACCTGTATCAATCTGCCCCTCAAAAGGATTAAAGCTGCAACTCTCTTTGATGTTGTTAAAGTGAAAACTGTTCTCTTTTAACGAAAATACAGGAGCATTAAATACGGGATGTAATAACTTATTGACTTCATCTCTTTGATGATTGCAAGTGGCATAGAGTTCTTCATCAGACTCTAAAAAAAGCTCATAGCCGCCTAATTCTTGATAATCGATGGCTTTATCACCCAATGTGGTGCGCATTAATTGCAGTCCAGTTATGCGTTGCCTAACCAGTTGTAGGACCTCTTCTGGACGCTGATGTTGTAAATCATCTATAAGTTCGCTCAAACTGCCAAAACAGGCAAAACCTGCATTTTTAGTACTGGCGCCTTGAGGTAAAACTCCTTTTTCCAAGATTAATATACGGGCTTTTGGGAAGCGTTCTCGTAATTTCAAGGCACAGTTAAGACCAACGATACCGCTACCCACGACAGTGAAATCTACGTCGGTAAGCCAGGACTTTATTTCCCAATAGGACAAATTCATAGCCTGTGTTGTTGAGTGGTGAGCAAAGTGTGAAGCATCAAGGGGTGAATTTATGAAATATGTAATAAAGTAGAGCACTTATCCAGCTCATCTGGCTTTTAAAATAGAGACTTGGAAAAGACAGGAACTAAGGGCCAGGTGTAAAAATATAAAGTTGCCCATTGATATTTAAAGCTATAGAGCTATAACTTATACGGGATGAGCCTGTTGGAACTTATAGAATGTGTGCCATTTTGATGCTAAATGGCAGTTGCTATCTAAAATTCACCTAACATATCAAAAGGTTTGAGAAGTCTTTTTAATTTATGGTTGGTGCTGTTAGATTTGTCTAGGTTGAGGTAAGTAATAAGTGTTTTTAAGTCATCAGAATTTTTCACAATATCAAAAGTTGACTTATAATTATCAAAGACTGGCTGCGTAGTACGTTTGTTATATACTTCGTACATCTCTGCATGTCTGGGGTCTTCTTTAATCTTTTCAAACAATGGCAGTAGGTGCTTTTCATCCCCTTCTAGAACTTGAAAAAAATTACCTAAGGAATGCAAAAGAATACCGCTTACTCCGTTCTTGTTATTTGCCTTAGATGTGTAGTTGAACAACTCCTCTATATCTTGCTCTTTGAGCTCGGGCGCTGTTTTACTGACGTAACAAATAGTATAAAGAGATTTCATAAAAATAGCTTGATGGTAAAGATATATTATTTGCACGAAATTAGAAAGACGGCTTAAAACCATCCTGTAAAGACCTGATTTACATATGTTTATTTTAATGTTTTAAAAATATTGTGGAATGTTTTTATTAGAAATAAGCTGAATATAAAACATAGTGAGAAATTTAGTATCTTAATAGCGGATTTAAAATCAATAAGCCATGGGAATCAAGAACTTTATGGGAAAAAGAGAAGTTACAACTGGTCATGTCCCACAACTATTTCAAGTAAAGGATTACATGACTCGCAAGTTGATCACTTTTTCTCCAGATCAAGGAATTACAGAAGTCATGGAAATCTTGCTCAAGCAAAGAATTACTGGTGGGCCTGTAATAGATGCAAATGACAATTTAGTAGGCATTATAAGCGATACAGATTTAATGCACGTCATAGGGGAAAGCCGTTACCACAACTTACCATTAGGCAATAGGAAGGTGAGCGATTACATGTCTCCACAGCCTACCACAATAGATCAAGAAGCAGATATTTTTGATGCTGCTGCTCGATTTCTTAGAAGTGGGCGCAGACGTTTTCCTGTGACTAAGAATGGAAAGTTGATAGGTCAGATCTCTAGAATGGATGTCATTATCGCTGCTATGCAACTTAGAGGAGATCAGTGGCGATAAACAAGAGCTCAAAAAGAATACAAGGCCTTTTGATCTTGTATGTTTTTTATGATCACCTGTTTAAAAGTGCTGACATCATAAGGCTTTATGATAATATCATCCATACCAGCGTCTAGAATATTCTGTCGCATTTCTGCAATTTCTACAGCTGTAAGTGCTATTATGGGTACATGATGATCTCTTTTGATGAGCTTCGTAGCTTCTAGTCCATTCATAACAGGCATGTTCACATCCATAAGAATAAGGTCGTAGTGTTTTGTTTTTACCGCATCCACAGCTTCCTGGCCATTCTCTGCAATAGTACACAGCACGCCATCCTTTTCGAGAATTTTTTTAGTCACCATTTGATTGATTCGGTTATCCTCTGCGATAAGTATATTTTTCCCTTTTAAAACAGTACTGTCAAGGGGCACTGGCTGATATCTAACGTTATATTGAGGAGTTGCTTTTTGGATAATTTGATAATCCAATTCAAAACTAAAAATAGAACCTTGACCTATCTCTGATTCTAAATGAATATCAGATCCAGATATATTTAATAATCGCTTTACGATAGGCAAGCCCAGTCCCGTTCCTTGATAGTTGTAGCTGTGTGAGTCGCCTTGTTTGAACTCTTCAAAGATGTATTCTTTTTTATTTTGTGCTATACCCTCACCATTATCTTTAATTGAAAAGGCAAGGGTGATGTTATCAGCCTCAATTTTCTTAGTAAACAAGGTAATATCTATAGAGCCTTTTGTTGTAAACTTATTGGCATTACCTATTAAATTCATTAATATTTGAGATAATCTAGTAGCATTGCCATGCAGCAACACGGGTGTGTCAATAGGTAAATGAAGATTGATGACATTTTCATTCTGCCTGCGCATGTACTCAAATGTGGTGACTATTCGCTCGATTAAATCACGTAGGTTAAAATCAATCTGCTCGTTGTCTATTTGGTTGGAATCAATTTTATTGATTTGTAAGACGTCATTAATTAAAGCAAGTAAATAATCAGCCGAAAACTTGAGTGATTTCAAGTCTTCCTGAACGCTTTTGTTTTCATTATTTTCTAATAAGATAGTACTCATTCCAATAACCCCATACAAAGGAGTGCGCAACTCATGGCTCACCGTGCTGAAGAAATCACTTTTTGCTCGAGCCAGTTTTTCTGTTTTGGTCTTTTCGTTCAGATAAAGCTTGTTCTTTTCTTTAAGTGCCTTATTGAGTTGTTTTCTTTTTTTAGATAGATTGAACGTAAATAAAAGTCCTAAAAAAGCAACTAAAAAAAGTGCGATAAGTCCGTAATTAAAAACGGTCTTGTTTCTCATTTTCTCCCCTTGCAGCTGACTTTCTGCTTCAGATGTTGCGAGATCTTTTTTATATTGATCTATTTGGAAGATAGCGGCTATTCTATTATTTTCAATCGCGTTTTTTTCCTTTAAATTTGCCTCGTGAACCTTTTCGTATTTCAATCTGTAGGTAAAGGCTTCATCGTGTTTATCTTGAATAGCAAGACTGCGAGAGTAATAATTGTAGGCTATTTCTAATTCTCCTTTAAGGCCACTTTTTTCACCCAAAGAGATAACATTTAACAACAAGCTATCTGCCTTTATGCAGTTCCCAGTATTGAAATAATAGTCTGCCATCATATTATCTATGCTGGCTCTGTAAACATCATCTGTATAATCTTTAAATTTTTCGCTATTTAGAAGGTCGAGAATAGGTTTGACTTCGTCCCATTGCTCCTTTTCTTTGAGGGCATCAGCATAATTGTGATAAATGTATTGAAGGCCTAAAGTATCCTCAGTCGCCTCATAAGTTTCTATAGCTTTAAGAGTGTATTCTTTGCTTATTTCTTCTTTTTTGGGGTCTAATGAATAAATACTAGCAAGGTCTCCATAGGTATTTGCTAGAATCGTTGGGTCATCTAACTTTAGGGCAAATTTATGGGCGCTTTCAAAATTTTCAATAGCCGCAATGGTATCGCCTTGATTGAGGTAATCATAGCCCAAATAACCATAAGCTTTGCTGGTGTATAAAAGATCTTCCTCTTCCAGCGCAATTTTCAACGTCTGTATGTTGAGTTCAAAAGATTCTTTATAAGCTCCTCGAGCAAATTGGTCATAAGATCTACTTAACAAAGAATCCATAAGAATTTCTCTTGCTGTTAGCTTTTGTGGGTGTGGTATTGCAAACTCTTGTGCGTTCAGAGAGAAACTCACTATAACAAGGAAAAGGGTATAAATATTTTTGATAGGGATCTTTATAAATATAGAAGACAAAAATAATTTTTTTTTAGTCTAATGCTTCCTATATCCTTATAAACTTGACTTTTAGCTATAATAATTACAGTTTATCGGTTAAAGTTGACTTTATAATCCTTTTTAAAGACTTATTTTGAGCTCTTTATGCAAACTCATATACAATAGGCTTTTATCCTTTGGGTCTAAAGCTTATTTTTGATCATACCTAAATGCATTCTTAACAAATGGACGATTTTATCTTATATATGACAGAAGGTTTTTACCACGTCATGAACTTTAATGTAGGCGCATACGATCATGTGCTTTTTTTTATTCTTATAGCGGTTCCTTTTCTTTTTAACAGTTGGAAAAAACTAATTGGTTTAAGTCTCGCTTTTACGGTAGGACATATTTTATCTTTATTGTTAGTGATCTACGGGAAGGTCACCTTTAATAGTTCGTATATAGAGTTCTTGATCGTTTTAACCATAGTAGTAGCTGCTTTGTATAATATTTTTACAGCAGGAAATCGTCATCGAGATAATCACAATTGGATCACCATGATCATCGCTTTGTTTTTTGGAATTGTTCATGGTTTTGGATTTGCAAATGGTTTTAAAATGCTCGCTGCAGGAGCAGAAAGTAAGTTACTGATGCTTTTAGAATTTGCATTGGGAATTGAGTTAGGTCAATTACTGGTTATTCTGGTGGTGATCATACTTAACTTTATCTTTACGGGAATCTTCCGTTTTAATAAAAAAGAATGGGTACAAATCATCTCTTCTATAGTTTTAGGAATGGTGATACCTTTATTGATTGTCAGGTGGATTTTTTAGGTCCCGCTTTCGCGAAAGCGAAACAACAACAAGCCTATACCGCATTTACATCTATCGAGATGGTAGAATTAGTGCCTTATGAGAGAAGAACCGCAAAGAGCAGCTTGCTCATAGTAATTTAATAGAAGAAAAGCAACTGCTTGAATAGGTAGGCTTCTTTGATCCAAATAAAGAATTGAAAAAAGAAAAACAACATAGATACGATGTCGCTTATTTAAGAATGGCGATGGAGTGGGGCAAACTTTCACATTGCAATAGACGTCGAGTAGGAGCGCTTATCGTAAGAGATCGCATGATCATAAGCGATGGGTATAATGGAACACCTAGTGGTTTTGAAAACTTCTGTGAAGATGAAGAAGGCTATACCAAATGGTATGTACTTCACGCTGAGGCTAATGCTATTTTAAAAGTAGCCGGTTCTACACAAAGCTGTCGTGATGCGACTTTGTACATCACCATGTCGCCTTGTAAAGATTGTAGTAAATTAATACATCAAAGTGGCATAAATCGTGTAGTGTACATGGAAGGCTATAAAGATGATAGCGGTTTGCAATTTCTAGAGAAAGCAGGAGTTATTATAGAACAAATAGAACAAGTCGATTAATGAAAAAAAGTTATCTATACTACCCATTATTTTTAGGGATCTTCTTTGCCATAGGGATATGGTTAGGGAGTGTTCTTAATCAAAATAGTATAGGTAACGATTACATTGCCTCTTCCAGTAGTGTAAAAAAACGCAAACTTAACAGATTAATTGATCTGATAGATCAGCGCTACGTAGATAAGATCAATACCGATAGTATAGTAGATGTGACCGTAAATGAGATCATGCAAAATCTGGACCCGCATTCGGTTTATATTCCTAGTGACCAGGCAGAAGATGTAGAGAATAGCATGCGAGGCGATTTTGTGGGTATAGGAATTCGCTTTTTTGTGAATCAAGATTCTATTTCTGTGTTGCGAGCCATTGAAAATGGACCTAGCGATAAGGCGGGTATTAAAGGGGGTGATAAAATCCTCTATGCTGATGGAAAGCCGCTTTTTGGAATAAATGCTGTTTCTACCAATGCGCTCAAAGGGGAAGATGGATCTAAGGTGATGTTGGGCGTTTTAAGACCTGGTGACCAAGACATCATCAATATTCCTGTAACTAGGGGTAATGTGGCTATAAAAAGTGTGGATGCCAGTTATATGTTGAGCGGCACTCTAGGCTATATAAAAATCAACCGCTTTGCTGAGACCACAGAGGCAGAATTTAAAAAAGCGATTAAAAATTTAAAAAGAGCTGGTGCCACTCAAATCGCACTGGACTTAAGAGATAATCCAGGGGGTGTTTTAAGTGCTGCGGTAGAAATAGCAGACGAGTTTCTGGAAGAAGATCAACTTATTCTCTTTCAAAAAGATAGAAACAATAAACGCAAAGACAGCTATGCTACCGATAGAGGTTCTTACGAAAACAGCAATGTGTTTATATTGATCAATGAAAATAGTGCCAGTGCTAGTGAGGTAGTTGCTGGAGCATTACAAGATAACGATACAGGGACCATTATAGGGCGTAGGAGTTTTGGTAAAGGATTGGTGCAACAAGAGATCAAATTAGGAGACGGAAGTGCTGTACGACTTACTATTGCCAGGTATTACACACCCACTGGAAGAAGCATCCAAAGGCCTTATGACAACGGTAACGAAGATTATTTTAAAGAATATATAGACCGTTATAACAATGGAGAGTTAGAAAATGCTGCCAATATTGAAGTAAACGATTCTCGTAAAAAAGTCACTCCTGGTGGTAAAGTTGTTTATGGTGGTGGAGGTATTATTCCAGATGTTTTTGTAGCTAGCCCAGAGGGTTATGTGCTACAAACTCTGGATTACTTAGGTAGAACAGGATTTGCAGACCAGTTTGTGAATAAATACCTTCAAGAAGAGGGAAGTGTTTTGAGAACCATGTCTCAACAAGATTTTATAACCGATTATAAAATTCCAGAACAATTGATGGAAGAATTTATACAGTATGCACAGTTGTACAATACGAGTATTAAATTACCAGGTTATAGAAATGAAATTGCATTGATCATAAAGTCTGCTATGGCCGAACAGTTGTTCACTACAGAGCTAAAAGTAAAATTGCTAAATCAAGAAGATCTTATGATTAAGAAATTGCTCGAATTGAGTCGTGATTAATGAATTCCAAAATAAAATTAATCAAACCACGTAGCTTGAGTCTCCCGTAGTAGGTGTCATCAATTCTTTAGCCTCTTAATTATCTTCGTATTTCTGAGATATTTTTTTAGAGACAATCATGATTCCCATTAAAGCCACTACACATAAAGCAGCTAAAATACTTATGGCAGCCACCTGACTGTCTCCTTGAAGAAAATGGTTAAAATCGAGTTTAAACACATTGAAAACAATGCTAGCAACTGCTAAAATCCCAATTAAGTAAAATGTGTATTTCATAATGGTATGCTTCAATTAAAAATAGATGGTAAAATCTACGGTGGCAAGTTATATATTTTTAACCTCTTATCAAGTTAAAGAAATCTTGTTTTTAAGGTATTAAAAACTAAAAAATACAAGAGAAATTTTTAAGGTCATGCATCTTTTTTGGAGCAAAAAGAAAGTCATTTTTCTTTTACGAGCCAGTTCTCAGCACTTTGATAAACGCAATACAGGTCTCTTTCCAAATATGTGTCCCGTTCTCCTTTTTAAAATAATTCTTGAATGTTTGAAGTAAATAGTTTTACTGCAATCGCTAGCAAGATGACCCCAAAGATTTTTCTAATCACATTAATTCCTTGTTTACCAAAAAGTTTCTCTAAGCGTCCGGAGTTTTTTAGTACAATATAAACAAAGCCTATGTTCACGATAATTGCAATAATGATATTAATGGCTGAGTATTCAGCTCTTAAAGAAAGCACAGAGGTAAGCGTTCCTGCACCCGCAATTAATGGAAAAGCAATGGGTATGATGGCCGCTGTTTCTGGGGCATCATCTTTATAAAGTTGGATGCCCAATATCATTTCTAAAGCAATAAAGAAAATAATAAGCGCACCAGCAACCGCAAAAGAGTTGACATCGATCCCTATAAGGCCTAACATGCTTTCTCCTACAAACATAAAAACGATCATTAAAATACCAGCAACAATAGATGCTTTTTCACTTTGAACATGACCTACTTTACGTCTTAAATCAACAATGATAGGAATACTACCTACTATATCGATGACCGCAAAAAGAATCATTCCTGCTGTAAAAGCTTCTTTAAAATTAAAGGCAGTAAAAAAGTTTATAAAAGCGTTATTCTCCATTAAGTCTGTTTTTTCAGCTTGCAAAAGTACTGCTAATAAGCAGTTTGATAAGTCATGATATAGGTTAAATAAACATTAAATCTGTGAAAAGGATAAAGCTCTTAAGGCGAGTAATTTTAAACAACATAGGTTGGAAAAGCCATTTTTGAGTTTAGAAAGTAACACAGGTTTTTCTAATTCACAGGAACCAATAAAAAGTGAAAGAGAGTTATTCAAATAACAAAAATCTTCTATTTATTTTCAGGAAAAGACAGGACCCACTAAACAGCTATTTCTTTATGAATTAGCTAAAGATCTTAAACTCTTAATAGTCACTTCTTGATTTGCAGATTTAAACACATAGCTACCCGCTACTAGAACATCTGCTCCTGCATCTACGAGTTGTCTTGCATTTTTATCAGTCACGCCGCCGTCTATTTCAATAAGTGTAACGCATCCTTTTGCAGTGATCATTTCTTTAAGTCGCGTTACTTTATCATAAGTATTTTCAATAAAGCTTTGCCCGCCAAAACCTGGGTTGACACTCATCAAACATACCATGTCGATATCTTGGATAACGTCTTTTAATAAATCTATTGAAGTATGAGGGTTCAAAGCCACACCAGCTTTCATGCCATGGGATTTGATCAATTGCAATGTTCTATGCAAGTGGGTACAAGCCTCATAATGCACCGTAAGAATGTTACAACCTAGCTGGGCAAAAGTCTCCACATAACGATCTGGATCTACAATCATCAAGTGGCAGTCTATGGTTTTGGTCGCATGTTTTACGATGTCGCGTAATACAGGTATTCCAAAGGAAATATTGGGCACAAAAACACCGTCCATAATATCGATATGAAACCAGTCAGCCTCAGATCTATTGATCATTTCTACATCACGTTGAAGGTTAGCAAAGTCTGCGGCGAGAACAGATGGAGCGATAAGTTTAGACATCTTTTGTTTTTAAAGGTTTTGCAAATTTAGCGTTTTGGAATGGGTTTACTAAGTTAAAATCTTTGAGACTTATTAGGAGCAAACTAAAATTAAAGCTCGAAGGACCGTAAAATTATTTATTTCAGCTTTATTATCTATGTCTACAAAGGTTTTGTATAAGATATGGTTATGTTAAAACAAACTAAACGGAGCTCAATCCATAATAGTTTGATTTAAGTAGTTAAATTGCATTAATAATTGACATCCTATGATTTCAGAAAACAAGGTCATTCTAATTATTTCAAGTATCGCAGCAACATTAATAGGCGTAATGATGGTCCAGAAATTTATAGAGTATGTAGAATTTGATTACTTGTTGTTTCTATGTTTCTTAGTTTTTCTGGCACAGATTTTATTCTATGGCAACAAACTAAAAAAGAAAAAAAATAAATAGCTGCACTTTTGGATTAAAAAAGCCCCTGTAACAAGAAAGTTACAGGGGTTTTTGTTCTTTCCTCTTTCACGAATTCAAACAACAACAACAAACAAAAAAATGCCTCTTGAATGTACAAGAGGCATTTTAAATTTATAACATTATAGCGAGCATTGAGATGTCACACTGAGCTTGTCGAAGTGCTCCCGTAATGTAATTGTTTATTCTTCAGATTTACTTTCAGAAGAACTATCATTATCTCTACGTGGACGGTCGTCACGACGTGGAGCTCTGCGGTCATTATCACGTCTTGGGCGGTCTTCACGTGGACGTGCTGGACGCTCTACCCAACCTTCTGGTTTAGGTAAACATTCCTTACGAGATACTTTTTGCTTCTTCGTACGTGGATCTACACCCATGTATTTCACATCAAGAATATCTCCTACTTTAAGAACGGTAGATGGATCTTCAATACGCTTGTAATCAAACTCACTTACGTGAAGTAAAGTTTCTTTACCTGGCTTTAATTCTACTACAGCACCAAAGTCTAGCATTTTAACAACCTTTACTTCATAGACAGAGCCTACTTCTGGTTCAAAAATGAGATTTCTGATACGTTCTAAAGCAGCTTCAATTTTAGCACGATCTGTACCTGCAATTTCAATGATTCCCATATCGCCATCTTCTTTGATGTTGATAACAGTCTCTGTTTCTTTTTGCATTTCTTGAATTACTTTTCCACCAGGTCCTATAATAGCTCCAATGAATTTGCCTTCAATTTCCATAGATTCCATCTTAGGAGCATGTGACTTCACGTCTGCGGCCGGAGCAGCGATCGTGTCAGTCAGTTTCCCTAGAATGTGCATACGACCATCTCTAGCCTGCATTAAAGCATTAGTAAGGATTTCATAAGAAAGACCTTTTACTTTAATATCCATTTGACAAGCAGTGATACCATCTTCTGTACCAGTTACTTTAAAGTCCATATCTCCTAAGTGATCTTCATCACCTAATATATCAGATAATACGGCATATTTCTCACCATCTGTGATCAATCCCATTGCAATACCAGAAACTGGTTTTTTCATAGGTAGACCTGCATCCATCATAGCCATTGTACCAGCACAAACTGTTGCCATAGAAGAAGAACCGTTAGATTCTAATACTTCAGAAACAATTCTCACGGTATAAGGAAGGTCATCTGGAAGCATTCTTTTCAACGCACGTTGAGCAAGATTTCCATGACCTACTTCACGACGAGAAGTACCACGTAGTGGACGAGCTTCTCCTGTACAGAAAGGAGGGAAGTTGTAATGTAAGTAGAAACGCTCTTCTCCTTCTTGAGAAGCCATGTCGATCACATTAGCATCTCTAGAAGTACCTAAAGTTACTGTTGCTAGTGCTTGAGTTTCTCCACGAGTGAAAATAGCGCTACCATGTGTTGATGGAAGGTAATCTACCTCACACCAGATATCACGTATATCTGTAGACTTACGACCATCTAGACGTATACCCTCATTAAGTAGTACATCACGTACTGCTTTTTTATGGGTCTTATTGAAATACTTGGAGATCATGTCTCCGTTTTCCTTTTGATCTTCCTCAGAGAAGGTAGCTTTGATCTCTTCTTTGATTTCAGAGAAAGCAGCGGTGCGCTCTGCTTTAGCGCTTCCTTTTTTAGCAACATCATAAACTTTTTGGTAAGCAAGTTCTGCTACCTTAGCTTCGATATCTGCATCTTCTTTTTCGCCGTCGTACTCACGTACTACTTTTTTACCTACTTCTTCAGCAAGAGCAATTTGAGCTGCACACTGATCTTTAATAGCTTCGTGAGCGGCTTTGATTGCAGCGATCATATCTTCTTCAGATACTTCACTCATCTCACCTTCTACCATCATTACAGAGTCAGCACTAGCACCTATCATCATCTCAAGGTCAGCTTCAGCAAGCTGAGCATAACTTGGGTTGACTAGAAACTCACCATCTACACGCGCTACACGTACTTCAGAGATCGCACATTCAAATGGAATGTCAGAAAGCTGAATAGCAGCACTTGCAGCAAGACCCGCCATAGCATCTGGCATTACTTCTGGGTCATGAGACATCAATTGAATCATTACCTGTACTTCTGCATGGTAATCTTTAGGGAATAGGGGACGCAATACACGGTCTACAAGACGCATAGTAAGTACTTCTCCATCGTTAGGACGTGCTTCACGTTTGAAGAATCCACCTGGATATTTACCGGCAGCGGCAAATTTCTCACGGTAATCTACAGTAAGTGGAAGGAAATCTAGTCCAGTTGATTTGTAGCCGGATACTACAGTTCCTAGAAGCATTGCTTTTCCACATGTGATCACAACAGATCCATGTGCTTGTTTTGCAAGCGCTCCAGTTTCGATAGTGATATCAGGCCCATTGGCCATTTTGATCACTTGTTTAAAAACTTGTGGTTTCATAAATATAGTTAAACATTAATCTCAAGTTGTGTGTGGTAGAGAAGGTGTTTAGAACTTGAACTTGAACCTGAAATCAAACTTTGAAAATTCAATTTCTATTCGAGCCCTAAGGCTATCGATGGGCGATTCAATGAATAAGAACTGTTACTTTATGAGAAACCAGCTTTTGTTATGTCGCGATGATTTGTTTTAATTCTGCTTTCGCGAAAGCGGAATAGAGATAAGCTCTCTGACTAGATATAGCGTAACGAATACACTAAATAAAAAAGGGGACACGAGGTCCCCAATTTATTACTTTCTAATACCTAATTCCTTAATCAACTCACGATAAGCAACTACGTCTTTCTTCATCTTGTAATCAAGAAGTGAACGACGCTTTCCTACCAATTTCACCAAGCTACGTTCTGTGTTGTAGTCGTGACGGTTGTTTTTAAGGTGCCCTGTTAAATAGTTAATACGGTAAGTAAACAATGCGATTTGTGAATCAGTGTTACCTGTATCGTTTACGGTTTTACCGTGTTTTGCGAAAATTTCCGCTTTTTTTTCTGGTGCTAAATACATGCCAAAATTATTATATAATGAATATTATGTATGTCAGACTCTCTGACGGTGCCTTGAGATTCATTCTCTTAGCGCCTGCAAAAATACGATTAATTAATAAAACCTAGTATGTAATGCGCTTATTTTCAAGAAATCTAAAATAAGGTTCATTAAGGTCACGTTAAATTAGCATGGCTGTCACAAAATCGTGATTAGTTTGCCTTACTATTGTAGTATAAACTTTTTATTTTGTCCACTAAAAACTCCGATTGCCTAATCATTTTCACTCGTAACCCTGAATTAGGTAAAGGGAAAAGACGTCTCGCTGCAACCGTAGGAGATCAAGCGGCCCTGGAGATATACAGCTTTTTATTAGAGCATACTCGTAAGATTACTAAAGACCTTCCACTCACAAAACAGGTGTGGTACAGCGAGCAAGTACATCAAAACGATGCTTGGGACGCTATTATATATGATAAAGACGTACAAAAAGGAGAAGATCTGGGGCTGAGAATGGAAAATGCCTTTAAAACAGCTTTTGAAAATCACGATCACGTCATTATTATAGGATCTGATATGTACGATATGAATCAAGCCGACCTTGAAAAGGCGTTCCAACAATTAGAAACTCATGACGCAGTAATAGGGCCAGCAATAGATGGTGGTTATTATTTGTTAGGATTCACTAAAAAACTGGTCGCAGGAGTTTTTGTAAATAAGGAATGGGGAACAGAAACTGTCCTAGAGAAGACACTTCAGGATCTTAAAAACGTAAATTATGCCACGCTGGATGCTCGTAATGATGTAGATTACTATGAGGATATAAAAGATATTCCAGTATTTCAACCTTTTTTAAAACACATATAATGCTTAGTAAGAAACAACTTGATCAATCTATAGAATATTTAAAATCTCAAGGGTTTGAGGCGCCAGAAGTGGGCATCGTTCTTGGCACAGGACTAGGTCAACTAGGGGATAGTATTGAAAACCAAAAAGTAGCGCACTACAATCAAATACCATCATTCCCATTAGCAACGGTAGAATTTCACTCTGGGAAGTTGATTTATGGAGATCTAGGTGGTAAAAAAGTAGTGGTGATGCAAGGTCGTTTCCATTTGTATGAAGGTTATGATCTTGTGGATATCACTTATCCAATTAGAGTTATGCACGGATTAGGAATTAAAAACCTCTTAGTGTCCAATGCAGCAGGAGCGATCAATCTGGGTATGAAAAAAGGCGACTTGATGCTTATTGAAGATCATATCAATCTACAAGGTGGTAGCCCTTTAGCATTTAAAGGGGTAAGTGAATTTGGCGAGCGATTTACAGATATGAGCGCACCTTATGATAAAGGAATGAACGAGAAGTTAAAAGTTCTTGCAGCAAATCAAGGTATTGCTCTTAAAGAAGGTGTCTATGCTAGTGTGGTAGGACCGCAATTGGAAACCAGAGCAGAATACAGAATGCTTAAAATCTTAGGAGCTGATGCGGTAGGAATGAGTACGGTGCCAGAAATTATAGTCGCAAATCATTTGAATCTTCCTGTAAGTGCCATTTCTGTGCTGACAGATGAATGTGATCCAGAAAACTTAGAGCCAGTTAATATCAATGACATCATTGAAATAGCAGGAAAAGCAGAGCCTAAAATGGTAGCTTTATTCAAAGGCCTGATCGAGCTGCTTTAATTCTAGTTTTATGTATACCTGTTACAGCCTCGTTAATTGTTACCATTGTGCGATGGCTTCTTAGTACTTTTAAAGAAATGCCTCTATGGAAGATTGCTTTTCTTTATGTTTTTGCACTTAAAACAGAAGTTGAGATCTCCATTGTTGGAACCAAAAGCTAAACACTACCACATGAAATACATTGTCATATTATACCAATTTGTTTTTTAAATGACGTATTAAAAAATTGAATTATTTTTTATCCAGTTTAGGAATAAAATCTAAGCATAGCATTAGCTACGGTTCTATTTTAAGACGACAAATGGGTGAAAAACAAACTAATTTTATGCGGCATTTGAAAGATAAATAGGTGTTAGTACTTATCGCGTTAACAGCATCATGTATAGGTGGGGGAGATCTTTACCACCAAACCTTGGCAGAAAATCAAGTGATACCTTCTGATAAAGGGCGACTGGACCACCATAAATGGGACCTGTTGCTTAAGAAGTATGTAGACTCTGATGGTTTTGTAGATTATCAAGGCTTTAAAGGACAGGAAGAGGAGTTGAAAGAATATTTGGATTACCTCAATGAGAATCCGCCGCAGAAGTCGTGGGGCATCAACGAGCAATTTGCTTATTATATAAATCTTTACAATTCAAATACCGTATATATTATTTTGATCAATGACCTGCCTGATAGCATCAAGGATATCGATGGGCCATTGGGGCAAGTATGGTTAAAGAAATTTATTAAAGTAGACGACAAAGAGTATTCTCTTGCAGCAGTAGAAAAAAATGTGCTTCAAAAAATGGGTGATGCAAGGATACATTTTGCTATTAATTGCGCCAGTTATTCTTGTCCTAAGTTACAAAACACTGCCTTTACAGCAGCTAATGTGAATGCGCTTATGGATAAAAGCGCAAAAGAGTTGATCAATTCAGATAAAAATGATCTTACCGATCCCAATCATCCTAATTTGAGTTCTATCTTCAGTTTTTACCCTAAAGACTTTACAAGGAACGGATTGACTCTACCGGCATATATCAATCAATATGCGAATACTGAGATTGCAGAAAAAGAAGAATACTCCTACATCGCCTACGATTGGTCTTTAAACAAGTAAAAATAAAACTCAACGTTGAGGTCTTACGTATATTTGATGGTATGATAAGCATTATCATTCCGGTTCTCAATGAAGAATCATCTATTTTAAAGTTACTACATCACCTTCAAGAGTATGCACAAGAGGCAAATTCTTTAGAGGTAATTGTAGTAGATGGAGGTAGTACTGATGCCACTGTTCAACTAGTTGCCGACTACGCTTTGCTACAAAATAAGTGTGTCGTTAAAGTTGTGTCTTCAGAAAAGGGACGTGGCAAGCAAATGCATTATGGCTCAACAATCGCAACCGGCGAATTCCTGTATTTTCTTCACGCAGATTCCTGCCCGCCTAGCAATTATGACGCACATATTACAAAGGCAGTTAAAGACGGGAACCCGGCGGGTTGTTTTAGAATGAAGTTTAAAAGCAGGCATCCATGGTTAATAATCATAGGTTGGTTCACTAGGTTTTCATGGAAAGCTGGTCGAGGAGGCGATCAATCTCAATATATTACTCGTGAACTTTATGATCAAATAGGAGGCTATAATACTGAGATTCCTATTTACGAGGATTATGATTTGATCACAAGGCTTTACGAACGCGACCAGTATTATGTGATCCCAAAATGGTTGACAACTAGCGCTAGGCGTTACCATGATAAAGGCGTTTTTAGCTTGCAGTGGTTTTATATTCAGATTTACTGGAAAAAGTATCGCGGGGCATCCATTGATGAAATTTATCAGTATTATTTAATTAAATGTAGTTGATATTTTATAGAAATCATTTCAGCAGATAGACTAGTTCTAAAAACTGTCATTTCATCAAAAATTAATGATTATGAAGATGGTATTCAGTTTCAATGTTCCTTGGGAATCAGTGATATTAACGGGATTATTACAAGAGATTTAAAAGATTTTAAACACTCCACCATTCCTGTATTTGCTCCAGAAGAAGGGCTTTTTTAATTTTAACTCATAGACTCACAGCTACTCTTTCGTCAACTCCGTAAACATCGTCTCCAGATTCTTATTTCTCTTATTAAGTGATAAGATCTTCAACTCATGATCATGAGCAAAGTCAAACACGGCACTGCGCATGTCTTCTTTTGTTTCAAATCGCAAGCTGTAATGAAAACCAGGTATATTGATGAGGTCGGTAACTTCTCTAACTCGGTCGATTTGTTGTAACAATTCAGGCTCTACTTTATAGTCAAATTCTACTTCAATCATTTGCGCCGCATCGCTTTTTAAATTTTTTAGGTAATCGTCTGCGACTATTTTTCCTTTATTGATAATGATCACTCGATCGCACATAGCTTCTACTTCTTGCATGATGTGGGTAGAGAGTAAAATGGTCGTGTTTTTGCCTACTTTTCTAATCAGCTGGCGTATTTCTACCAGTTGGTTGGGGTCAAGGCCTGTGGTGGGCTCGTCCAGAATTAATACTTTTGGGCGGTGCAGCAGCGCATTTGCCAGTCCTACACGTTGCTTATAACCTTTAGAAAGTTCTTGAATCTTTTTACCTACATGAGAAGTCAGTCCAGTTTCTTCAATCACTTCGTCTATTCGCTTTTTAGAATCGGTTAATTTATAAACTTCTGCACTAAAAGAAAGATACTCCTTCACATACATATCTGGATACAGCGGATTGTTCTCTGGAAGGTAACCGATTGACTTTTGCACCTCACGTTGCTCCTCAACCACATCATAACCGTTGACGCTTGCCGTTCCTTCATTAGCATTCAAATAGGTGGTGAGAATGCGCATCATAGTAGATTTACCGGCACCATTAGGGCCTAAAAAACCTACTATTTCTCCACTTTTAATGGAAAAACTAACTTTGTCCAGCGCTTTTTGCTGCCCGTAATATTTGGAAATTGTACTTACTTCTATAGACATAATACCATTTATAATTTAAAAATATGGTGTTGGAATTTGAAACAAATTGCCACTGTAATTTTAATTTCAACATGATGTATTGTAAAGATATGAAATGTAACGATTCAAAAGTCTGTTTTTTGATCCGCTTTCGCGAAAGCGAGAACAGTTCAAATACCCTACTATAACGATAGAGTTATATTTTACACATAAAAGTCTTTAAAAAAGAAGAGTTTTATAAAAATCTATTTTACATTCGCTTATCATTATGACGACAACAACCTATTTCTGGTACGGATATTACTTCTATTTTATGGAAGCAAGGACGGTATTGTAATAATTGAAAAATATATTCAACAATAAAGTCCTGATCTGATCAGGACTTTTTTTTTACTCAAAAATGAAAATAGCTATTCAAGGAGTTCAAGGTTCTTACCATCATCAAGTGGCAAGTCATTTATATGGAGAGGTTTCTTTGCAGGAGTGTAGTTCCTTCGATCAGCTGGCTATGGCTGTGGCAAACGGCGATGCAGATAAAGGGGTTATGGCTATAGGAAATTCTATTGCTGGAAGTATTCTACCTAATTACAGTTTGATTAAGGAACAAAAACTAACCATAACTGGGGAGTTTTACCTGAATATCAACCACCAATTGATGGCGCTGCACGGTCAGAAAATCGCAGCTATTGATGAGGTACAGTCACATCCTATGGCATTATTGCAGTGCCAACCTTTTTTTAGAAAACACCAACACATCAAGCTGGTAGAAACAGATGATACTGCTGCAGCGGCTTGTAGAATAGCAAAAGATAAAAAACGCGGGGTTGCTGCCATTGCATCTGCCTACGCGGCAAAGCTTTACGGGTTAAAAATAATAGGAAATCATATACAGCAAGTAAAGAAGAATACTACCAGATTTGTGGTGGTAGAAAAAACAGATCGGCAGATAGAAAATGCCAATAAAGCGACCATTCATTTTACAACTGGGCATCAAGCTGGCAGTTTGGGAAAGGTCCTCACCGCATTGGGTGGCTTGAACATCAACCTTTCTAAAATACAATCGTTACCTCTAATCGAAAAGCCTTTTTTATTCTCCTTTGTTGCAGATCTTGAGTTTGAGGACCTACTTCAATTGGAGGCGGCACAATTAGAAATAGGGATTCTTGTGGAATCCTTGGAGGTTTTAGGAGTTTATAAATCACATAAGCCATGATACCAGCGGCTAACCGACTAGATAGCGTTCAAGAATATTACTTTGCAACAAAGTTGCGTGAGGTGAGAAATTTACTCTTATCAGGTAAACCTATTATCAATGCTGGAATAGGCAACCCAGACTTATTGCCTCCTAAACATGTAGTGCCAGCACTTGCAGCTGCCTTGCAAGACCCTAGCGCTCACGGTTACCAAAGTTATTTAGGATTGCCAGAATTGAGAATTGCCATGGCTAGCTTTTATAAAAAGCAATACCAAGTGGGTTTAGATCCAGATTCAGAAATCATACCCTTAATGGGAAGTAAAGAAGGTATTCTTCATATTTCCATGGCTTTTTTAAATCCTGGAGACGAGGTGTTGATTCCAAATCCTGGATATCCTACTTATGCGAGTGCGACTAAATTATGTGAAGCAACTCCTATATCTTATGATCTTGTAGCTGAGCATCATTGGATGCCTGATTTTGAGGCCTTAGAACAATTAGATTTAAGCAAGGTAAAAATTATGTGGACTAATTATCCACATATGCCTACAGGTGCGGCGGGTTCCATACAGGTTTTTGAACGTCTAATTGCGTTTGCAAAGAAGCACCATATATTACTTGTGAATGATAACCCCTACAGTTGTGTAGGTTATGAAAATAAGATAAGTATCCACCAGGTTACAGGAGCAAAAGAGGTAGCTTTAGAACTCAATTCCATCAGTAAAACATACAATATGGCAGGCTGGCGGTTAGGAATGCTCGCTGGAAAAGCAGAGGTGATAAAGGAGGTTCTTAAAGTAAAAACCAATATGGATAGCGGTATGTTTTACGGGGTACAGAAAGGGGCTATTGCTGCTTTAGAAACAGATAACAGCTGGCTAGAAAACCAAAATAACATTTACAAAAAGCGTCGGCTTTTAACTATGGAACTGGCCATGTCTTTACACTTGCAACCTCAGGTGCAATCTGGCGGCTTGTTCGTTTGGTGTAAGTTGCCAGATGGGGGAAAAGACGACAAGGCATTTGTAGATCACTTGCTTTATGAGCACCATATTTTTATTGCTCCGGGGAGTGTTTTTGGAAGTAATGGAACAGGCTATGTTCGTTTTTCGCTTTGTGTAAAAGAAGAACTAATAAAAGAAATGATAGAAAGGCTTTCCAAAAAAGTAGAAGCATGAAAAACATCTTTCTAATAGGAACTGGGTTGATAGGGGGCTCGATGCTTATGGATTTGCGCAGGCATTATCCAGAGGCTGTTTTGTACGGCATTGATAAAGATCAACTACATGCCCAAAAAGCAAAAGAAAATGGAATTATCGACCAAATCGCAAAACTGGAAGACTTAAAAATTGCAGATCTGGTGATCGTTTCTATTCCTGTAGATGCAACTTTAAAAGTATTGCCTCAGGTGCTGGATGTAATTCTTGAAAACGCCTTGGTTATTGATGTAGGCTCTACTAAAGGAGCGATTTGTGATGGCGTAGCAACTCATAAAAATAGAAGCCAGTTTCTAGCAGCACACCCTATTGCGGGAACCGAATTTTCTGGACCAGATGCGGCAATAGCTAATTTATTTGTCAAGAAAACCATAATTGTATGTGAGGTAGAGAAAACCTCTTCTAAATTGCAAGAAATTGCAAAACTGATCTTTGATCATCTGGGAATGAGAGTGCGGTACATGACACCTGCGGCTCACGACCGGCATATTGCTTACGTGTCTCATTTATCTCACATATCTAGTTTTATGTTGGGAAAGACGGTGATACAGGAGGAAGAAAATGAGCGGGATATCTTTGATCTCGCCGGCAGCGGATTTGAAAGTACCGTACGACTGGCAAAGAGTTCGCCGGCCATGTGGACGCCTATATTTGCACAGAATAAAGAGCATGTTTTGGCTAGTTTGGATGGCTATATTGAGAATTTGTCTCGCTTTCGCGAAAGCGTAAAAAACGACGATCACAGTGCCATATTTAATGATATGGAACAAACAAATAGAATTAAAACGATACTGAAAGGAATTGAAAATGGAAAATAAGAAGGAATTCAGAAACTGGTTAGACGCTCACCAACTGGAGCATCCCATAGTTATTGCTGGACCATGCAGCGCAGAAACAGAAGGCCAAGTGCTTAAAATTGCACATGAGTTAAAAGATACGGACGTTACTTACTTACGTGCAGGAATATGGAAGCCTAGAACACGCCCAGGAAACTTTGAAGGAGTAGGAGCTATGGGTCTTAAATGGCTGCAAAAGGCAAAAGCTGAAACAGGTCTTTTAACCGCCACAGAAGTAGCAAACCGAGCTCACGTAGAGTTGGCTTTAGAACATGACATAGACCTTTTATGGATAGGTGCTCGATCTACTGTTAGTCCATTTATTGTTCAAGAAATTGCTGATGCGTTACAAGGAACGGATAAGGTAGTGCTGGTAAAAAATCCAGTAAATCCTGATCTGGCTTTGTGGATAGGGGCTGTGGAACGTTTGCATACGGCAAACATCAAGAAATTAGGAGTGATCCATAGAGGCTTCTCTACTTATGATAAATCAAAATACCGCAACAATCCAGAATGGCAAATAGCGGTAGATTTCCAGACGAAGTATCCAGATATTCCATTGATTTGTGATCCTTCACATATTACCGGAAAAAGAGATATGATTCTTGAAGTTTCTCAAACCGCTCTCGACTTAAACTTTGACGGATTGATGATTGAAACACATTATGACCCAGATAATGCTTGGAGCGATGCTGCTCAACAAGTAACACCAACCGCCTTGATGCAAATTTTTAAAGATTTGCGTATTAGAAAAGAGCAAGATGATGAAGCTGGATACCAATCTAAATTAGGTGTTTTAAGGGCTCAAATAGATGTGATCGACAATTCTATTATTAAAACATTAGGTAAGAGAATGAAAACTGCAGACGCGATTGGTGCTTTGAAAAAAGAACGTAACGTAGCTATTTTGCAATCCAAAAGATGGAATGAGATTCTTGGTAAAATGATATTGGATGGACAGGAACACGGATTAAGTGAAGAGTTTATTCTCCGGGTTTTTAAAGCCGTGCATCAAGAATCTATTATACACCAAGAAAAGGTGATTAATAATTAATTATAAGGATTAAAAAAAGGGGCAGAATTAATTCTACCCCTTTTTATTTTCAAACCCTCTACTACCTCTAAAAACCTTAATTTTGTTTGATGAAGAACACACAACTCGATTAATGACTGGAACCGTATATAGATCTACTGGAAGTTGGTATGAAGTAAAAGGCACTGACGGTGCATTTTACTCCTGTAGGATAAAGGGTAAATTCCGTTTGCAAGGAATTAAAAGCACCAATCCTGTTGCTGTAGGGGATCAAGTAGATTTTGAAATTGAGAAAAAAGGAGATGAAGAAATAGGGATCATTAATGTGATTCATGAACGTGACAATTACATCGTCAGGAAGTCGGTGAATTTATCAAAGCAAACACATATTATTGCGGCAAATATAGATCAGGTATTCTTACTGGTGACCTTAAACAATCCGCCTACGTTTACTTCTTTTATTGACCGAGTTCTAGTCACTGCTGAAGCCTATCATATTCCTGTAGTACTTGCTTTTAACAAAGTAGACACCTATAACGACGATCAAGGCGATGTCATTATCGACCCAGAAACTGGAGAAGAATTACTTACCATGACAGAGCTGGATGAGGTAAGGTACTTGATGAGCCTTTATAAATCTATAGGTTATGAATGTATAGCCATAAGTGCTGAGACGGGTAAGAACATCGATTTAATTAAAGAAAAGATGAAAGGCAAGACCAGCATGTTTGCCGGTCATAGTGGTGCTGGAAAAAGCACCCTAGCTAATGCGGTGCAGCCTGGATTGCAGTTAAAAACCAAACAAATCTCAGAACAACACAAGCAGGGACAACATACCACTACGTTTGCAGAGATGTTTGATTTGGACTTTGGCGCACGTTTAATTGACACCCCAGGTGTCAAAGGCTTTGGGGTAGTAGATATGGAAAAAGAGGAAATAGGTGATTATTTCCCTGAAATCTACGAGTTGAAGCAGCAATGTAAATTTCACAATTGCATGCATATAGAAGAACCTAAATGTGCGGTAAAAGAGGCTGTGGAAAATGGCAATATGGTCGTGAGCCGTTACGAGAGTTATGTACAAATCATCAAAGGTGATGAAGATAATTACCGTCAGGATAAACATCAAATACAACCGTGAGAATAGTCGTTCAAAGAGTTAGTGAAGCAAGTGTAACTATAGATGGAACTGTTCATGGAGCCATTAAAAAAGGCTTGCTTATTTTATTAGGTATTACCCATGAAGACGGGCAAGAAGACATCGACTGGCTGGTCGGTAAAACAGTAGGCATGAGGATTTTCTCTGATGCAAACGACAAGATGAATTTAAGCATTCAAGATATGGATGCAGAGGTCTTAGTCATTTCCCAATTCACCTTATTTGCCAGCACAAAAAAGGGCAACCGTCCTAGTTATACAGAGGCTGCAAGACCAGAGGTAGCCGTGCCTTTATACGATGCTTTTATAAGCACGCTTTCGCGAAATCTGAACAAAGAAATAGCTGCTGGAATATTTGGAGCTGATATGAAAGTACAATTGATCAATGACGGTCCGGTGACTATTATATTGGATAGTAAAGGCAGATAATCTATTTTTTGGGTTATCAAAAGGTAATTTTGATGGGAAGTACCTCAAAAATCACTTTCTTTGGTCTTGTATGAAAAATATTACTATTCTAGCTGTTTGTCTTTTAGTGTTTCAACTAGCTTTATCGCAAGAAGAGCTGTTTACATCTTTCACTATTCCAGATCCATTAAAAGTAAATGCAAATGCAGTCATAAGAAAAAATGACGTCACCATAATTATCAATGATTATGACGACGTTGACATTGAGACTGATAGAATAGTGACCGTATTCAACGAGTCTGGAATGCGTGATATTCAAGCCATAGAGTCCTATGACGCTAACAGGCGTATTAAGAAAATGAATGCGGTTATTTACAATAGTTTTGGAGCTGAAACTAAAGAAATTAGAAAAAATGATTTTAATGATCAAAGTGCTGTTTCAAGCGGGACATTATATAGTGATAACAGGGTTAAGTATTTAAATTACCTACCCATAGACTACCCTTTTACCATTCATTATACATCTACTCTACAATTGAAATCAACCGCTTTTATACCTAGTTGGTCACCTGTGGAATACTTTCATACCAGCACAGAGTCTTCTACTTACAAAGTTATTAATAACTCTGATGTAGAGGTTAAATTTAAGGAGTCTCATCTAGAAGATTTTTCCATCGAAAAATTAGGGTTTTTAAACTATAAAGCAACAGATATACCAGCGATAAAATCAGAGGTATATAGTCCAGACTTTCATACTTATGGTCCTTTAGTGAAAGTCGCTTTACAAAGATTCAGCATGGAAGGTGTGGAAGGGAGCAACGAGGAGTGGACTGATTTTGGTAAATGGATGAATGATAATTTGCTCCACGATGTAGGGGACCTAAGTGATGACGTCAGAGAAGAGATTAAAACACTTACCTCAGGAGCAACAACGGATATTGAAAAAGCAAAAATAGTATATCAATATATGCAAGATCGATCCCGTTATATAAGCGTCCAAGTAGGAATAGGTGGGTGGAAACCTATAAGTGCAACAGAGGTTCATACACTAGCATATGGCGATTGTAAGGGATTGTCCAATTATGCAAAAGCGTTGATGCATGAAGTAGGTGTGAAGGCAAATTATGCTGTTATTTATGGAGGTTCAAACATTAGAAATATAGATAAGTCGTTTTCCTCCACACAGGGGAACCATGTCGTCCTAGTACTTCCAAAGTTAAACGGAGAAAAAGATGTTTGGCTAGAGTGTACCAGCAAAACAAATCCTTTTGGATTTATAGCTGGATTTACCGACGATAGAGATGCTTTGGTGATAACAGATGATGGCGGTGAGATCGTACATACCACGGTGTATCCCACAGAGGGAAATTTGCAATATGCTGAAGCTCAGATAGAATTAAAAGCAGATGGCAGCCTAACTGGAGCCATCAAGCAACAGGTAAGTGGGTATCAGTACTCTTTTAAAGATCAACTGGATGGATATTCAAATAAGGAATTAAAATCTTATTACCAGCAATATTGGGATCATTTGAATGGAGTATCTGTTATAAGTCATCTTTTAAATAACGATAAGGATAAAGTATTGTACACGGAAGAATTGGAAGTTGAGGTAGATAAATACAGTTCTAAAGCTGGAGATTTACTCTTATTTCAACCAGTGGTATTTAATCGTACAACGGCCATTCCTAAAAAGATGGTAGATAGGAAATTAGATTTTGAAATTGATCGAGGTTATATAGATAAAGATCATTATTTCATTAAAACCCCATTAGAATACAAAATAGACGTCATGCCAGAATCGGTAGAAATAGATACTAAATTTGGTCACTATTCACTCAAGATTATTGCAAAGGAAGATGGAGTTATAGAGGTAAAAAGAGAATTAATGATGAAGAATGGAAAATTTACTAGTGGAGATTACTCTAGCTACAGATCTTTCAGAAAAAAAATAGCTAAAGCAGATCAATCAAAAGGAATAATTAAATTAAAATAAGGAAATGAAAAAATACTTAGGGATTCTTATCATCACACTTTTATCGATTCAAATAAACGCTCAAGATTTAGAGTATGGAGAAGTAGAAGCTATAGATTTTACTTTAGAAGCAAAGTATGTTAAAGAACAGCCAGACGCGGTGGTGATATTAAAAAAAGAGCACATCGATTTTAGCATTAGTCAACAAAGTGGTCTTACTCAAACTAGAACAATACACGAGAGGATAAAAATCAATAATGAAGCTGGTTTGGCATACGCTACAAAGCAGGTTCCATTATATGTGAATGATGGTAGTAAAGCTGAAAAGTTTAAAAACTTGGAAGCGGCAACCTATAATTTAATTGATGGTGAAGTAAAAAGGAAAAAACTCAGAAAATCTGGAGTGTTTGAGGAAGATACGAGCGATCAACTTAGAGTTATATCATTTACAATGCCCGATGCAAAAACAGGGTCAGTAATAGAATATACCTACGAGATCGAATCGCCGTATGCTGTAATTGATGATATAATTCTTCAATATGCGGTACCTATCTTAAATATAGATGTAAGAATGGTATGGTTGGACCGTTTCAAATATCAAATGCATTATAATCCTAGAGCAAAGTATATCCCTAAAATTGATTTTAATGTTGGTAAAACTGAGTATACTAAAAGCTCATCTGAACGATCTAATGATTATATAAGTAACACTAGCTTTAGCAGTAGTACTTATGAATTAAGCACTCGTATCATAGAATTTAAGGACTTCAATATTCCTGCCCTTAAGCCAGAGCCTATGGCTGGAAATATGAATAATTACAGATCAGAAATTATTATTGAATTAATATCCAGCACACAGTCTCGTGGTGGTTTTAATGAATACTCTAGTACTTGGGAGGTAGTTTCTTCCAATATTTTGGGGAGTAAAAACTTTGGGGAGCAGTTAAATTCTTCGGGTTTTTTTGAGGATGATTTAGAAGCACTAATTAAAGATTTGAAGACCAATAAAGAAAAGACAGAGGCCATTTTAAACTTTGTCAAAAGAAAGGTGAAATGGGATGGTTATTACGGTAAATATGCAAAAAATGGAGTGAAAGATGCTTTCGAAGAAGGATCTGGGAATGTGGGAGATATTAACCTATTACTAGTTGCCATGCTTAATAATGCGGGAATAGACGCATCTCCAGTTTTGGTGAGCACTAAAGATAACGGAATTCCGTTTTTCCCGACTCAAGACGGTTTTAATTATGTTATAGCACATGTGCAAGATGGAGACAACACCTATTTGCTAGACGCTACTGAAGAGCACACTGCCTTAAACGTCTTACCTTTAAGGGTTATGAACTGGCAAGGAAGGTTAATAGCAGAAGAGGGAAAATCTAAATGGATACCATTATTTCCAAGCAAGGAATCCAAAGAAATAACATTGATTAGTGGGGTGTTTAATGCCGATAATGAAGTTGATGTTACCGTTCAAAAAAGGTTGACTAAATATTTAGCTTTGAATCTGCGTAAGAAATACTCAGATTCAAAATTGACTGCAATGCAAAGCAGTTTGAATAGTGGAGATGATAGTATGGAGATTTCAAATATAGAAACTCAAAATATGGATATAGATGATGCTCCTCTCTTGGTTTCATTTGATGGAACTGTTACTAGTGCCGCAGAGAATATAGGAGGTAAGCTGTTTGTTACACCATTGCTGCATGAAGCTAATGAAGAGAATCCTTTCAAATTAGAAAAGCGTTTGCATCCTTTAGATTTAAGTTATCCAGTTTCGACTAAAACTATTGTGAATTTAAAAATCCCGGATGGCTTCGTTGTAGAGACCATGCCTGAAAGTGTCAAATTTGTTTATAATGATGGGCTAGGAACTTACACGTATACGGTTGATGAAGCTAATGGCTTCATAAGTACTGTGGCAGACTTTGATTTAAATATTTATCTGATCGAGCCGGAAAACTATGAGTCTTTCAGAGAATTTTTTATTTCTATGGTAGAAAAAGACGCAGAAAAAATAGTCTTAAGAAAGATCGGAAAGAAGAATTGAGGTATCGCAGTTGCTTTTGTCGAGATAAAGTCCAAGAAGTACGGTGTTTTAATGGACGAGCTACTATTTGATTGCTTTTGAATAGGTAGTGGTAACTAGTATTGTACATAAATTTATCTTTTTTGAAGGCCATCATAAAAAACACTTAGAAACGGAGCTCACCTAAAGCTATATTAAAATTTAATTAATGAGGATAAAATTATCATTTTTAGCATTGATTTTCAGTATTTTAGGCTATTCCCAAGATATGAAATTTGGAGAAATTTCAAGTACGGACTTTGAATTAAACGCTATTGATTCTTTAGAACATGACGCAATTTTAATTTATAGGAATGTACATATTAATTTTGATTACGTCCAGGGAAAAGGTTTTATTCAAAAACGTGAAGTTCGTGAACGGATAAAAATTAATAATGAAAAGGGAATTGATTTTGCCACAAAAAAGATTCGATTGTGGAATAGAAACAGTAAAACTAGGGAAAAACTTAAGGGGTTAAAAGGAGCTACTTTTAACCTTGTTAATGGAGAAGTACTTAGAACTAAATTGAAAAGCTCTGGAGTATTTGATAATGAGTTAGACGATCGATGGAAAACAGAAACATTTACAATGCCTAATGTTCGTGCAGGTTCAGTGATAGAATATACATATGTTATAACCTCTCCATTTCCACAGATTGATGACATCAACCTGCAATATGAGATTCCTATCTTAAATTTAAATGTAAAGGTTGAAATGGTAGAGTACTACCTCTATAATGTCTTATTTAATCCTCGTGCCTCTTTTACTCCAAAATTTGAAACAATATCAATGAATAGAACTGTTAATCTTAATTCAAAAACAAGAACATATAACAGCAATGTAGCAACAACCAATTTTTCAAATGAAAAGGTAACTATGGTTAACCAGATATATACTCTTTTTGAAAAAAATGTTCCGGCTATTGAAGCAGAACCTATGTCTGGCAATCTTGATAATTATAGGTCCAAAATGATTGTGGAATTATCAGGTACTAGATTTCCTAATTCTCCTATTGAAAATTATAGTACCACTTGGGAAGCCGTTGCCAAAACCATTTCGGACGACGTAAATTTTGGTGGCCAATTGAATCGAACTGGTTTTTATAAAAATGATTTAAAGGAGGCATTGAATGGTCTGCAAAGTGATGTTGAAAAAACTTCGGCCATTTTTCAATTGGTTAAATCGAAAGTGAAATGGAACGATTATTATGGCAAGTATGCCATGGAGGGAATAAAAGAAGCTTATAACAAAGGTTCTGGAAACGTTGCCGATATCAATTTGTTACTCGTATCCATGTTGCGTAAGGCAGGTATTCAAGTTAACCCAGTTTTGATAAGTTCTAAAAACAATGGGATCCCTTTATTTCCTACTAATGATGGGTTTAATTATGTTATTGCTCATGTAAATATAGACGGTTTATTTTACCTACTGGATGCTACAGAGCCATTTACTGCGCCTAATATTTTACCTTTAAGAGTTATCAACTGGCAAGGAAGACTGATAGGAGAGAATGGAACCTCTCGATGGATCAGTCTCAAAAATGAAAAAACTTCTAGGGAAATAACAGCAATAAACGTAAACTTAAGTGAAGATATGTCTTGTACAGGTACCATACAAAGACGTCAAACAGAAAATATAGCATATACAACAAGATCCAAATATGCACTGTCTTCAGATAAGGGTTTGATTACCTACTTGACAGATGAGAACAATGGTTTAACAGTAAGTAATGAACAAATAGGAGGTCTTAAAAACCCTTATAAACCACTTACGTTCAAGTACGAAATTGACTACCAGGGTGCCGCAGAAAAAATAGGAGATAAAATTTTTATCAACCCACTATTATTTGAATCGACTGATAATAATCCGTTTAAGAAGGAATCGAGGAAGCTTCCTGTAGATTTATTGTACCCATATCAAAAAAATACTATGGTTACTATTACAATTCCTGATGGTTATGAAGTAATCACCTTACCTGAAAGCCAAAAATTTGTTTACGGCGATGAAATAGGTACCTATACCTATTTAGTAAAGTATCTTGATAATAAGGTGTCGACAAGAGCTACCTTCGATATGAAGTCCTCTATTGTCTTACCAGAAGAGTATAAATATTGGAGGGAATTCTATAGTTCCATAGTGAGTAAAGACGCTCAAAAAATAGTCCTAAAGAAAATCTAACATGAGTATAAAAAAATCACAAGAACAAGTTGACGAGTGGATTAAGAACCACGGAGTGCGTTATTTTAATGAACTCACTAACATGGCACAGCTTACCGAAGAGGTGGGAGAAGTAGCCCGTATTATTGCCCGTCGTTATGGAGAACAAAGTGAAAAAGAGAGCGACAAAAATAAAGACTTAGGAGAAGAACTGGCGGATGTTATGTTTGTCGTACTTTGTCTAGCCAATCAAACAGGCACAGATCTGGAAGCCGCGTTCAATAAAAAACTCCAAATAAAAACCGAGCGCGATCACGACAGGCATCACAATAATCCCAAATTAAAACCTTAACTGATGGATGTGAGATTGTCTAAAGTATCCTCGACTAAAAGTAACATGGAGTTCCTTATTTCTGGTTCTAAAAGTGAAAGCAATCGCTGGCTGATCCTTCAAGCGCTTTATGAAAATTTAAAGATTCAAAACTTATCAGACAGTGATGATAGCGACCACTTAAGTCAGGTGCTTCAGAGTCAGGAAGCTGTTCTAGACATAGGTCATGCGGGTACGGCAATGCGTTTTGGCACCGCTTTTTTTGCCATTCAAGAAGGAAGAGAGATCACACTTACGGGAAGCGATCGCATGAAACAGCGCCCTATAGGCATACTAGTAGAGGCACTCAATAAGTTAGGGGCCGATATTTCTTATCTAGAAAAGGAAGGTTTTCCTCCTTTAAAAATAAAAGGTAAAAAAATAAAAGGAGGCAAGCTTTCTATAGATGGGAGTGTTTCTAGTCAATTTTTAACCGCTTTATTACTGGTGGCACCTAGCTTTGAAAATGGGTTAGAACTTAATATCTATGATCAACTCACTTCTAGACCTTATTTAGAAATGACCATAGATATTCTAAAACAATTGGGTGTAAACATCAGCTTTGAATCGATCACCACGCTGCTGAAGAGGTCTGCCAATAATAAAGAAATAGAAATCACCAACGAAGTGGTTCAAGTACAGCCGCTTTTACAAACTGCTTTAGAGGAGGCTAGGGTAGAAAGCGATTGGAGTAGCGCTGGGTATTGGTACAGTTGGGTAGCCATGCAAGAGCCTGGATATAAGATGCACCTGTCTTTTTACAAGAAAGACTCCTTACAGGGAGATAGCGAACTGGTCTCTATTTACAAACCACTTGGTGTCACAACTGCTTTTAATAAGAAAGGAGTCCAGCTCATTAAAGTGAACCAGCAGTTGCCAGATACCGTTATGTTGGACCTGACTAACGAGCCAGATCAAGCGCAAACTATATTTGCAACTTGTATAGGGTTAGGGGTAAATGCTCATTTAACAGGCTTGCATACGCTTAAAATTAAAGAAACAGATCGTATAGAGGCTATGAAGGCAGTCGGATCCCGCTTTCGCGAAAGCGTCATTAAAACAACAGATCATTCCATACAACTACATTTTACATCTCCAACAAGCTTTCATAAAGAGGTTGTGGTAGATACCTACCAAGATCATAGAATGGCAATGGCTTTTGCGCCACTTTCTATGAAAACAGATGTGATTATTAAGGATGCTATGGTGGTTACTAAGAGTTATAAAAGCTTCTATAAAGATCTTAAAAAGGTAAATGTAAGTATTACAGAAATTTAACTCACTTTTTACTTGACAAGGCCTATGCTCAAATTGTATATTTGCAGCTTATCATAAAAATGAATTAATGAAGTTATCACAATTTGGATTCGAGCTTCCAGAAGATCGCATCGCACAACATCCAGCAGAAAACAGAGACGAGTCTAAGTTGATGGTTTTGCACAGGAAAACCGGTGAAATTGAACATAAGATGTTCAAGGACGTTATCGATTACTTTAATGAAGATGACATCTTTGTGATGAACGATACCAAGGTTTTTCCAGCCAGATTATATGGTAATAAAGAAAAAACAGGAGCGAGAATAGAAGTTTTTCTTCTCAGAGAATTGAACCCAGAGACAAAATTGTGGGATGTTCTTGTAGATCCTGCGAGAAAAATAAGAATAGGAAATAAATTATACTTTGGCGAGGATGAAAATCTCGTGGCTGAGGTGATCGATAACACCACCTCCAGAGGACGTACTTTACGTTTCCTTTATGACGGTAGCTATGAAGAATTCAGACAAGCACTTAAAGAATTAGGAGAAACTCCGTTGCCTAAAGAATTAAATAGAGATGTAGAACCTGAAGATGAGGAGCGTTACCAGACTATTTTTGCAGAAAAAGAAGGTGCCGTAGCAGCGCCAGTTGCTGGGCTTCACTTTTCAAAACATCTATTAAAAAGACTTGAAATTAAAGGAATCAAAAGAACTGCTGTAACCATGCACATAGGTCTTGGGACCTTTGCTCCGGTTGAAGTAGAAGACCTCTCTAAACACAAAATGGATAGCGAGCAAGCCTTTATCACTCAAGAAACTTGTGATATAGTAAACCATGCTATAGATACTAGAAAAAATGTTTGTGCCGTAGGAACAACTACGATGCGTACCTTAGAAAGTGCTGTGAGTAGTGATGGCCATTTGAATACTTTTAATGAATGGACGAACAAATTTATTTTTCCTCCTTATGTTTTTACTATAGCAAATAGCATGATCACTAACTTTCATCATCCTAAGTCTACTTTAATGATGCAAGCCGCAGCTTTTGCAGGTTATGATTTTCTAAATGAAGCTTATCAAGTAGCTTTAAAAGAGGGTTATAAATTCAGTACCTACGGAGACGCGATGTTAATTATAGATTAATCAGTTGCTCAACGCATTAATTTTAAGGTCCTCACTCCATAGTCCATTGATTTAGAAGGTGAATTCTTACATTTTTATTTAAAACCCTATTGAATATTAATTCATTAGGGTTTTTTTATGATTGTTTCTTATCTTGTCCCCATAAAATCTAAAACATGAAAAAAATTACCTTCCTGCTAGTTTTGCTTGTTGGGCAAACCATACTAGCTCAGATCGATTCTTCGGGGCCACAGCCATTGTCTTGGAAATTAACGACGGCCTATGATGCACCAATTGAAAAATTCAAAAATGTTCCTTTTGATGAATTAGCCAAAGAAGATGCTAAAAATGATTTAGATAAAAGTATTCCATGGAGATTTGGATATGATTTTTCAGCAAATATTGATCCTGATACACATGGTCAAAAAATAATTCTAGATAATGGTGACCAACTTTGGAGAGTTAGAATACAGTCCCCTGGAGCTAAAACTATCAATATCTTTTTTGATTGGTTTGATTTGAGACCAGGAGCATGGATGCGAGTTGCCTCTCACGATAAGAGCGACCTTTCTAAGTTATTTACCTATGAACAGAATAATGTCAATAAAGCTATAGGAATATGGCCAGTAGAATCTGATGATGTATGGGTAGAGTTTTACCAGCCTCAAAACAGTATAGGTCAGAGTAGATTAGAAATAGGGAATGTGGTACACGGTTACCGTACGGCTACAGATTTTAATGAAGCAAAAGCTTTAAACGATTCAGGAGATTGCAATCAAGATGTAGATTGCGATATCACGCCATCTGGTGCAGACCCTTTTAGTATCGATCAAGTTAAAGAAGATGTAAAGAAAAGTGTTGCCATGCTAGTAAGTGGGAATACAGGTTTTTGTACAGGATCTTTAATCAATAACACAGCAAACGATGGAGCGCCTTTATTTATTACTGCAAATCACTGTGGAAATTCAGTGGCAGGTTGGGCATTTCGTTTCAACTGGAGAAGCCCTACACCTTCTTGTGCAACAACAACAGCTAGTCCTAATGGAACCTTTGATCAAACAGCTTCTGGGGCCACTTTATTAATGAATAATAGTGGTAGTGATATACAGTTAGTAAGAATTACTGATACAGGTTTTTTCAACTCTAATCCAGATGTAGTCTGGAATGGGTGGAATAAGTCGGGTACTACAATCCCTTCCATGCAATTTGGTATCCACCATCCATCAGGAGATATACAGAAAACATGTAGAGATGATCAACCAGCCGCTAAACAAACAACTTCATTTAACGGAGATCCAACTACAGAAGTTTGGAGGATTTCTGATTGGGATTTAGGAGTTACTGAGCCAGGTTCGTCAGGTTCACCTCTTTTCAATCAAGAAGGACAGTTGATAGGTGTTCTTTCAGGTGGTGCAGCTGCCTGTAATGGTACAAATGACAACAATGCCTTTGATATCTATGGTAGATTTGATATCGGATTTTCAGAAGGGACTACTGCAGCAACTAGGCTAAGTGACTGGTTGGATCCAAATAATACAGGTCAGATAACCTTAGGGCAATATCCTCCATTGCAAGTTTTTGCCATAGATGCTAGTGTTGCTATAAATGATGTTCCTGCTGAAGTTTGTTCTGGTGCGATAAATCCAGTGGTTCAAATAACCAATAGAGGCACATCAAATTTAACAAGCGTAGATATTATTTATTCTTATGATAGAGGGGTTACGAATACCACCATTTCTTATACAGGTAGCTTAGCTCAAGGAGCTAGTGATACTGTTAATTTACCTTCTTATACTGTTACAGGGACTACTTCATTAAATGTAAGATTAGAAAATCCAAATGGTGTTCCAGATCAAAACAATACCAATGATACCATTACTGCTGACTTTGATTTGAATAGTGCCCCTTCATTTGCAGCCAATAATACGGTAGTATTTAACATCACGACCGATAATTTTGCTGATGAAACCTCTTGGCAAGTAACAGACAGTTCAGGAGCTATAATTGGATCTGGTGCTTCAGGATCACTTTCTAGTGCAACAACGTACAACCTGCCTTTTAATATTATGGCTGGAGAATGTTATGAGTTTACCATTGCTGACTCTTATGGGGATGGTATTTGCTGTGGTTTTGGACAAGGGAGTTACACATTAACTACAGACACAGGGCTGCAAATTTTTTCAGGTGGAACTTTTGGAGCTTCTGAAGTGACGTCTTTTAAAATAGATAGTACCGCAGGATTAGAAGATGAATTGCAAAATTCAATAAGTATTTTTCCTAATCCATCATCAGGTGTTTTTAATGTGGAATCTGGTCTTGATGCTGTCAAATATGATATTTACGACCTAAGCGGTAAATTGATCACCTCTGGGAATTTAACAAATGGTAGATCTGAAATTAATTTAAATGCTGTTGCAAATGGCCTTTACCTTATAAATTTGTCTATAAATGAGGTTCAAATCACAAAGAAGTTGATTAAGAACTAATAAACTTAAGAATTCATACCAAACGCGTTGCAAATCATGTAGTTTTGTAACGCGTTTTTTTTATACCCTATGTTGAAAGAGAAGAAGAAAGATATCAGAGCCTTAACTAAAGAACAGTTAAGAGACTTTTTTGTAGATAATGGCGATAAGGCTTTTAGAGGTAACCAGATATATGAATGGTTATGGAAAAAAGGCGCGCATTCATTTGATGCAATGACTAATCTTTCTAAAGAAACCAGAGCCTTCTTAGAAGAGCATTTTACCATCAATCATATCAAGGTGGATGACATGCAAAGAAGCAAAGACGGTACTATAAAGAATGCTGTTAAGCTACACGATGGATTAACCGTGGAGTCGGTATTGATCCCAACAGATACTCGAACTACTGCTTGTGTTTCTTCCCAAGTAGGTTGTAGTTTAAATTGTGCCTTTTGCGCTACTGCTAGGCTAAAGCGCATGCGCAACTTGCAGCCTGATGAGATTTACGATCAAGTCATTGCTATAGATCAACAAAGTAGGTTGTATCACAACATTCCTCTATCAAATATAGTATTCATGGGGATGGGAGAGCCCTTGATGAATTACAATAATGTCCTGAAGTCTATTGAGAAAATAACTAGTGAAGATGGATTGGGAATGTCTCCTAGACGCATCACACTTTCTACTAGTGGTGTTCCTAAAATGATGATGAAACTCGCTGACGACGGTCCTAAGTTCAATCTGGCGCTATCCTTACACAGCGCTATCGATGAAAAAAGAACTAAAATCATGCCTTTTAATGAGCAGTTTCCACTTGCTGATATAAAGGAAGCTTTAAAGTACTGGTATGAAAAAACAGGAACAAGGGTTACTTATGAATATGTGGTTTGGAAAGGTATCAACGACACAGAAGAAGATGTGCACGAGCTCGTCAAATTCTGTAAAGTGATTCCTTGTAAAGTAAATATCATTGAGTACAACTCCATAGATGATGATAGGTTTGAACAAGCCAGTAGCAATGCTATTGACATGTATAAAACACTATTAGAACGCAACCGCATCGTGGTTAATGTAAGGCGCAGTAGGGGTAAAGATATAGACGCTGCTTGTGGCCAATTAGCAAATAAACAAGAGGTTATTAAAATATAAAAGCTGGAACTATTCTTGTCTAAAGAACAATTCCAGCTTATTTTTTATACGAGGACCTTAAAGTCCTAAGGCTGTCACTCCTGAGTAATTTTTCTCGTAACTTCTAGACTTAAATCCGGAAGAATTTATTTCTAATACACCATCAACTGCTATCCTGGCATCAAATTCCCAAAGCACTTCATTTTCATAATTTACTTCCCTGATAATATCTCCAGAGTTACTTGTTATTAGCGTATTACCAGAGGCTAGTCTTTGTGCTCCCGAGGTTCTAGGGGAGTAGATCTCATCGCTAGAGTAACTCCATATAGGAGAAGAAGGACTATTCCCCGCAGAAGGTATGGCATCATAAACCCCATCTACGGTAACATTAATATTGATTTCTTTAACCGTAGAGAAATTAGGACCGTCTTGATTGTCAAAAACTAAAAAAGTACCTCTAGATAAACTATTATTACCTACAAAGGTTGCATCATGCTGGTCATGTAACTGTCGGTCAGGGCTTGTTCCAGAATTGTAAGATTCAGGATTTCCCCATCTATAAAGAATTTCTCCACCTTTATTATACCTCCCGCCAGAATTAGAAGCGGCCTCTGCGGTAGTTGTATTGTGATCTATGATGATAAATTCATCAAGTACTCTGCTGTTTAAAATAATTTGATCTAAGGACGGGATATAATCCAAACCATTGACATGAGTGAAATTATCACCTTCTGTAGATTGATTGATGTCAAATAGACTTCCATTACTTGCATCTCCAAAATTGAGTTGGGAAGCATCAAAATCTTGTACCAAATGATCCCATAAAGACCATTCCCAAACAATATTTGCTTGATCAGTGCCTACAGGTTCTATTTCTATTACTTTATCGATGACCAGTCGGTCTGCAACTATAGAATTGGGGTCTCTACCATTTGCAATACAGGTCGCTCTATCTTTAACCACCCATACGGAAGCTAAAATATGCCCGTTAGGCATTAGAGCGATATCGTGATGTAAGGCTTCTGTACTGCTGTCTAAGGTCCATTTCCATATTCGATTATTGTCTTTATCAATGATTTCAATGGCTCCGGTTTTCCCTCCTATAGTAATGCCGTTATCTGCACCAGTGACTATAGAACGCACTACAGAGCCATCTTCCCTTAAATACCCCATTAAGGTAGACTCAGCACTAGACCAACGGTGTAAAACAGTCCCTAATCTATCCATTAAAAATGATGAATTACCTCTAAAGGGAGAAATTAAAACATAATCATCTGTCAGTTGATCTTGATTATAGACGGTTATATTACTCTGGGGGATAACTTCCGGAATAGCAGTAGTGTCGTCATTATCTTTACAAGAATAAAGTAAAACGCAACTAATAAGTATGAAAATTACTTTTGAGTACATGCGGGGAATTTTAAAAGTTAAGAGTTTGATCATTTTTAATCTTGGTATTTAAAGTAAAATAGGAGTACAATAATAAGGATTTGTTGTTACAATTTTATTGCTAATTTCTATTCTTCAGTCAAAGTCGCCTCTATTTTGAATGACTCATAAATATATTTATCAGGTATTTAGGCGAGTACCTCTTCATTCACAGATTGCCTGAATATCTTAGCGATTGAAATTCAAACAGTTATTCTATCCTTTTTAACATAAATTTCATGATCGAGTTCTTTATTTTATTATTTTTACATTAAAATCCAAAACAATGAAAAAAACACTACTCTTAATTAGTGCCATGGTACTAACATTTACTGTTTCTGCTCAAATATTAGAAACAGAGAACTTTAATGCCTTAATGGTTGGTAATGTAGGTACTGTATTTGATGCGACTACAGCAGGCCAAGGCAATTTTTTAACTTTTTCTGATAACGGAGCTCCAGCCACAAGTACCTCTAACAACGCTGGAAATTCTAATTTTCAAATAGCAAGCACTGGCGCTACGACCAATTCATTTGATCTGACATCGCCAAATGCGGTTGGAGGAGTTAGATTTATGTGGAAAGATGGTGGAATGGGCACCCAATGGGCAGGGAGAACAGTTGGGAACGACGTGATTGAACTAGAATACACTTTTAATACTGGAGCTGCTACTACAAGTCGTGGTAACTTTGGTGTACGTATCTATAGCGCAGCTGGTAATGCAACGGTTGGATATGGTTATAATGCAGACACTCGAGTACTTAATGGAATCGCCTATTTAAATAATGGGGGTACCCCAGGAACATTTAATATTAATTTTGCTGCTGGTGGTTTGGTTTTAAATCAAAATACCTCTTACACGATTGGATGTTCTTACAATACCGTAACAGGAGAAGTATTGTGGAAGACAGATGCTAGTACAGCTTCAGCAGGATTGCCGAATACATTATGGATAACAAGTCAGGTACCAGACGAACTTGATTTTGTATCTTTTGCTAGTCAAGCTGATCCTAATGCAATGCCAGCAACCGTAGCTAATGCAAGCGCTTCAACTGTAAGTTTTGATACTTACCAAGTAAAGGCAACTGCAACCAGTAACTTGTTGAGCACTGAAGAAGACCAGTTCAATGAAATCAGTTTAAAAGTATATCCTAACCCAACGACTGACATCCTTAACATTACTAGTGATACTCAGCAATTCACGACTGTAGATATCGTAGACCTTAATGGAAGGTTGATCAAATCACTTGAGGTAGATACAAATAACGTAACTGCTAATGTTCAGGAATTGAAACCAGGACTTTATATTTTGAACATTTCCAATAAGGAAGGAACTGTTTCTAGAAAGTTTATAAAAGAATAAGTTAGTACTTATACTAAGCTTACAATTTTAAAAGGTAGCCTTCAAAAGAGGTTACCTTTTTTATTTGCCCGATTGTATCCTTAGGTTATCGTTAACTTAAGTCTAAATGTTAAGTTAGGGTTTGTCATTTAAAATGTTACTATCATTATATTTGTAACTTATGAAAATTGTGGAGCAAATTAAGGAGCCTATAGCTCATGAAATGGAACTTTTTGAAAAGAAGTTTCACCTATCTATGGCCTCTCGTATCGCATTGCTCAACCGTATTACTCACTTTATAGTAAATCGCAAAGGAAAACAAATGCGTCCCATGTTTGTCTTTCTAGTAGCAAAGATGGTGGGGAATGGACAAGTTAATGAACGTACCTATCGCGGTGCATCCGTAATTGAATTAATTCATACCGCTACTTTAGTTCACGATGATGTGGTCGATGATAGCTTAAAGCGCAGGGGGTTCTTCTCGGTTAACGCTTTATGGAAAAATAAAATTGCTGTATTGGTAGGCGATTATTTACTATCTAAAGGGCTATTGCTCAGTATTGATAACAAAGATTTCGATCTGTTACAAATTATAAGTGTCGCAGTGCGTGAGATGAGTGAAGGAGAATTGCTGCAAATAGAAAAGGCGAGAAGATTAGATATTACCGAAGAGGTGTATTACGACATCATAGGTAAAAAGACCGCTACTTTAATTGCCGCCTGTTGTAGTCTGGGCGCTTGCTCTGTTGCTCCAAATAGTGAGGATGTAGAGAAAATGCGCAAATTTGGGGAGCTTATAGGTGTTGCATTTCAGATTAAGGATGACCTTTTTGACTATGGCAATCAGCGTATAGGAAAACCTACGGGCATCGATATCAAGGAACAAAAAATGACCTTACCACTTATTCACTGCCTGCAAACAGCTACTCCCAAAAATAAAAAATGGTTGATCAACTCTGTTAAAAAACACAATCGAGATAAAGCAAGAGTACGCGAGGTCATTGATTATGTGAAGGATAACGGAGGGCTGGATTACGCCATTACCGCCATGTACCAGTACAAGCAAGAAGCATTGGAGATATTAAACACTTATCCGCATTCGGTATATAAAGAGTCGCTTTTGAAGATGGTGGATTATGTGATCGATCGTAAAAAGTAAGGAATTCTTCTCTGTAATTAATAGAGTCATCCCCGCTGCGGGTCACTCCTTTTTTTTGTAACTAAAACAGGTTTGTAACTAAAACAGCAAATTTTATATCTGGTTGAGTAGTTTGTATTTATTCCGCTTTCGCGAAAGCGGAACATTTATGAAACATCTTATTAAAGCAACTGCTCTGATACTCAATAAAAAACTACCTTTGCAAACGCAAAAAACGCATCATGAGTATAGTAGCAATTGTAGGAAGACCTAATGTAGGGAAGTCAACTCTTTTTAATCGTATGATTCAAAGAAGAGAGGCGATTACTGATTCCGTAAGTGGTGTCACAAGAGACAGGCACTATGGAAGAAGTGACTGGAATGGTAAAGAGTTTTCTCTTATCGATACCGGTGGTTACGTGATAGGAAGTGAGGATGTTTTTGAAACAGAAATCGACCATCAAGTAGAGCTCGCCATAGACGAAGCAGATGCTATTCTTTTTATGGTCAACGCAGAAGATGGAATCACCCCTATGGATGAAGATGTTTCTAAGCTATTGCGTAAAGTGACAAAGCCTGTTTTTCTCGTTGTTAATAAAGTAGATAACAACCAGCGCGAACAAGATGCCTATGAGTTTTACAACCTAGGTCTAGGAGAGTATTACTCGATTTCTAGCATGAATGGAAGTGGGACTGGAGATTTACTTGATGACCTAGTAAAAATACTGCCAGAAACCGAAGAGGAAGTAAGAGATGATCTACCACGATTTGCTGTAGTAGGAAGGCCTAATGCTGGTAAGAGTTCTTTTATCAATGCATTGATAGGAGAAGAGCGGTATATTGTTACTGATATCGCAGGAACAACTCGCGATTCTATAGATACAAAGTACAATCGTTTTGGTTTTGATTTTAACCTGGTAGATACTGCTGGAATTAGAAGAAAAAAGAAAGTACGTGAAGATTTAGAGTTTTATAGTGTGATGCGTAGCGTTAGAGCTATTGAGCATTGTGATGTTTGTATCGTTATGCTAGATGCAACAAGAGGTTTTGATGGACAGGTACAAAATATATTTTGGCTGGCACAGCGCAACAGAAAAGGTATTGTGGTACTGGTTAATAAATGGGACCTAGTAGATAAGGAGACCAACACAGCTAAGGAGTACGAAGCGAAGATCAGACAGGAAATGGAGCCGTTTACTGATGTGCCTATTGTCTTTATATCGGTGCTGAATAAACAACGTATACACAAAGCTATAGAAACGGCAGTTACGGTTTATAATAATCGTACTAAAAAAATAAAAACTAGTCAGCTTAATGAGCTATTGCTTCCATTAATAGAGAAGTACCCACCGCCATCATTGAAAGGGAAATTTGTAAAAATTAAGTTTGTTACACAATTGCCTACACCGCAGCCACAGTTTGCTTTCTTTTGTAACTTACCTCAATATGTAAGAGATAGCTATAAAAGATATCTGGAAAATCAGCTGAGAAAGCATTTTGATTTCAACGGTGTGCCCATCAGCGTTTATATGAGAAAGAAATAATCAGTTTTGAGATTGACATAAAAAAAGCATCCTATAACAGGATGCTTTTTTTATGTCTTTTTTTTTTAAAGGAGCTAACAAGAAACGAACTATAAGAGACTTGATAGGTTTGAAATTTGCTAAGGAGAAGGCACTGTAAAGCTCTAAGCTTAAGTTATACTCAATCAAATAATCGATAAACGGTATAGCATCACTCATTATTTTTTACAGATACCGGAAGCTTGATTTTACAGCAGGACTTCATACCTAGTTTTACGTATAAGCTTTCAAAATTTGGACGTATGGACCTTATACGGCAAAGGGCTTTTAATGAGGTGGAGTGATGCAACTATTCTTCTTCCTTTTTTATTTTAAAAAGCAGCAGCATATAAAGCTGATTACCCGGCTGAAAAGTGACGTGTTTATTTGAAATTCAACTTAGAAAAGTTAAAAAAGCAAATCTGCATTTATTTGTGGACTAACCCATTCATATTCCTTAAATTGCTTCATTTTTAAAATACTTTGTCCTGAGCACAACACCTATCATAAGAGTCTTGATTCCTGCCTATAATGAAGCAGATTCCATACCGCTGGTCATTAAAGATATTCCGTCTATAGTGACAGAGGTCATTGTATGCAGTAATAATTCTGACGACCATACGGTAATAAATGCACGTCGTGCAGGGGCAACGGTTGTAGAAGAGCCTGTTCCAGGATATGGAAATGCCTGTCTAAAGGGAATGGAATATGTGGCAGCTTTATCTAGTCCTACCGATATCATTGTTTTTTTAGATGGAGATTACAGCGATTATCCAGAGCAACTTATAGAGTTAATAGCGCCGATTTCAGAAAACAACATAGACTTTGTAGTAGGATCAAGAGTTAAGAAATGGAGGGAAAGAGGTGCTATGACTATCCCTCAGATTTTCGGTAATTGGTTAGCCACCTCTCTTATGAGTCTTTTTTTTAAGTCAAAATTTACTGATTTAGGCCCTTTTAGAGCCATTAAATATGACAAGCTTCTTGAGTTGGAAATGGAAGACCGCACGTATGGGTGGACAGTAGAGATGCAGCTGAAGGTATTAAAAAGGGGCTGGAGCTATAAAGAAGTGCCTATGAAATACCGCAATAGAATAGGTGTTTCAAAAGTTTCAGGTACGGTTAAAGGTGCTATATTTGCAGGCGTTAAGATATTAGTATGGATTTTCAAATACGGTTTTAAGAAATGATATTAGTTTGGATTTGCATTGTCGTTTATTCTATATCACTTATTTTGATTTTGTTCTACGCTTTTGCGCAGCTCAATCTTTTGATCAATTACATCAAGGCTCAAAAATTAGTAGATAACGCTCCTCAATTGGATTTAAGTAATCCAGAAGAAGTTCCCTATGTCACCATACAATTGCCTGTTTTTAATGAGGCATATGTAATGGAACGACTATTAGATAATATTGCCCTTATAGATTACCCTAGAGAAAAGTTAGAAATTCAGGTTCTTGACGATTCCACCGATGAAACTGTCGAGACCACAGCGGCGCATGTCAAAACACTTGCTGCAACCGGTCTGGATATTGTCCATATTACAAGAACTGATCGCAGCGGTTATAAAGCAGGCGCACTCAAAGAGGGTCTTGAAGTCGCAAAGGGAGAGCTGATTGCTATTTTTGACGCAGATTTCCTTCCAGATACAGATTGGTTGTATAAGACCATTCCCTACTTTAAAGATCCAGAAATAGGAGTAGTGCAAACCAGATGGGCGCACCTTAATAGAGATTATTCTATACTTACACAAGTACAGGCATTTGCATTAGATGCCCACTTTACATTAGAACAGGTAGGGCGTAACTCTAAAGGACACTTTATCAATTTTAATGGAACCGCAGGGGCGTGGCGCAAAGAGACGATCTATGATGCTGGAAACTGGGAGGGAGATACCTTAACAGAAGATCTGGACTTAAGTTATAGGGCGCAATTAAAAAAATGGAAGTTCAAGTATTTAGAACATGTAACTACTCCAGCAGAGTTGCCTATAATCATCAGTGCGGCTCGCTCACAGCAATTCCGTTGGAACAAAGGTGGTGCAGAGAATTTTAGAAAGATGTTTAAAAGAGTGATCTTTTCAGACATATCTTTCAGATCAAAAATGCACGGGATACTTCATTTGTTAAACAGTACGATGTTTCTCAATGTTTTGATTGTAGGATTATTAAGTGTTCCTATGCTCTACATAAAAAATGAATACGGTCATCTACGTGAGTATTTTATAGTGATGAGTTTCTTTGTGATCAGTACCATCATCTTTTTTGTATGCTACTGGTACATGTATAAGAAAACCTACGGTGGCGGCTTTAAAAACTTTGTATCTTATATAGGTATGTTTTTCACCTTCTTTTCTATTGCTATGGGCTTTTCCTTCCATAATTCTATTGCTGTTTTAGAAGGTCATGCAGGTAAACGAAGTGAGTTTGTAAGAACACCTAAATTCAACCTAAAAGCGATGGGTGGCAACTGGAAAACAAATAAGTATTTGCTTAAGAAGATAAGCCCGCATGTTATTGTTGAAGGTATACTCATGCTTTATTTTGCCTTTGGTATGTACTCTGCCTTTGTAGTAGGTGATCAAGGTGGTGATTTCGGACTGTTTCCGTTCCATCTAATGCTTTTTATTGGTTTCGGATTCGTCTTTATACGCAGTATTACAGATAAGCAGTAATGAAACAAAAGCTGGGTAATATTTTTGGTATTATCAGCATCATTAGTGCGGTTCTTTACGCTGTTTTTTTCTCGCTTTCGCGAAAGCAGTTCACAGAAACATTTTTAGTTTATAGTTTGCTTTTTCTATGCTTATATGCATTTTACAAATTGAGCAAGCATGCCTTTCATGTCAATTATCGATTTTTATCCAAGAAATGGAGTGGTAGGTTTTTCAACTCTGATGTGTTGGTATTGGTTCTTGCAGTTGGAGTTATTTGCAGGTTACTGTTGCTTACTTATACGCCCAATCTTTCACAAGACTTCTTTAGATTTATATGGGACGGGAATCAATTGTTAGCAGGTTATAATCCTTATTTGTACTTGCCTGATGAGGTGATGCGATCAGGAGCATCTCCTATTCCTAATGCAGCTTTCTTACATGCAAATATGGGGGAGTTGTCCAGTGGTCACTATACCAATTACCCGCCGTTGAATCAGTTGGTTTTTGCTGCAGCTGCTTTTCTAGGGGGTAAAAGTATATTTGCCACCATGCTATGGATGCGGATTTTTATTATCATAGCAGATGTTGGTATTTTTTTCTATGGATTAAAACTATTGAAACTTTTAGGTAAATCACCTTATTTGATACTCTTATATTTTCTGAATCCGTTTGTGATTATTGAACTGACAGGGAACTTGCATTTTGACGGAATGGTGTCTTTTCTACTGCTTTTGTCGGTGTATCATTTGTTGAAATCACAACAAATTAAAACGGCTTTGTTTCTGGCATATGGGGTGCTTTTAAAACTGTTGCCGCTTATCGTATTGCCATTGTTATTTAAAAAACTACAATGGAAGAGGGCCAGCTTACTTTGCCTAGCGGTAGGTGCTATAGTCCTTATAGGCTTCCTTCCTTTTTACAGCAGTGACTTAATAGAAAAGTATTCTGGCTCTGTAGCTTTGTGGTTTGGGGATTTTGAATTCAATGCCAGTGTTTATTATTTGATAAGAGCTATAGGTTATGAGTTTACTGGGTATAATGTTATTGAGACAGCAGGTATCGTACTGCCTATGATTACTTTCTTATCGGTGTTGCTTATTGCATTGAAGCGAAAAAATGAAATTCCAGAGGTGTTATTGAGTAGTATTGTATTTTCATTTTTCGTTTATCTATTCCTGTCTACGACGGTGCATCCTTGGTACCTCACCATCCCATTGCTGTTTTCTGTTTTTACCAGGTACCGATTTATGCTCGTGTGGAGTTTTGTAGTTTTTCTAAGTTATTACACCTATTCAAATAGTCAATTTACAGAGAATTTAGTGCTAGTGGGATTAGAATATACGGTAGTTGCCGCTGTGTTTTTATGGGAAGTTATATTTTTTGATAAAAATAACCTCCAAAAAACAAAGCTTAACAGTCTTTAAAACAGTATTTTGACAGATTTGTCATAAGAATGACGTAAACAAGTCCAAGATAAAATAACGCATCAAGTTCTATCTCAGACTAGTTTTGTTCCTAACAAATCAAAAACCAAAACCATGAATTCTATTGGAACAAAAATTAAAGAGATACGTCTTAAAAAAGGATTGTCTCAAGAGGAGTTAGCAGAGAAGTCTCAGATGAGTCTTCGTACCATACAGCGCATAGAAAATAACGAGAATGAACCTCGAGGTAAAACCATGCAATTGATTTGTGAGTCCTTAGGAGCTAATATTGAAGAGCTGTTAGACTACGATAAAAAAGAAGATTTACAGTTCTTGATGTTTTTTCATTTATCGGTGTTGTGCGGTATAGCAATTCCTACTGGGAATATTATTCTACCCCTAGTTTTGTGGTTGACTAAAAAGGATAAAATTCAAGGCTTACAAAAGATGGGAGCCAAGCTGTTGAATTTTCAGATCCTATGGACTTGTCTATCCTTTTTGTTGCCGGTTCTTTATTTAATCGCGGGATCCCAAGGTTTGTTCGACTTTATGGGGGAACAGGTAAGTAGCATTCTCAATCTGAAATTTGCTTTTTATATCAACTTGTTTTTTGGGTCCATCAATTATATTGCAGCAGTTATTCTAGCTATTGCAAATCGAAATGGCAAACAAATCACTTACCCAAGTATCATTCCTATGATTCAATAAAAAAGGCTTTCTAAATGTTCCCCATTTAGAAAGCCTCTTGTTTTTTAAGTAAGCCTGTTTACTTTTTAATTACTTCATAAAGATCAGTCCTGCGGTCTTTGATGTTTTTTACGGCTCCATAGTTGTGCAGTTCTTTCAATAAATCAAGATCCACGTCGGCTACTAGAATCATTTCGGTGTTTGCAGTAGCTTCTGCCTTGACTCCATTGGAAGGAAAAGCAAAATCACAAGGGGTAAATACGGCACTTTGAGCATAAGAGATATCCATATTCTCTACAGCAGGAAGATTTCCTACGCAACCTGCAATAGCTACGTAACATTCGTTCTCTACGGCACGAGCTTGGGAGCACAAACGCACTCTAGCGTACGCATTTTGTGTGTCGGTAAGAAAGGGGACAAAAAGTATTTGCATGCCTTCTTGGGCCATAATACGGCTTAGTTCTGGAAATTCACTATCATAACAAATCAAGATGCCTATTTTACCACAATCGGTGTCAAAAGTCTGAATTTTATTACCCCCTTGAAGTCCCCATACTTTTTGCTCATCAGGAGTTACGTGGATTTTTTCATAGCGTTCAATGGTTCCGTCACGGCGACATAAATTACCAACGTTATACAACTGTCCATCAATAACCTCAGGCATAGAACCAGTAATAATATTGATGTTGTATTTGATGGATAATTCAGAAAAGCGATTTCTGATCATTTCAGTGTACTTAGCTAGTTCTCTAATAGAATCACTAACACTCAATTTATTATAAGCTGCCATAAGAGGCGCGTTAAAATACTCCGGAAACATAGCAAAATCTGATCGGTATGCAGCAACAGCATCAACAAAGTATTCTACTTGTTGCATGAGTTCGTCAAAGCCGGAGTATGGACGCATTTGCCATTGAATTAGCCCTAATCGCACGGTGCTTTTTAAAGCGCTGGTTTTAGTAATAGGCTTGGTGTAATAAATATTATCCCATTCCAGAAGTACGGCATACTCCATGGAAGCGGCATCTCCATCCAAGTAGTTTTTGAGCACACGAGATACATGGAAGTCATTGGACAATTGGAAATTTAAAACCGAGTCTAAAATCTCCTTATTGCGCACTTTCTCAATGTACTCTTTAGGAGTCATCTTGCTAGCGTGGTTGTGATAATTAGGTATCCTTCCGCCAAAAGCAATTCCTCTTAAATTTAAATTTTCACACAATTCTTTACGATAGTCATATAAACGACGTCCTAATCGCATCCCGCGGTATTGGGGTTTTATAAAAACTTCGATTCCGTAAAGTACGTCACCATCGTCGTCATGTGTGGTAAATTTATAATTCCCAGTAACTTGCTCGTACGTATACTGCCCGCTGAAGTCTTCATACTTTACCACTATACTCAGTGCGCAAGCAACGATTTCTTCATTGACCTTAAGCACGACTTGACCTTCTGGAAATTTTTCTACCAGCGTTTTTATTTGCTCTTCTCTCCAGTAGGAATCTGGCAGATTCCTATAAGAATCTATCATTGCATGTTTCAGCTCTTCATAATCCTTGAGCTGTAAAAACTCCAGATTCAAATTGTCAATCTTATTCATATGGGAATCACTCATAATACTGTTGGATCTAATTATACTAAGGCAGCGCTGCGATTTGATTCCTAAAAAAAATCAACACCGCATCTATTGTTAAATAACTTATAGGTTTTTATCTCGCTTTCGCGAAAGCGGAACTATTAAAATTCACAAAACCAGGACCACTCTAAAGTTATGGAGTCCTAACCACAATTAGCATTATAGAATTCTACGATTTCTTTAAGATCAGACTTTTTTAAATCTCTTCCTTCTAGCTTGGTAATCAGGCTAGGGCAATCTTCAAAATATTCAGCGGCTCGTTTTTTAAACCCTTTAAATAGACTGACGTGATTGATAAGTTCAGCCTCTTCACCTTCACGGCATACCCATAGTTGATTGTGCTGTGACCAGTTTCCTATAAAAATAGGAACAGCAACAGAGCCGCCAGCACCTGCCATCCAGCCTCCATTGTTTTGAGTCACCGTTCTACCATAGAGACTCACGCCGCCTACAACTACTTCTTGCATAAAGCCTAAATAATCGTTCCTTTTTCTTTTCCTGATAAGTACGGGTGCGTAAGTTTCAACTTTTGTTTTTTCAATTCGCTCACCATTTACTCGTTCCTTAAAAGTCACTGTAAATAAGATGTTGTCAACTTCTTGAATTTTGTATTTCTGCTTTTTGGACTTTCGCTCGGTGCGGAACCTTACTTTTTCAGTACCGCCAAAATTAAAAGCAGCACCTACCTGAGGTATTTTTGCTTCACCACTAAGAACACTACCGTTTTTTAAGGTCACTACTGCTGGTGTCCAAGAATACTGGCTGTAAACAACACTTGAAAATAAAAAACCGACAATAAACAGAATACTTCTCATACAATTACATTTCTAACAAATAAGCAAAAATCAACGGAGCCACAATAGTAGCATCGCTTTCTACGATAAATTTAGGGGTGTCTTGGTCGAGTTTTCCCCAGGTAATTTTTTCATTGGGTACTGCTCCAGAATAACTTCCATAACTGGTTGTGGAATCTGATATCTGACAGAAGTAACTCCAAAATGGTGTGTCGGTGCGCTCCATATCTTGATACAACATAGGCACTACACAAATCGGGAAATCTCCTGCAATTCCTCCACCTATCTGGAAGAAACCTATTCCTTTTTGGGAGTTGTCGGTATACCAGTCTGCTAAGAAGGTCATGTATTCAATACCACTTTTTACGGTACTGGCTTTTAGTTCTCCCTTGAGCACGTAGCTGGCAAAAATATTCCCCATAGTACTGTCTTCCCATCCTGGAACAACTATAGGTAGATTAGCTTTGGCAGCTGCATACATCCATGAGTTCTCAATAGGGATTTCATAGTACTGTTCTAGAACACCACTAAGCAACAGTTTATACATGTATTCATGAGGGAAATAACGCTCGCCATTAGCCTCTGCATCTTTCCATATCTTAACGATGTGCTCTTGTAATCTTCTAAAAGCTTCTTGCTCTGGTATACAGGTATCGGTTACACGATTGAGGCCTTTTTCCAGTAAATCCCACTCATCTTGCGGGGTTAAATCGCGGTAGTTAGGAACTCTTTTATAGTGACTGTGCGCCACAAGATTCATCAAATCTTCTTCGAGGTTGGCTCCGGTACAGGAAATGATATGTACTTTATCTTGACGTATCATCTCGCCAAAAATTTTACCAATTTCGGCAGTACTCATTGCTCCGGCGAGGGAAACGAGCATTTTTGAACCTTGGTTGAGTTGTGCTTCATAACCTTTGGCAGCATCCACAAGCGCTGCACTGTTAAAGTGTAAGAAGTATTTTTCTATGAAATCTGTTATTGGTTTTCCCATGTTATTTTTTGAAGATTAATCTTCGATGTTTTTCATTTTTTTTAATCCTGCTTTTGCAAAAGTATTGTTGGAGTCATGGCCATTTTCTCCTGCTAGAGCGATGTCTTTAAATTTATAACTCAGCATTTTATAATATAATTTTGCTGCAAGAAAGTCAGACGATTTCTCGGATGGATTAGGGCATAATTCTACGATATCAAATCCTACCACGTTCTTCTCTGCAAAGACCATTTTCAAGAAATCTAGGGTCTCGTACCAGAACATTCCTCCAGGCTCTGGTGTTCCAGTAGATGGACATATAGACGGGTCAAAAGCATCCAGATCTATGGTGATAAAAACATTTTCGGTTAGTGCTTCTGCAGCTTTTTCTGACCAGTAGTCGTCTTGGATCATTTCGTGACGGTAGAAAACCTTTTCATCATCATTAACACCTACTTCTATACTGTCCATAGATCTGATTCCTACTTGAACTAGGTTTGCTGTCTGACTTGCCTCGTATACAGCACAAGCGTGATTGCAATTACTGCCCTCATATTCTTTTCTCAAGTCTGCATGAGCATCGATTTGAAGGATGCTTAAATTCTCATACATTTCATTAAATGCGCGTATACTTCCTATGGAAACGGAGTGTTCTCCACCGAAAAGAGTAACAAATTTATTTTTTTTGATGTACTTTTTGGTAGTAGCGTGAACGGCAGCTACCATAGCTTCTGGAGAGCTGTTTTCTGTAACAGCATCTGCTAGAAAAATGCCGTGATGGTACACTTCTGTATCGGTTTCAATATCATATAATTCCATATTAGCACTGGCGTCTAAAAAAGCCTGAGGGCCTTTGTCGGCTCCTTTTTGCCAGGTACTGGTTCCATCGTAAGGAACTGGAATTAAAACAATAGATGCATTATCTAATCCAGCATATTCATCTGGGATTCCTGCATAGTTTGAATTGCTCATGTGGTGAAGTTAAAAGTTGATTTTAAATTTAAGTGATTTTTTGGTTAATTAGGTCTCGACTGCGCACGACCAGAGATTTATATATTGTTTTTGACATGCATTTTAAGTTCCTGCTTGAAATACCCATCCCAACCTTCCTTCAAGGGAAAGAGTTTTTCAATTGTTTCAATTTCAATTTCAATTTCGAGTTCGAGTTCAAGTTCAAGTTCGAGTTCCTAATATCCTAAAATACCCAGCATTTGCTCTGAGGTCTGTTCTTCTTTAAAAACTCGGGTTTGAATTTTTCCGTCTTCGTCGCGATCGATCAAAATATGTTTTGGTGCGGGGATCAGGCAGTGCTGTATACCTCCAAAACCACCTATACTTTCTTGATAAGCTCCTGTATTAAAAAACCCTATATATAAAGGTTTATCTTTATGGTATTTAGGCAAGTAAATAGCGTTCACATTTTGCTCGCTGTTATAGTAATCATCACTGTCACAGGTTAGTCCGCCTAGTAAAACGCGCTCGTATTCCTCACTCCAGCGGTTAAGTGCAAGCATAATAAAACGCTTGTTAATCGCCCATGAGTCTGGTAAAGTAGTGATAAAGGAGCTGTTGATCATGTTCCATTTCTCACGATCATTTTGTTGTTTTTGGTACAAGACTTTGTAAATAGCCCCACCGCTTTCTCCAACGGTGAAGGAGCCAAATTCTGTAAAAATATGGGGCACATCAACACCGGCTTCATCGCAAACTTGTTTGATTTGAGCTACGATTTCATCGATGATATACTCGTAGTCAAAATCAAAAACTAAGGAATTTTTGATAGGGAAGCCACCACCTATATTTAAACTGTCCAGAGAAGGACATATCTTTTTAAGGCTGATATAAACTTTAAGGCATTTGTGTAACTCGTTCCAGTAATACGCATTATCCCTGATGCCAGTATTGATAAAAAAGTGCAACATTTTGAGTTGTACTTGATCGTTAGATTCAATTTGAGTTTTATAGAAATTAAGAATATTCTTATAACCTATTCCCAGCCTACTGGTATAAAATTCAAATTTAGGCTCTTCTTCACTCGCGATACGTATCCCACAATGGAACTTCTTCTTTGTGGCATCTGTCAATAGCGTTAATTCTTCAAAGTTATCAATGATAGGAATACAGTTCTGTCCTGAATCAATTAACTCTGCAATGTTTTGAATGTATAGGTCTCGTTTAAAACCATTACAAATAACAAAAGTGTCTTTTTGGATTTTGCCTTCTTCCCTTAACTTGTTAACGATGTTGATATCAAAGGCACTAGAAGTCTCAATGTGGATATCATTAGATAAGGCTTCATCCAGTACATGTTTAAAATGCGAGCTTTTGGTGCAATAACAGTAATGGTATTTTGCTTTGTAGTCTGCTTTCGCGAAAGCGGAATCAAACCAGCCCTTTGCTCGATTTATATTATCTGAAATTTTAGGTAGATAAGTGAATTTTAATGGCGCACCATATTGTTCAACGAGAGCCATAAGGTCTATACCGTGGAACCGTAGTTGCTCATCTTGCAGTTCAAACTCTTCGGTCGGGAAGTAATAAGTCTGATCAATGAGATCTATGTATTTTGTATTCAAATTACGGATTAATTTATATAGTAAGGCACCGTTGCCTTACTAACAAAATTGCTCTAATGTAAATCAGTATTTGTTAATGAGGTGTTAATTTTTTACTGAATCATTTTCAGATTAATCACCTCTTGATCAGTTAGCTTGCGGTAATGACCACGTGGCAGATCTTTTTTAGTAAGCCCACCCAACACCACTCTGTCAAGTACTTTTATTTCATATCCTACAGATTCAAAGACACGTTGCACGATGTTATCTTTACCACTGTGGATTTCAATTCCTACCTCGTTATTTTTACCGTTCTCAACGTAGTTGATTTCTTTAATCTCTACTTCTTCACGATCCAGTAAAATTCCATTACGCAATTTCATTAAATCTTCGTGTTTAAAGCTGCGGTCTAAAGCAACTTGATAGATTTTGCGTAATTTTTGTTTAGGGTTATTCAGTTTGTTTGCTAATTCAAGATCACTAGTGAACAACATAATTCCTAAGGACGCCCTTCCTAAGCGCCCCACAAAATGCAGGCGATTTGGACTAGCGTTTTCCATAAGGTCCAGGACCGTTCTTGTAGAACCTTCCCCTTTACGTGGGGAATTAAATCCTTTAGGCTTATTAAGAATAAAATATTCTTTTTTAGTAGGTTGTATAGGCCTGTCGTCAAAACGTACTTCGTCACCAGGCATTACTTGGTAGCCCATTTCTATAACAGGTTTGCCATTAACACTTACACTACCCGCCTGTATATAGATGTCTGCATCGCGACGGCTACAAAGGCCAGAGTTTGCGATGTACTTGTTAAGCCTAGTCCCTGCTTTGTCTGTTTTTCTTTTGGTGAAGCTTTCTGACTTTTTACGGTCTATGTATTCTTTTTTGGTAACAGCTTTACCAGAACGAGAAGTTCCAACTACCTGATTTTTACCACCACGAGTATTAGGACGTTCATTAGAATCGTTGTTGCGAGAAGGAGATTTTCCTTTGTTGTCAAATGATTTTTCATTGCGTCTGTCATTGTTTTTTGAAGCACCAGCGCTTTTGCCATCACGGCGGCCGCTACCTTTACCTTTTGATCCTTCGTTACCTTTACTCATCGTATGTAATTTTTTGCAAAGATAGCCTTTTAGTTATTTGAATATCAAGTTGTTTTTTAATTTAAAATGGACTTATTTATTCTCTAAAACTGTACTCTAAAAGCTGTCTTTAATTTTAGAATTATGAATCAGAATTCAACTAAAATAGCAGTAATTTGATGTGTTGTTTTCTGTTGTCAGATGACTCAATTTGAAATATAATCATTTTCTTCTTATTGCCAAGGAAAGGAACAAGAGCTATGCATATTAGTAAAAGGTAAAAGGAATATGCTGCGTATTTTGAAGCTGTCTAAATTCTACATCCCAGTTCTTATAGCCTCTACTGGATCGAGTCTAGCAGCGATAATAGCAGGAATGATCCCGGCAAGAAGGCCGATTATGGCACTCACGCTAGTTCCAAGAATCACGTTTGAAGAGGATAATATAAAGGTGAAATCTTCTACAAAGGTGTTTGCAATTACAGTGGCTATCCAGACAAAGAGCAGTCCAAATAGGCCCCCAAACAAAGCAAGTATGATGGATTCAAATAAAAATTGAGAAAGAATAAATCTTCTTTTTGCACCTAAAGATTTTTGAATGCCTATTAAATTAGTACGTTCCTTGACACTTACAAACATGATGTTTGCTATTCCAAAACCACCTACTAACATAGAGAAACCAGAAATGATCACTCCTATAAGGGTTAATACAGAAGTTACTTGATCAATCAAATCAGCAAGTCCCTTGATGGAGTTTATAAAAAAGTTTGATATTTCACCTTGTCTTAAACCTCTGTAAGCTCTTAATTTTTGTTCTAATACGGCGTTAAACTCTAATGGGTCAACTCCTTTTTTAGGTTTTAAGATAATTGCTGGCAAACGGAACTTGTTGTTGTCTCCATAAATTTTCCTAACAAAGCTGACGGGCACATAAGCACTACCGTCTTTAGGGGGGCCTACATTAAAGCCTTGCCCCACTTTTTCTAAAACCCCAATAACGGTAAATTTATTTCCGTAAAGTCTCACTCTTTTGCCTATAGGGTCTGTCTCTCCAAAAAGGCTTGTTGCCACCTCACTACCAATTACAGTTACCGGGCTGCCGTTGTTAGATTCGGCGCCGTTAAAAAAGCGACCTTGTTTTAATTTTAAATTATCAATGTCATAATAACTGTCTGTGCCTGGTACAATACTGACTCCTGTGGCAGTTTTACCCTCAAATTTTATGTTTTCTGGACCTGAAAAAACAGTGTAGGTCATGACGTCTATGTCTTCCATACTGCGCTGTAGCATCTGGAATTCGTCATAAGTAACTTTAGGAAAACTCTCGTATTGATAAGGTTCTAATTCTGTTGGGCCAAAGGACTGACTCGTTAAGTAAATAGTAGAAATATCTAAGGAACTGAGTCCATCGGTCACCTCGTTTTCCAAAGAATCAATTGCTGCAAGAACACCGATAATGGAGAATATGCCAATGGTAACCCCTAGAAGTGACAAAAAGGTACGCAGCAAATTGGTGCGTAACGCATTAATGGCAAAAAAGAAACTTTCCTTTAAAACTCTAAGATAAATGAGCATGGACTGATTTTAGATGTGCGGCTGGTTAAAAATACGCTTTATCATTGGACACGATATAAGCTTATTTGTTACAAATACGATTGTTTTTATTCCAATTTTAGTAGGGAATCAAGTTTAGAAAGGACTTTTTTTCTCCAGAAAAAGAAAGCGCAACTTCAAACATCTTCTAAAAAGATTTCCTAACTTATCTTTGCAGCTTAAATAAGGTCGACAATTGGAAGAGAATTTTAAGCTTAGAAATCAGGTAGAATTAAAGGAATCGCTAGCTACAAAATGGCAAGCACCTTCTAATATTGCTTTGGTAAAATATTGGGGAAAATACGGTATGCAATTACCTGCAAATCCATCTATAAGCTTTACGCTTAATGCATGTCGTACCATAACTAATGTAAAAGCAACCAAGGGGCAACCTGGTTTTAGCATCAGTTATGACGGGATTGCAAAACCTGAATTTGCACCTAAGATCCAGGCTTATTTGGAGCGTATTGTGGACTATTGTCCATGGACAGCCCATTATTTTTTTGAGATAGATACGCACAACACATTTCCGCATAGTTCTGGTATAGCGAGTAGTGCGAGTAGTATGGCTGCTTTAAGCGCTTGTATGATGGATTTTGAAAGTGAGCTTACTGCAACCCCGCTGGATTATCATAAAATGTCATTTTTATCTCGTTTAGGTTCAGGAAGCGCTTGTCGAAGTCTTCAAGGAGCCGCTGTTTTATGGGGTGAACATAAAGACACAGCAGATAGTTCTAACTTTTACGGAGTGGATAAAAGTGATTTGTTGCATCCGGTTTTTCAGGATTTTCAGGACAGCATATTACTGGTTGATAAAGGTGAAAAGGTAGTCAGTTCTTCTGTAGGTCACGATTTGATGAATGGCCACGCTTTCGCGCAAGCGAGATTTGAACAAGCTCAAGAGAATTTAACCACTTTAAAGAAAGCATTACAAGAAGGTGATTTAGAAACCTTTATCAAGATCACTGAAAGTGAGGCGCTGACCTTGCATGCCATGATGATGACCTCACAGCCTTATTTTATATTGATGAAGCCTCATACGTTGTCGATTATTGAGGAAATTTGGGCTTTTAGGAAAGAAACACAAATACCCGTATGCTTTACACTGGATGCAGGAGCAAATGTACATATGCTATATCCTAGCAATCACAAAACTGCGGTCGATGTGCTGATTAACAACAAATTGACGCGCTATTGTCAAAACTCTCACTATATTTGTGATGAAATTGGTGCAGGTGCAAAAAAGTGCTAACTTAGTTATATGAAAGGACCATTATTTTATTCTAAGATTCTACTCTTTGGTGAGTACGGTATTATTAAAGATTCTAAAGGTCTTTCCATTCCTTATAATTTTTATAAAGGAGCGCTTAAGATCAGTGAAGAATTAACGGATGCTTCAGCACAGTCTAATAAGAATTTAGAACGTCTTGCGATTCATATACAGTCACTTCAAGAGTCGGACAAAGATTTTCCTCAGTTTGATATTTCAAGTCTTAGAAGCGATGTGAATGCAGGAATGTACTTTGATTCCAGTATACCGCAAGGTTATGGAGTAGGTAGTAGTGGTGCTTTAGTTGCTGCTATTTATGATAAATATGCTATTGATAAAATTACAGTTTTAGAAAACCTAACTAGAGAAAAATTACTGATCTTAAAAGATGTTTTTGGAAAAATAGAGAGTTTCTTTCATGGAAAAAGCTCTGGGTTAGATCCATTAAACTCTTATTTAAGCTTGCCTATTTTAATTAATTCGCAACAAGATATAGAGCCAGCGGGAATTCCTTCGCAGCTAGCGACAGGAAAAGGAGCTGTTTTTCTATTGGATTCAGGTATAGTAGGAGAGACCGCACCAATGGTGAATATTTTCATGGAGAATATGAAGCAAGAAGGATTCCGTGCGATGCTGAAAGATAAATTTGTGAAATATACAGATATGTGTGTGGAAGACTTTTTATCTGGAGATGTGAAAGGACTTTTTGGCAATGTAAAACAACTTTCTCACATCGTATTAGACAATTTTAAACCTATGATTCCAGCACAATTTCACGAGCTGTGGAAAACAGGGTTGGATACAGGTGATTATTACTTGAAGCTTTGTGGTTCTGGTGGAGGTGGTTATATCTTAGGCTTTACAGAAGATCTTGAAAAAGCAGAAAAAACACTAGAAGATTACAAACTTGAAGTGGTGTATTCTTTTTAGAAAATTAAAATTTATACAAAAACGCCCAACTGAAAAGTTGGGCGTTTTTTGTTGTTGGGGGTTTCCTTGTAGGTTTATTTTAATAGCTTTTAACTCTGTGATGGAATCAGCCTTTTAATTTAGGATGGATCCCTTTGATATGCTCTTCCAGGTAACGATGGATGCGTTCTTCACTGATTTTATCCATTCCCATAATAGCTTCTGACCTTAAGAAAGAAACCAGATCGATGTTTTTTAAATAGTCGTTATACCGCTTTCGCGAAAGCGGAACATAGCTATAATGCCACGGCTCATATTTAAAACCAGTGCGGTTTTCATTCATGGTGTAAACGATTTCAAAATCATACGCTGAACTGTGCTTTTCCATCCAATCCTTGAGTTTGCAAAAAGGGCCAGTGCCATGAAATTTAGACGGTACTAAAACGTCTCCAGAGTAGGTTGCATTTGCATCAATAAGGTCGATATCCGTTCCCCAATGGTGTCTAGAGGTTCCAGGTACCGTACTGTATTCTACAATTTTATCAAAAATGGCATCAGGCTCAAGACCTTGTGACTCGTATTTTTTATACTTGCGATTCCATATTTGTGTCTGTCGGGTAAAACTCCTGTAACCAGAAACTACCCTCAGTTGAATACCTTCTTTTGCGGCTGCAGTTTTCATAAGATCAAACGCAGCTTGAGTTTCTTTTTCTAATAGATTATTAGGATTGGCACTTTGCCCAGTGAGTTCTTTTTGACCAGTTTGTGTGGTAGTGGTTAATGTAAAAAGGAACATTAGTCCAATGAATCGCATCATAATATTTTTATCATTTTAAAGTGATCTCCTACGTTAGGAATGACAAATAAGTCGCTTACAATTTCATAACCCATTTTTTCATAAAACGGCACTGCGGCAATACGAGCATTGAACCAGATCACTTTAATGTTTTTTTCTTTAAGTAATTGTTCTGCTTTTTTGAGCAATTTCTTTCCTATTCCTTTTCCTTGCATGCTTTCTAGAACGGCCATGCCTCTAAGCTGATAGCATTGGTGCAGTTTATACTCTTCAATTTTTTTTAGGTGCACATCTTTATTCATTAAACAAGTGGTGACACCTATTATTTTATCCTTCTCAAAAGCGCCTAGATGAAATGTGGTCCCTAATTCATCTCCAGAGAAATGGCAGTCCTCCATAGGTCTTCCTTTTCTAAGAACTGGACGCCTTACAGGAAAGGTTTCTCTCGCGGTGACTGTTTGTATGTCAATCATTTTTCTTAATTTGAATTATTCAGATAGGTTTTTCTAGTGATTTCATAGTGTCTGGCAGCCTCCCTACGGTCCCATAAAAATCGATATTCCAGTTGCATTCCTAATTTTTTTGCTACTACTTGCGAGCCGTAATTCAGTTCATGAACGTGAGCTGCTATTTTATTCAATCCGTGATCCTGAAAGGCGTGTCTTAACACTTCGAGCCCAGACTCTGTTGCATAACCTTTTCCCCAGTATTTTTTTAGGAAGCGGTAACCTATGTCTACAAAACCTTCTTCTTGATGTTTCTTTAATCCCGACCAACCTAAAAATACATCATCCTCTTTTCTAATAACGGCCTTTCTCCCCATGTCATATAATACACACTGTCCCTGCGTATTTGTAACATAATCAACTGCAAATGTTCTTGCAGCTTCTAGGTTTTCAAAAGCATGGTCTCCAGTGTATCGCATCACTTCTTCGTCACTATTGAGGTCAAAAAGAAAAGGGGCGTCTTTTTCTTGAAAAGGCCTGAGATACAGCCGTTCGGTTTCTAATATCATACTCTCAGCGTATTCCAACTGTCATTTTTGTCAAAAAGAACTTCAGCAAATGGACATAACGGGTGGATTTTACGTCCTTTTTCTTTTTCAAAATGGTAGCTTTTTGTTACTAGTTGAGTTCCTAAGCCCTTTCCTTCCTGAGTAGGGTCTACTTCGGTATGGCCTATAGTCATGACATTGTCTTTTAAAGAATAAGTCAACTCTGCTATTGTTTTGTTGTTTTCTTTTAGAAAGAAAATACCTCTAGAGTCGTTCTCGTTATGTTGAATGGATGGCATAATGTTCGGTTTTCTTAAAAATAAAGCGGTATCAATTAAGCCTAAAGATAATTAGTTAATTTTAAATTAGTCTAAAAATTATTTAGTGTGTTGTTTAAAGTTGAGCAAAATCATATCCTGGGTTTACCTCTATGGCGGGGTTGTTTTTTGTCAAAATTCTAGCGGTCGGTGTGCCGCATAAAATCTCTTCTTTACCTTGTACTCTGATATAACTTCCTTCACGCAATCCAACTACAGTCAGATCATTATAACAGTGAAATTCTTTGATGCGTTGCTCTCTAGTTTCCCCCATATGGGTGGAGTTAGGGTCTGAGTCAAGGTAGTGTGCATTGATGTTATAACCTATGGCTCCTGTGGTTTTGAAGCTTGACGGCATGACGATGGGCATGTCATTTGTGTTTCTCATGTTAAGACCGCAAATATTACTTCCAGCGCTAGTTCCTATATAGCAGGTTCCTGCATATATCTTTTTACGCAGCAAGGTCATTAGGTCTAAGTCGTGAAGCATTTTTACCAATACAAATGTGTTACCGCCTCCAGTGAAAATAGCTTCCGCACTTTTTAAGGCTTCCTGCGGATTTTCAAATTCGTGTATTCCTTTTACTGTGATAGGGGTCATTTGAAAAGCAGTTCTAACTCTTTCGGTATATTCCTTATGAGAAATGCCACCTGGACGTGCGTAAGGTATGAATAGAAGTTGTTGTATATTATTTCTATGAAAGGCTTCAAGTAGGGTAGGCAGTAAATAGGAAAGGTATTCGGTGCCATGAATAGTAGATGTGCTGGCAATGATCATGTTTCTCATGGTTTGGTTTTACTAGGTTAAACATCGTTAAACTCTAACAATGATAGGATTATTTGTGCGTTATTTGTGTAGGTCAAATTTGTTTTGATATTATTTAAAGTATACTGATACCTACATCTTATGAAAAAGATTTTACTGTTTCTATTGTTAGTCGGCGGATTAGTCAGTGCTCAAAAGGAACGCGTACAAATACAAGGTGTTATAAATAGTACAACCAATAAACCATTGGAAGGTGTTACTGTTTTTAATTTAGGTTCTTTAGAAGGTACCGTTACTAATGGAGAGGGCGGTTTTTTTATTCATGCTCGAGAGACTGATAAACTTTCTTTTAAAGCGGTACAATTAGAATCCTTTTCTTTAACGATTACTAAGAACGTAATAGAGGATAGAAAAGTTCTTATTTCTCTCAGTGAAGGTGTGAATCAGCTCGATGAAGTGATTGTAGTCGACGGCCTTATGCGCATTAAGGTAAAAAAAACACCTTACGTAGACCCTAAGATCGATGAAGTAAGTGAGTTTAACGTGAAAACAAGAGCTGTAGACCGCATGGAAAACACCATGTCTGACCGCATCAAACAACCAGAAGAATATGCTGTAAGGAATGAAGCTTTTAATCAAAGCCAGCCACGATTTAATATGAGTAATATATTTGGAGCACTTGCTTCTCTGGCGCTTTTGGGTACCCTTGAAGCACTCGATGTGAACACGGGGTCTCCGCCTAAGGTAGGTAAGGAAAAGTTTGACGTCTATATTTTAAAGAACAAGTACAGTACAGAATACTTGCTAGAGTATCTGGAAATACCTGAAAAACACCTTTTTGAGTTTATGTATTTTGCCCAAGATAACGGACTTCATACTGCAATGTTTGAGCAAGAAAGAGAGCTTGATCTACTTCAATTCCTCTCAAATCAAGTAACTTTGTTTAAAGAAAAGAAAAATTACTCCAAAGAAACAGAAGGTTTATCTCCTTCTACTAAAGAAAAAAGCAATGAAAAATAAGTTACTTAAAAATACAGTTTACAGTTTACTCGCTTTATTTTTATTTAGTGTAGCATCTTGTGATGGTGATGATGACCTGCCTTCTGGACCTTCAATAGTGGTCAATTCATTTTGTTATGGACCAGATGCTGCAAGTTCTTTTTTCTCCGTTGAGGCTTATAACAATCGAGTTGTTGAGTCTGGAGTGAATATTTATAACACTAAAGCAATTATCGTGGATAATGGTATCACAGAAGTCAATGGGGAATTAACCGGAGTAGGGATTTTGGTTTCTGTAGATCTTTTTGGAAATCGCAATCAGAATTTTCAGTCAGGCAATTATATTATAGGGGATACGGAACTAGTAGGTGATGTAGTAGTAAGTTATTTTATAGATTACGATTCCAGTTTAATGAATAATACGGGCATCATTATTGAATCCGGTAACGTGATGGTTACTCCTTACAGCAGCGGTTATGCAATAGAAATTGATGGAATAGATGCTAATGGAGATCGTTTTCACGGTATTTATTTAGGGGAAGTTTCTGAACTAAATTAAGCCTATTTTAGATAGTACTATACCTACTTCATTTTGGCATTAAATCGCCCGTGCTCTTGAAGAGATAACTAAATTTGAATATGAATATTTTTAAAATAATTACTTTTTTTTTGTTGATAGGTGTCGGCCTAATGTCTTTTTCGGATCCTAAAAATGAAATCAAATACAGGTGCTCAAATGAAGAAGTAGACACTTGCTGTTTTAACAAAAGTGAGAACGGTGAACTACATAAATACTACATATCTGTCTCTAACGCTACCTATAGTAAAAGTGATAAAAGCGTACAGATGGTGACCCGGTTTTTTATAGATGATATGGAGGATGTGCTCAATTCTCGAATGGAGAACCCTATCGTGTTAGGAGATAAGTCTACCATTGAAGAGGTGTACCCACTATTAAAAAGTTACATAAGCAAAAAATTAGAAGTGCAAATCAATGGCGTGACTTCTATTCCTAGCTTTATAGGTGCAGAGTATGAGTCAGATCAAATAGTGCTCTATATAGAACTGCCTTCTCCAAAGGTGCCAAAAGTAATAACGATGCGATTCAATGCATTTACAGAGCTGTTTGAAGAGCAGAAAAACTTGGTTCATATGAAGATTAATGGCGTACGCCGGAGTCTACTTATGGATAAAAACAAATTGACAGATACTGTAAAGTTTTAGTTAAAAGCTTTATAACTTATGCATTATTGTTAATTTAGCAAAGATTAATTTAAAATAAATACATGAAAGCTATTAAACTATTGTTTATCAGTATGATGCTGGTTTCTTTTGGTTCTTTTGCACAAGAAGAAGTTCAGAAAGAAGAGCCTAAGGCTGAAGAACATACTAACATCAACAAATTCCGTCAGTTGTATCAGGAATTTTCTACACCTAATCAATACCGTAGTGCCAGTGGTGCACCGGGTCCTAAGTACTACCAGCAACGAGCTGATTATGAGATGGACATAAGATTGGATGACGCAAATCACCATATTTATGGTTATGAAACGATCACTTACACTAATAACTCTCCAGATGTCTTGGATTATTTATGGGTACAGCTAGATCAAAATATGCGTGCTAAGGATTCTAAAACTCCTCTTATTGAAGGTGGTGGTGTACAGCCTTATATGCAACCAGCTGGTTTTGCAGGCGCTTATTTACAAGAGCCATTTGACGGTGGTTTTAATATCAAAAAAGTGCTTGATAAAAATGGGAATTCTTTAAAATACATGATCAATCAAACGATGATGCGTGTAGAGATGCCTGAAAAACTAAAGTCTGGAAAGGATTTTGAATTTGACATTGAGTGGGATTACAATATTAATAACCATGTAGAAGGTCGCGGGCGTAGTGGTTACGAGCAGTTTCCTGATGGACATAGAGCTTATGTAATCGCACAGTTTTACCCTAGAATGGCAGTATATAATGATGTAGAAGGATGGCAAAACAGCCAATTCTTTGGACGTGATGAATTTGCATTGCCATTCGGTACTTTTGAAGTGAATATTACGGTGCCAGAAGATCACTGGTTAGACGGTACTGGGAAATTGACCAATCGTAAGGATGTATATTCTAAAGCAGAATTAGCTCGTTATGAGCAAGCACAAAAATCTTTTGAGAATCCAGTAGTGATTAGAACTCAACAAGAGGCTGAAAAGCTTGCAATGATGCCAGGTTCTAAAGCGATGAAGACTTGGAAGTTAAAAGCAGATTACGTTCGTGACTTTGGATGGACATCATCTCGTCGTTACGTAGCAGATGCTATGGCAGTAAAAGTAGGAGGAAAGGATATCATGGCAGTGTCTATATATCCGCCAGAAGGGAATCCTTTATGGGAACAATGGTCTACAAAGGCTGTAGCACAGACCTTGAAGTCTTATTCTAGAATGACATTTGATTACCCTTATCATAAGGCAATATCTGTTCACGCAAAGAATCAAGGAATGGAATATCCTATGATATGCTGGAACTATGGACGTCCTGATGAGAATGGAGATTATTCTGATCGTGTAAAGTTTGGGATGATTTCTGTAATTATTCATGAAGTAGGTCACAACTACTTTCCGATGATTGTAAATTCTGATGAGCGCCAGTGGACATGGATGGACGAAGGGTTAAACACTTTTGTGCAGTATGTTGCAGAGCAAGATATGGGAGAAAATTACCCAGCTGCTATAGAAGGATTAGATGCATACCCATCAAGACGTGGGCCAGCAGCTAATATTGTTCCTTATATGGCTGGAGACCAAAGATATATTGCTCCTATTATGAGTAAAGGTATCAATACTTACCAGTTCGGTTCTAACGCTTATGGTAAGCCAGGTACTGCTCTTAATATCTTAAGAGAAACTGTAATGGGTCGTGATTTATTTGATTATGCATTCCGCACGTATTCTCAAAGATGGATGTTCAAACACCCAACACCAGAAGATTTCTTCCGTACTATGGAAGACGCTAGTGCTGTAGATTTAGACTGGTTCTGGAGAGGATGGTTTTACACCACTCAATTTAATGATATGGGTATCAAATCTGTAGATAAATATTTTGTTTCTGGCGAGAAAAATCAAGCTATGAAAGACATGATGAAGGCTAGAAATATAGATGATAGTAGAGTACCTGCTTTAGTTTATATGGTTAAAGAAGGAAGTGCTGACTATAATGAAGATCTTAAAGGGAAAGAACCTGCTGAAGTAGTAGGAGAGTTAAAAACCTTTATGATGGATAACTTTACAGCAACAGAAAGAGCAGCTATGAAATCTCCTAAATTCTTCTATGAAATAAAAGTAGAGAAGCCAGGTGGACTCGTAATGCCTATCATAATTGAGTATACTTTTGCAGATGGTACGACAGAAACCGTTACTCATCCAGCAGAAATCTGGAGATTAAACGATAAAGAAGTAGGCTTAAGCAAAGCAAGTGATAAGGAGATTACTAAAATAGTAATTGACCCTAAACTAGAAACTGCAGATGTAGATACTTCTAACAACACATGGCCAACTGCTGCTGAGGTAAGCAAGTTTGACCAAATGAAGAAGTAAGAAATACACTTCTCAAATAACTTTAAAACCAGATTCACAATGAATCTGGTTTTTTTGTGTTATAACACTTAGGCAGAATTGGCTATTTTGAGATTTAAATAGCATCATAAATAAATATCTTTACGGCATGAAGTACATCCCTTTTTTATGTTTTCTTTCTATTTTTTTCATTTCTTGTGATGACCCTTCTCTGGATCAACAAAACAATGAAACTGATGAAGAAGTCATACCTATGCCTGATCTAACCAGATTGAGTAGCATTCAAATAGCCCAAGATGTAATGACTAACATTACAGAAAATATAAGTATTGTCTATAATGAAGAACAATTGGTCAGTCAAGTGTCCTTTACTGGCGCAACAAATGTAGTTTATGATTTTGATTATACAGCTAATAATAGATTGGTAACAGCCACTAAAGTAGCTGGAAGTACCATCCTATATAATTTCACCTATACCGACGATTCCGTGTTCCTAGATTACACAGGTTCAAATGGTGAACTGGTACAGAAACAGCTTTATACCGATACTCAAAACAGGATTAATAGGGTAGTCACTAGGATGACAAATGGATCAGGTATTACTTCGCAAACAGAAGATTTGCGTTTTCAATATACCGCAAACTTTAATGTGGACCGTATCAATCGTATAGATACAAATGGATTTACTATTATCGGGTACAGTGAGTTTACCTATGAGTTTAATAACAACCCATTTAGGGATATGAATGATGTATTGCGTCTTATTATCTTTCCTGAATTTGTTCCTTACACAAGATATTTACCCAGCAGTAGGATGGATTACACAGCTATCTCTGGTGTTTTTGTATTAGATCGTTCATCTTCCTGTAGCTATACATTGCAAGAAGATCAATTTCCCAGTTCACGAGAAATAACAAAAACGGAATCTGGTACTAGTGCCACTATATTTGAATTTTTTAATTATCTATAGGTCCAAACTCTAATTAAAAATTGTCCTATCGTATATTTGCACTATGAAAATGATACCTTTATTTATCAGTACACCAGAGCTTATGATAGTAGGCTTAGTAGTGATATTAGTCTTTGGCTCAGATAAGTTGCCGGAAATTGCTCGTGGTTTAGGTAAAGCGATGAAAACAGTGCGAAACGCAACTGATGATATCAAAAATGAAATTTCTAAAAGCGCAGACGAGCACGGATTTAATACAGACGTCAAAGAAATTACCAAAAAAATAGAAGAAGTGAAAGATCAGATAGAAGAGTCTGGGTCTATTAAGCGCAAGTTCTAAACTTTAGAATCTTTTATAGATATTGATCAAGATATTTTAAGATGGGTCATTGGTTTGTGGATTGGGAAGTTTCAATTCTTTTGGCTTTTGTAACCCCTATAGAGAATTAGTTGCTGCTATAGCTATTCTTCTTTTCTCTTTATAAAATTTTAAAAACAAGTGAATTACATTGCTTTGTTGACGTTGTCGCTGCTTGTTTTGTCACTTTATCCCTAACCAATCTTGTTGTAAATAGTGCGGCCTAAGAACAAACCATTATCCGGGAGATGTTCTTGTGGGATTGCTGGTAGGTTTTATGCTGTTTTTTAAAATAGAAAAAAGGCTACAACACTCGGCTTAAAGTAAGTCCATCACGAACGGATAAGAGTACAGTTTGTAACCGGGGATCTTCTTTTAATAGCTTATTGTATTCCAGTAGTACAGGTGTTGATTTGTCCTTTTCATTCAGATCTTCCACCACTTTACCATGCCATAATACATTGTCAGAAATGATCAGACTCCCCGCCTGTACTTTGTCCATTATAAGATGAAAATAGTTCACGTAATTGGGCTTATCAGCATCTATAAAAACAAGGTCAAAAGTTCCTTCGAGCTCTGGAAGTAGTTGAGTCGCATCACCTATTTTTTGAGTAATGCTAATGTTATTGTTTCCGCTTTCGCGAAAGCGTGCAAAATATCCAGCCGCAAAATCTTCCAACTCTTCATTGATATCAATAGTTATCAGTTCGCTATTTGCGGGCATCCCTTCTGCAATGCATAGTGCTGAATAGCCTGTAAAAGTTCCTATTTCTAGAACACGTAGAGGAGCCTTCAAATGGGAGATCATGCTCAGCACCCTTCCTTGGTATGGTCCGGACAACATGATAGGTTGTAACACCTTCTGATGCGTCTCTCTGGCAAGATCTTGTAGGATTTGTGGTTCGTCTTCAGAATGAGCGACGATGTAATTATCAAGGTTTTTAGGAAGGAAAAACATAGGCAAATATTAGAATTACAATAGTACGAACTCTGTATTAATTTTGTTTGACAGCAACTACTTCTATTTCGATCTGAGTACCTTTTGCAAGCCCAGATGCGGCAAAAGAGGTTCGAGCAGGGTGATGACTAAAATAGGTGACATAGACTTCGTATACTTAAAACACCCAAAAACTACTATCCATACCAGTCCACCCATTTGGGTGATTAAGGTCAATAGGATGACAATGAAGAAGTGTTTCAAAGTATTTCAATAGGATCGAATTATAGATGATCAATGATCATAACTCATTCTATGCGCATCGAGTTTAATAAAGATAAATAATAAAATGGTAAAGCCCATGAGTCCGCTACCACCGTAACTCATAAAGGGCAAGGGTATTCCTACCGTAGGCAAGAGTCCTATGACCATTCCTATATTCACAAAAAAGTGAAGAAAAAATATTCCGCCGACTCCATATCCATAAACTCTCGCAAATAAATTGCGCTGTCTCTCGGCCATGATGATGACTCGATAGATTAAGAGCATGAAAAGTATGATGGTAATACTGGTTCCTAAAAGTCCAGAGACTTCACCTATAGCGCTAAAAATGAAATCTGTATGTTGTTCTGGCACGTAGCCACCTCTAGTTTGTGTGGCTTCTTCCAGAGGTTTTCCTGCCCAACCGCCATTACCTATAGCAATCATGCTTTGGTTGATGTTGTAGCCTATTCCTGCGTCGTCCTGCACTCTACCCAAGACAATATTGATTCGGTTTCTATGTCTTTCTTCTAGAAGATTATTAAAGATATAGCTGGCAGAAAAGGTATAAGCGATACAAATTACCACAGCTATTACAAACAGATATACCCGAGGCTTGTCAAGGCGTTTTTTGTGTTTCCGCTTTCGCGAAAGCAAATAGATAACCGTAATAATAAGCACAATAGCTATTATGATCCACCATATGTCAAGGACTAAGGCGCCTAAGAATAATACCAAAGCGATAAGCCCTAAACTCAAATACCAAAGTGATAATCCTTCTCTTTGTAGTGCAAAGAAAAAAGCGGTGTAAATCAATGCACTTCCAGGGTCTGGCTGAGGTATGATAAGAAGTGCAGGTAAGGCAATGATTCCCGCAACGATCATAAAATCCCTAACATTTTTTAAGGAGACATTGAGTTGACTTAAAAATTTGGCCACGGCAAGAGCGGTAGCAAATTTTGCAAATTCACTAGGTTGGAAGGTAAAGGGTCCCATGGGATACCACGATGTGGCGCCATTTACTTCTTTACCAAAAACGTAGAGTCCAGCAAGGGAAACCAGTGAAACCACATAAATAAGTCCAGCAAATCGTTCGTAAAACTTAACCTCTATAGCAAGTATGACAATGATGAGTAAGGCACAAACTCCTATGAATAGGAATTGTTTACCGTAGACTTCATTGATATCAGTTATGGAAGTATACTCTACAACTGGTGCAGCGCTATAAATACTGAGCAATCCAATAAAAACTAGTGCAGCATAGATAAGTATCGAGGCAATGTCATACTTGGGTTTATCTCCTATTCCCATATTAGTCTAGGATATTAGGTTGCAGGCTGTCCATAAGTTGTCTCAGTTTTTTTTCCTTTTCTGAGGTTATTAAACCTTGATCTATGGCTTCATTCACTTTAAATGGTTTGTTGCCTAATTTCTTTGCGTATTCATATTCAAGGCTATGAGTAAGCAAGTAATCTTCAAGATCGGTTCTTGTAATAACACCTTTAAGGTGTTTTTCAATTAATAAACTGGCCATTTTTGCGGCATATCTAGAACCCCAGTAACCGTTTTCAATAAATACTGCTACCGCTATTTTAGGATTGTCTTTAGGAGCAAATGCAATAAATACCGAATGGTCGGTGAGTTGCTTACGTTCTCCATTTACTTTGGCAAAATTCTCTACAGTTCCTGTTTTACCACAGATTTCAATCCCTGGAATTTGAACGTATTTTGCCGTTCCAGAATGATATACCTCATTCATACCTTCTACAATAGGTTGAAAATGTTTAGCATCTATGGTGGTGTAATTTTTTTCAGTATACTTGGGATTAACAATGGGAACACCATTCATTTCTTTGATAATGTGTGGTCGGTAAAAATAACCCCTGTTAGCTATGGCAGCGGTCATGTTAGCTAACTGTATAGGTGTTACGGCAATTTCTCCTTGACCTATGGCATTAGAAATAGTCGCAGTAGCATACCATTTGTATTTATAACGGGAAGTGTAATAATCTCCATCAGGTATTCTTCCAGGTTGTCCAACCGGTAGATCATATCCTAAGAAATCACCTAATCCAAAACTAGTTACATGATCGTGCCAGATATCCATTCCTTTTGCAGGGTCCTTTTCATTTTCAATGATTCTCCTATACACTTGAGCAAAGTAAGCGTTGCAGCTTTCTGCAATACCTCTATTCATTGCCAGCGGACTTGCATGGGAGTGGCAACCTAGAGGTTTTTTACCGCCGTAATTATAACCATTATTGCATCTAAAGCTTTCTTGGGGTGTCACAACACCTTCTTGAAGTGCTACTAGTGCATTGATTACTTTAAAAGGAGATCCAGGAGCATACTGACCTTGTAGAACTCTGTTGACATCTGGAAGCCTTACGGTATCCCTCAAAATAGCATTGATATTTTTGGAGCGATCGCGTCCCATCAATAGACTGGGGTCATAATTAGGGGCAGTTACTAAAGTTAAAATCTCACCCGTTTGAGGTTGGATTGCAACGATGCCACCACGCTTATTCATCATTAACTTTTCAGCATATTCTTGCAACTCTTTATCTAGAGTTACGGTAAGGTCTGTGCCCGCGATAGGAGCCATGTCACTGGAGCCACCTTTATAGGATTCTATAGCGCGACCGAAATGATCTCTTGTGTATTTTTTATAGCCTTTTACACCTCTTAACTCTTCTTCATATTGAAGTTCAATACCGCTTTTTCCAGCGAGGTCACCTTGAACATAGTAATCGTCATTTTCAATGCTGGTTTGATTTACTTCTCTGATGTATCCTAAAACACTGGCGCTGTGATCAACCATGTATTTACGTAAGGATCGTCTTTGAATATAAAACCCTGGAAATTTTCTAAGCTGTTCCTGAAGCGGTGCATATTCTACTTGAGTGAGTTGAGGAACAACCACACTAGCTTGCTTGGTAGACCATATTCTGGCTGTCTCAAGTTTTTTTTCTAGTCTTGATTCGTCAATTTTAAGCAATTTAGCGAGCTTGCTAATGTCTACATCTCCAGTTTCTCTAGGAATGACCATGACGTCATAAGCAACTTGATTAGCGACCATTAACTTGCCGTTACGGTCGTAAATAAAACCGCGTTCTGGATAATCGTAGACTGTTTTTAGGGCATTATTTTCTGCTTCCAGTTGCAATTCGTCAGATAGAACTACCTGTAAGTACACCATCCTTCCTAGGAAGGTGAGACCAACTAAAGTGACAATGGATAAAAGCAGTAATTTTTTCATGCTTTAAATCGAGGTTTAAAAAGGAGTAATAATAGACTGTTTAGTATTAGTGATGCCAGTCCTATGCTCAACGTTAGTTTTAAGGTATAAAGTATTTGCGAAGTGTTAAAAATGACCAAGCTAAAGAAAACTAAATGGTGAACAGTAATGCATAGAACCATTAATAATACAAGTCTGTCCATTGGTGTTCTAATTACCTTCAAGTTTTTCATTTTATAACTTTCTCCATAAACCAGTCGTAGCCATATGGGCCTTGTAAAGGCTAGAGTTAAGGAAGCGGCAGCGTGTGCGCCACCGGTGTCTTGAAAGGTATCTAGAACAATGCCTAGAGCAAAAGCGAGTATCATAAAACTCCACCTTTTGTTCTCGACAGGAAACAGTATGATGAAAAGAATATAAATCATCGGATTTATATAGCCCAGAAAATTAATCCGATCAAACAAGAATATTTGTAGCCCAAGCAAGCCTATAAATCGGAGAACATTATTTAAAAGAGTTCTATTCATTGTTTCCTAAGGTATCTATGACTTGTAATGCGGCTCTATCTCTATTTTTAATGACGTTTATATAATCCAAATCAGTCATGTCATTAAATAACTCTACATCAATTTTATATCGAGAACCGTTTTCAATGAGCTCTGCGTTTTTGATGCTTCCTATTAAAATATCAGCAGGGAACAGGGTGGATTGTCTTCCAGTTATGATGGTGTCGCCTTTAGAAACTTTTGCAAGTCTAGGCACATCTTCTAGGCTCATCATGTAAGGATCATTACCGTTCCACTTTAAAGAGCCTATGGTAGCAGTTCCCTTTATTTGAGCATTCAAAGAAACTTGAGAATTTAAGATGGAAATCACTCTGGAAAACTGGGTACTGCTTTTGTCTACAACACCTACTATTCCTTTAGGAGATATCACGCCCATATCCGAGCGTATCCCTTGATCAGTGCCTATGTCTATGGTAATGTAATTATCTGATTTATAGTAATCATTTTTAATAACTCTCGCTGGGAAAATGCGGTAAGGAATGCTATCTGAAAATATAAATGTAGATTCTTTTCCTAGAAGCGTATCGCTTATATCTAGAAGTTGCATTCTTAAAAGTGCATTTTCTTCACTTAATTTATTATTTTGATTTTTGAGATCAAAGTAATCAAAGATTCCGTTTCTGGTGTTCAATAAGTTTCCAGTTACATATCCTGTGGAATGTATGGTCGAATTGAGATGGTAGTCATGCGTTTGAATAGTAAAACTAAGTGCAGCGACCATTAAAAACAGATACAACAACAAGTTTCTGTACTTGATCAGAAAATTGATTATTTGTTGCATGGGGTTACGTCAATAGGTTTTAAAGTAAGGTCTTAGTACTTGTTAGCCAGTACACTTTTATATTTGTCTAGATTTTTAAGAGTGAGGCCTGTACCGCGCACTACAGCTCTTAAAGGATCTTCAGCAATATAAACGGGTAAGTCTGTTTTTTGTGACAGACGTTTATCAAGGCCGCGTAGCATAGAACCACCACCGGCAAGATAAATTCCTGTATTATATATATCTGCAGCGAGTTCTGGTGGTGTTTGAGATAAGGTTTCCATGACCGCATCTTCTACACGTAGAATAGATTTGTCCAATGCTTTTGCTATTTCTCTGTATCCTATTTTTACTTCTTTAGGTTTTCCAGTTAAAAGGTCACGACCCTGTACACTCATTTCTTCTGGTGGTACTTCTAGGTCTTCTGTTGCAGAACCTATTTGGATTTTAATTTTCTCAGCAGTGCGTTCTCCTACATAAAGGTTGTGTTGTGTACGCATGTAGTAAACGATATCATTCGTAAATACATCACCTGCAATTTTAACTGATTTATCACAAACGATTCCTCCTAAAGCAATAACTGCAATTTCAGTTGTTCCTCCACCTATGTCAACAATCATATTTCCTTTAGGCTGCATGATGTCCACACCTATTCCTATAGCAGCCGCCATCGGTTCATGAATGAGATAAACTTCTTTGCCGTTTACTCTTTCAGCACTGTCTTTTACCGCTCGCATTTCCACTTCAGTAATTCCAGAGGGAATACAAATAACCATGCGTAGAGAAGGAGTAAACCATTTTTTCTTCAAAGCTGGAATCTCTTTAATAAACATAGAGATCATTTTTTCACTCGCATCAAAATCTGCAATCACACCGTCTTTCAACGGTCGGATGGTTTTGATATTTTCATGGGTTTTGCCTTGCATCATTGCTGCCTCTTTACCTACGGCAATAATTTTACCAGTTGTTCTATCGCGCGCAACGATAGATGGACTGTCTACAACGACTTTGCCGTTATGAACAATGAGCGTATTTGCCGTACCGAGGTCGATAGCAATATCTTCTGTAAGAAAGTCGAAAAATCCCATAAATGAACAGTAGAAAAACGTTAAAAATTAGACTATGGTAAAGTTACCACAATTCTAGTGTTTAAAATGCCTTGTACCCGTGAAAACCATCGCAATATTATTTTTATTACAGTAATCGATAGAAAGCTCATCTTTAATAGATCCGCCGGGTTGTATGATAGCTGTAACTCCTGCATTATCAGCGATTTCTACACAATCTGGGAAAGGGAAAAATGCATCACTTGCCATAACAGCTCCTTTTAAGTCAAACTTAAAAGATTGGGCTTTATGAATGGCCTGATTTAAAGCATCCACACGTGAAGTTTGACCAGTTCCACTAGCACAGAGTTGTTTGTTTTTTGCGAGAACAATCGTGTTAGATTTGGTGTGCTTACACAACTTAGAAGCAAATAATAAATCTTCGATTTGTCCTGCAGTTGGAGCTAATTTAGTCGCGGTGTTTAAGTCTTCTTTCTGATCGGTTTTTAGATTAGGGTCTTGAACTAAGTATCCATTTAAAGAAGCACGCACTTCGAGTTTGTTGGTATCTCGCTTTCGCGAAAGCGCACCTTCAACAAGCTCTAGCATAATTCTATTCTTTTTCCCTTTTAGAATTTCTAGTGCATCGCTGGCAAAAGACGGGGCAATCACCACTTCACAGAATAATTTATGAATCTCTTGAGCCGTCGCAGCATCAATTTCCACATTAGAGATCAAAACGCCGCCAAAAGCAGAAACTGGATCACCAGCAAGGGCATCCACATAAGCTTGATGAATGGTTGCTCTTTGTGCCACACCGCAAGCATTGTTGTGTTTGAAGACACCGAATGTAGGAGCGTCATTTACAAACTCACTCATTAAATTAACGGCAGCATCTACATCGAGCAAATTGTTGTACGATAGTGCTTTCCCGTGATGTTTGATAAACATTTCATCAAAGTCTCCATAGAACCATCCTCGTTGATGAGGGTTTTCACCATAACGTAATGGCATCACATGTTGCTCACTTATTTTAAGGGCTTTTCCTTCAGAATTACCAGCAAAGTAATTGTAAATCGCGCTGTCATAATGAGAAGAAACATTAAAACAAGTAGCAGCAAATTCCTTGCGTTGATCGAGAGAAGTCGTGCCGTTACCAGACTCTAGGACTTCTAATAATTTAGAATAATCTTTTACGGTCCCTACACAAAGAGTATCCTTATAGTTTTTTGCACCAGCGCGTATTAATGAAATTCCGCCTATGTCTATTTTTTCTATGATATCCTGCTCTGCAGCATCACTAGCAACCGTCTTTTCAAAAGGATACAGATCTACAATGACGATATCTATTTGAGGAATGTCAAACTCTGCTAATTGTGCTTCATCTCCTTTATGATCACGTCTGTTTAAAATACCTCCAAAAACTTTAGGATGTAATGTTTTTACACGACCTCCTAAAATCGATGGATAGGAAGTGACATCTTCAACAGGAACGACGTCAATCCCCAAGTCTTTTATGAACTTTTCAGTTCCTCCTGTAGAATAGATGGTAATGCCTAGGGCGTTCATTTTTTTAACGATAGGAGCGAGACCTTCTTTGCTGAATACAGAAATTAAGGCACTTTTTGCGGTGATGTTACTCATGTTGTATGTTCTTTTGTGTGGGAAAGTGCAAAAGTAATTAATTGAATTGGTTAAAGTTTTTTAGAAATTGTAATTAATTGAGTCTTTTATGAACTAATTATTAAGAGGTAATCATTAATGATAGGTCTTGAATTTTTTATAGCCTTGTTATAGTAGGTGAAATAAGCATAAAAAGAATTGTGATTTATCAAATTATCTCCATGGGAACAATAATAAAGTTTGGTTTTACAGAGAATTAAAGAGAATGTTTCCATATTTTAGCAACCCTATTAAAAATTTTAACATGAAGATGAAAATTACTTTAGTTGCAATGCTTTTCAGCATGCTATTTATGACTGCTCAAACGGCTGAACAAAGAGCACAAATCGTAAAAGCAAACAATCAAGAAGAATTACAAAACTTGATAGTCGATTTGAAAGCCAAGGAACTAAAAGACCAAGTATATGCGGTGGACTTTGCCCGTCAAAATAACATTCCTATGTTTATTCAAAATCAGAATGGCTCATTTGACCAATTGATGAGAGTAACAGAAGAAGGAATGCCACTTTACTTTACTTTAGATAACACAGATGCTGCTACAAGTACTAGAGCAAATACCCTGCATAATATAGGTATTTTGGGGTTGAATGTTGAAGGACAGGGTATGACAGCATATGTTTGGGACGGAGGACCGACTAGAATTGATCATCAGGAATTTGCTGGTGGTACAAGAGCTTCTCATGGTGATGGACAGACTACTCTAAATGGAAATAGTTTTCATTCTACTCATGTTAGTGGAACTATAGCCGCCTCTGGTATCAATGCAAATGCAAAGGGTATGGCACCACAAGCAGAGGTGGTTACCAATGACTGGAATTCAGATTCTTCTGAAATGGCAGGCTTTGCCGCTACCGGTGCCCTTATATCTAATCACTCTTATGGAATTCCTGCTAGTTCCTATTCTAGTGTTCCAGAACTTATAGGTAAATATCTACAGGATGCCAGAACCGTTGACCAAATAGCTTACAACGCTCCTTATTATTTGCCTGTATATTCTGCTGGTAACGATGGATCTAATAATACAGCAAATAGTTCTCCATTAGGCTCTCTAGCGGGCTATGATAAATTAACTGGAGATAAAGTAGCTAAGAATATCATGACAGTTGCAAATGCACAGGACGCAGTAATCAATCCTGATGGATCACTAAACTCAGTTAGTATCAATGGAGGAAGTAGTCAAGGCCCATCAGATGATTTTAGAATAAAACCAGATATTACCGGAAATGGAACACAATTAACAAGTACGTTTGATGCTACAATAACTAGTTACGGTACTATAAGCGGTACTTCTATGGCTTCACCAAATATAGCGGGATCCATGCTCTTATTACAACAACATTACAATGATAAAAATGGTGTTTTTATGAGAGCTGCAACACTAAAAGGTCTTACACTTCACACGGCGGATGATGCAGGAGTTGTTGGTCCAGATCCTGCTTTTGGATGGGGGTTAATGAATACTATGGCAGCTGCAAATACAATTACTGAAAACAGAATAACTTCAAGAATAGTAGAAAAGGAGTTGATCAACGGCCAATCCTATTCCATTACAGTAGAGTCTGATAACGTTTCTACATTACTGGCTTCTATTTCATGGACAGATCTTCCAGGCGCAATAAATACAAACGGAGCTAATGACGGCACGCCGGCTTTAGTAAATGACTTAGATGTTAGAATCACTCAAAATGGTACGTCATTCGATCCTTGGAAACTGACTAGTGTAACTTCTAACGGAACAGGAGATAATACGGTAGATAACTTTGAAAGAGTCGATGTTGTTAATGCTTCAGGGGTATACACAATCACAGTAACCCATAAAGGGACTTTAGTAACTGGATCACAAGCATTCACTTTAATTGTAACAGGTGAGGATAATGACTTTGCCATTACCTCAACACAAAATAGAATAGAAGCTTGTAACAGTCAAGCTGTTTCTTTTCCTCTAGAATACTTGGCTAACTCTGGATTTAGTGATGCGGTGACTCTTTCATTGGCAAATGTGCCAAGTGGTTTAACTGCAGTGATATCTAATACGAGCTTTACAGGTTCTGGTAGTACAACTCTCGATCTAAGTAATTTATCTGCTGCTGCAGATGGTACTTATGAAATAACGGTAAATGCTGTTTCACCTTCTGAACAGCGTGCTATTGTTCTTACCTTAAGAATAATGAGCGCCAATTTCAATGCTGTGAATCTTACATTCCCTGCAGATCAAGCCGTACGAATTATCAATACGCCTCGTTTAGATTGGGATGACGAATTAAATGCTCAGCAATACAGAATTCAATTAGCAAGGAGCAATTCATTCGGCAGGCCTTTCCTAGATGAAGTAGTAAACACTTCTTTTTATACAGTAGCTCCATCATTATTGGATCCAGGATCTTTATTTTACTGGAGAGTACAACCTATCAATGAATGTGGAACTGGGACTTATACGGCATACTCTTTTACTACCTTTCAATGTAATGAAATTGACGCTGCTTTAGGAGCTCCTATTAGTTTACCAGATAACAACAATACTGGAATACAAAGCACAATAACGGTTAATGAAGCTAACAATATTGCCATAGGTAAGTTAACGGTTCAAGTGGTGAGCACTCACGAGTATTCTGGTGACCTGAACATCACATTGACTTCACCTGCAGGAACTGTAGTTTCTTTAACCAGTCCTAATGGTTGTGCCACTCCTAATCTAGATGTGGTTTTTGATAATGACGCTACAGCTTTTACCTGTAATACAACGGCAGGAGCACCGGGGTATACGGGTGTTGTTGCACCAGTAGGTGATATGTCTTTATTTGAAGGAGAAACTATTAACGGTGACTGGATACTTACTGTAAGTGATCGTGGTCCTGCAGATTTAGGAACTTTGGATAACTGGAAAATAACTTTTTGTGAAACCCCGGCTGTCCTAAGTAATGAAATCATAGAGGACTTAGAGTTTGCTGTTTATCCAAATCCATCAAATGGATTGTTTACTGTCGCTGCTGGATCAAATAACGTGAATACGGGTAATGCTGTTATTTACCTTCTTGATCTTAATGGTCGTATGGTATTTACTAAAGAAGTGCAAGACGCCTCCAGATTAAATGAAACTATAGACGTACAAAACTTGACTAATGGATTGTACTTATTACAAGTACAACAAGGATCTTCAAGAACAGTTAAAAAGGTGCTTATCAATAAGTAAGTATCCTATAATAGATATCATAAAAAATGCGATCCATATGGATCGCATTTTTTTTGTTGTCTATATTAGGTTAGAATTAGTTCACTAATTTCTTTACTTCTTCAAAATCAAGACCGCCATAGTTACCACTGCTCATCAGCAATAAAGCACTGCGCTCTAGTTGTTGTTGAAAAAGCCATTCTTTAAAGGCTGTTGGATCTGTCATAACGATAAGGTCATCACGATCAAAAGCTTTGAGAATTTGCTCCTTAGAAATTGGAGCTAGTTTTTTAATGGCTACAGCGTTTGGGCTGTAAAAAACCACAGCAACTGTTGCTGGATCAAGGGCGTTTTTATACTGTTCTAAAAACTCTGGATTCAGGCTGGAGTAGGTGTGCAATTCCAAGCAAGCGATAATTTTACGTCCTTCGTATTGTGTGGCAACTGCTGCTGTTGTAGCAGCAACCTTACTAGGAGAATGAGCAAAATCTTTAAAGATCACCGCATCTGAATTTTCGGCTATTTTCTCAAGGCGTTTGGACGCTCCTTTAAAGGTCGCAATAGCTTCATAAAAATCATCTTCATCAATGCCCATGTGCTGACACATCCATTTAGCACCAGCGAGATTGCTCAAGTTGTGTTTACCAAAAATTTCAATAGGCATAGCTCCTTCAGGAGTATCCAGATAAGTAGTACCATTGATGATTTGATGATCTGGAACCGTATAAGAATGTTTTCTAGTAGGTTTTGTTGCTGCTTCAGCTAGTGCCGCAACGGCTGCATCGTCTTCATTATAAACGAGAATACTGCCGTTTTTCATCAATTCAACAAACTGCTCAAACTGGCTCAGGTAATTTTCCCAAGTAGGGAAAACATTGATATGATCCCAAGCAATACCAGAGATCAATGCGATATTAGGCTGGTACAAATGAAATTTAGGTCTTCTATCTATTGGGCTGGACAGGTATTCATCACCTTCTAAAACTATAAATCCATTTTCATCAGTAAGATGTACCATGGTGTCAAAACCGTCTAGTTGTGCGCCTACCATGTAATCTACTTCTTTTTCATGATAATGCATGACATGAAGAATCATGGAGGTGATGGTTGTTTTACCATGAGAACCACCTATAACAACACGTGTTTTGTTTTTAGACTGTTCGTAGAGATATTCTGGATAAGAATAAATTTTAAGCCCTAATTCTTGAGCTTTTATTAATTCTGGATTATCCTCTTTTGCATGCATTCCTAAAATTACGGCATCCAGATCTGTAGAGATCTTCTCTGTAAACCAGCCAAATTCTTCTGGAAGCAAACCGTATTTTTCCAGTCTGGATTTACTTGGTTCAAAGATAGTATCGTCGCTACCTGTTACATGATCACCTTTGTGATGTAAAGCAAGAGCAAGATTGTGCATGGCGCTGCCGCCTATCGCGATAAAGTGTACGCGCATAAAATGAGTTTTTGGTAAGTTATAAAACTAAATTGATGTTACTCGCTTATTTGCAGCCGTGTTTTTAAGGTAGCGATATCTAGAACAAGCTGTTTGTCTTGGTGTTGTTGTTGGGCGCGTTTGAGGACCTTTATGGCTTTTTCATAGTTCTTTAATTTATCCTCATAAACGGCGGCTAGTTTTCTATAGGTAACTAAAGAGCCACCGGTTTCTACCGCTTTACTATAGGAAGCTATTGCTTTGCCATAATCTTCTTCATATTCATCGATAAACCCATGAGCAAGATGTCCATCTACAGGAGATAATTTTAAAAGTTCATCGGCATAAGAGCGGCTTTTCTTAATAGAGCCACCTACTATACCTGGTAACTCGCAGTATAATTGAGATAACGCATGTCTTGATTCTATATGATTGAGATCTAATCCGGCAGCTCTTTTAAGATACATCTTGATATCGTCCAGCATGCCTAGTGCTTTTAACTTGGAGCAACCTTTAGCATAAAGTCCCATGGCACCACCATATTTAAAGTTGTAGTGGGCGTCTTTTGGTTTGATTTCTAAGAGTAGCTTGTAATAGTTCATTGCCGTTTCAAAGTCTTTTTTATGACCGGCTATGTCTCCTAAACGTTCTACAACATTTAAGTCTGTACTGTCCTGCTCGTACAATTTAGAAAACGAGAACAGTGCTTTGTCGTATTTTTCTGCTCTGTATAATTGTTCCGCTTTCGCGAAAGCGGACTGACCATAAACAACTGTGCCCGTTAAAAACAATAGTGCGAATAAAATCTTCTTCATCTGACAAAAATATCAAAAACTAAACCAATAATCCTTATTGGAGATCGCTTTTCAAATTTTTAAGTTTTTTCTTATACCATAGCGGCTTTTACGCCTTGTATTTATGCTGATAATGTCATGGTCTATTTTGAATAGTTGGGAACCGAGAACACAAGCATTTCTTAATAGTTGACGTTTTTAAGATTCATGTCTTAAATTAGCTTCGTGAAAGCAGAGCAACCACATCCACTGAATAAGCGACTAGGTTTAAAGACACTTTTGATAAAGTCATTAAGTCTCTTTTCCAGTGTGCGTTTGTACAACGTAATTATTGTTGCTATTGCTCAGTTTCTGGCAGCTATTTTTATCATGGCGCCAGAGCTTTCTGTCTCTTCTATTTTATCAGATTATAAACTATGGTTGATCATCATTGCGAGTAGTGCCGCGATTGCCGGGGGCTATATTATTAATAATTTTTACGATCGAGAAAAGGACCTGATCAACAGGCCACAAAAAACTTTGTTGGAGAACCGGGTGCGACGCTCTACATTATGGTCAGTGTACTTTGTAGTGAACGGTCTCGCTTTTATTTTGGGAAGTGTGGTATCCTGGCGTGCAGGACTATTTTTTGCAGCCTATATTTTTGCGATGTGGTTCTATTCTCATAAATTAAAGCGGGTATTATTCTTAGGTAATTTGATGTCGGCACTGCTTGCTGTACTTCCGTTTTTTGTGCTTTTTATGTACTATAAAAATTTCTATCCAGTTATATTTGTTCACGGCGGATTTCTATTCTTGATTCTAGGGATGCGAGAATTGGTCAAAGATTTAGAAAATTTAAGGGGTGATCTGGTCCAAAATTATAGAACGATACCCGTTGTCTTAGGAGAAAAACAAAGCAAGCAGTTTTACACTTTGCTTACCTTCCTTACGATTGTTCCTATCGCTGCTTTAATTACTTATTTTGAAATAGGGTATATGCAGTATTACTTTACATTAATCGTAGGATCATTGCTAGTATGTTTGCCATTGATCTGGTCTTCTAGACGCAAGCGCGAGTATTTATTGATACATTTTATTCTTAAAATAATAATAGGCGCTGGAGTGTTTTCTATTTTATTAATCGATTTACCTGTTATCATATCAAGATTACAAACCATTTTTAACTAATGAATTCAATTATTAAAGTAGCCTTAGCCCAAATCTCTCCCGTATGGTTGGATAAAAAAGCTACCCTGGAAAAGATATTGTCTACGCTGGAAGAGGCGGTAAGAGAACAAGCCGAGTTGGTTGTCTTTGGAGAAGGATTGTTGCCAGGGTATCCGTTTTGGCTCGCTCTTATGGATGGAGCGTCTTGGAATAAAAAGGAAGTAAAAGAATTGCACAGGCATTATGCGCTGAATGCAGTTTGTATAGAAAAAGGAGATTTAGATGCTGTTTGCGCTTTCGCGAAAGCGAAACATATATCCATCTATCTCGGTGTCATAGAAAGACCTGAAGACCGCGGTGGACACAGCCTTTATGCGAGTATGGTTTATATAGACCAAAAAGGAGTTATTCAGAGTGTGCATAGAAAACTGCAACCCACTTACGACGAACGACTCACTTGGTCACCTGGTGATGGGAACGGTCTGGTGACACATCAACTCAAAGATTTTACGGTGAGTGGTCTCAATTGTTGGGAAAACTGGATGCCTTTAGCTCGTGCAGCTATGTATGCGCAAGGAACTAATTTGCACGTAGCCTGCTGGCCGGGTAGTGATCACAATACCAAGGATATTACTAGATTTATTGCGCGAGAAGGACGTTGTTATGTGCTTTCAGTTTCTAGCACGATGTTTAAAGAAGATTTTCCAGAAGGAACACCTTATTTAGAGGAGTTGTTGAAAAATGCACCAGCGGTACTTACCAATGGTGGTAGCGCTATTGCTGGGCCTGATGGAGAATGGATCGTTGCGCCTCAAGTCGGTAAAGAAGAACTTATTTACGCCACTTTAGACTTTAATAAGGTGCTGGAGGAGCGCCAAAATTTTGATCCCGTAGGTCATTATTCGCGTCCAGATGTAACTCAGTTGCAGGTGAACAGAGAACGACAGAGTACGGTGAAGTTTATAAACGGTTAAAGATTTAAAGCAGGTCATCTTGATAGAAAAAATGAAATTTAAAGCGCACGGTAAGTTTTTAATAACAGGTGAATACGCTGTTTTGAACAACGTTCCTGCACTCGCTATGCCTTTAAAATTAAATCAGTATTTAGAAATCTCTTACAGAAATGATCAAGAGATCACTTGGAAAAGTTATAATAGTGATGGTGATTTATGGTATGAGCTAGCCACCTATGTGAACGACTTGTATTCAGATACAATACATTGTTCTCATCCCATTACATCTAAGTTAAGGGAGGTTTTAACTACTGCTTTGGAGCTTACTTCTAAGGGTTCTTTACGAGGTTTTGATGCAGTGATGACCTTGGATTTTGATCGTCATTCAGGAATGGGAACCAGTTCTACTCTGATTTCCTTAGTATCGCAATGGTTGGGATGTGATCCATATCAATTGCAATTCAAGTGTTTTGGAGGTAGTGGTTACGATGTGGCGTGCGCGACAGCAGATCGTGCGCTGATTTATAATTACAACGATTCTAAACCTATTGTCGAAGAAGCCCACTTTGATCCAACTATTAAAGATCAAATTTTCTTTGTGTACCTCAATCGCAAGCAAGACAGTAGAGATTCGATTGCTATGTTCCAACAAGAATTGTTAACCGATGAGTTGCGAGAAGAATTAAGCCTCATGCCACAAGGTTTTATAAGCGCTTCTAAAGACCTTTCTAAGTTTAATTACATCATAGAAAGGCACGAAGAGATCATCTCTAGTTTAATAGGTTTAGAGCCTATAAAGAACCAACTCTTTATAGATTATAAAGGTGCAATCAAATCTTTAGGTGGTTGGGGTGGTGATTTTATCATGGCAACTGGTGATCTTGCTGCTCGTGATTATTTTAAGAATAAAGGATATGATGAGATTCTTGAATGGGATGAGGTAGCCGTATAACCTTAAGAAACTTTACTAAACTAAAAACGCCACTCTTAGAGTGGCGTTTTTAATGTTATAGAATGTTTTTTTAATAAAATACAGCTCTATTATCTTCAATCTCTACAGACTTTTTCAAAGCTTCTACAAGTTGAGAAATGGATTGATTTGCAGCTTGGGTTGCAATAGTATTTGCATTTGCTGCATAACTCTGTAAATCTGGAGCAGATTCAATAGCGATTACTTTAATAACAAAAACACCAGCTACACCAGTTATAGGCTTAGAGGTGCCGCCTCGTTCAAGGCCGAATGCTGTTCCTACTACTAGTGGCTCTTCACCTATACCAGGAATCGTTGGATTCTTGCGGTCTACGGTAGAAGCTGTTTTAGTGGTTTGTCCTTGGTTTTTTGCAATCTCGGCAAGATTTGTCGACTTGATTTTATCTAGGATCAGTTGCGCTTTCTTCTTTTTTCTTAAGATAGGTGTTACTTTAAAACTGGCTTCTTCACTAGACATGTTTCCTGCTTTCGTCTTTTTGGTAATTTTTACGATGACATATCCTTTTGAAGTTTCAAAACGATCTACATCGCCTAAAGAACTCTCTTCATTAAATGCCCATTTAACGATACTTCTGTTTTTACCTATTGTCGGTAAAGTTTCATCAAGTGACTTAAGGTTTTTAACTGGTGTTGCCGTAACTCCGTTTTCTTTTGCAAGAGCAGTAAAATCTCCTGATTTTGCCGCTTGCTGAAATTTCACTGTTTTGGTATATAAATCTTTTCCAGTTTGTTTAGAAGCGAGTATTTTTTTAGAAACAGTAGCTAGTTTAATAGCGTCTTTTGCAGCGGCAACATCATCTATTCTTACAATTTGATAACCGAATACCGTTTCTACAAGACCGACAGTTCCTTTACTATTTTCATATATGAACTCGTTAAATTCAGGGGAATAATTTCTTGCATTGCCAGAATACATAACCCAGCCGATGTCTTGACCGTTTGCTACTTCTTTATTCTCTTTAAAGTATTCAAATTTAGAGTCAAAGCTTTCTTTGTTTTGTCCTATGATGTTAAAGATACTGTCTGCTGTTTTCTTAGCAGCTTCTTTATTTCTAGTTACTGAAGAAGCGGTTCTTTGAGCACCAGCATAATCAATAATTATACGTCTGTTTTGAACACTGTCGTTGATCACCTTTTTGTTTTCAACAAGTGATAATTTCATGTATTCTCCATCTTCATACGGGCCAAATGTTTGTCCTTTTTCTAGGGAGGCTATTGCCATTGCTGCCGCAGTTAAGTTAGCGGTCATTGTATAGCGATTGTTATAAGGCAAGTCACTGTTCTGAGCTACGTAAGCATCGAGATTAGTCGCGTCGGTAATAGCAGGAATAGTATAGTCTTTATTAGTGCTTAGATTACGTAGTGTTTGTGTAGTAAGCAACTTATTTAAGTCAGATTTAAGAGCCTCCTTGTCAGATGGAGATGCATTGTCCTCAAAAAGGGCAAACTCGATATCACGTTGTGCTGCTACTTTAAACTGGTCTTTGTGTTGGTCTACATAAGCATCAATTTCTGACTTAGTAATTTCTACTAGGTCGTCGGCAATAGTGTTGTACGGAATATTAACATAAGTAAAAGAACGCTTGTCGTTTTCCATTCTGTATTCCATCTCGCCGTCTGCATTTGTAGCGATAAGACCTGATTTTAATAAATTAAAAAATTGTTCTTGTCTTGCATTTGCAGCGATATCTAGAACGTAATCGTTCCATACAGAAGGATCGATTCGGTCTACTTCAGCTTTAAAAGCTGCTTCAGAGAAGGAGCCATCAGCATTTTGAAATTGTGGATTGCTCTTGTAATTTGCCTTTACTAGTTCGGCTACTTTTTCATCCGTAACTTGGATTCCAGCAGCCGTAATTTGTTGATCTAGTACCGCGTTTCTTACTTCTTGATCCCATACAGAATTTACTGCTTGCAATTGAGATACGTTAGCACCTCCACGTTGAGAAGCGTTTTCTACTTTTCTAGCAAAATTCTCTCGATCAATTTCTGCATCACCTACGTAACCTACTGCGTCAGATTGTTTTTGTCCACCTGAGGTAAGGACACCTTGAATAATAAATGCAAATAATGCTAGTGCAATTACTAAAATCAGAATAACTCCTTGATTTCTAATTTTACCTAATATCGCCATGGTCGTTTATTTAATATTTTTGATGAGGGCGAAAATAGTGTTTTCCGCCTAATAATTAAAGTCTCAGCCTGCTTTAAAACTTTGTTTTTAAAGATTAAATAAAATAGGCTAGGAGAACGCTGTTTTTTCCGCTTTCGCGAAAGCGGGATACTTATTTCACTTATAGGAAGGTAGCATGCTTATGGCCTGTTTAAAATGCTAGTGAGATTACTCGGCCTCTCCTAAGGTGAGATGTACTAAATCTATCTTATTATCTGATTTTTCTAGTATTTTATAAGTATTTCCGTTGATGACTACAATATCTCCTTCTTCTGGAATCCCAGCTGTTTCATTAACTATAAGACCTCCTAAAGTCTCGTACTGATCGCTTTCTGGCAGGTCTAGTTTATAGTTTTCGTTAATTTGATCTACTTCCAGACGAGCACTTAATTTAAACTCAGTTTCACTGATTTGTTGATCGATCAATAAGTCAGAATCGTGTTCATCTTCAATTTCTCCAAACAGTTCTTCTATAATATCTTCTACGGTGATTAAACCGCTCGTACCTCCATATTCATCTAATACGATGGCAATGCTTTTATGTCGTTTGGTAAGTAGGCTTAACACATCTTTTGCGAGCATTGTTTCTGGAACATTGATCACGTTGCGTTTTACCTGCTGGACATTTTCTGGTGATTTGAACAGGTCAAAACTGTGCACATACCCAGTAATATCATCTATAGTGTCTTCGTGGATTAGAATTTTTGATAAACCTGTGGCAACAAACTTTTTATTCAGCTCTTTTACTTCGGTATTTTGATGTACCGATATCATTTCTGTTCTAGGCACCATGATTTCACGGGCTTTCAGACCTCCAAAATCGAGAGCGTTCTGGAAGATCTGGATTTCTGTATCCAGGTCTTCTTGCAGTTGGACACTTTCCATTTGCTCGGTGATGTAATTACCCAGTTCAAGTTTAGAAAAGGTTAATTGCAAGGCATCTCCATTTGATTTAAAAAAGGCTTTGAGTATAAAATCTGATATCTGTATACAAAACCAAGAAACTGGCCAGAATAATAGGAAAAAGATATAGGCAGGAATAGCAAAAAACTTCAATAACTCATTGGCATAGATTTGGAAAAACACCTTTGGTAAAAACTCTGCGGTAAGCAGTATTATTAAGGTGGTGAACACCGTTTGAGTAAGCAGGTTGTTTAGCGCATCGGCATATTGTGGAAATGATTCTACTAGATAACCACTCATTAATCGCTCCATAGCAAATCCATAGACTACTAGCGAGATGCTATTACCTATAAGCATGGTAATAATAAACTTAGAAGGCTGTACGGTGAGGTTGCGCAGCACACGTCCTATAAGGTCATTTTGTCGTTTTTCTAATTCTATATGAATCTTATTAGAAGAAACATAAGCGATTTCCATTCCTGAGAAAAAAGCACTCAAGACCAGCATTAAAACGATGATAAGAATATGTAGGAGCATTATTATTTGTTGCGTTCCTCAAATCTACGACGAAAACGGCGTTTGAAGAAGAACATAAATACAGCTACTGCTGCCATTCCAAAAAGCATATAGGCTTGATTGGCGTTTTTACTTAATTCTATAAAGCCTGTAATGATAAACATGGCTGCAAAAATTAAATAAGCATACTCGAAATATTTGAAAAATTTGCTCATTGGTTTGATTTTGATATAAAGGTATCGTCTGGATTTCTCGCTTGGTAAATTTTAAGGTCTTCACTTGCGTCCAGAACCGTTGCTGTAATACGACCTACTTCTTCTTTTGTTTTTGGGTCTTTTAAAACAATCTCAAAGGGCGGTTGGTTAGTAAAAATCCACTTAGCGGTCTGGTCCCAGTACAGCTGTTCTCCACTAAAGGTATTTCCATCACTAGTGATGATTTTTACATTTCCTTTTAAATCGACCAAATTGGTTTTGTCATACAAAGTACCAGCGTTTGCTGTAATGGTGGTCACTTCTGTTTTATTATTCCGGTACTCGTAGACCTCTACTTTTATTCCATCAGGAAACTGCGTGTAGGGAAACTCGTCATTAGAAAAATCTAACATTTTTTCTCCTTGAAGCGTTAATTTTAATTTCCCGCTATCGGTATGTTTTAATAGCATGTTTTCTACTTCACCTACAGGTTCATTAGAAGCTATTTCCATTTTTTGGATCTCCTTAAGATTATTATCACATGATGCTAAAAAACAGATCACGGCTAATGCCGTGATCGTGATTTTTAATATGTGAAAATGTGACCTCATTAAAAGTTAGGTATTCTTACAGACTCTCCGACCCAGCAGTTAAACGTGATGGTATCACCAGACTTGTATTCACTAGAGAATATATCCTTTTTACTTGGAGCTGCGCCATTGTAGCTAGCAACATATTTGTTTGCCGTATTTTTCAATGATGGATCTACTCTTGCCGCTTTCTCAGCATAACGAGCAGCGACCCAATAAACAGCTCTTTTTTCAAGTGGATTTGCTCCACAACTTCCAGTGCTATTTGCGATCATATCTGCGATTTTCAAGTAAGGCTGACCAAAAGACGGTCTTAAAGCTACTGCATTAAGGTATTCTCTTCTAGCGCTGGCATATTGACCTTGACTTCTATATATATTACCTTTTTTATAGTAGATAGTTACTTTAGCGTCGTTATCAACACCTAGTTCTACGGCTTGATCCCAATATTGAAACTTCTCCTTAGTACTTACAGCAATATTACCTAAACCGTATGCAGTTCTTGCACTAGGATTAATCGCGTGTAAAGCTTTAACAGATTTGATGTAAAGAGGGGCGTCTGTACAGTCTTTCTTTTGTAACCTAACTAATACGTTGCTCAACCATTCTTTACTAGTCTTATTAGCTTCAAAATCTGCATCGTACAAAGGAATCAATTTATCACAGTCTGCGAGTTCTCCTAGAGTACCATTTACACTACCCATTACAATGCCGTAATTTTTGAGGTTGGCCTCTTGGTATCCTATAGTTTTCTGTTCTTTTTCAGTAAGAGCACTAGTTTCTTGTTTGGATAACAAATCTGCTACTACTTTAGATCGTTCATCCTGAAGAGATTCTATCTGGGTAGTTAACTCGTCATAGATTTTAAAGAGCGTTTGAAGGCTTAGTTTGGATTCTTCAAACTGCATTTCGGCAAGCTTAAAATAAACGATCATTCCACTAGGATCAGTAAAGTTTCCTTTGTCATTAGTAAATAGATCGTGAAGCATTTGAAACTGTTCTTCAGAAGTACCTACTTTGTACTTTTGCATGGTTCTTGCGATTTCAATCTTTTTTCTTGTAACATCTACTTTATCTGGGTAATTTGAAACTTGAGTCTTCAGCATTTTTATTAGGCCATCTACATTATCTTTTTCGGCACCTATATTTTTCCTCAATCTATGTTCATAGATTTGCTCACCATATTGGTATATGGCTGGGCTGGCGTTTGGACAATTTTCAACAAGTGGTCCTAATTGCTTGAAAGCTTCATTATAATTTTTTGATTTTGCATTGTCTGCAAAGATGCTTAACATGATGTTGCAGTCCCCTGCTTCTTGTGCTTTCGCGAAAGCGAAACTAAAAACAGTTAAGGCTATTAATAGGGGATTTTTAAGTTTCATAATTATATTTTGTATTGTTTTTAATTATATTTTCTTTTTATAAACCAAGTGTCGTTTAGGGATAGTCCAAGAGAGAAATTGAAAAATCTTTCTCTAATCAGTCCAGCGTCTTGAGTACCTCTTTGTCCTAGTTCAAACCCGATGTTTGCGTTTGAAAAACCAGATCTACGTCCGATAGGTAATCCTAAACCAAAAGATATGCCAAACTCATTTATGCTTGAAGAATTTATTCCATCTCCACTTACTATTAAACCAAGTTCCTCATATCGTATTCCACCTCTATAGACCACGCGGTCCCAATAATTAGTAATACTATTATAATTAGGAACATAAAACCCTCCAACTCTATAAGAATCAGCATCCTTAAATGTGGTTCCTGCTGGTGCAAAAGATCTTGAGCTGATGGCGCTACTACCTTGAATAGAGTACTCGGCACCTATATTCCATTTAAGCGGTTGACCTATAGTTACTCCAAAAGTTAATTCTGAAGGTAGTTTAAGGTTTTGTTCACCAAACTCGGTAGCTCTAGTACTTACAATATTCTCATCAAGGCTAGGTGTAAGTGCGAAAGTAGATAAGGTACGCTCGTTTTTTGCATTCAAATCACTTTCTGGACTGTATACGGCACTTGCTTGAAGTTCTAGCTTTTCACTTATCATTTTTTGATAATGCAATCCAAAATTAAAGGATGCGCCACTGAAGTCTGTTTCATTAACTTCATTAGTACCGAATTGAGCGGTATTAATTGCAACACTGGAAGAATTGGTTTCTTCCCCGAAGTTGTACCTGAATTCTCCACCCAAACTTAATTCGGGAGTTAATTTATATCCAAAGCCCAAATAAGCCCTTGTGATACTTCCTTCTCCTGTAAATCGGGAATACAACGCGTCAGTAACACTTCCTATTTCGTAACCTACAGAATTGAAGGGTACAAGACCGAAACCAAATCCAGCGTTTTTACCTACAGGAATACCTATACTAACATATTCAATGGTTGTTGCATCGTAGGAATCACTTTGTGTTTCTGTAGAGGCCCATGTTTTAGAATGAACCGCTCCTAGAGAATAGGTAGTAAGCCTAAGGTTGCCATAGGCTGCTGGATTTCTTAAATTGATATGGACACTATCTACGTAGGTACGCATGCTCCCCATACTGCGATTTTCTATCGTGCCTTTAAAGGTTTGCTGTCCTAAACCAAAGAAGGAATAGGGTGATGAAGTGCGCGATTGAGCAAAGCCGTTTATGCTGGTTAAAATCACTACCGCGATTACTAAACTTCTGATCATAGGTTTTTATTAAATAGATACAAATTATAGATGCCTTGTAGCATCAAAAAAGGCGTGGCAAAGAAACGGTTTTTTAGTTGTTTTATCAAGAGCTCGCTATCACCACCGGTGATAAATACTTCTAAATCTTTATGAGACTTTTTATAGCTCTTGATAACTCCTTTTATTTCTAAACTCAATCCGTTCATCACGCCACTGTGAATCGATGTTTCAGTTGTGTTTCCAACTATTTCTTTTACATGCTGTGGTTCTAATAACGGTAGGTTTGCTGTAAAATTATGGAGGGATTCATAACGCAATTTTAATCCTGGAGAAATGGCACCACCATAGTAATTTTTGTCTTGGTCTACAAAGTCGTAAGTCACGCAGGTACCAGCGTCTATGACTAGTAAAGGCTTATTCTTCTCTGATAAACAAAGCGCTCCAGCGACTAAGGCCATGCGGTCGTTACCCAACGTTAAGCTTTGATAATGATTGTTAAATGGTAATTGAATACCGCTGTTCACTTCAAAAACGGTTTGGAATTTCACTTTGAGGTATTGTACCAATTCTTTTGGTAGTTTTCCTACATTACATAGTGCCAATTCATTAACGTCTGGATAGATGTCTAGCAGGCCTTGTAAGTCGGTAGTAAAACTGCTGAGGTTGGATCGTTTGGTTATATATATATTGAAATGATCCATTACAGCAATCTTGATGGAGGTGTTACCTATGTCTATAGCTATAATCATAAGAATATCAATTTACGTTATTAAATGAAATCGATTTAAAAAGCAAAAAGCCCGATCTTTAGATCGGGCTTTTGTGGTACCTCCAGGAATCGAACCAGGGACACAAGGATTTTCAGTCCTTTGCTCTACCAACTGAGCTAAGGTACCTTTTGCTCGTAAGCGATGGCAAATTTACGTAATTATTGATTTGATAAAAGCTTTTTTCTATTTTTTTTTAAAAGATTTTAAGAATACCATTCTTGGTCTTTTAATAGGCGCTCTAAGCCCATTCCTCGGGATCCTTTTATTAATATAACTTGCTCTTTGTCAGTGTTTATTTTATAAGATTCACAGAAATCATCTAAACTTTTAAATGGTACCGCATAACCCGTTGTGGATTTACTAAAGTGCTTTCCTAATAAGAAAACATCATTTATTTTTAAATCTTCTGTAAGGTTGACCATGTTTTGATGCTCTTCTAAGGCATATGCTCCTAGTTCAAACATGTCTCCCAAAATAGCTACTTTATGCTTGTATTCTTGAGCTGCTAGATTTTCTATAGCCACCTTCATGCTGCTTGGGTTTGCATTATAGGCATCGAGAATGATTTTTGTCTTTCCCACTTCAATAATCTGAGAGCGATTATTTTTAGGAATGTAACTTTCTATTCCTTCAACAATGTTTTTTGGCTTCATATCCATTAGAAGCCCTATGGCAAACGCAAAGAGTGCGTTGTGATAGTTATATGCCCCTGTAAGATGTGTTTTAATCAAGTTGTTTTCTGTGATAAATGTAACAAAGGGTGTTTCTGAATACAAACTGGTGTTTTCAGGGGTGAATACTTGGTGAATCCCAGCTGATCTTACGATCTGTTCTGGATCCCATCTTCCAATAATAGCTGTACCCTTTGACTTTCTTAAGTAATCATACAGCTCACTTTTACTCGTTTTAACACCTTCTACACCGCCAAAACCCTCTAAGTGGGCTTTGCCATAATTAGTAATTAGACCAAAATCAGGTTGCGCAATCTCACACAAAGCGGCTATTTCTTTGGGATGGTTGGCTCCCATTTCTACAACGCCTATCTGATGACTGGAGTTCAATGAAAGTAGGGTAAGAGGCACCCCTATGTGATTGTTAAGGTTTCCTTCGGTTCCTTTTACCTTGAATTGAGTGGATAAAACGGCTATGATGAGTTCTTTCGTTGTTGTTTTACCATTGCTACCCGTTAGTGCTATGATGGGTATATTGATATGGTGTCTGTGCAACGTCGCGAGTTGCTGTAAACATTCCAGCACCTCCTTTACAACGGTTACTCTATCATCTTCATTCCATTTGGAATCGGTACTTACTGCATGAACGGCTCCTTGTTGAAGAGCTTCCTCTACATAAAGATTGCCATCAAAATTTTCACCAGAAAGGGCAAAGAATACTTGTCCTTTTTCTATGGTACGGGTGTCTGTATTTACTCCGGTAGATTTAAGGAATATTTGATGAATCTGGTCGGTCATAAAAGTTCATTTTTTGGGTACTAAAAAAGCCCTTAAAATAAGGGCTTCTTTACAATTATAAAAGTACTCGATTTAATTATCGAGGAGTTTTTGTCTTTTTAGCTTTAGAACCAACTCTTGACATCGCACATCGGAAACCCAAGTCATCCTTTGCCATATCTTGAGGGTAAGATCTTCTGGAAGCAGGGTCTAACCAGTAGGCTCTGTCTCTCCAAGATCCACCTTTGATAACTCTTACCTCGTTGTTGATAAGGGAAGTTCTGTTGGAATCTGTATCATACTGACGGTCTAGAGTACCTGTAGAATCAACACTCGCACTGTGTACGGGGGAGTTGTACATTCTGTTCTCAGGATTGTTTTGCGTTGTTTTGTCTGAAGCAAAATATTTTGTGGACTGTGCATCACCATCACGGAAGTCACGGTTATCACTTCTATCAAAATTAGTTCTCAAGTAAGTCTCGTCTTCATCGATCGCTTCTTGTTCTATTTCACCTGGTAAGGCACGAGCAATCACTTTACCGTTGCTTAAGGTTTGATAAGGAATCTCATCTATATCTACTTTATCAACTATAGCGACTTTACCTGTATTGTCAATTTTATTTCTTGTATACACATTACCACGGTAGTAGTTGAAGTCGTTAAACTCGTCATCTATCATAGGTCGATATACATCAGCAACCCACTCAGAAACGTTTCCGGCCATTTCATAAACTCCAAAGTCGTTAGGTTCGTAGAATTTTACAGGAGCAGTAATGTCTGCACCGTCATCACTCCATCCAGCGATACCTCCGTAATCTCCATCACCTTGCTTAAAGTTAGCTAAATGATCACCACGTGTTTTGCGATTTCCACTTCTGGTGTACTGTCCATCCCATGGGTATTTTTTTCTACCTCGGTAAGAATTGTACTCACGTAAACTTCCTAATCCTAAGGCAGCATATTCCCACTCGGCTTCAGTAGGTAATCTATAAGCTGGTAAAAGAATACCATCTTTTCTTGTCACGTAAAGTCCTTTCACTTGTAGCGTACTATCTTTTGCGGCTCTTGCTTCTTTCTTTTTTACAACTGCAGCAGATCTTTTACCTCCCATTGTAATTGTTGAATCTCCTTTATAAACTAAAGTAGGAGCAGCTAAGTATGTTTCTGTATTGAAGACTTCTTGCGAGCCTTGATTTGCAGTAAGAGCATTTTTAGAAGTGTAGCCTTGCTCGTTAAGAATTAGTTCATTCACACGATCAGTCCTCCAGTTAGCAAATTCAACAGCTTGAATCCAAGTTACTCCAACAACAGGATAGTTTTGGTATGCAGGGTGACGCAAATAGTTTTTTGTCATTTCTTCATTAAAACCTAAACGGTTTCTCCAAACGAGAGTATCTGGTACAGCTCCATTATAGATTTTACTGTATGCTTCGTCATCAGCAGGGAAAACGGCTTTGATGTATTCTAGCATCTCTAGATACATCCCGTTAGTCACTTCTGTTTCATCCATATAAAAAGATTGCACGTGCTGTTGATTAGGAGTATTGTTCCAATCGTGCATAGGGTCATCTTTAACACGGCCCATGGTAAATGTACCACCTTCTATGAATACAAGACCGGGTCCCGTATCCTGTTCTTTATATTTAGTGCTTAATTCAAATCCGTTTTTACCGGTTACGTCCCAACCGGTTCCACGAGATGTGCTGGTGTAGTCGCTTCCACCACCACCACAACTCACTATAGCCATACCGGATAAGAGAGCAAAGACTGCTTTTACTGCAAAGTACTTCTTCATTTTGGAAATTTGTTTTGAAAAATGATTCGCAATATAATTATTTCCCTCAAATACGAAAGCATTAATTAACATTATTCGCATTACATTTGTCGTTCAAGCATATTAAACGTCGATGAAAGGCATTTATTATTCGACTTTGTAAAACTTTGTGAATTTTATTTACATACTAATTACTCGTAAGGACCGTTAGACTATCGATGAGGCATTTATTATACTTTATAATCTTCTTTTTAAGTGGTGTGGCGCTAGCTCAGAGCGGTAGTGAGTCCGTTCAATGGCAAGGATTTACATCTTTTGACATAGGAGACCAGCAGCTAGAGGTTCCCTTTTTTAACCAAAATCACGTTTTTAATGGTGAAGATTTACTTTGGTCAAAAAGTTATCAGGTCAATCAACGGGTGGACGAGTTTTCTATCAAGATCACCAATTTAAAGACCCAAAACCTCAGAATTTCGGAATTAGGGCAGTTGGATCGTTCACAAATTCCTGACGGATTACAATATTCTTTGAGAAATGCGCTTTCGCGAAAGCGTAATTATGCTCAACTGAACATCTCCCCGATCTATAAAGAAGGAAATCAGTACCAAAAGGTACTCTCGTTTAATTATTCTTATGAATATGCCCCTTTTTCTACTCCGACCAAGAATGCGAGTTTTGGCAACTCCATTTTAGCCTCTGGAGACTGGTACCGATTTAAAGTAGCTAAAACGGGAGTGAATCGCATCAACAGTTCTTTTCTTTCTAACTTAGGAATAGATGTGAGTCGGATTGACCCTGCACGAATTAAAATATATGGTCATGGTGGTACATCTTTGCCTCTGATCAATAGTGATGAGCAGTTTTATGATGCGCCAGAGATTGCTATTACGGTAACTGGATCTACTGACGGTCGTTTTGATAATAATGATCAAGTACTGTTTTATGGTACCGCTACCGATTCTGATTATGTAGCAGAAAACGATAGTTTTATCAATCCCTATACAGATGATTCTTATTACTACATCACGGTAGATGGTGCGGTAGGGAAACGTATTTTACCGCTTATTCAACCTACTGGCGTCGCTGCGGTTACTTATGACTATTATTATGCAAAGCACCACTATGAAGTAGATGAAAGAAATATTGCCTCTATAGGTCGCATCTGGTATGGAGAGCGTTTTGACTTTGAGCCAGAGCAGTCTTTTGAGTTTGAGTTTGAAAATGTAGTTAGTACGTTACCAGCAAGAATTAGAATCACTACGGGCGCTGTAGCAGATAATGCTACTTCTATGTCATTTAACGTGAACGGGCAGGCTATAGGAAGCTCCAATCTCTCTGGGATAGCTGGCCAAAATATACGTGCTGCAAGTCGTGCCAACTTTTTAAATAACAATACGAACCTCAGTTCAAGTGCTGTTACAGTTACTGTTTCTTATAATAATAATGGAAATCCAGGTGCTTCAGGTTATCTGGATTATATAAGTCTTGAAGTGCCTCAAAGTCTTACTGGGGTAGGGGAACAGTTTAGGTTTACGGTTCCCAATGCTTCATCTCAAGCCGGGGTGGTAGCCTACCAATTCTCTAATGCTTCAGAGATCAATGAGGTTTGGGATGTGTCAGATCCTTATAACGTGCGTAAGGTTTCTAATACGGCTCAAAGTGCTGCTTTTTCTTTTGTAGATACTGGTGGCGAGACCAAAGACTATGTAGCGGTAGATAACACTGATTACTACAATGTAGTTTCTATAAGTAACAGCCGTGTCGCAAATCAAAATCTGAAGGGAACTATATTTGATGATCGTTCTGGAAACTTTAGCGATATCGATTACCTCATTGTAACCCCACAATTTTTGCGATCTGAGGCACAACGACTGGCTAACTATCACATCACTGAAAACAACCTCAATACTAAAGTGGTTACGTTGCAAGAAATCTACGATGAGTTCTCAGAAGGAAGACAAGATATCAGTGCGATTAGAAATTTTGTACGTTACATATATGACAATGCTTCCTCGCCAGCAAATAGGATTCAATATTTGAATCTATTCGGTGATGCGAGTTATGATTATAAAGACAGAATTAGAGTACGAGATAATATTGTGCCGTCCTATTTTTCGGTAGAGAGTACTTCTTTAACCACTTCCTATTGTACAGATGATTTTTATGTTTTTATGGATGATGGAGAAGGTGCTGTTACGGCAAGTAATCTCATGGATATTGCGGTAGGTCGAATGATTGTGAGTGATCTACAAGAAGCTAGGGAAATGGTAGACAAGGTGATTAGTTATACCGCAGAGCCTGCTTTTAATAAATGGAGGAATAATATTACGTTGATAGGAGACGATGTAGATATAGCTTCTGATGGTATTTTACAAGAAAACGTAAATGATCTCGGGGATGAAATTTTTGCCAACCGACCAGACTACAATATCAATAAAATCCTATTGGATAGTTACCAGCAATTCAGTACCGCAGGGGGGCCTAAATATCCCGATGCGGTAAATGATATTAAAGATGCTTTTGAACAAGGTTCTTTGGTGATCAATTATTTTGGTCATGGAAATGAAGATGGTCTGGCACGAGAGTTTGTCATAACGCAATCCTTGGTAGAAAATCTGCGCAATCCAAACACACTGCCTTTATTTATAACCGTCACTTGTGAATTCACACGCTATGATAATCCATTACGAGTAAGTGGCGGTGAGTTGACTTACTTAAATCCACGAGGTGGAGCGATAGCATCGGTAGCAACCAACCGATTGATTTTTGTAAATGTAGGTGCAGGATTTAATAATATTATAGATGAATATTTGTTCAGTTATAATAATGTAGAGCCGGTTTCTATGGCCGAAGCCCTAAGGCTTTCTAAAACAGATCCTCGTTTTCAATCTAATTCTACTCGTCGCGTAATTGCGTTTGTAGGCGATCCTGCTTTAAAACTAGCTTTCCCTAAACCTCGTGTCGTATTGAACACCGTAAACGGAAATCCGATTGCGACCAATACCGATGTGCTTAAAGCGCTGGATCGGGTGACTTTAGGTGGCGAGGTGCAAACCTTATCTGGTACGCGTATCGATGATTATGAGGGTACTTTGTTTGCAACTGTTTTTGATAAAGATATCAATCGAGAAACTCTGGCAAATGATAATACCAGAGAGCAAACTGGATCAGGTTCTCCGCCTGGGGAAGTTATAAAATTGCAGTTCAGCCAGTTGGGAGAAGCATTGTTCAGAGGTCAGGCAACGATTACTAATGGCCAATTTGAATTTGATTTTATCATGCCTAGGGATACACAAATTCCTATAGGTACTGGGCGGGTTTCTTTTTATGCAAAAAGAACCAACCTTCCAGAAGATCAAAATGGCTTTTCTCAAGACATACAAATAGGAGGTATCAACCGCAATGCTCCTGCAGATGATATAGGGCCGGAAGTAGGCTTGTTTATGAACGACACCAACTTTGTTTCTGGCGGTATTACCGATAGGGATCCTTTTTTATTAGCTTTTTTAAATGATGATAACGGTATCAATACCTCAAGTGGTATAGGTCATGACATTACTGGGATTTTAGATGGCGATGAAACCAATCCGTTTATATTAAACGATTATTACGAAGCTGAGGAAGACGATTTTACTAAAGGGAAAGTATTTTTCCCGTTAAGAGATATAGCGCCGGGACTTCATACATTAAAAGTAACAGCTTGGGACACTTATAACAATAGTGCGATGAATGAGATTCAATTTGTCGTGTCAGAATCTGATGGGGTCGAGCTGACTAGAGTTTTGAATTACCCCAATCCGTTTACCACCTACACAGAGTTTTGGTTCAATCACAACCGACCTTTTGAGCCGCTTGACGTACAAGTACAAGTAATGACCATAAGCGGTAAAGTAGTCTGGAGTAAGAATCAAAATCTTACAACGACTGGTTTTACCTCTCGAGAAATTACATGGGATGGAAGAGATGATTTTGGTCAGCGATTGGGAAAAGGTGTTTATGTGTATAAGATTACCGTAAAATCTACGTTAACTAACAAGTCAGCGAGCAAGATCGAAAAGCTCGTTATTTTATAACAATATGGATTAGTATATATTTGCGATCCCATAAAATTTATTAATGAAGAAAATATTCTTACTTTTTGTAGTAGTAACATTTGCATTTCCTAGCTTGAGTAAGGCCCAGGATAACGATACCAGAGTCATAACCACAGCATTACCCTTTTTAAGAATTGCAGGAGATCCTAGGGCTGCTGGTATGGGGGATATGGGTGTTGCAACTAGTCCAGATGCCTGGTCACAACAGTGGAATCCTGCTAAGTATGCCTTTAGCACAAGAGAACACAAATTTGGAGTTGCTTACACGCCATATTTAGGAAATCTTGTGGACGATATTGCTATTGCACAATTGGTTTATTCTAATAGAATTAACGATCAAAGTGCTTTTGCAGGTAGTTTAAGGTATTTCTCTTTGGGTTCTATCACATTGCGTCAAGACGCAGCAGATCCAGGTAGAGAAGAAAATCCAAATGAATTTGTCTTAGACGGTACCTACTCACTCAAATTAAGCGAGCAGTTTGCTATGGCGGTAACAGGTCGTTTTTTAAGATCTGATTTACGTATTCAAGGAGTGGATAGTGATGCTACTGCGGCAAATAGTTTTGGAGTGGATGTTTCTGGTTATTACCAGTCTGAAGAAGAAGCTTACGACAACTTCAATGGTCGCTGGAGAGGTGGTTTTAATATTAGTAATATAGGTCCTAAAGTATCCTACGACGCTGGAGGACAAGAAAACTTTATTCCTACAAATATGGCTTTAGGTGGAGGTTTTGATTTTATCCTCAACGATGGTTTTAGTAAAATAGGAGTGACTGCTGAGGTCAATAAATTATTAGTTCCTACACCACCGATTAGAGAAGACGGAGATGCAAACGGGAACGGGACGCCACGTGAAATTTTAGAAGGTCAGGACGATGATGTAACTTTTATCTCTGGAATGTTTCAATCATTCGGGGATGCCCCTGGAGGTCTTAGTGAAGAAATAAGAGAGTTTACTTGGGCATTAGGATTTGAGTATACCTATAACGATGCTTTTGCAATGCGCTTGGGTTACTTTAATGAGGCAGACGATAAAGGAGCAAGAAAATTCTTAGCCTTAGGTACGGGATTTGAATTCTCACAAATCAATATTGATCTTTCTTATTTATTTTCTACAAGTCGCGTCAACAGTCCGCTAGAAGGAACTTTAAGATTTGGTCTTACCTTTAATTTTGGTGATGAATTCACAGAATACTAGATCATTAAAAAGCTAGAAATACATACGACCTTAGAGGTCTACGACAACAAAGAAGAGCTGGCCGCAAATGACCTCTCTTTAATGGAGTTGGCTGTAAAAGCCCGTCACCGTGCTTATGCGCCTTATTCTAATTTTACTGTAGGTTGTGCCTTGCTTTTAGAGAATGGCGAGATCGTTACCGGTAACAATCAAGAAAACGCTGCTTATCCTTCGGGACTTTGTGCAGAGCGTGTAGCAATTTTTGCAGCTGGAGCACAATATCCTGGTGTTGCTGTTTTAAAACTGGCTATTACAGCAAGCCCTAAAGATGATTCTTTTCACAAACCAGTACCGCCTTGTGGCGCCTGCAGGCAATCTATTGCCGAGTATGAAAACAATCAAGATAAGGATATCGAGCTCTATTTTATGGGTGCTGCAGGTAATGTTTTGAAGTCTCATTCTCTACGCGATTTACTACCACTTGTTTTTGATAAGAAATATCTATAACGTTTGCGTTATATTTTAACCATAAAATAGGTTTTTCCTTAGCGTTTTTTCGTCTATTTTTGTCCTTCGCTTCGACTAAAGTTGGGATATGATCTTTATATTTGATCTTTATATTCCGCTTTCGCGAAAGCAGACTACTTAACAAGCAATTACATGAAAAAAGTCACTAAAGACGTCTTACTCAACTGGTACGAGGAAATGCTTTTCTGGAGAAAATTTGAGGATAAATTAGCGCAAGTTTATATTCAACAAAAAGTACGCGGATTTTTGCACCTGTACAACGGTCAAGAAGCCATACTTGCAGGTGCACTGCATGCTATGGACCTGACTAAAGACAAAATGATCACGGCTTACCGTAATCACGTACAACCTATAGGAATGGGTGTGGACCCTAAACGAGTTATGGCCGAGCTTTATGGAAAAGCCACCGGTACTTCTCAAGGCCTAGGTGGATCCATGCACATCTTTTCTAAAGAACATCGTTTTTATGGTGGTCACGGTATTGTAGGGGGACAGATTCCTTTAGGAGCTGGAATAGCTTTTGGTGATAAATACCACGGTGTAGATGCAGTAACGCTTACGTTTTTTGGAGATGGAGCGGCACGTCAAGGTTCGTTGCACGAAGCATTTAACCTGGCCATGCTCTGGAATCTTCCAGTAGTATTTTGTGTGGAGAACAATGGGTATGCCATGGGTACTAGTGTAGCTCGTTCGGCAAACCATACCGACATATGGAAGCTAGGATTAGGTTATGAAATGCCTTGTGGGCCTGTGGACGCAATGGATCCAGAAAAAGTAGCTGAAGCAATGCATGAAGCCATTGAAAGAGCTCGTTCTGGTGGAGGGCCTACATTTCTTGAATTAAAGACCTATAGATATAGAGGTCACTCTATGAGTGATGCTCAAAAATACAGAACTAAAGACGAGGTAGCCGAATATCAAAAAATTGATCCGATTGCTCAGATCAAAGACCGTTTGATGAACGACCACAACGTGACTGAAGAAGATTTTAAGGCAACAGCTAAGCGCGTTAAAGCACGAGTAGCAGAATGTGAGAAGTTTGCAGAAGACTCTCCATACCCAGAAAAGAATGTGATGTACGACGCCGTATATGAGCAAGAAGATTATCCATTTTTACCAGCAAAACTATAATCCATGGCAGAGGTAATTAACATGCCACGATTGAGCGACACCATGGAAGAAGGTGTTGTTGCAGCGTGGTTGAAACAAGTAGGAGATAAAGTTGAAGAGGGAGATATCCTAGCTGAAATCGAGACCGATAAAGCTACCATGGAATTTGAATCTTTTCAAAACGGTACGCTTTTATACATAGGTATTCAAGAAGGAGAAACTGCTCCTGTAGATCAACTATTGTGTATCATAGGGGAAGAAGGAGAGGATATTTCTAGTTTACTAGAAGGAGCTGCATCCTCAGACACTAAAGAAGATACCCAGTCAGAAGGTACGCATACAGACCAAGAGGAGGAAGCATCTTCTGAAGCTAAGAAAGAACAAAGTTCTGATTCAGAACTTCCTGAAGGTGTGGTTGTTGTAAATATGCCGCGCTTAAGTGATACTATGGAAGAAGGAACAGTCGCTTCCTGGTTGAAGAAAGAAGGAGATCAAGTAGAAGAAGGCGATATCCTTGCAGAGATCGAGACCGATAAAGCTACTATGGAATTTGAATCTTTCAATTCAGGTACTTTATTAAAGATAGGAATTCAAGAAGGAGAAACTGCTAAGGTGGATGCACTTCTTGCAATTATAGGTCCTAAAGGAACTGATATTTCTGGAATAAGCATGGAAAAAATAGCTGCTCCAAATAAAGAAACAACGCCAGAAGTTAAAAAAGAAACTCCCAAAGCTGAAAAGAAAGAAGAAGTTGTTAAAGAGACGGCGCCAGCTGTGTCACAACCTGCTTCAAATGCAGCTGGAGGAAGAATATTTGTATCCCCATTAGCTAAAAAAATGGCAGAAGAAAAGGGAATTGACTTAGGTCAAGTAACTGGTTCTGGGGAGAATGGTCGTATTGTAAAAAGCGATATAGAAAGTTTTACTCCTAGCACTGCTACAGCTCCTGCTGCTGCAAGTTCATTTGTGTCTGTAGGAACAGAAACTTTTGAAGAAGTTCCTAATTCGCAAATGCGCAAGACGATTGCAAAACGCCTTGGGGAATCTAAATTTACAGCACCTCATTATTATCTAGGTCTTGATCTGGATATGGATAATGCCATCGCAAGTAGAAAAGCAATTAATGAATTGCCAGATACAAAGATCAGTTTTAACGATATGGTGATCAAAGCATCAGCAATGGCTTTGAGATTGCACCCTAGAGTGAATACGCAATGGACAGAAAAGAACACGATTATTGCAAAGCATATTCATATAGGAGTTGCTGTTGCGGTAGAAGATGGACTTTTAGTACCTGTATTGCCATTTGCAGACCAGATGAGTATGCAACAAATAGGTGCTAAGGTTAAAGAGCTTGCTGGTAAAGCACGTAACAAGAAATTGCAACCTAAAGAAATGGAAGGAAGCACGTTCACCATTTCTAATTTAGGAATGTTCGGTATAACGGAGTTTACTTCTATTATCAATCAGCCTAATAGCGCAATTATGTCTGTAGGAGCGATTGTACAAAAACCAGTAGTAAAAGAAGGACAGATTGTTGTAGGTAACGTGATGAGAATCACACTTGCTTGTGATCATAGAACCGTAGATGGAGCAACAGGAGCTGCATTTTTACAAACCTTCAAGTCTTATATTGAAAACCCTATTGTGATGTACGTATAGCATCATAATTTATAGTTTTAAAAAAAGCCGAATCGAGAGATTTGGCTTTTTTTGTTTCCGTTTTTCAACCATAATAGGAATTCAACTCAAACTATACAGAGTTCAGGAAAATTAGGGAGTTCTAGATTTAGTTGGTAAAAATCCTATTCTTGGAAAGAGCTAAGGCCTGCTTTTTACCGTTGGGGTAAAAGAATCGGGCTGTTCAAAACCATATCTAATTACTTTCCTAAAATAAAGTCTATATACTATCTTTACTCCACTTAAAAAATCATCATGAAAAAAACACTATTACTTCTATTCATCGCAGCGATTACATGTGCTTGTAGTTCTTCCAAGGGAATTGACAAGATGGGGCAGGCTCTTGATAATATGAGCCAACTCACAGAAATCAAAATGCCTAAAGCCAGTGCCGTTCAAATCGCGCTGGATGTAGAATATTTAGCAAGTGATGAATTAAAAGGTCGCGATACGGGATCTGAAGGAATAGAACAAGCAGCGGTTTACCTTTCGGAGCGTTTTTCTCAGATAGGTATTTTGCCTTATAAAGGATCTTATATGGATCATTTTGAAGTTAACGAACAAGAAGCCTTTAACGTTATCGCTATGATTCCTGGGTCCGATAAGAGTTTAATGGATGAGGTAGTAGTTATAGGAGCTCATTATGATCATATAGGAATGATACAAGCCGTTGCTGGAGACAGTATTGCAAACGGTGCTAATGATAATGCCACAGGGACAGCAACTGTACTTGCTATAGCAGCAAATTTTAGAAAGTTAGACTTTAATAGAAGAACGGTTGTTTTTGCACTTTTCTCTGCTGAAGAAAAAGGCTTATTAGGCTCTAAGCACTTAGCGCAGCGCATGAAAAAAGAAGGAGTGAATGTCGTTGCGATGCTCAATTTTGAAATGACGGGTACGCCTATGGTAAACCGCCCGTATATCGCATATCTGTCAGGACATGATAGTTCTGATATGGCGACTGTTTTTAATGAAGCAAATAAAGACCGTGTAGTGACTGGAAAGTTAGACCAGGCAGCACAATTAAATTTGTTTAAGAGATCAGATAACTATGCGTTCTTTCAAGAATTTAATGTGCCATCACAAACCTTTAGCACTTTTGACTTTACCAATTTTGACCACTACCATCAAGTAGGAGATGATATTTCTCAAGTTAATACGATTCATATGGCACAATTAGTTGATGCGGTGATGCCAGGAATCTTTAAAGTAGTGAACGCAGAACAATTGAAATTAACCCCTACTACCAATGAGTAAAAGAATAGTTATTACAGGAACCAGTCGCGGGATCGGATTTGAACTGGCTCAGTTATTAGCAAATGCTGGACATGAGGTGGTAGCGCTTTCGCGAAAGATAGATACTATCCAAGCCTTAGAGAACAATTCGATACACGCGATTTCCACCGACTTGAGTGCGCAGTCCAGTATAGACGCTGCGGCTAAGAACCTACTGGATAAATGGGACCGCATTGATATTTTGATTCACAACGCAGGAATGTTAGTGAACAAGCCCTTTGAACAACTCACCCCAGCAGATTTTCAGCAATGCTATGCGGTAAATGTTTTTGGAGTAGCAGCTTTGACACAAGCTTTAATGCCGGCTATGAATAAACAAACTCATGTAGTTGCTATCAGTTCTATGGGAGGTATTCAAGGAAGTGCAAAATTCCCAGGGCTTGCTGCTTATTCCAGTGCCAAAGCAGCGGTCATCACCTTGTTTGAACTCCTAGCTGAAGAGTACAAAGAAAACGGACCGTACTTCAATACACTTGCTTTAGGAGCGGTACAAACCGAAATGTTGGAAGAAGCCTTTCCAGGTTATAAAGCACCCTTAACGGCAACAGAAATGGCGAGTTATATTATGGATTTTGCATTGACTGGCCATAAATTCTATAATGGAAAAACGCTTCAGGTGAGTGCGAGCACTCCATAAGGAGTACCGATTGTAGATTTTTATTCGTTTATTTTGGTGGAAGGTCATTGACTTAGTAAGGCATTCATACGGTGTATCTGCAAGGGAAGAACAATTCTAAGTCATCGATCTATGTCCTATTGCCAGAGAATTTGAAATGAAATGATCAATAGAATGAGCCACCTACTAGATATATGAACAAGAACAAATTGTTGCCCATTATCGGAGTTCCATCAGCATTTTTACTTGCTTATTTTGGGTTGAAAAATTTTGGAATGTACTTTGTTTTTGCGATTCCTATACTTTTCTTTTTCTTTTTAGGGGTTAAATACCTCCAGTCTAAAGGTAACTAGAGATACTGCTATTACAAGAGCTATTCTTCTAAGAAGAACTGAGGTATAACACCCTTACTCATTTTAGTTCTATTCTTCAACCTGATATCTATTCAAGCCCAAAATTTAAAGCGGTAAAAAGGATACTTCTATAAAGTTATAAAGAAGATGAAGGTTTATCCAGGTTCCACAGAAGCGCAACTGTTAGATAAACACCCTGTCTGTTTGGGTTTATAAAAACAAGTTAGCCATTGCAGGTAATCTTCAAGGTAGGTAATGGGAGCCTGGTTTTTAAAAGGCTCTTTCCGACCAGGCGTATACTTGACAGCAGGCGTTGTGCCCTTTTTATGTACTACCTTTTATTTCTAAAATCGCGGGTAAACATTATGATTTGTGTTGAATAATGGCTAGATAGTTTTCCTTAAGTTTGAATTTGTTTTTGATTACATCAAAATACACGAGACCTAAAGTTCCAACCATGAAAAAAACAAACCTTTTTTTACTTGCACTTTTTATAGTTTCAGCATCCTTTGCACAGTCTATGGATTCTGTTTTTAAAGCTGTCAAATACAGAAATATAGGCCCTTTTAGAGGAGGAAGATCTGTTGCTGCATCTGGTGTAGTCGGAGACCCTATGACTTACTATATGGGCAATACCGGCGGAGGGCTGTGGAAAACAGAAGATGGTGGTCAACTCTGGGAAAATATTTCAGACGGGTTTTTTAAAACCAGTTCTGTGGGAGCAGTAGCAGTTTCAGAAAGTGACCCCAACATCGTCTATGTAGGAATGGGAGAGCATGCACCTAGAGCTGTAATGACATCATATGGAGATGGTGTGTACAAGTCTACTGATGCAGGTAAGACATGGAATTACGTGGGGCTACAAGCGACTCAACACATATCGAGAATAGTCATACATCCTAAAAATCCAGATATTCTTTTTGTAGCGGCTCAAGGAGCTTTATATGGTCCTAATAAAGACCGAGGTGTTTTTAAATCGGTGGATGGTGGCGCCAGCTGGAGTAAAGTGTTATATGTGAATAATTTAACCGGAGCTGCTGAGTTGTCAATGGATTATAACAATCCTTTGGTCCTGTATGTGGCGATGTGGGAGCACCAGCGTATGCCTTGGAAAGTGATCAGTGGAGGTGCTGGAAGTGGGCTTTACAAAACTACCGATGGAGGAGTGTCTTGGAATAAAATTCACGATGGCTTACCTGAAGAGAAAGGTAAAATGGCCATAGCAGTGAGTCGTTCCAACTCCGACAAAGTGTATGCTTTAGTGGAGAGTGATTCTAATAAAGAGTTAGGGGGTTTATTTGTTTCTAATAATGCAGGAGAAAAGTGGTCTAAAGTATCTTCAGACCACAGTCTTATTCAAAGAGCTTGGTACTATATAGAGTTGTTTATTGACCCTAATGATGAAGAAAAAATATATGTACTTAATGCCAGTGCACAACATTCTATAGATGGTGGAAACACTTGGGCAACCATAACAGGGACCCACGGAGATCATCACGATCTTTGGATCAACCCAGACAACAGTAAAAACATGATCATCGCAAACGACGGTGGTGCAGCGGTGTCTTATAATTCTGGAGGATCCTGGTCTTCTCAAAACAGAATGCCTACGGCGCAGTTTTATAGAGTGAATACAGATAATCAGTTTCCTTATCATATTTACGGTGGACAACAAGATAATTCTTCTGTTAAAATTAGCAGTCTTGCACTTGGTAGTGGAGGTATAGATCAACAGAATTGGTCGGCTTCAGCGGGTGGAGAAAGCGCTTTTTTAGCTTTCGATCCTGATGATCCGAGATATGTTATGGGAGGTAGTTATTTAGGTACTATTGAAATATTAGATACCGAAGCAAACGCCAGTACACAGGTTATGGCTGCTCCTATCCAGTATTTAGGAAGAGATTCCAAAGACATGAAATACAGGTACAACTGGAATGCTCCCATAATTTGGTCACAACATGAAGAAGATACCTATTACCACGGGGCACAAATGTTATTGCGTACTAGAGACAAGGGGGTCAATTGGGAAGAAGTTTCTCCTGATTTATCCAAGAATGAAAAAGACAAACAAGGTAAAGGCGGAGGGCCTTACACAAATGAGGCGGTAGGAGCAGAGAATTATGGCACACTAGCTTATGTGGTGGAGTCACCTTATGAAAAAGGAGTGATCTGGACCGCTACCGACGACGGAGTGGTACAATTGACTAAGGACGGTGGTGCTACTTGGGTTAATGTCACTCCTAAAAATCTTCCGGAGACTTTGATCAATTCTATTGAAGTCTCTCCACATGATAAAGCAACAGCTTATATCGCTACTACTAGATTCAAATTCAATGATTATACCCCTGCTATTTATAAAACTACCAATTACGGTAAATCATGGATCAATATCAGCTCGGGTATTCCAACAGGCGCATACACTAGGGTCGTAAGAGAAGATACCAAGCAAAAAGATTTGCTTTTTGCAGGAACAGAGCTAGGGATGTATATCTCCTGGAATGGAGGGAAAAAATGGCAAGCATTTCAATTGAATTTACCTATAACACCTATCACCGATTTAAAAGTGAGCCATGACGACTTAGTTATTGCCACCATGGGAAGATCTTTTTGGATATTAGATGATTTGGCTTTGATAAGACAGTTTAAAGGGGAGGATACCTCTTTTGCATTACTTCAACCAGAAGATGCAATTATAGGAAATTGGAGTAGTCCATTAAATACTAATTCAGACAGCTTCTCAGGCACAGACGATTCCCAAGGTGTTAACCCTGCTAATGGTGTTGTCTTTTACTATTATTTACCTACTGCCACCGGGGATACAGCATTGACTCTAGAGATTAAAGATAAAGAAGGAAATTTGGTACGGAGGATCAGTTCTAAAGAGGATCCTAATTATTTAGAATATCCTGGAGGCCCTTCACCAGAACCTTTACTGACAACTAATATTGGGCTGAACCGTTTTGTATGGGATATGCACTACACCAGTTTGCCAGGAATACCTACTGCATATATAGAAGGGTCTTATAAAGGTCATAAAGCGATGCCTAATGAGTATACTGCTAGCATCAAGCAAGAAGATCAAATAGCTAAGGTGATCTTCCACATATTGCCTAACCCATTATATGAGGTGACTGAGGAGGATTATCAAGAAACTCATGACTTCAAAACAACAACGGAGGCAAGGCTCACAGATATGCATAGGAGGGTTCGTAAATTAAAAGAAGTGCAAGATCAAATCGCACAAATTTTAAAGGAATTGCCTGAAGAAAAGAAATACAGCCATGTGAAATCTGAAGGTGAAGCTGTATTTGAAAACTTGAAAATTTGGGATGAAGATATGGTACAACGCAAATCCAAGGCTTACGATGATGTAGAGAATTTCCCAAATAAATTCACTGCTGAATACATCTTTCTAATCGATCAAAACAGTAGCGACTTACCCAAAGTGAGCCAAGCTTCAAAAGACAGACTCAACGAGCTTGACAAGCAATGGGAATTACTGAAGAGCAGATCAGAAGAGTTGATAAACACCAGTATTCCTGCCTATAATAAATTACTTTGGGATCATGGTATTGGAGCTCTTAAATTAAATTAGATCAACTTACAGAAACTTGTCAAAGACAGGTCTCTTTTAATAGGAATTAGTGATGTGCGATTTGTCAGATAAAATAAAGTTTTGTACCTGTTTAGTTATACATACAGTTATGGAAGATCTTCATCATTATAAGGTGTTTCATAGGTGTGATAAGGCTAAAAACTCAGAAGTCATGGGGTTTCCCGTCTTACCTGATTAATTTCACCGCAAGTTTGAAATTAATGCGCAACTAGTAGCTCGTACATTACATTCTTCTGATGCGTTTGATGAAAAATGCTGTTGGAAAAAGAAGTGTACTGAGAAGCCAGTCGCAGCACACTACCTCAGATAAATGGATGATTCAAGCAGAATGATCCTTATACATTTGGTCTAAGAAAATTTAAATAAAACACGATAAAAAATTATATGAAGAAGAATACTAAAGTAAAGAAGCAAGCTAAATTCTTACGATTCATTCGGAAAATTCACAGGACTTTAGGAGCGGTTTTATTTATTTTCTTCTTCTTTATTTCTGTAACAGGCATATTATTGGGATGGAAAAAAAATACCGGTGGTATCATTCAGGCCAAATCATATGCGGGTATTTCTACAGATTTTAAACATTGGCTTCCGGTAGATAGTTTACATACTATTGCTTGTAATGTCCTCAGAGACTCGGTGTCAACAGACTTATCCCAGGAGCTCGATAGAATTGATATCAAAAAGAATAAGGGAATGATCAAGTTTATCTTCGCAGAAGATTTTTGGGGCATTCAGCTCGACGGCACCACAGGAAAACTGTTGCATATAGAAGAAAGGCGTTCTGACTTTATTGAAAAAGTACATGACGGTTCCATACTCGACTATTACTTGGGAACCACAGGCGATCAGATTAAATTGCTCTATACTTCTATAATGGGTATTTCTTTATTGATGTTTACCATTACAGGATTTTGGCTTTGGTATGGACCTAAACGAATGAGAAAGGGGAAAAGAGCAACAACGACATAAGCCACACGGTTTATAATTAAGTCTTTGGTGGATTCCAGAGAAGGGGAGTTGTCGAACTCATTAGCCTTGCTGCTTTTTATGGTGAGATTTTGTAGGTCACCTAAGAATATCCAAATTAGTAAAGCTCCTATTGGTATCGAAGCCTATAAATGCAGCCTGAGTGTCAAATTGTTTTTGATTCAACCTATGAGCTTCCATAATCTCCATTTTATAGCGATATAAAGGCGCCACGGATACTTGAAATCCTTATCAATAGCATCAACAGCCGGCGACAGTGCTGGAAGTGCGATACCCACCTGCTTTTATCTTGTATGTTGATGGGCATTCGGTTATATTGAGCGGGTAAAACCAGTTAGCATTAATTCAAATCCCTATTTATGAGAATATTTAATATTATCAAAATTATAATTTTAATTATAGTAATTCAATCTTGCAGCAGTAATGATGACACCAATACAAATATGGTAGAGGAGAATTTAACTATTGGCCATACAACGATTGTATTTTATGATGATGTTAGAGATAGAAATATTGAAACACAAATATATTACCCTTCTGCTACTCCAGGTGATGATACAAATATTTCACCAGGAAACTATCCGGTAATCATATTTGGTCATGGTTTTTTAATGGACTGGGAATCTTATCAAAATTATTGGGAGGAATTAGTCCCTGAAGGTTATATCATCTGTTTTCCTACAACTGAAATGAGCCTTTCTCCTAGTCATGAAGATTTTGGTAAAGATTTAAAAACTTTAGCTGTTCAAATGCAAGATCAAAGTGAAGATGAGAATTCCATATTTCATAATTCCATATTGCCGAAAACTGCTATAATGGGCCATTCAATGGGTGGGGGTGCTTCTTTTCTAGCTTCAGAAAATAATTCCACAATTAATACAATGGTTAATTTTGCCGCAGCTGAAACAATGCCATCTGCAATATCTTCGGCTTTTAATGTTGCCATTCCATCCCTTATTTTCTCTGGGGAGAATGATTGTGTAGCTCCTGCTGATGTAAATCAAGATGTTATGTATAACAACTTAGCTTCTCCATGTAAAACACAAATAAAAATCATCGATGGAAATCATTGCAATTTTGCAAATTCAAATTTGAGTTGCGATTTAGGGGAGTCCTTTTGTAGTTCAAATCCTTCTATTGCTAGAGAGCAACAACAACAAATAACTACTGATTTTTTAAAACTGTGGTTAGACTATACTTTATACGACAATCAAAACTCCCTGAACCTTTTTAATGATCAATTGCAAACTTCAACTTTAATAAATTATTCTCAATCTTGTAATTGATATAATAGCTAAACCTTTAACTACCGTCAAGTAAAATCAAACAAAAAACTAAGGGGGACAAAGAGCTGTGGTGAGAACAACACGAGCCAAATACAACACTGTTGTATTTTAAAATAAAAAAAACATAATCAACTGATTTTCTGAGCTTTAAAATTAATTCAATAAAAATATCTTATAATAGCCCGGGAATTTGAGGGACTTAGTTGTTATATAATTGATTTAATAATTAAAATTTTAAAACAAATGAAAATCTCAAATTTTAAACTACTTACAATTGTAACAGCAATCACACTATTCATTGGTGCATTTACATCTTGTTCTGATGACAATGATCCAACCGTGAATATAACGGTCAATGAAGGGCCTGATGGCGATATAGGGGGAGATTTTACTGGAGATGGAGGTAGTGGCTCAAGAACTATTAATTGGATGAACAGCTTAACCACAGCTGATTATAATGCTGATATAACGAGTACGTCTTCAGGGACATTTCAAATAGTAGTTGCCGATGCCAATGGGGCTGTAGTGCTTGACAGGAGCATTAACGGAGCGACTGCGCCAGATACTATTGGTGGTGTTACTAACACTGGTACACCTGGTAATTGGACGGTTACTATTACCTTGGAATCCTTTAATGGAAATGGAAGCTATTCATTAAGTGCAGGCAACTAATAAAAGCAGACTCCTGAATTATTGAAAAGGCTGTCTTTAATTAGACAGCCTTTTTTAATGCTATACATTTAACAACCACACCGCATCCATGGCTAGAAGTATGCTTTTAACATATATGTTAAATGGCTATAGGTTATATTTGAGTTGGTATAACTACTGGTAATTAATTTGAAAAATGAAAAACTTCCTGCTTACTTTAATATTATTTCCTTTAATAATCGTTGCGCAGGAACTAAAAGAAATCATTAAATATGAGAAGGATAATTATTCAATAGAACATCCTTCAAATTGGATTTTAAACGACTCAGGCGAAAATGGAACTAATATTTTTCTTTATCCAACATACTCTGAGAGTTCAGACGTTTTTACAGAGAACATAAATTTAATCGTGCAGAATCTGAATGATTTAACTATAAATATTGAAAAGTACAAAGGTTTAGTGGAAAAACAAATTAGCGGAATGCTGACTGAGCCTAAAATCACACTTAGTGAACTTAAAAATAAAAACGGATTAAAGTGTCACCAATTTGTCGCAGAAGGAGAAGCAAGCGGTTATAAGTTTAAAACTATTATTCACACTTATTTAATAGATAAACAAATTTACACTTTGACTTTTGTTACTCTTTACGAAACTTATGAAAATAATCATATCGAATCATTGAGGATAATGAATAGTTTTAAGCTGATAAAACACTAATTACAACACCGTTTATAATTAATGACTAGCCCTCGCCTATTTATGAAAGTCCTCGGGGACTTTCTATTAGGTTTGTATTTGCTAAATTAGGTACTTATATACGCCACTAATCATACACAATACCTTTATAAAAAATTAAAAAAATGAAATTTGATAATTGTAACACGGATTTCAAATACTTCGTACTATTAAAGTCACTTTGGTTTGGATATTTGAATATAAAATGTCAACAATGTGATACAATATTTGAACATAAAATATTTAACAGACTTTTAGAAGGACTAATTATTTTAGGTTCTCCATTGACAATTAATCTGATTTTAGAACAAAAAACTATTTTAAATGTTATTAGTGGATTTATACTGGTTTCTGTTTTTTTTCTCATTAATCACGCCGTTTATAATGAGGTTCAATCGATTGAAATAAAAAAATTGGATTTAAAACCGACATAGGATTATCACAAATAAATTAAAATAGAAAACATGATATATTTCGTAATGATGAATCCCTTTTTAATGAAAGTAATTTTAATATCAATGCTGTTAGCTTTTATACCGACTCTAATAGCTTTGATTGATATTTTAAAAAGTAGATTTAATCAGAATGATAAACTCGTATGGATAGTAGTAGTGCTGTTTTTTAACCTAATTGGAGCCATAATGTATTTTACAATTGGCCGAAAACAAAAAATAAAAGTTGAATTGGAAAAGTAAATTTAGGATGAATAAATGTACTCAAACTCATAACCAATTTAAAAAATAGAAACAAACAGCTGACTGTCCAAGGCAGTGCGCAACTGTTAGGGTGGAATGATTTTAAAACTCGCCTCGTGCTTAATCGAAAATATATTTATAATTTGCACGCTAGGTTTTATACACAAGGCCTTTGTCAACAATTAAAAAGAGGTCCATAAAATTAGAAACTACCACCAGTTTTATTTATTACTGAAAAAGAAGCAAATGATTTTAGAGCAAGAGCAAAAATTTAAAGAAGTACTATCTAAAATAGAAGGAAAAATTACGGAACAAAGTTTTTTTAATAGGTTCTTAGAATTGTATCCAGACGTCTGGAAAAAACATAAAATTACATTTTCAAAATTTACGAGAAGTAAACAATTTGGAAAAACAATTCCGTTGCCAAAACCTGAAGTTTCTTTACGAAAAGAAATTAGGGTATGGCTAAAAAAACAATAAAGGAAGTCTTGAAGTGGATTTAAAAACTGGATTATGAAAAAAAACTTAACTCTACTATTAATTATCGCAAGTGCCATTTTAATAATTGGGGATTTTATGTTTTCGGAAGCTTTTGACCGTGGATTTTGGATGTCGATAGTATCAAGCGTCTTAGTTATAGCATCCATGCTTTTGATAATTAGAGCAAATAAAAAGGAAGCTAAGAATTAATTGTTGTTGCAAACGATCATTACATTCCAATCAAAATCACATCCTATTCTTTACCGCTTTTGAGGAATCGGTACCCGAATTGAAGAAGAAGAAGAACGATTTCCCGCCACCTTATAAATTTTATTGAAGCACAAAGCTAATTCCAACCTTCTTCAACACCAATTTATAATGGGGAAGAGTCTAATAAGATCAATATCAATTAATTAACAATTGTGCTTTTTTCATTAAATTTACTTTGTATTAATTAAATTATTTATAATGAAAAAAATAGTAAGCATAGGCCTTTTATCAGGGCTACTTATCCTAGTTAGTTGTAAAAACAAAGAGCAAAAGGTTGTTGAAAATTTAGACGCTAAAGCGCTAATGTCTCAGTCTACAGATTCATTTATAGAGCTTTGGAATTCGGGAGATGCACCTGCTCTTTCTGGAGAGTTTACAAATGATGCCGTACGAGTGATCTCTAATTCTTTAGGACCAATAGTGGGCGGTGAGGCTATAAAAAACTCATTTGCAAAAACCTTTTCAGAAGATAGTGAGCTTAAAAACAGCCAAGTTAGTGTGGTTATTTTAGAAACTCGTTTGGTATCTGATCATATATTGATAGGAGCTGGAACTTTTAAAATTTCTGATGCAAACAATGTAACTTTAGAAAGTGGTAAGTGGGGTAATGTATACCAGTATAAAGATGGTAAGGTTAAATTTTTGCTAGAATCTGCACATAGAGATTTTCAGGTAACAGACACACTTAGCAACGAAGTGGTTTCACTAGATAAATCTTTTGTTTCTAAAGAGCTTCATTTTGACAAAATACAAGCTTCTATAGCTGGTTATATTATGGGCGTTAACAAAAAAGACGCGGATGGTTTATCCATGCTTTTTACAGAAAATGCAATTCAAAATATAAGTTATAAGCAAGGTATTGTGGTAGGGCGTGACAACATTAAAGCCTCTCTAGATTTAACAGATGGAATGGTTTTGGACGCTAATATTCTAGGATATACATATCTTGGAGATTCAATATCAATTGCTTATGGTAACTGGACTTCTTTAGACACAACTAACAACACAATGGTTAGAGGTCAATGGGGTAATGTATTTAAAATTGAGGCAGAAACTGCTTATCTTGTTATGGAGTCTGCAGGACGCATTGCCAAATAAGAAACTAAATATTATATTGATGCCCATCTTGATAAAAGATGGGCTTTTTTTATGTGCATACCAAAAACAAAGTACGGACAAATAGCCTCATCTATGAGGATTGACAAGCTCAATTTTTTTAATGCGTTTATAATAAAATCAATAAATAACATCCTTACATGAAATCTTTTATTATTGCACTTTTAAAATGTTTAGTGGTTATTAATCATAGATAAATCTTGCAGGATCAAAGGGTTTTTAGCTGTTTTTAGGGGATCAATGAAAAAAAGAGAAACGATAGTATACCAGTAGTAAGAGCAGATAAAAAGGAGAGCTTGAATTTTAGGAATAAGGGAAAGCTATAAGAGGAAAATTTTGAAATAGATGTATACCCCATACCAACCAGCAACAAAAGGATAGTATAATTGCGTGCACCTAATTTAGAATAGCTGCAGCATTCAGTTGTGCGGCCACAGGTACAGAACTATAGAACAAAAAGAATAGTAAAAATGTGGGCTTACAACAACGCCCAGCTGCTGTAGCAAAAGACAATTACCACACCACCTGCATGACTAGAAGTACGCTTTTATCTAGAACAGGAAAGTTCTATAGATTATATTTGAGACTGTATAAACCCTTAGCTATCTATAGTTCATCCAAAAAATTTAGAAACAATGAAAAAAATCCATCTACTCGTCGCTTTCCTAATATGTTCTAACTATCTAGGGTATACGCAGCAGTTAGAATCTTATGATTATTCAAAGTCTAATAGGGAAATGATTCAATACGGGGTTCAAGCAATTCTCACTTGTAATGGGCTTTTCACTTCTAACAGAACTCTTGAGCAAATCTACGATCAGGAGCTTAAATATCTAAAACAACCTATTGGAACGGCACAGGGTGGAGACTATATGATAGATTGGGATAGAAAAACGGTCACCATCGGTTCTACCGAAGATACTCCGGTGATGCGCGCAGTATTCAGAGAAGGAATTGGCAGTATCATTCTAGCACCAGACCAATCATTTGATATAATTGACGATCTTCCTATACAAAGCCTTCCTGCACTTACCGGCGATCCTACTGCTATACCTTGGCCTGAAGGTGATTTCGTGAAAAAGCAAAAGCTCCCAAAGTATATCAATGCAGATTTATTGACCGGAGCTTCAAAATGGTCATTTGAAAGGGAATCTCCTGAGCAAGTCACGCTCAGTTTGATTGTTGTTCACAAAGGTCAGATCATTCATGAAAGGTATGCAGATGGTATTGACCTGTACACCAAAACAAGAACATGGTCGACAGCCAAGAGTATTGCGGCGACCTTGATAGGTATGTTGGTAGATCAAGGAAAAATGGAACTAGATGCACCACTGGGAATTGAATGGCTCCCTAAGGAAGCAACTTCTGAAAATGATCCACGTGCAAATATCACATTAAGGAATCTATTAAACATGTCTAGTGGTCTCTATACGGTAGATAGTCGCGGTATGGAATATGCCACTGGGTCTGGGCTTTCCTATTGGGCAGGAGCAAGCTCCGTTAACGGAGCAAGAAATAGAGGGCTCATCAGACAACCAGGCACTTACTGGGACTATGAGAACTATGATACAATTCTAGCTGTGTTGGCGATGAAGAATGCCCTCGGTGATGATAAAACCTATATTGAATTCCCTAGGAAAGCTTTGTTTGACAAAATTGGAATGAGAAATACTTTCGTTAGCACCGACAGGTTTGGCGATTTTATTTTTAGCAGTCAGGCATATACTAACGCTAGGGATCTCGCCCGATTTGGTTTGCTTTATGAGCAAAATGGGCTTTGGAATGGAGAAAGGCTCCTCACTCAAAAATGGATAGACTTTGTAAGAACACCTGCACCTTCCACCGCAGAACGCGGCAATTTTTATGGAGGACAATGGTGGCTAGTTCCAGATGATCGTAATGACGTACCCAAAGATGCCTATACTACCGCTGGAAATCGGGGACAATATGTTATTGTAGTTCCTTCACATGATCTGGTAATCGTTAGAAGAGGTCTTGATTATGGCAAGCAAGGGTTCAATGAATGGGATCTGACAAGGGAAATATTGAAAGCATTCCCTATTGATTATAAAACTGCAAATGATTAAGGGAAGTGGGTATAAAGATCGGGATATCTAAGAGTGTACCACCTGCAAAACTGCCATGATCTCTCACAATAAAACAGAATGTGCAGCTATGGTATACTCCTACAATATTACAAACCCTGCTCGGCTGTCACTACAAATAAAGCCTTAACTTTGAAGTGATCAAACATCTTTAAATTTAATAAAACAGAGCATTATGGCAGTAGATCTAAGAATGAAAATTCTATTAGTTGAAAGATACAGCTCAACGCGTAAAATTGTAAGAGACCTTTTGCAGCGATTGGGATTTACTAATGTTACTGTAGAAACTGATGCCACGGGTGCATTGTCTAAACTCCGAGAAGGCTACAATGAACCTTATAGCTTGGTTATTTCTAACTGGAGCATAGAACCAGTGTCAGGCGCTGAATTATTACAATCAATTCGAGCAGACAACAAATTAAAAGACACTCCTTTTCTTATGCTTTTAGGTCAAACGAATACAAATGATGTAATTACATCTGAAAAAGTTGACCTTTATCAATCTCTTGTTATGCCTTTTAATGATGTAACGCTTAAAACAAAACTTGTTGCTATACTTGGTGATTTTTAGGCTCGCTCGCTAGCTAAAAAACCGATCTTGTAAACTTGCAGTTTGCGACACAATAAACACTTAACTGTATTTGTCCTTTAAAACTTTTTAAAAGCTCTGTGTTAATTAAATCTTATATCACAAAAAAGGAAGACACAACAGCCAACGGAGAAAAAAATCAATTTTTAAGTTCCTTCCACCTTTGGAGCGGCTGTTACATACCTCCACACTTTTAACGCCTTTAGTAAAGACTGCCTTTATCCAAAATAGGAAAGGTCTATAGATTATATTTGAGTCGGTACAAGCAGTTGTGCATAAACTGAAAAAGCCTATGAATAATAAACCATTTTTAGAATACATAAATAAGATTGTCAACTTAACTGTTGAAGAGGAAACCATTTTACTTTCCAAAATAGTTCATAGAAATTATCTCAAAGATCAATACATAACTCAACAAGGAGATGTCTGTAAAACTGTAAATTTCATTATCTCTGGATGCACAAAAACATTTTACATGGATGGAGAAGGGCAAGAACATATTGTGTTGTTTGCTATTGAAGATTGGTGGACCTCTGACTTAGGAAGTTTTATAACACAAACTCCTGCTGACTTTAACGTGCAATGTATAGAGCATACAGAGCTTATTCAATTTACTTATAAGAATCTTGAGGAGCTCTATAAAGAGATCCCTAAACTTGAACGTCTTTTTAGAAAGATCGTAGAACGTGCTTTTGTGGCTTCGCAAAAACGCATTATTAGAAATTTCAGTCTTAGTGTTAAAGAGCGTTACCAAATTTTTAAAAAGACCAATCCTAAAATTGATCAACGTGTTCCTCAATATATGATTGCTTCATATCTAGGTGTTACTAAAGAGTTTTTAAGTAAAATAAAGAGCCAAATCATACAAAACCAATAGATGTTAATCTAGATTAACATCATTTCATAATCTACATCATTTTCTAACGGCTCATTGTTTTAGACATTTGTATTATATTATTTAAAACAAAAAAGATGAATACATTATTAGAGAAAATCAGCACAGTTAATGACATGATACTAGAAGGAAAAGCTCTAGAGGCTTTTGATCAGTTTTACCATGATGATATTGTAATGCAAGAAAACGACAATCCAATTGTTGAAGGAAAAGTTGCCAATAGACAAAGAGAAGAAGACTTCTTTGCTGCTATTACAGAATTTAGAGGTGCTCAGCCTTTAAAAGTAACCGTCGGAGAAAATACAACTATGGTAGAGTGGCATTTTGATTATACTCATAAAGATTGGGGGATTAAAAATTACACCCAGGTTGCCGTACAAGACTGGAAAGACGGAAAAATAATAAAAGAGAAATTTTACTACGGCGCATAATTAATAATATTAACAATTTAAAAATAATAAAATGAAAAACTCAATGAAAAAACTAGCTACGCTAGTAATCCTATCAATTATGACATTCTCCTTTACGACAGCACAAGAGAATAGAAAAGAAATTAATGAAGGTAATAGTAAAGTTGTATGGAAAGGTTATAAAGTAACTGGTTCTCATGAAGGTACCATCTCAATTAAATCTGGACACTTAAATTTTGACAAAGATAAATTGACTGGAGGAAGTTTTGAAATAGATATGCCTACTATTACGGTTACCGATTTAGAAGGGGAGAGCAAAGGAAAATTAGAAGGTCATCTAAAATCTGATGATTTTTTTGGAGTCGCAAAATTCCCTTCAGCATCACTAAGCTTTACCAATGTAAAATCAACAGGTAAAAACTCATATAAAGTCACTGGAGATATCACGATAAAAGGAACAACAGAAACTGTCTCTTTTAATCTTTCAGTTTATGGAAACAAAGCTAATGTATCATTAAAATTAGATAGAACAAAATTTGATGTAAGATATGGCTCTACAAGTTTCTTTGATGGATTGAAAGACAAAGCAATTTATGACGAATTTGATTTAATTGCTGATTTAGAGTTTTAATAAATTAATTAAAGGAGAGTTCCATACTATTGGTGTTAGAAAAGCCCATGCCTCACAAAGAGCTGAGGTGAAAAAACAACTCTTTTCTTTATTAATTTAAGGTCTTATTATTCAAGGCTCACTGATTCATTCATTTGATGCTGTGAGCCTTTTTTAATTCACTTGAAGCATATTATTTAGGCAATACAGAAACCGGCGTTTTATCATACGGCCTACCTGTTTTTGCGAAAGCAACACATTGTTTCAGCAGCTTGTTTGTTACAACTATCAATGCTTATTCTGGAACGTCCTCTAGCGCTGCTGCCTGACGCTCCTATAGTTGGAACATGAGCGACACAACTGCTGTACAGGGAAATATTCTCAAATTTTGAAAAACATCGGTTATCACAAGTAAGAAGCAAAGCCTTTTATTGATCTCGCTTTCGCGAAAGCGAGAACACCAAACGCATCATTTTTGTACTGATGCTGACCTGTTACATTACTAGGAACGTCAAAGACATCTTTATTGATGTCAACTCCTAAAGTTTCTTTATATTTATTCATAAATATTGATTTAAAAAAGAACTAACTATTGGCATTTCAACAACTTAAAAACGAGATCTTAAGGTCTCACAGAGTGGAACGAAAAAAGAGTAGTAAAAGAGAGCGGATTATCAATGTTGTCCAAGTCACAACTTCACCGTATACAGCCCATAGCTAATTATTTGTATTACAGAGGTTAAGGTGTGTTTACAAGTCCAGAAAATTTTTAAATTTGGTTTATTGATAAAAAAAATTGAAATAGTAAGATGTAAAGATTCGGCTCGTTCTCAACCGAAAGCCTATTTATAATTGACAGGTTACGAGACATATACCAACACGTTGGCGTGCATTAATTAAAAAAAAGAAATGAAAAACAAACAAAATTGGCCGGTTTTAAATTTTGCAGAAATGCAAGACACCATTGAAACACTTCACCAGTGGATTCAAATCGTTGGTAAAATACGCCTAAGGACAATGCCATGGCAAAATCATTCTTGGCACACCGCACTCTACGTAACACCGAGCGGCTATTCAACCCATGGAATTCCATACCAAGGACAAATCTTCCAAATAGATTTTGACTTCAAAAAACACAAGCTGCTTATACAATGTTCCAATGCAGAAACAATAACGATAGACTTAAAACCAAAAACTGTAGCTAACTTTTATAAGGAGCTTTTTGAAAAGTTGTCCGGTCTTGGGATTGAGATAAAAATTCACTCCAAGCCAAATGAAATAGATCCTGCAATTCCATTCTCTGAGAACACTGTTAACAAATCATACGATCCAATTGCAGCGAATGCGCTATGGCAGGCTATGTTAAAAGCCAATGGAGTTTTTAATGAATTCAGAAGTGATTTTATTGGTAAAGCAAGTCCGGTCCATCTGTTCTGGGGCGCATTTGATTTGGCTGTTACCCGATTCTCAGGAAATGCTGCCCCGCTTCATCAAGGAGGAATGCCCAATATGTCATTGGAAGTGATGCAGGAAGCCTATTCACAAGAAGTAAGCAGTGCCGGTTTTTGGCCTGGATCTAAAGATGCTCCCATGCCGGTTTTTTATGCTTATGCATACCCTAGTGGCGCAAGTTTTGGAGAGCAAAAAGTCTTACCAAAAGAGGCTTTCTATAGTCCGGAAATGGGAGAGTTTTTCTTAAAATATGAAGATGTACAAAATTCAGAAAATCCAGAAAAAACATTACACGATTTTTTGCGTACAACCTACGAAGCTGCAACTAATATTTCTGAATGGGACAGACCTAAACTGGAGAAAAAATAAAAACGACACGCCAATAAAAAAGGGCTTTAGTAGCCACTGTTGGTATAACTATTGCCAGTGCAACGCAGCAATCTCCTGAAAGGAAAGACATTGCACGTATTTTTATTTCCTCTTCCCTTTAGAAATATGCTCTGCCATAAGCAATGCATTATAGGCATTAAGTACTTTACCAGATTGGAACAGTTGGTTAAAAGTCGTGGTTTTTTCTGGATCCTCTTCAGTAGGTTTCGCTACTTAACCATCTTTACACAGATTACGGTAAACCGTAAGATTCCTACCATATTTTGAAATAGATTTGTACCCTATACCAACGAACAACAGAGGTAAAGTACAATGATGCGCACCTGCTTTGAGAATACTAGTAGTATGGAGTTGTACGGACGTATGGACAGAACTATAGAACAAAAAAGAAGAGGACATCCACAATACCTTCATGATTAGAAGTATGCTTTTATCTCATATGTTAAATGTATATGGATTATATTTGAGTTGATATAACTAGTTGTGCCTAATTAAATGAAACACCTATTAATCATATTACTTTGTTCTAATTTTCTGATTTCACAGAATGAAATAGAAGTTGAATACTATTTTGAAAATCAATGTGGATCACTCACAAGTAAAGACAGCATTTCATTCGAATTACAGAATTTAAAAACAAATGAATCCTATTTTTCCGATAATCTAAAAGTAAAAATACCAAGTCCTGGTAAGTATGAATTATTTGTAACCATTAATGATAAAAACATTGAAAGAAGTTTTGAAGAAATTATTGAATTCAAAAACGTTTTAAGAGTAAACGATACTATCGCTATACCGAGAATTCTATACGTAACTGAAAAGTTAAATGATAACTTTGAGTACGACAATGAAATTGAACCAAAATATTACAATTGCCAAAACATCTGTGAGAATTACGAATTAGATTATTTCAAAAATGGAAAGACTAGATTCGAAGGCGAATTTAAAAACGGAAAACCAATTTGGAATTCGGAATATCAAAGAGACGGTTCATATATCAAATACCATTATGATAAATTAGACAGGTGGTACAAATGGGAATACTATGACCAAAATGGAAATCTAACTAAATACTTAAAAAATATTTACAGAAAAAAGTATTGGATTCAAAAGACATTCAATTCGAAAGGAAAACTTATGAGTAAAGAAATAAAAGTAAATTATCCAATAAATAACTAGGCACAACAACGTATATAGCTCATAGCTAATTAATTGATGAATCGAAGTCCAGGTATATTTGCAAGTTCGCCAAATTTTTTAATTTGGCTTATTGAGAAAAAAGATAATAATAAAATTAAAAAATTGGCTCGTGCTTACCCGAAAAGTAATCGCTATTTTGCACGCTACGAGCCATATACATAACCGTTGGCGGTAATCTTATAAATAATAATAATAATAATAATGACATACTATTCTCAAACAAGTCAAGACTTTATTATAGATAAATTACTTAAACGAAAGAAAAAGGGCTTCTTTTTTGATATAGGTGCTCATGACGGAATTACATTCTCAAATTCATATTTCTTCGAAAAGGAAAGAGGTTGGAATGGGATTTGTGTTGAACCTATACCAGATGTTTTTGAAAAGTTGAAAAAAAACAGAAATTGCAATCTAATAAATGGAGCTATTAGTGAAACATCAGAAAACACAACCTTCATAAAGGTTAGTGGTTATTCAGAAATGTTAAGTGGAATTAGTAAGTTCAGGGATTCAAGACATCAGGAAAGAACCTTATCAGAAATTTCACAATATGGTGGACAAATGGAAGAAATAGAAATTAGGACTTACTCCTTCGATGAGGTTTTCCAAAAGTTCAATATAAAAAAGATTGATTACCTGAGTTTAGATATTGAGGGTGGAGAATTTGAGGTATTGCAATCTATTAACTTTGGAAAATATAATATTTCGATTTTGACAGTTGAAAATAATTATCAAAGTTCGAAAATTCGAAATATGATGTCAACGAAAGGTTACTATTTGTTGTTAATAATAGGTGCAGATGATTTTTACATTAAAAAGGATATTTTACTTTCTGTTATAAAACAAATATTAAAGGATTGGTCTCTAATTAAAATCTTTTTTAAAGTTAGATTGAAACTTATTTATAATAGTTTAAAAATAATAATGAAAACCGCTAACAAAAATAAACGCTATTAAAACAAGCGCTTATTCAAACCGTTGTGGTGCATTGTGACCCGTCCTGAAATATGTATACACTAAACCAAATGTATGTGTATAAAAAGGATGGATATGTAAGACGCTATAGTGAAAGCTTTAAACTCCAAGTCCTTGACGAGCTTTCCAATGCAAACCACTCTAAAAGACAGGTAGGACTGCTCTACGGCATCCAACCCAGTACCATTAACGAATGGATAAAAAAGTACAATCGCAAAGATTTAATGAACACCCGCGTACTCGTGCAAACAGACGATGAACTTACCCGAATAAAGCCCTGCAAAAGGAGTTCAAACAGCTAAAGGAACTTCTCATAAGGAAAGACCTAGATAAGCTTATTGATGCTTGTTATCTCAAAGTAGCAGCTAATAAATTAGGCTATAAAGATGTTTTAGAACTTAAAAAAAAACTAAACATCTAGCACTAACGGAATCTATAGACAATAACCCAAAAGAAATACCTTTTAGCATCTTCACTATTTGCAAGGGATATGACTTGACTCGTGATGCATTTTATAAATACAAAAAAGGTCGCTCAGCAACCTTACATTTTTAAGAAACACTCCCAGTTAAAAAAACAATACGACCAACTCCTCTTCTGATATATTATCAAAGTACTCGCTGCTCTTAATTTCCTTTAATTTCTCTAATACGGCCTCCTCTCGGTGCTCCACTCCTATCAAGGCCTGTTTTACTTCATCTATGTCTCGGTTCACGAAGAAATCACCAAAAATATCGAGTTCAATAATCACCCCTTTATACACATTAAGGTGCACCTCCACATGCCCTCCATTGGTTTTTATTCCTTTCTTTAAACCATACTTGGGAGAGTAGCCATAGTTCCATGCCCAGGTGCTGTACTTTTCATCCGCTAGTTTTTGAATAGCTGCTTTATCCTTTACAGTTAATTGGTAAGGAATAGCATCAGGGTACATTTCAGTAATGTGGCGCATCACCTTTTGGCGAAACTGGTCTACGCCAATATCGTCTTTTAGATGGCGAGAAATATTTGTCACTCTACTACTTACCGACTTTCGAGCTTTCCCTTCAAACTTTAAAGGATTTACATTCAAGGCATCCGATATGTCCTGAATTTCAGAAGCATAAAGCAACGTACCATGGTGCAATACTCTTTGTTTTTTATGATAGATGTGTTCAGCATTACCAGAAAACTTCTGGTCATCAATCAGGATATCATTTCTTCCAGAAAAATGAGCCTTTACTCCCAATCCAGCTAAAACATCAATAATAGGCTGATTGTATTTTTTAAAATCAACTTTTGCACCTTCTTCGCCATAACCCATTATAAAGGTATAGTTAATGTTTCCCAAGTCGTGAAAAACAGCTCCACCACCTGTAAGGCGTCTTACGACCTTTATCCCACGCTGTTTTACATGGTTTACGTTTATCTCGGCAATCGTATTTTGATGTTTACCTACAATAATAGCGTTGTCATTGCGCCACAGCATGAAAATGTTATCATCAAAATTTTTGAGGAAGTACTCCTCTACCGCTTGGTTAAAATAAGGATCAAGACTCTGATTATCAATACAAAACATCTGCATAAAAATAAAATTTAAGAGGGGTCAAAAAATTAGAGTTATAAGTTTTGGAAAAATATTTATGAATTTGATGAGTCTTGTTGGAACATTTACGGTTCTATAATCCTCTTGCCTCATAATTTGTGCTAGAGACTCTTTACTGTTTTTATCTATTTTAAACTGATCAGCAAACTCTAGCAGATTATGTCCTTTAAACACCTCCTTTATACGCCCTGTTTATTGATTCTAAAATACGTATTTATATATTGACCTCAATGTATGTCATCAAAATACTCGTTCAATAATTATCTCTGTTAAAACTGCGTTTACAATAAAACATTCTGCACGTTGACGGTGGTGCATTTCATTTATTATCGTTTTATATATAATAATATCTCCTGTAAATGTCATTTTTTGGCCTTAAAGGAAGTTTTGTTATTGTCATTCTTGTTTTATTTTAGTCAACAACTGCACTATACTCATAAATTCCTATGATGTATTTTTCATTGCCGCAAAAGCAAAAAAGATGGGCATCTGGCAATTTACAAAAGAAGCGAAAAAAGATTTTTTTTGATATCGCTTTTGCGAAAGCGAGAAAACCAAACGCATCATTTTTGTACTGATGTTGACCTGTTGCACTACCAGGAACATCAAAGACATTTTTATTGATGCTCACTCCTAAAGTTTTTTATACTTATTCATAAACATTGATTTAAAAAAGAACTAGCTACAGGCGTCTCAACAACTTAAAAACGAGATCTTAAGGTCTCATAGAATGGAACGAAAAAAGAGTAGTAAAAGAGAGCGGATTATCCATGTTGTCGAAGTCACAACTTCACCGTATAGAGCCCACAGCTAATCATTTGTATTACAGAGCTTAAGGTGTGTTTACAAGACTGGCAAATTTTCAAATTTGGTTTATTGATAAAAAAGCAATAAGAAAATTAAAAAATTTAGGTCGTGTTCAGCCGAATAGTAATCGCTATTTTGCACGCTACTAGCTATCTGTAACAGCCTTACAGATGTTTTTTAATAAAAATAAAAAAATAAAAAGATTAAGTGTCCTAATTTTTGTGATTTTAGCCTCTGCAAATCTATTTGCACAAGTTGGTATTGGAACAACAGACCCACAATCTACACTAGATATAAATGGAAGTCCAAGTATAGCGAGCGAAGTAGATGGGCTTTTACCTCCAAGATTATTACGTTCGGAGCTTATTGCTAAAACTGGCTATGGTGCGCACCAAATGGGGATAATAATCTATGTTTCAGATTTAAGCGGAGCTACTAATACCCAAACAAGAAATGTTACAGAAGTAGGTTTTTATTATTTTAATGGTAATATGTGGGGAAAAATGGGTAGCAATAATTCTTCGGGAGATATAAAATCCGGGATTCAACTAACGGACCACGATGGATGGATCAGGTTAGATGGCAGAGCAAAAGCTACCTTAACTGTCACCCAACAAGTCCAAGCCACTGCCTTAGGTATAGGATCACTTTTACCTAATGCAGACAACGCTTATCTATCTCAAAATGGTGCAGCATTAGGGAGTGTAAGCGGAAGTAATAACAGATCAATAGCTAGAAGCCAGTTGCCTTTATTTACTTTAGGAGGTTCTACAAATACAGAAGGAGATCATGCTGATCTGGATATAATAGGAAGTTATAGTGCTGGTGGTAATACTGACACGAATATTAATGTAAATGATTGGGCAGTAATTAGATCTGTAGGAACTATAGGAGACCATGATCATGTTATTACTACAGACAATTTAAACAATACAGGAAGTCAACAAACTTTAGATATTACACCTGTTTCTTTAAGTGTTAATAGGTTTATTTATTTAGAAAATTAGGCATTATAAGAAGCTATTTCCCAACACCCTATAAAAGGCATTGCCAGTCCTCAACTACTTCAATACACCCACACCACACCTATAAAAAAAGGCTATAGCAGCAACTGTTTGTATAGTCATTGCGAGTGCAACGCAGCAATCTCCTGAAAGCAACCGTCATTGCCAGTGCAACGCAGCAATCTCCTGAAAGGGATCGTTATTGCGCGTATTTTTATTTCCTCTTCCCTTTAGAAATACGCTCTGCCATAAGCAATGCGTTATAAGCATTGAGCACTTTACCAGATTTGGACAGCTGATTAAAAGGGGTGGTTTTTTCAGGATCTTCTTTAGTGGGTGTTGTTACCCAACAATCTTTACACAGATTACGGTAAACCGTAAGATTCCTACCACATTTTGAAATAGATTTATACCCCTTACCAACCAGCAACAAAAGGAAAACAGGAGGCTTTTAAAAACCACACCACCTGCACGACTAGAAGTATGCTTTTATCCCATATCTTTATGGGCTATAGATGATATTTGAGTTGGTAGAACTAGTTAGCAACCATCTAAAACAATATCATGAACAAAAAGAACAAAACAAAGGAATATGAAGTTAGAAAAAATATTAGACAAGCTTGGTTCTCTAGAAAAGAACTCATTTATTAAAATAATAGATAATATAATCTCAAAACATCCTAAAAACGCAAAGGGAATTGAGAAAATATTGAGTTCGTCTGACAAGAGTTTAAAAACAGTCGACAATCAAAATATTTCTAACATATTTGAATTAATATCTACAGAATTCATCGACCACATCAAATGCGAATTTCAAGAAGCTAATTCACAATTAGACATACTGATTGACATTATTATTCGTGACGGAAATTGTATAATGCGACAAGATTGGTTTTCAAGATTGTATGAAAATGAAATCAAGAACCTAAAAACCAAGATTAAAACACTTAACACGGAATTAGAAAATGAAAAGTCTGAACTGAGTGATTTAAGAAAAAGAGATTATAAAATTTATAAGGCTTGTTTATCTGTAGCTTATACAAACGACATTGCAAATAACCGAGAAGCCAAAATAACATCTGACGAATTATCTATCATTTTAACTTTAGCGAAACAAATAGGGTTGTCTCAAGAAGAAATTAAGCTAATAAATTATTCTATATTACCTGTTAAAAAAGTTGAAATACAAGATGTAATTAATAATCTCAAAAATCTTGGGATTGTGTTTTATTCAAAAAAAGAAAATACAATTTATGTCGCAGACGAAATGGTAAGACTTTTAAGGAAAGTGAGGCAAAAAGAAGTAGCCGACAAATTTTACCGAAGAACTTTAAAACTTCTTAGGGAGCCAATAATTAACCAAATAGCCAAAAATCACAATATTGACAGAAAATTATCTGCCTCTCAAAAAATTGAGAAAATAATTAAAGAAGGAATTTCCTTCACAGAGTTACTTTTCAACGACATATATAAAGATGGAATTACCCTAACTGAAAAGAAAAAAACACTCAACGAACTTTGTGAAAAGAGCTTAAATATTCAAAATTTAAAAGGGAGTACCTTAGAAGATAAAATAAGCAGCTTAATTGAATATTTTGAAAATGTAGAGAAAGACGAAAAGGTTGGAATCTCGCTTGATGGTTTCGACAAAATGTTAACAGAGTTAAACATATCGTCACCAAATCTAAATAAGGACTTAAAGGAGCAATTTGAACTTCAAGACGAATATGTTCTAACAGCAAGTTACTTATTAGATTTCAATATAAAACCTCGTGATATTTTGGATTTACTTGAAAAGCCTGACTTGACAAAATTCATAAAAGGCAACGGAATAAAACTGCGTGGAGACGATACTCTAAATATTCTTGACCACTACAAAGATGTTGAAAATCTTTACTTAGAAAATTATGAAAATGTTGCTTACAGAAATTTGAATCTGCTAAAAGAAAACGGAATCTTAATCAAGGAAAGTGAGCTTGGACTTAAGTTTGAAGAATTGACTAAAATTATCTTTAAAGGTTTAGCTTTTAACGTAGATGAAAAGTTTAAAAATCAACTGAACACACAAAAGGATATGATGGATATTCTTTTGAATTTAGGTAAAAATGAAATTATAATAGTTGAATGTAAAACAAGTAAGGAAAAGGGTTACAACAAATTTAGTTCTGTTTCAAGACAACTCAAATCATATCAAAATTTAGCATTAAGAAACAACTTGCGAATAGTTAAAATTTTACTTGTAGCACCTGAATTTAGTGACGATTTTGTCTATGACTGCGAAATGGATACGGAAATGAATCTATCTTTATTGACAGCTTCTACTCTTTCCAAAATACACGAAGCATTTAAATCTTCAAAATATGAGGAATTTCCACACGTATTATTTAGAGATATCGTAATTAACGAAGAAAGAATTTTAAAGGCTCTAAGTAAATAAAGCCAGTTGCTAACAATGTGTTTAAAAAATGCTTGTTCTCGTTTACTTATTAAAATTCTCACAGATGCTGATTGGGTTGGTTAGGGGATAGATGTGGTTCTTAAATACACACCATGCTCCTGAAGTGCGGGACGCACATTAAACAGATTGCTTCGCTTCGCTCGCAATGACGAAATGGAGGCTCGCAATGACAGAAATAAAAAATGAAACCTGGCTATATCTACATACTCACTAATAAAAATAATACCACATTGTATGTAGGTATCACTAGTAATTTAACGCAGCGCATTCAACAACATAAAGAGAAACACCATAAAAAATCATTTACAGCGAGGTATAATTTAGACAAGTTGGTGTACTATGAAGCCTTTCAAATGATAGGAGATGCCATTGGAAGAGAGAAACAATTAAAAGCAGGCAGTAGAGCCAAGAAAATAGCATTAATAGAGAAGGAGAATAGCGCATGGAGCGATTTAACTGCACAAGCAAGAGATTGCTTCGGCGAAAGTACCTCGCAATGACCCAATCAACTGCCATTGCGAGGCCAGTGCAACGCGGCAATCTCCTGAAAGGACCGTCATTGCGAGTGCAACGCAGCAATCTTCTGAAAGGGACCGTTATTGAGCGTATTTTTATTTCCTCTTCCCTTTAGAAATACGCTCTGCCATAAGCAATGCGTTATAAGCATTAAGTACTTTACCAGATTTAGACAGCTGATTAAAAGGGGTGGTTTTTTCTGGATCTTCTTCAGTAGGTGTGGCAACCTCAAGGGTATATTCTACACCAGAATCCATAAGAATGTGCTTGACCTCTGATGCGGTAAGGTCAGGGTAATAAGAACGTATCAATGCGGCTACTCCAGACGTGACTGCTGCTGATGACGATGTGCCTCCCGAATTATTTACATATGTATTATTAGGAGAAGTTGTGTAAATTTCATTTCCAGGAGCAAATAGGTCTACATCTATGGTCCCGTAATTGGAATAGCCAGGTACAAATCCTTTATTGAGGTTATGGTTACTTGCTCCTACCAGAATAAAATTATCAGAAACCTCGGTGCCATCAGTTAATTTATCGTTAGGATATTTTACATTTTGATTTAAATTAAGGCCGTCATTACCGGCAATGGAGATTATAAGAACATCATTTTGATCGGCATATTTTATAGCATCTAGAACCCAATTTTCATACAGAGAGAATTCTTTCCAAAAGCTCATGTTTATAACCTTAGCCCCGTTATCTACAGCATATCTGATCGACAGAGCAATATCCTTGTCATGTTCGTCGCCATAGGCCGAAATAGCTAAAGGCATAATTTCAACTTCATTGTTTCTAGAAATTCCAGTGATGATACCAGACATTTTGGTGCCGTGATTTAAAAACTCAACATTGTTGCTCATCAAGTTGTTGCCATAAATAGTATCCGTAATGTCATCAGGATTATCACCTTGAATTTCACGGTCATTGTATTCTATGACCAATAATTTTTCAACCATATTGGTGGCATGTTTTTTTTCTTTTAGAACCAACGAATCGTCAATATTATTTTTTAAACAATCTGTCATGACAAGAAAATGGAAGTCATCAATATTGGTTGATTTAGATTGCTTTAAACTATCTATAGCCTCTAAAGTATAAGGTCTATTCTTAAAATAGGGAGCTATTTCTTTTACAGCAGCAAAATAAAAATCATATAAGCGATCGTAATTGTCTTTCTCTGCTAAAAAATATTTTAATCTCACCTCATGTCTTTTTTTAACCTTTTGATAATATGAAAAAAGTTTAGCGTCATTGGGATTAAGATTTGTTGTGTCTTTATCCTTAAAGTAAGGAGTTAATTTTCTTAGAATTCTAGTAGATTCAAAATTGACATATTTATTGTTTTCACCTTGAGCATTCCCTAGGAAATTCCATCCATGGATATCATCAACATAACCATTATTATCATCGTCAATTTGATTATCTGCAATTTCCTTTTTGTTGACCCATATTTGGTGAGCTAGATCCTTATGATTGATATCTGTTTCATTGTCAATTACAGCTACTATTGTTTTATGATCCTTTCTGTCTTTGGTTAAAAGACTGTCATAAGCTCTATTTAAACTTATACCTGGAACCGTATCTAATTGTAGGTCTTTAAAGTGCCAGTTTTTGAAATCATCTAATTTTATTTCCTGTATGTTAATTACAGGACTATGCACTGGTTCAAACGTTTGTTTTGTTTTACAAGAGACACTAATTATTAAGATTAAAACGAAAACTAAATTATCTTTCATAATACAGGTATTTGCTAATATAATTATTGGTAATAACACGCCTTTAACAAGGCGTGTTTTTTAATATTTCAATTTAAAAATTCAACTTTTTACAATTGAATTGTCAGGCATTTTTATGAGTGATGTTAACAAACACCTTTCTTTTCCATCATTGGTATTACCTGTATTTGTGCCTCCATCGTCAGCACCTGTTCCTGTTCCTCCCATTATTTTTGAAGGATCGTTCAAGGTAGCAATTTTAAACTTTCGGATACTTAATTTACTTTTTTTCATGATGTAGGTATTTAAATGATTCATACAAATGAACATAATAAAAGATGGTATTTATAAACTAAAACCTCGATATTAGTCGATATTCATGAATATCGACTAAGTTTGTTGGCTGTTTTCTAACTCTTTAAGGAAATAGGAAGGCTTAATTCCTTTATGCTTATAAAACGCTTTAGAAAAAGATTCGGAGTTGCTAAAGCCTACTTCGTTAGCGATAGCTTTTATCGTAAACTTCCTAATGTTAGGATCTCTTTTTGCTAAGTCAATAAAATAGTTGACGCGTAATAAGTTTAAATAATTAGAAAAGGAGCGTTTTTTATAATGGTTGATGACCTTAGATAGGTAGTTGCTGTTCGTTTCTAACTCTTTTGCTAGTGAATTAAGGGTGAGATTTAGTAATAGATACTTTTGTTGATTTTCAAATTGTTGAAGCCCCAATAGAATGCCATTTATGATCTCTTGAGAGATCTCTAGTTCTGCTATAGTGTTGGCGGTGTTTAGTTCTTTGTCTTTGTCATCACTAACTTCTGTGAGTTTTTGATCTTCTACTCCAGTCATTATTTGGTCAAACTTCTTTTTATAGACCGTTTTTTTATAATACTGAAAGATAAGAACTATCAAGCTGATTGCTAGTAGGATGGTAAAAGCGAGAATTATTTTTTTAAACAATAAGTCCTTTTCGCCCATTTGTTGCAGAATCATTTCTTTTTCTGACTCTAATTGCGGAATATCATATTCTTTAAAGATTCCTTTACTTAAATACAGTTCTTCCTCGTGTAACAAACTATCTACTTTTATCAATTGATTGATATAGTATAATTGGTTTTTTAGGTCTTTCTCTTTCCTATAATGCTTAATAAGTTCTTCATAGGATTTTCTAGATATATTATATACCGCTTCATTTTTTTTAAAAAGGCTATCTACCTTTTTATGGTATCTTATAGCTGCTTTTTCATTACCCAATTCTTGATGTGATTTACCAGAGTAATAATAAGCATAAGGTAAATTGTTTGTGTCTTCTTTATTTTCATAATAGGGTGTATGCTTCTCAAGACTATCTATAGCCGCGGGAAATTGTCCTTTATAATAAAGCGAAACTCCTTCGTTTAAAGAGAAGTGTTTTACATAAGATTCCTTACCGTATTTTGCAGCTACTTTCATTCCTAACTTATTATAAAAGGATGATGAATCGCCTTGCTGCATATCATTATAAATATTAGCAATGGCGGTAATCGTACTTAAGTAATTTATTGTGTCCAGATTCGTCTTTTTATTTAGAAGGTGATAATGATAAACCTCTTTATAAAGCTTCAACGCTTCTTCTTTTTCATTGATTTTTCTTTTTAATATTCCTAAATCATATTTTGATTTAAAAATGTACTTTGAATTGTTTAACTTTTGTGCATAAAAAGAAACTTTCAGGTAGTTATCAAGCGCCTTAGGGTAGTTCTTTAAGTTAAAATAGTAACCTCCTTTTAATTTATATGCTTGCATTAAATATGAGTCTTTCATATCAGGTTTTGAGAGCTCAATAATGCTATCACAGTACTTAATCATTGTATAGTCATTATATATATAAGCCTTCACATTATAGCCGCCAATTAAATATTCAGTATTATCTTCATTTTTTGCTTTTTTAATTAAAGCATCTGAAAGCAAATTAAATTCCTCAAATTTCTTCGCATGGTTTATCAGGGTAAATAATTCATTATATGTTTTATCCCTCAAAGTATCTACAACTTTTTGCCCCATGGCTATAAAAGAACAACAAAAACATAAAATCGCTAGAATTGTTATATTATAATTTCCCATACCTTGCCATTTTAGATTTGTGTTTTTTGTATAGAAAACTGTAGATAAGCATCTCGTGTAATCGTTGTTGTGATCTAAAAATCCTATTGATGCTCATATGTATATAGCTGGAAATCAAGTCTTCTAAAGATACATCTAAAAGATTATTTTTCTCTGCATCTCGAATGCTTTTTATGACGGCACTTAATAATACCTCCTGTTTAGCCCTTATGGAAGAGCTCTGGAACAAGCGTTTCTCTAGATTCTTATATTTTAAGTTCAACTGTTTAGTCGTCTGTTTTTTTACTTCAAACTCCTCTTTAAACTGTAGCTGCATACGGTCTAAAAAAGCGATTTGCGCTATGTCCGCTAATTGGAATAAACCTATGAGTTCTTCTACCCAATGAAATGCGTGCACCAATCGTTCTTCATCATTTGTAGATTGTTCTATCATACATAGGACTTGCTCACTATCATAAAAAAACACAGATTCAGCACTTGTCATAGTATGTGTTCCATACCGCTCTAATTCTCTTTGATAGGTTGCCAGTTGTACGTCCCATATTTGTCTATTCTCTAAATACAGATCTAAAGAGTCACGCATCATAAGTATGATTTTAGAGATGCTTTCTTCACAAGTGATGTGGAACCTCAGTCTTAAATGGGGGTCTGGATCAGCATACCTTATAAAAAACCATTTATCTATACATTTATCTTTTAACAGGTTGGTGCAAATTGGTTTTATGACTTGTAGCAATACCTCATCGGCTGTTTTTACACCGCAGTATATTTTGTAATAGATCCATTCTGTACCTATTGAAAATGTTTTATCTACGGTTTTTTCTGTCATTATAGGCTGGTGCAAGAAATGGGTTGCTTTTTTAGTTTTGATGCTCTATTGTTTATGATGTTTCGCTTTCGCGAAAGCGGAACAGTTATAATTAATGTTCTCCATCATAATCCATTCGTTTTAGTTGGTCCTTATTATAAAAGGATACTACAAATTGATTGCAATAGGAGTTTCCTTTTTGATCATTTACCACAGCTTTTTCTTCAAACAGAAATTCCTCTAGTCTAAAATTCGATTTACTTTTAACAGTATGCAACAGCATGTTTACAGAAGCTTTGCTCTTTAAATAGATCAACAATTTATTATCTCCTTCTATAAGCTCTACTTGATCTGGTAGCTGTAAGGAAGATTGCCATTTGCTTATGGCTTTCATGATGTCCTGTTCTTTTAAAATAGCTTTAAAAGTGGCTGTTTCTATATTCCATCTCGCTTTTGAAAAAATCATATTTTCACAAGTGACTCTAGGTAAAAAGCTCAGATTTTTATGAATCTCGTTCCATTCAAAACCTATCCAAGAGCGCTTGTTTTCACTTTGCAACTCACAGAGAAACTGATAAATAGGTAAAGAACTACCACTGTAATTATGGGCGTTCCCCAACCTAGGGATGATCTGTTTGTTGAGTCTTTTGGATCTTAAAACAATCTTTTTATTCTTTACCGATATGAATAAATCTTCTATGGGAATTTGAAATTCTTCTGGCACACTGGATTTTCCTAAGTATGGGATTTCATAATTTCTAAAACGAGGGCGTTGTAATATGTTACCTGTTCTCGCTTCTGGCAAATGAACAATCTCTGCCAGTATCGCATCTTTGTTGATTTGCTTTTCTATACCTACTATATGATGTACCTGATCTAATAATTCTTGTGTTCCATGACTAAACCTGCCTAACAAATTCACAGCACTACTACCTCCAGCTCCTTTTATAAACAGTTGGTCTTCCTTATAGACCTCTATAATAGAAGATAGGGTGTCTGGTAAATCGGAGAAATTAACTGTTATGTCTTTAAAATCTTCCTCTTTTAATGAAAGAACATAGTTGTTTTGCTGGGTTGCAGTTATCAATTTTTTATGGATTATATGATCTATATCGGTCCATATTATGTGCTGGTAGCGTTTTGGTTTTGTATGGCCTACTTGAAGATCATCTAGTATGGAGTTGCTGTCTTCTTTTTTGGAACCATAACCTATTCCAGTTTCTGCATCAAGTACTAGATGCAAGGGGACTTCTGACTCTTCAAAACGTTTGGTAAAGTTAGTTTTAAAGTCAACTAAATTCCTCCCAGTAGATGCCACTGTTAATTTATTGAATAATAAGAAGGCTTTGTGAAGTTGTTTTTTTATGTCCTTGCTCAAACTATTGTGATGTGATATAGAAAAACAATCGGTCTGGAATAAATATTTGGTATCCAGGTCTGGCACTAATTCTTGAGCGATTTTTATAGGTTTTTTATAATGTTCTATGGTATTACCTATTGTATGATCCAGTCTGTTTAAGCTTTTTTGAAGTTCTAATAGTTTTTTATAAGTGCCTTTAGAGGCGGGTAATTTCTTTAATCGATCCATTAAACGGGTCAAATAATCTTCTCCAGTTAGAGTGATTTCTAATTCTGAAACTAGTATTTGATGATGGATCAGTTGTTCTATAAAATCTATAGCTTCTTGTAAGTTAATATCTTCATCTACTAATAAAATTGCCAGCTCTTTTATGGTTTTACCTGATTGTGCTTGTGCTATAATCAATTCTAATACATCGGTCTTTATGATGCCTTCAAGAGAATAGGATCTTCTCTTATGATGGATACGGTATTCTACATACCTGTAATGGTCGTTGATCTTATATAAACTCGTATTAGGGTAAAACAGTAATTCTGATTGAAGTGCTTTATCTTCTAGTAAAATCTGAGAGAGTTGTGCTAGAAAAGTGGTGTCAAATCTTGTACAGCGCTTGTAGGTACTTTGATCCTGTAAGATAACTTTAGTAGCTTCTCCAAAGCTGCCTGAAGAACAAGAAGCAAAAAGCCCAAAAGGCGTGCATCGTGTCGTGATTCTTGTAGTGTATTTTAAAATTGCAACCTTTAATCGTTCTATTTTCTTGGCATCTTTTAAAAAGCCTTTTTCCCATTTTATAATCTGAGCATATAACTCTGGTGAAGCCAAGTAAATCCCTTCTCTTAGAACAGGGTTTTTAAGAACTTGATGAAAAATCGAGTCTGATGATAAGTCTTTACTTAGGGTGTTTTGATAGAAATTAAATGGCGCTAATGGGGTTCTCAGAACATACTGAGTTAGGATTTGGTAACTATTTTTATACGGCTCCCTCAATTTCATTAAGAATATTTTAACAAATATATAGAATTACATTATGTATAACAAATTGGCTTAATTAATACGTCATCTAATCCTTTTTTATGATTTTAGTACTTTAAAATCATTAAAAAAGACTCGTTATTCATGAATGTCGACAATAAGAATTTGCATATTAGCGCATCATGCCCTTACATTTACAATCATAAACAAAAGTAATAATGTCCAACACTCAACCAGACCATCAATGAATTCTGTCAGATTTTATACCACCTTACTTGTTGCTTTTATGTTAGCAGTGACTACGTATTCTCAATCGGTATTTTTTGTTGATATACATTTAAATCAGCAATTGGTTAGAGAAGATGGTGGATTGAATTATGGAGGGCAATTTAGCTATCGTATTCATCAGGATATTTCAATAGGGGTATCAGCATCTCAAGCTGCTATGGATAACAAAGATTCAAGGAGCTATGATTTGGGCAAGTTTGGGCTTCAGATAAACTACGCTTTTGGGAATTTTGACAACTTCAAGTTTGAAGCTATCACGGGCTTCTCTTATTTGCATTTTAGTGAAGATATAATTCTAGAGAAAAATAAAGGTTTTGGATTGGATTTAGGAGTTCAGACAGTATTTAGAACTGCATACAAACTGAACTATGGATTGAGATTAGTCTCTACTTATAGTGCTATTCCGTTGGGAGGTATTGTGAATGCAGGAGTACTTGTAAGGTATCATTTATAAAAAAAAGCAGATGAGATGGGGAGCTCTTTCTTTTCCAGGACTTATAAGTTCTTCGATTTATCAGAATGTCTATGAATAATTAAAATTAATTGACACCGACTTAAAAACTTTAAAAAGTAAGAGCCTCTACTAAGTAAAGGCCCTCACAGGTTCGCTAAAACCAAAACAACATAAATGTTATTCCAATATAAAAGTAACTAAAATACTTGATATACAATAATAAGTTGGCTGTTATGAAGAGGCATGCTTACGCTCTTTAAAAGGCGACTACTATCACCTGGTTAATAATCAGTTGGAGTTGGGAAGTTAAAGCTCATCCCTAAACCTTCCCTTAGGGAAGATGTTCGCAGGACAGATGGGTTTTTTAAATACTAAATACCGATTAGAGAATATGGAATATGGATTTATAACAATGTAGAAACCTCACCCTTCAGGGCAGGGGAAAAGGTTTCGGTTTTAATAAAAATAAAAATAAAGATAAAATATAGCAAAGCCTTTATGCAACGGCTTGACAAATTAAAAGAGATTTAAAAATAAAACTCTTCCCTTAGGGAAGATGTCCGCAGGACAGATGGGTTTTGTATAAATAATATAGAAGTATGTAAGTAAAAATCATGAATTTCCGCACTTGATGCGGAAACTGCCGGTTCTAAAGCATTGTTACAAGATTGGTGATTGGTAAAGAAATATTGAAATTGGAATAGAAAATAGCAACGCCTTTATGCAACGGCTTGACAAATTAAAAGAGATAAAATATTTAGGTTTAAAGGACTTAGTTAAAGAAAATGATTAAAAATTTTACACACTATAAACAATTAGACCAAAAAGACTGTGGTCCCACCTGCCTTAAAATCATAGCCAGACATTATCAACAATCCATAAACATACAACGCTTAAGAATACTTTCTGAGACCATAAGAACAGGAAGTAATTTACAAGGTGTAAGCAATGCGGCTGAAGCGATAGGCTTTAGATCCTTAGGCGTAAAAATCGATGCTCAAAAATTAGAAGAAGCACCACTACCTTGTATACTTCACTGGAATAAGAATCATTACGTGGTGCTTTATAAAGTGTCTGCATCTAAAAAGTTTCTTCCCTTTGGGAAGACGGAAGATGGGAATATTTACCACATCTCAGACCCAGCACACGGTCTTTTAAAATACACCCAAAGAGAATTCCTAGACCATTGGATAGGTAAAGATGCAAGTAGGGAAACAGAAGAAGGAATCGCCTTATTACTAGAGCCTACGCCTGCTTTATATGAACAAGAAAATGCTGGGGATGAGAAAAAGGAATTTGGTTTCTCCATACTGTCCCGATATGTTTTTAAATACAAAAAGTATTTATGGCAACTGGTTTTAGGCTTGATAGCTGCCAGTATATTGCAATTGATCTTTCCTTTCTTAACCCAAAGCATTGTTGACATAGGAATTAAAAACCAAGATGTTCCATTTATTTATTTAGTGCTTTTTGCTCAATTGGCGTTATTTATTGGTCGCACCGCTATTCAGGTGGTGCGCAGTTGGATTTTGTTGCATATCAGCACGCGAATTAATATTTCACTCGTATCTGACTTTTTTATCAAGTTAATGAAATTGCCTATTGCTTTTTTTGATTCGAGAGTAACAGGAGATATATTACAGCGCATCAATGATCATAGGCGTGTGGAGCGTATTCTCACCACATCATCACTAGACGTGTTATTTTCTATGGTAAATTTGGTGGTTTTTTCTATCGTGTTGCTGTATTACAACCTTAGTATTTTTGGGGTATTTGCATTGGGTAGCCTGCTGTATTTTTTATGGATTGTCATTTTTTTAAAGAAACGCAAAGACCTCGATTATAAGCGCTTTGCACAAGTCAGTCAGGAGCAAAGCAAGGTCATCGAAATCATCAATGGCATGCAAGATATCAAACTGCACAATGCAGAGAAACGCAAGCGCTGGAACTGGGAATTTACACAAGCTCGATTGTATAAAGTTGCCGTGGAAGGGCTGGCACTAGAGCAATACCAGTCGGTAGGATCTGGATTCATTAATGAGTTGAAGAATATTATCATTACAGTATTATCGGCTACTTTGGTAATTTCGGGGGACATTACTTTAGGGATGATGCTTGCCATCAGTTATATAGTCGGCCAACTCAATGCACCCATAGGGCAATTGATCGGTTTTATTAAAGAATGGCAAGATGCCAAAATCTCTTTAGAACGATTAGGGGAGATCCATAATAAAGAAGATGAAGAGTCAGATCCGGCTCAAAAAATAAGTGACTACTCCACAGATGAAGACATCAGCTTAGAAAACTTGTCCTACCGCTATATTGGAAGTGAACAGCTGGTATTGCAAGAATTGAATCTAACTATTCCAGCTAATAAAGTAACTGCAATTGTTGGGGTTAGCGGTAGCGGTAAAACCACTTTAATGAAAATGCTGCTCAAATTCTACGATCCTTTGGAAGGAAAGATTAAAGTAGGACAGCACAACTTGAAGAATATCTCGCAAAGTGCCTGGCGAGAAAGTTGCGGTGTCGTCCTGCAAGAAGGTTATATTTTTAATGACAGTATTGCTCATAACATTGCCGTGGGGGATGATTATATCGATAAGAAAAAATTAGCACACGCCATAGACGTAGCAAACATTAAAGAATATATAGAGTCCTTACCGCTTTCCTACAACACCCAAATAGGTATGGAAGGTATCGGACTCAGTACAGGACAGAAACAACGTTTACTAATAGCTAGAGCAGTATATAAAAATCCGGATTTCCTGTTTTTTGACGAGGCTACCAGCGCACTAGACGCCAATAACGAAAAAGTGATCATGGACAAACTCAACATTTTTTTCAAAAACAAAACCGTATTGGTCATTGCTCACCGACTGAGTACCGTAAAAAATGCAGATCAAATCGTAGTTTTAGATCAAGGAAAAATAGCAGAACAAGGTACTCATGAAAGTTTGATTGCTTTAAAAGGCGACTACTATCACCTGGTTAAGAATCAGTTGGAGTTAGGAAGTTAAAGCCCATCCCTAAACCTTCCCAAAGGGAAGATGTCCGCAGGACAGATGGGTTTTTTAAATACTAAATACCGATTAGAGAATATGGAATATGGATTTATAACAATGTAGAAACCTCACCCTTCAGGGCAGGGGAAAAGGTTTCGGTTTTAATAAAAATAAAGATAAAATATAGCAAAGCCGTTATGAAACGGCTTGACAAATTAAATGAGATTTCCGCTTGCGCGGAAAATTAATATGCCAGACCAATTAAAAGACATAGAATTGCGAAGTGAGGAAGTACAGGAAATACTCACTAAGGTGCCTAGCAGTATGCTCAGGTATGGGAACGCCTTGTTTTTAATTCTGATCGTACTGCTTTTATTTATTTCTTGGTGGGTCAAGTATCCAGATATTATCGTGTCACAAGGTATCATCACCACCCAAGTGCCACCACAAAAAGAATACAGCAAGATCAACTCCATGATTCAACATTTGTTAGTGGTCAATGACCAAGAAGTTGAAACTGGCGAGCTGCTAGCGGTGCTTCAAAATGCTGCAAATTATAAAGATGTACTCTGGTTAGAACAGGTGCTGGATACAGTGTCTTATGATAAAAAGTACTTCCAATTTCCTTTAGATAGTTTGCCCATTCTGTTTTTGGGTGACCTTGAAGCGCCTTTTGCTGCTTTTGAAAATGCCTATATGCAGTACCAGCTCAATAAGGAGTTGCAACCCTTTGACAACGATGCTATAGCAAATCGATCTACTAGAATGCAGTTACAGGTGCAGTTGAGAAATACGCTTTCGCGAAAGCGGATACAAAAAACAGAATTAGACTTTAAAAAGAAAGAACTGGATCGCAGCAAAGCACTTTTTGAAAAAGGAGTGGTGTCGGCCCAAGAGTACGAGTTAAAACAATTGGAATATGCGCAAAATAGAAGGGCTTATCAAAGTGTTGATGCGAGTATCTCCCAGCTCAGGAACCAGTTGAGCAATACCTCCAGCTCGCTAGAAGGTATTAAAATCAACCGTACCAAAGAAGAGTTGCAATTGTATAAATCAGTGATCCAATCCTTTACTCAACTCAAAAAGGCTGTGCGTAATTACGAACAACTGTACATTTTAAGAGCGACTTTAAAGGGCAGGTTGGGCTTTACTCAAAACTGGAGCGAAAACCAGCAAGTGGTACAAGGCGACCTTTTATTCACCGTGTTTCCAAAAGAGTATCAATCCTATATCGCAGTATTAAAAACACCGGTATGGAATTCTGGAAAATTGAAAGTGGGTCAAAAAACCTACCTCAAGCTGCAAAACTTTCCTGAAGCAGAGTTTGGAGTGGTAGAAGGAAAAGTAAGCAGCATCTCTCAAGTGCCTGATAAAAATGGTTTTTACTATGTGCAAGTAGCCTTGTCCGACAGCTTAATCACTTCGTATCAAAATGAAATCAAGCTGTATCAAGAAACCAAGGTCGTAGCTGAAACGGTTACCGAAGACTCGCGACTTCTGGAACGCTTCTTTTACCAGTTTAAAGAATTGTTTTCCAGATCTGGAATGGAAGAAACTGGATGAAAAATGAAAGATGAGGGATTAGTAAATGTAGAATTTTACTGGGTTTGGAAAAGCATGTCAGTTGAAGTGGGAAGGACAAGTGGAGCTTTTCGGCAAGGAGTTGGGCTTACTTAAAAATTCAGACAAGCACAGATGCTCCTATGGAGTTTCTATTGGTCTTTTCTTGTTCCATCAGTTGCTCATCAACTCATAATGAGGTGCCTCATCTTATAGGCGCTGCCTTTTAAAAGCTTGAAAATCAGTTATTCATTGAAATAGTGTATTTTTAATGAACTAATTAAATACTATTATTATGAAAACAAAGCTTTTAGGATGTTGCTTATTGGTACTGCTTTTTTCTTGTAAAGAAGACTCCACAGACAAAGCGACGGTGGATCGAGATATTAAGCAGTATACCATTGAACAATTCATGGATAATGAAGCTGTAGGTGGAGGAAGTTTTTCAGCAGATAACAGCAGTTTACTTATTACCAGCAACCGTTCTGGAATTAATAATGTGTATACTATTCCTGCTAAAGGCGGAGAAATGACAGCGATTACAGCTTCAGACAGCACCTCCATAATAGCAGAATCTTATTTTCCAAATGACAATAGAATGCTATGGAGTGCCGACGGTAATGGTGATGAAATAGACCATCTGTTCGTTAGAGATTTAGATGGTGTTGTAACAGATATTACCCCAGCAAAAGGTGCTAAAGCCAGTTTTTATGGCTGGTCAAAAGACGAACAGTATTTGTATTTTGGCTCTAACAAAAGGAATCCAAGATATTTTGACGTGTATAAAATGTCCATTGATGACTTTTCTTCTGAAATGATTTATCAAGATGATAGTGGGCTCAACTTTTCAGGAATGTCTACTGATGAGAATTATTTTGCACTGAGAAAATCCTTAAATACCAATGATAGCGACTTGTTTCTTTATGATGTTAAGACAGAAGAAATGATTAAAATTAATTCCTACCAAAGTAAAAATTCATTTCAAGATTTTTCCAATGACAATTCTAAATTCTATTATACCACAGATGATGGCAGTGAATTCTCCTATTTAATGTCTTATGATTTAGCTTCTCAAGAAAAGCAAAAAGTGCTGGAAAAATCATGGGATATCATGGGTAGTGGTTTTACTTCTGAAGGAAGTTATAGGGTTGTTTATGTCAATGAGGATGGTAAAAATGCCATTGAAGTTGTAGATGCTCAAACGATGAAGCCTATAGATTTGCCAGATTTTAAAGATAAGAGCATCACTAGTGTAGGTTTTAGCAATGACGAAAAATGGATGCGTATGTATGTTGGCGGTTCTAATGTGCCATCAGACTTATATACCTATAATATAGAAACTAAAGAACAGTACCAACTAACTGATGTTCTTAATGACGCTATAGATGTGGAAGATTTAGTGACCGCAAAAGTGATTCGTTTTAAATCCTTTGATGGTGTTGAAATCCCTGCGATTTATTACTTGCCACTTCAAGCGTCTTCAGAAAAAAAAGTGCCCGCAATGGTTATGGTTCATGGAGGTCCTGGTGGACAAACCCGTCAAGGCTTTAATTCACTTATTCAATATATGGTCAATCATGGTTATGCGGTTTTAGCGGTTAATAATCGAGGTAGTAGTGGTTACGGAAAAACATTTTATCAAATGGATGATCTTAATCACGGTGAAAAAGATTTGCAAGACTGTGTAGAAGGTAAAAACTGGTTGGCTTCACAAACAGCAATTGACGCCGATAAAATAGGTATTATAGGAGGTTCTTATGGTGGATACATGACTATGGCGGCATTAACTTACACTCCAGAAGAATTTGATGTAGGTGTCAACCTTTTTGGTGTCACGAACTGGATAAGAACATTAAAGAGCATTCCTCCTTATTGGGAGTCCCAAAGAAAATCTTTATACCTCGAATTGGGGGATCCTTTTTCGGTAGATTCTGTTAGATTAAAACGCATCTCGCCTTTATTTCATACCGATAAAGTAACCAAACCATTAATTGTTTTACAAGGTTCTCAAGATCCAAGAGTCTTACAAGTAGAGAGTGATGAGATTGTTGCTGGGGTTAGAAAAAATGGTGTTCCAGTAGAATATGTCTTGTTTGAAGATGAAGGTCATGGTTTTGTTAAAAAGGAAAATCAAATAGAAGCCTATAGCAGCATTCTAAAGTTTTTAGATACCTATCTGAAAAAGGAAAATGAGCCAATTGATGGTCCGCCAAAAAGCACTGAAATGGAAGGTTTGTAAAAACAGTCGCCGGTTGGAATAAAATTGAATACCTTTAACTAGTTCCTTTACTAACTATAGGAATGGAACTTGAGACGTGTATAGAATAGAGCTTGTAAAGGATATTGTAAAGCTTCCTGTTGATAGGAATAGTGAGGATCTTTTTACAAGCTCTGTGCTATGTGCCCCTCGATTCCTTTAATACTCAATTTACCCCTGCGCTATGATTTACTATTGGATACATGTTCTTTATATTTTTATTGGTTCCACGTTTTTTTGGAAAAAAGTGGATTTAGAGTCCGATTTTACACGGACTAAAAGAGTCGGTATCTTGGATTGCGAATCCTTAAAGTATATGGCCAACTCAAAATATTTTTACTTTATGGATTTTATAAGATTAGAAATCTTATTCAGGTCAAAACTATATGACAACACCTTTAAAAAAGGAATGTTTCCAGTCATTGGTTCGCAAAAATTGATTTATAAGAAGCCCCTGAAGATCTGGTCTACCTATACCTTAACTCTTGCGGTCGAAGGCTGGGATGATAAATGGGTCTACCACCGTCAAACATTCCAACAAAATGGAGAAGTCTATGCTATTGGATTTACAAAACTCGCTTTTTGGAAAAATAAGAAGGCGCAAAATATGAGAAACATCATTGCTGATAGTGGTGTGCCAACCACCGAAATGACCCCTTCCTTAGAAGTGTTGAGCATGTTCAAAAATGATTACGAAATAATCAAAGGTTCTTAGCATCGCTACAAAGAAACCCAACTGGAGACTGGTAAAATTAATGGCGGGCTTTAACTTACTTACGAGTACTGATAGCTATCGAGATACAGTTTTTTTATTTGGTTTTTATTTATTAAATTAGTTGTACCAGCACGTAATAATTAAAATACAAATTTAGGCCTGCAACCAGTAAAAAAATTGAGTCAAAACCTTTACCGTAAAAATAATTTACTATGAAGACGAAACACATTAAAACTTCCATTTTGGCTTGTCTATTCATCCTATTTACAATCGTTTCTTGCAATACGGACGATGACAGTCCAAATAATATAATTCAAGCTGAAGTCCAAAGTAATCTTCAAAGCGGCACTTGGCGTGTAACAAGATTTATAGATTCAGGCACAGATGAAACCAATCATTTTACAGGCTACCTATTTACATTTAACAGTTCAGGGGTGGTAAATGCAAACAATGGAACTAATAACTATGTGGGTAGCTGGAGTATAACAGATAGTAATAGTGCTGACGATAGTCAAGAGGATTTAGACTTTAACATCAATTTCAACTTAATAATTGATTTTGAGGATTTAAATGATGATTGGGATTTTATATCACAATCATCCACAAAAATAGAACTTATAGACATTAGTGGTGGAAATGGGGGTGCCGATTACCTAACCTTGGAGCAAAATTAAATACCTGATTTTGAACAACGAGTAAATTACAATACGGGTCACATATTTTGGAATACTAGTTTATCTTCAGGAAAGGGTTAGCAGCATGCTTTGGCAATGCATATGCGCTCATTGCAGACGCAATAGAATCATCAACCGAAGTTTTCTCTTCTCTGCATGTTTTATTTGGTTTGAAAAATGCAAAACGTCCTGCCGATAAAAGTCAAAGGACTAGTTGGGACAGAGTAATATTTTATCTGAAAAGCAGGAATGAAATGCCATATGGATATAAGGGCAATAGTAGAGGGATGAACTTCTGTAAAGCAGGAGCAAGATATAGCACACCATTTATAAGACTATTTTACTTAGGTGTGTACCGAATTTGGGGAAGGTTTTTTAACATGTCGTACCGAATGAATAAAAGGCCAACATACGAGATTGGTTGTGATTGATTTAGACTAAAGCTGTAATTATAAAATAATAAAAACAAAATAAAATTAGGGTAGGTGGATGAATAGGCGGTTTCAAGTTGGGCTGCTATTACTGGACAATACCTCTAAAAAAAATGAACAATAACCTTTAAATACATAGTATCATGAAGAAAAATTACATTTTGATCACCGCAGTGATGTTAGTAATGAGCATTACTCAATTAAAGGCTCAAACGACTTGGACTGGCGCTAGGATAACTTTTACAAAAGCAAACAATGCAGACTGGCTTTTAGCAACCAATCAAGATAGGATCAACAATAATGTTTGGATTACTAGGGCTAACAATCAAGGAGTCTTCAATATTGCTTCTGAAACCAATTACACTGACTTTTTTAGTCCAGCAGATACCGAATGGGCTATTGGGATAGCTTCCAACAGTGCCATGTTGACCTTTCAAAACTGGGAAGATTCAAGTGGAAGTAACCCGCCTAGTTTAGTAAATCAAGATATGGTTTTGCATTTAATTACAGATGATATTTATATAGATCTAAAATTTACTTCTTGGCAATCTGGAGGTGCAGGAGGAGGTTTTAGTTATGAACGATCAACAGACCAAAGTTTGAGTAGCAGTGAATTTGAGTTTAAAGAAAAAATAAAATTGTTTCCAAACCCCGCAAACAAGCATGTTAAAATAACGGGATTAACTAATTTAGAAAATTATACCATCTATTCTATCACAGGCGCTCTAATGAGCAAAGGAACCATTTCTAATGAGGAACTGATAGATATCACAGAGCTTAATAATGGTTTGTATTTTTTAAAAATTAAAAATGGGAACACACTTAGATTCTTAAAGAAATAGCCTTATTAATTGCCGCCGGAGTACTATTGGGTATTATTGGTCGAATAGGGTTTGGTATTATTCAGGATTCGAGCACACATAAGCTTTTTCCTTTTGAATTAATAATAACGCTGTTTATCACGCTCCCTTCCGCATTTATTGGAAGCTATTTGTCACAGTTGATTAAATATATAAAATCAAAATAACCAGTGTCTATAACGCACCGCATCTATGTTAAGTGTCGGTCTGTTATCAAACCTTAAGGTCTAGATAGCTGACCAGAGTCTCTTAGGTGTGTACTGGTATAAGCAGAACGGTAACAGAGCGCGTGTACTTACCGGGGCAAAGGTGCGCGTGCCCTTCTTTTAATGTATAAACAGGTGTAACAAGTGAATAGTTACTCTTGGAGCAAATCTCCTACTGGATTAGAAAAGCTGTTTAGGTTATCTTAAACAGACGCGGCTACTACTTTTATACGGCTCTTGACAATCTCAGCAAGTTCGCGCGCTTTGATCACGTCATCTGCAACAACAGTTACATGTCCCATTTTTCTATAAGGGCGGGTTTCTTTTTTACCGTAAATATGAGGGGTTACCCCTGGTAAAGCGAGAATATCTTCTATACCGTCGTAAATCACATCACCTGTATGACCTTCTTCTCCTACCAGATTCACCATCACACTGGCCACCGTATTGTCGGTTGCGCCTAATGGCAAATTACAGACACACCTGATGTGTTGCTCAAACTGGTCAGTGATCGCACCTTCTATACTGTAATGACCAGAGTTATGTGGTCGTGGAGCGACTTCATTTACTAGAAGTTCGCCAGATTTAGTAAGGAACAGTTCCACAGCCAGTAAGCCTACATGCTCATAGGCTTCAGAAACTTGTAATGCCAGTTCTCTTGCTCGATCAGAAATACCGCTATCAATACGTGCCGGACAGATGACATATTCTACCTGATTGGCTTCGGGGTGGAATTCCATCTCTACTACTGGGTAGGTTTTCATTTCACCACGGGCATTGCGGGCAACGATAACCGCAAGTTCCAGATCAAAATCTACCATGTCTTCATAGATACATTCTACTTGAGGTACATCCTTTAAATCGCTTGCTTTTCTAATCACTTTTACTCCTTTACCGTCGTAACCACCTTCGGCACTTTTCCAGATAAATGGATAGGTTCTATCGTGATCTAAGCGTGGTTTTGGATAGACTTCAAAAGCTGCAGTAGGGATGTTTTGATCTTGGTAAAAAGATTTTTGGCGTGCTTTATTCCGTATCAGGTTGAGGACTTTTGCACTAGGAGAAACAGCAATTCCTTTATCTTCTAGATCCTGTAGGGCTTGTACATTTACATTCTCTATTTCTATAGTCAGTACATCTACTTGCTCGCCAAATTCCATAACCGCTTCATACTCCATAATATCTCCTTCAAAGAACACATCGCAGCCCTGAAAAGCTGGTGCGCTGTCGTCTTTATCCATGACATAAGTAGTGATGTCCCACTTTCTGGTGGTGTAAAGCATCATTTTGCCCAATTGACCGCCGCCTAAAATTCCTAATGTAAAATCTGAAGAGAATTGTGTCTGTTTCATCTTTCAAAAATAAGCGGTTAAAGTCAAATGAAACTTGAATTGGAACTCGAATTTGAATTCGCACATCAATTGGCAGGAGCAACAGGTCTATTACTCCTATATAAGCGGTTTGTTGTTCTTAAATAAGAACAGCTATGGAGTTCTCTAATCAACTCGTTTTTATACTGATGTCATCCATGTAAAGGTGCCGATATCTAAGGTAAACACCTGCTGCATACTGTTTACTAATCATTATCTTTGCAAAAAATGTATTTGTAGTGATTAAGATCCACGATCTTTATTTTAAACCCTTTTTGAGTGCGCTGGAAATAGCTGCTGCCATTGATAACCTCGCCTACCAGATCAACAGAGATCTCGCGGGTAAAAACCCTATTTTTTTAGGGATTCTGAACGGAAGTTATATGGTATTGGCAGATCTTACTCGTAAGTTTCATCACGATTGTGAGGTGAGCTTCTTAAGGGCCAAAAGCTATGAAGGAACCAGTTCCTCTGGTGTCGTAGAACTGGGTGACCAGCTGGATATTGATCTAGTCGGGAGGACCGTTGTCATCGTGGAGGACATAGTGGACAGTGGGTTGACTATAGAGACGCTTTCGCGAAAGCTACAACAATACCAGCCTCAAGACCTAAAAATAGCCACGCTGTTTTTTAAGCCTGAGGTATATGATCGAGAGTTAAAAATCGATTATGTAGGAAAGAATATTGAAAACAAATTTGTCGTGGGATACGGCATGGATTATAATAATTTAGGGCGCAATTTGCCCGAACTTTACGTACAAACACAACGCATGAAGAACATCGTTTTATTCGGTCCTCCGGGAGCAGGAAAAGGAACTCAGGCCACTCGATTAAAAGATAAATACGGACTGGTTCACATCTCTACAGGAGACGTGTTCCGTTACAATATAAAAAACGGCACCGAATTAGGGACACTAGCAAAGTCCTTTATGGACAAAGGGAATCTAGTTCCAGATGAGGTGACCATTAAAATGCTCAATGCTGAGGTGGAAAAAACACCAGATGCTGCTGGTTTTATTTTTGACGGTTTTCCAAGAACAGAGGCACAAGCAAAAGCATTGGACCAATTATTAGCTTCAAAAAACGAGAAAATTGACGGTATGGTAGCTCTAGAAGTGGCTGATGAGGTTCTTGTAGAACGTTTGTTAGAAAGAGGTAAAGAAAGCGGCCGCCCAGATGATGCTAATGAAGGGGTGATCAAAGACCGTATCTCGGTATATTACCAACAAACCGCACCTTTAAAAGACTATTACGCAGCACAAAATAAATATTATGGTGTTGATGGAGTAGGAGATATGGACGCCATCACAGAGCGTTTGAGCGTTGAGTTTGATAAGCTTTAAGAACTCGAACTTGAAATTTAAATAGGAGTTCTAGCACTGAACAGATTGGAGCACAAGCTTTGTCGACAAGGATTAGGGCAAAAGATTATTTTAAATAGTAAAAATGACTGTTAACGGTTAACAAAGAAACGCTAACAGACAACTGAAAATGGAATTATGACTGAAGGAAATTTTGTAGATTATACAAAAGTAACTGTAGAATCTGGCCGTGGCGGTAAAGGAAGTACCCACTTGCATAGAGAAAAATATGTAGAGAAAGGTGGTCCTGACGGCGGTGATGGCGGTCGCGGGGCGCATATTATCCTGAAAGGAAATAAGAATCTTTGGACTCTTTACCATTTTAAATACAAACGACACTTTAAAGGGGGTCAAGGAGGAAACGGAGCAAAGCAACGCAGGTCTGGATTAGATGGAGATGATATCTTTATCGAACTTCCTTTAGGAACGGTCATCAAGGATACAGAGACTGGTCAAATAGTTCATGAAATCTTAGAAGACGGAGAAGAATTCATCATCTGTGAAGGTGGTAAAGGTGGTCGTGGTAACTGGCACTTCAAATCGTCCACTAGACAAACACCTCGTTATGCACAAACTGGGATGGATGGAAATGCCTTAGATGTGACTTTTGAGCTCAAGATCTTAGCTGATGTAGGTCTGGTAGGATTTCCTAATGCTGGAAAATCAACTTTGCTGTCGGTACTTACCTCAGCAAAGCCCAAGATTGCCAACTATGAGTTCACCACTCTAAAACCCAATCTAGGAATTGTAGAATACCGAGACTTTAAAAGTTTTGTTATTGCAGATATTCCTGGAATTATAGAAGGAGCTGCCGAAGGTAAAGGAATAGGACACCGCTTTTTAAGACACATAGAACGTAACTCTACCTTGTTATTTCTCGTACCAGCAGATTCTGATGACATCAGTGCTGAATATGATATTTTGGTCAACGAATTGAGAAAATACAATCCAGAAATGCTGGATAAAGAGCGATTTGTTGTGATTTCTAAATGCGATATGCTGGATGAAGAATTGATCGAGCAAATGCGGGAAGGACTCGATGAAGAAGGCGCTTTTAATGGGGCACCTTATATGTTTATTTCTTCTGTATCTCAGATCAACTTGATGGAATTGAAAGATCGTTTGTGGGAGATGCTGAATGAGTAGGCATTTGTCGTAGGAACTATTAAAAAAGCCTGAATGTATCTACATTCAGGCTTTTTTACTTTTGATCACAAAGAGGCTTTAAGCCAGAGCTTTGAATTACTCGTACAGCAAGTATTTTGATCTAATTTTTCGGTAGTTTTCAAGTCCTTTCTCCCATGTAGCTGCAATTTCTTGTGCGCTCATACCTTTTTCGATCTGAGCTTGTAAGAGGGTCGTTCCAGCGAGTTTGGTAAAAAATGGGTTAAAGAAGTTTTGTTTTGATGGCGCTTTCGCGAAAGCGTCTACTAAAAAGTCCAACTCTAAATGATCTAGTTTTTTATAATCTCTAAGATCTACTCCAAAGCATTTCTTCCCGTTAAATGGAGGTCTTTTAGAACCTTCATTAGGCGTTGGAGTAAAGGAAAAGCCCGTATATTTTCCTAAGGAAGGAGACCCGTACACTTGAAATTGCATTTCTGTTCCACGTCCTACACTTACTTCAGTTCCTTCAAAAAAGCAAAGGCTAGGATACAGATTTATAGCTTGATCGTTAGGTAAATTGGGAGATGGCTTGATAGGGATGCTGTAGGGAGTAGCATGCGTATAATTCTTGCATTTGATAATTTCTAGGTCAGTTTGTAGGTTGTTACCCAGCCAGTTTTCGCCATTAATCATCATCGCATATTCCCCTATAGTCATACCGTGTACCACAGGAACTGGGTGCATGCCCACAAAGCTTTGATGTTTTTTTTCTAGAATAGGGCCGTCGATGTAATGCCCGTTAGGGTTAGGACGGTCCAAGATAATGAGCTTGCTGTCGTACTCTGCACAAGCTTGCATTACATAATGAAGGGTAGATATATAGGTGTAGAACCTAGCGCCCACATCTTGAATGTCAAATAAAACGATATCTACATCTTCCAGTTGTTCTTTAAACGGCTTTTTGTTTTTGCCATAAAGAGAAATGATAGGAATGCCGGTTTGTTCATCTAGTCCATCTTTGATGCTGGCACCAGCATCTTCAGTGCCTCTAAAACCGTGCTCTGGAGCAAAAACACGTTTGATGTCTATTCCATGAGCTAGTAAGGTGTCGACGAGATGTGCGTAACGCAATTTATCTCTAGTATCCCATTCTTTAGAAATAACGGTATCTTCAGTTTTTACGACACTGGTTTGATTTCCCACTAAGGCAATTCTTTTTCCTTTGAGTTTTTCAATCCACTCTCCCAATAGATAAGCCGCCGGAATAGGTTCGTTATCATTGGTTTCTACGAGAAGCCTTTGGCCTTGGTATTTTTCAAGAACAAATTTTTCCTCTTGAGGAGAAGTAGCGGTATTGTTACCATTGGTTTTAGAATTACAGGAAGTCATTCCTACAACCATAGCTATTATGGTATATTTGAATATTGAATCAAAAAATGTGAATCTAGAGTATTTCATTGCTAAAAGGGTACAGAGTAGTACAAGTTATAAAAATAGCGTAAGTGCGCCGATTATAAAAATTGCAGTAGCAGCAATTGCAATAGGTATTATTGTGATGCTAATAGCTATTGCCACTGGCGTGGGCCTTCAAAAAAAGATAAAAGAGAAGGTAAGTGCCTTTAATGGTCATGTAAGTGTGTCGTTTTATGACCGTAATAACTCTATAACGACCATAAAACCCATCTCTAGTCATCAGGATTTCTATCCAGATTTTACCGCTGTACCAGAAGTTACCCATATTCAAGCAGTAGCTACAAAAGGCGGAATGATACGTACCGCAACCGATTTTGAAGGGATCATTCTCAAAGGGGTAGGAAGTGATTACGATTGGAACTATTTACAAGACTTCTTAGTAGAAGGTAAATTGCCAGATGTGGCCCAGGAGCAAACTTCGTTTGATATTCTTATTTCTGATGATATCGCTGCTCGTTTACAACTAAAAGTAGGGGACAAGGCACCAACTTACTTTATGAAAGCTAACGGTCAGGAACCTATAGGAAGAGCTTTTAGTGTTTCAGGAATTTATGATAGTGGACTAGAAGAATACGATTCTAAATTTATTATAGGAGATATTAGAAATATACAGCGCATCAATAAATGGGACGCCGACCAGATAGGAAAGTTTGAAATATTCATCAATGATTTTGATCGACTTAATGAAGTGGGAAGAGCGATCCAATTGAATACGCCTTCAGAATTAAACGCAAGAACCATTGAACAAGAACTACCAGCAATTTTTCAATGGTTGGCATTATTAGATGGGAATATTTTTGGAATAATAGGGATCATTCTTATCGTAGGAATTATAAATATGATTACCGCATTACTGGTTCTTATTCTGGACCGTACTAACATGATTGGGGTTCTCAAATCTTTAGGGGCCTCTAACTGGACGGTGCGCAAGATCTTTCTTTATAACGCCATGAATCTGGTGTTCAAAGGACTGTTGATAGGAAATGTCATCGGTTTAGGGTTGATAGGAATTCAATTCTATTTCAGTCCGTTGACCTTAGATCCTCAGTCTTACCATGTGACGGAGATGCCAGTTTATATCTCGTGGTGGCAAGTGATCGCCTTGAATTTAGGAACTTTTGTAGTATGTCTAATCGCTTTAATTATTCCTACTTTGATCGTCAGTAAAATCAGCCCTGTAAAGGCGATGCGATTTGAGTAACTTATCTAATGGTTGGATCCTGCGGTTATTGTTAAATCAACAAATGATATAGCTGCTGTTGCTATCAAAGCATACCATCAATAACAATAGGACTACCAGCCCTTAGCACTTTTTCCAGCTTCTAATCGATTTTCAATAGCATCAGGAAGTTGGTAAAAAAAATCAGTACCAGTTAATCTCTCGATCTCATCCACACTGCTGATAAAATCATAGATCGATGTATTAGTGTCTTGATGCGGCATTAAAAAAGCGAGCATTTTACCTCCATTAGCATCGTAGCGATATAGGATTTTATAATACTGTTCTGGAACCGATACCTTTTCTGTGCCTATAGATTTTAAACCTTCTTTTAAGACAGGACCGGTAATCACATAAAGCTCCTCATAACGCTGGGCATAATACCTGGTTTTTTGTTCTAATGTATTCCAGATACCCGCATTAAAATCATGCCTCTGCGGACTTATGTTAGAGGTTAAAAAAGTTTCGTCATAAGCGGCTTGGGTTGATTTTCTATCGCCGGCAGGAACGAGATGTCCTTTGTCATAACCACTCTTTTTGTAATTGCGCCAGTGAGCGGCACCGGTGGTTACTTGATCATCAATTTCAAAATAAGGTCTTTTATAATCCCTACTGATTATGTCTGAAGCTCTTAAAACATGTGCCGTCCATTCGGCTTGCTCGTGTTGTTCGTTATAAGAAAGACTGTAGGTGTGGTGATTTACAATTTGGTTTTTAGATGTGGGCAAGAAATCTTTTCGAGATAAGGAGTTAGCCCCACGACCATTTACATCAGCATTCAGAAGTTCTTCTGGAGAGCGGTTTTCTTTTGAATAGATGCTAACAGCTTTATTCTCATAAAAATAGTAAGCTGCTGCGCAGACAAGAATGATTAATGGGTAAACGTATTTTCTCATTTAACTTGTTTTTACATCCAGTGCGTCTCGCAGTGCATTTCCTAAGAGCATAAATGCCATTACTAAAGTCATGATTGCGATTCCTGGCACTATGGCAAGATAAGCCTTGTCAAGAATGATGTACTGATAATGATCTTTAATCATACTGCCCCAACTGGGCATTGGTGGTTGTGCGCCTAATCCTAGAAAGCTCAAGCCACTTTCTATAAGTATGGAAGCTGCAAAATTTGCTGCACTAATGACAATGACTGGTGCCATGATGTTAGGTAAAATATGTCGGGTGATAATTCTAAAATTATCAAAGCCTAAAGCTTTTGCTGCGGTTACGTATTGGTATTCTTTGGCTACAATCATCTGTCCACGCACCACACGTGCCACTTCTACCCACATGGTAAGCCCTACTGCAATAAAAACAGTGAGAAAGCCTTTTCCTAATGCGATGCTAATAGCGATAACCATCAGTAAAGTAGGTATGGACCAGGTTACATTGATCAGCCACATGATGGCAGCATCTATTTTACCGCCGTAATACCCTGAAATAGCTCCTAAAAAAACACCTATAAGTAAGGAGATCAACACCGCTACAAAACCAATAGAGATACTTATTCTCGTCCCTATCATCATGCGACTTAATAGATCACGACCATATTTGTCGGTACCTAATAGAAATGTTTTTTGTGAGGTGTAGCTTTCGCGAAAGCGAGACAATTCCAGATCCTTATCAACGCTAAAATTTGCATCTACAAAAGAGAGTTCCTTACCGTCCACATCAAAAGGCCGGTAGAAAATAGTGCCCTTCTCGATTTTTAAATCGGCATAAGGGATTTCTTGCAGGGTAGATTTTTTTCCATTCCACCAGTCCCAAAAACTAGTTTCGGCGGTAGTTGAGGGAAGAGCTAACATATCCACAGTAAAACCTGGTGGTTGGGAATGTATAGAAATGTGCATTTGGTTTGCGTATTGCGTATCGTCTGGAGCTATGACGTATGCAAATATGGCAACTAATGCATAAAATAGAATAATAAGAAAACTCAAAACGCCCCAGAAGTTTTTTTTAAACTTCTGGAGCGCTAGAGAACTTAATGATGTGGTTTTAAAAGACATTAGTCCTTAACACTCCATTTAGTCTTGTTGTCATTTTTGATATTATTCATGCGCAGATCCTTAAGAACATTTACAGCTTCTTCCACATAAACATCTTTTTTAAGATTCTTTATCCATGCTTCACGTTTGTCTCCTAAAGCACTGTCAGTTTTAACTAATGCTTTCTCATAGGCGAGCATGTCAAAATCTAAAGTGTTCTTATAGTCAGATAAAGATTCAAATTTTTCTGTTTCTTTTTCAAGGCGGTCTAAACGCTCTTTGTAAGCGGTAAAATTTAAAGTAATGTTATTATCTTCTCTTTGATTGCTCAACCATTTTGCGTTTTCATCCAATAGCTTAAAATTTGGATTTGCATCAACTCTTTTCTGAGCCTTTTTAATGGACTCGGATAGATTTGCATAACCAGTAAATTTGTCATATTCAGCCTTTGGGATTTCATCATAAGGAAGAGGGTACTGCTCGTCGCGTTCTCCTACTAAAATATAACTGTATCTTCCAGGGGTTACCACATCACTTTTCACCCCTTCGAGTTGTGTGCTCCCACCATTAATTCTATAGAATTTTTGGGTGGTTAACTTGATAGCTCCTAAGTCTCCGTATTCATTATTACGTACCCATTGGTTCAAGTCTTCAAAATTCTGTACCGTTCCTTTTCCAAAGGTTTGCTTACTTCCTATAATCACTGCACGGTCATAATCTTGTAAAGCAGCAGCAAGAATTTCACTAGCACTCGCACTGAATTCATTGACCATAATAACTAAAGGTCCTTCCCAGAGAATTTCACCGCTGTCGCTATCTCTTAAAGTTCGTGTTCTTTTGTCTTTTAAAGCAACTTGTACTACAGGTCCTTTATCGACAAATAATCCTGCCATTTCAATCACCTCTCTTAAAGAACCGCCGCCGTTATTTCTCAGGTCTATGATAAGTCCGTCCATACCTTCGGTCTTGAGCCTTTTAATTTCTTGAGAGACATCATTACCAGCAGCACGCCCACTAGGGTCTTCCATGTCAAAATAAAATTTAGGTAAATTGATAAACCCAAATCTAAAAGCATCGTCTTTTCCTATAACCGACTTAGCAAAAGTTTCTTCTATTTGAACGATATCCCTTGTAAGAGTTATATCTTCAATAGAGCCGTCTACTTTTTTAAGCGTTAGAATTACTTTACTTCCTTTAGGTCCTTTGATCAGTTCTACCGCATCTCCTATTCTCATACCTACAATAGATGTAGCCATAGTGTCGTTTTCTTGAGCAACCTTAAGGATTTTATCTCCTACTTCAATCAGTTCACTTTTCCATGCCGGTCCACCAGAAATGATTTCTAACACACTGATGTAATCCATCTTCTTTTGAAGTCTAGCTCCTATTCCTTCTAACTTTCCACTCATAGAGGTGTCAAAACGATCTTTGGTTTGTGGTGGGAAAAAATTAGTGTGAGGATCAAAATGTGTGGTGATGGTATTTACAAAAACAGAGAAATAGTCCAACCGCTCTACATCGTCAGTGAGGTCAAAGTTCTCTAGCATTGATTTCTTAATCTCTGCTCTGGTTTCTTTTTCTAATTCCACAAGACTCTTTTGCTCTTCTTCTGGATTTTCTTTTTGTTCTTCCACCTTATCGTAATAAGTTCCTAAAGCAGATAGCTTTAAAAGTTTTCTCCAGTGGTCTTTTAATTCTTTTTTATTTTTTGAATAAGGGATTTTATCATAATCCGTATTGATGCTTTCATCAATGGAAAAATCAAATGGTTTCTTAATTAATTCTGTAAATATCTTTTGAGATTCTTCTTGACGTTGCAGCAGTCTTTCATAAGTAAGATTGAATAAATCTACTTTACTATCACGTATTTGATCATCAATCAAATATTCATAGGCTTGAAATTCTTTATAGTCACTTTCTAGGAAATATCTTTTTCCAGGATCAAGGTCTTTGACGTAATTATCAAAAATATCTTTTGAGAATTCATCTGTTAAGTCTGCTGGAGAAAAGTGATTTCTTTTTAAAACATGGGAAATCAAGTTGACCAGCAACTGTTCTTTTTCTTTATCTCCAGGGTCTACCGTATCGTTAGTAAAACTACAGCTAGCTGTTGCTACAAGTAGGGTAAAAACTGCCAGTATAAAATTGTTTTTTAGGAAATTCATAAGGATTTTCATTTGTCTCTTTCTATGCATGTAAAAACCGTGCCAATTTAAGAAGGTTAAAGTAAGGTAAGAATCTTACATGGTACGGCTAATTTACTTAATTTTAACCACCTTAAATATCTTATGGAAAATAAAAAGAAACCACTCATTCTAGTTACTAACGATGATGGTATTACCGCAAAAGGAATCAGAACATTAATAAGTATCGCTAGAGAGCTAGGTGATGTAGTCGTGGTGGCTCCAGATAGCCCGCAAAGTGCCATGGGTCATGCGATAACCATCAACGACACGCTTTATGTGAAGGAGTTTTTACAACACGATTACGACCATAAGGAATATACGACGAGCGGTACACCTGTAGATTGTGTGAAAATGGCAAGTCATGAAATACTCGATCGCAAACCAGATCTATGCCTTAGTGGTATCAATCACGGAAGTAATAGCGCGATCAACGTGATTTATAGCGGTACGATGAGTGCTGCCATGGAGGCAGGTATAGAAGGAATTCCAGCCATAGGATTTTCTCTATGTGATTATTCTCATGATGCAGACTTCTCTTCATCTCGGGAGTATGTAAAACAAATTATTGAGCAAGTTCTAGAGAAAGGAATGGCAAAAGGAGTCATTTTTAATGTCAATATTCCAAAAGCTACCAAAGAGGAAATCAAAGGAGTAAAAATATGCCGTCAGGCAAATGCTTATTGGGTGGAAGAATTTGACAAGCGCACGAATCCAAATGGTAAGGACTACTACTGGCTTACCGGTAAATTTGTTAATGACGATAAAGGTGAAGATACCGATGAATGGGCACTGGCTCATAATTACATTTCTATTGTTCCTACCCAATATGATCTTACCGCACATCACTATATAAGCGAACTAAATACATGGGATTTTGGTAATTAAGATTTTAAAAGGATTTATATTTGGGCTTATTGCCAATACCATAGGAACTTATCTGTACGTTTATTTTGCAACAGATAAGGGCTTTGAGTACATCATCAAAGAAGGGTATAGCCAAGGTTTCTTAGGAGGGCTTATAGGTTTAGGGGCCGTACTTAATTTAGTGGTATTTTTCTTTTTCCTCACTTCAACTATTGGGAAATTTAAAAAACCCGTGCAGCCATATGAAGCTCGTGGGGTATTACTGGCTACCATTCTTGCTGCACTGGCAGTTTTATATTTTGAATTCTAGCTTATGAAATATTATTTGATTGCAGGTGAGGCGAGTGGTGACCTTCATGGGGCGTTGCTCATGAAAGAACTCAAAAACAAAGATCCAGAGGCAGAGTTTCGGTTTTGGGGTGGCGATTTAATGCAGGCCGAAGGTGGAAGCCTTGTAAAACATTATAAAGAGCTCGCCTTTATGGGCTTTGTAGAAGTGTTGAGCAATTTAAAAGCCATTCTTAAAAACATCAGAATTTGCAAGGAAGATATTGAAGATTTTCAGCCAGATGCGATGATCTATATCGATTATCCGGGGTTCAATTTTAGGATCATGAAATGGGCCAAAATCAAAGGCTACCGAAATCATTATTATATTTCTCCACAAATATGGGCATGGAAAGAAGGTCGCATCAAAGCCATCAAAAGGGATGTTGATCAGATGTATGTGATTTTACCATTTGAAAAGGATTTTTACGAGCAAAAACATCAATTCCCAGTTCACTTTGTAGGGCATCCCTTAATTGATGCCATCGCGCAAAGAAAGACCGTAGATCATATTAAATTCCTTGCTACTTACCACCTGGATGACAGACCCTTAATTGCACTGTTGCCAGGAAGTCGTAAACAAGAAATTAAAAAAATGTTGAGCGTCATGCTGGAAATGGTAGATCGTTATCCAGGTTACCAATTCATTATCGCTGGAGCACCAGGTCAGGACGAGTCTTTTTATAGCGGTTACCTCAAGGACTATCCGGTAACTTTAGTCATGAACCGCACCTATGATTTGATGAGTTTATGCCATGCGGCATTAGTTACCTCAGGAACGGCAACGCTGGAAACCGCACTTTTTAAAGTGCCTCAAGTAGTTTGTTATAAGGGAAGTTCCATAAGCTATAACATTGCTAAACGTATTGTCAAACTGGATTACATATCACTGGTAAACCTTATCATGGATCAACCAGTAGTTACGGAGTTGATACAGTCGCACTTCAACAAGAAAACACTGCAAAAAGAATTGGATCTAATCCTCAATCCTACGCAGCGCAACCGCATTTTTGCAGATTATTATGAATTGGAAAAAAAGTTAGGGGGCATTGGAGCCAGTGAGAATACCGCTGGTATGATATATGCAGATATAAAGAAATTACAACAATAAAATATCTATATGTCGTTTACAAATCAGTTCTTTTCTGTCTTATTCTCCATAAATATAGAATTCTAACAGATGTTATGCTGGTATGTTTTACTTTGGTTGGACCTAAAAGGAATTCTAATTTTATACACAATATTTTGAAATTTAACGGGTAGTATGCGTTTAATCATTCCACTTTCTTATCGCAAGTATGGCATCAGTTTTTTTTTATTCCGCTTTCGCGAAAGCGGAACAAATAGAAAGCAAAACAACAGCAATAAAAAATCTGTTTCTATAGTTTTATCGTCAGTAGTCTTACTGCTTTCCTTAGGACTAACTTCTTGTGGAAGTTCTAGGCCTAGCGTAATTACAACTAAAAAGGAAGCTGTAAAGGCACCGAGAGCCGGTGTTTATAAAAGCCCTACAACATATGGCGACGAAACGGAGATAGAGGAAATAGAAGAAGTGCAACTGGAGGTAGAATCAAATGACAAGCCCTATGCAGAAAGCACTCCTTTTATAGACCAAATAGTGGAAAATGCGATGCGATATAAAGGAGTGAAATACCGTTATGGAGGCACTACTGCAAAAGGAATGGATTGCAGTGGTTTGATTTCTACGGCTTTTGAAGAAGCTGGCAAAAGTATACCGCGGAGCAGCCGTTCTATTTATTTAAAAGCTGATGCGCTGGATCTGGATCAGGTGAGGAAGGGAGATTTTCTATTCTTTGCCACTGGTAAAAACAAGCGACAGGTCAATCATGTTGCACTGATTACAAGAGTAACTCCTGGAGAAATTGAATTCATACATTCCACTACATCGAGAGGTGTGATGACGTCTACTTTGAACGAAGCCTATTGGATAGATGCTTTCTTAAGAGCTGGAAGAATCGATTAAAATAGATTAGGTATATTTAATCATGCGCTGGCTTGATTATCCATTTTATAGAATTTTATTTTTTCTTATCGCAGGAATTATTTTTTCTAGGGGTATAGAATTCCCTGCAGAGGCTTATCTATACTGCTTGGGCATATCTTTTTTGATCGCCTTATTTTCCTTGCTCATCAACAAGTATTCATTTTTTTCAAAAACATTCTTTGCAGTAGCTGTTTACTGCTTTTTCTTTTTTCTAGGAGGAATTCATCTGCAGTACCGTAATCAGCTAACAAGTAATCATTTTATTAATAAGCGGGTACAAGGTGAAGACCAAGTTATTTCTCTTGAGCTAAAACAACGATTGACTTCCAATACATTTAATGATCGTTTTTATGCTGAGGTATTGTTTTTGGGGCAGCAAGAGGTTTCAGGAAAAGCATTGGTGTTATTTAAAAGATCTGACAGTTTAGGTTACCAGGTAGGCGATAGGCTAGTGGTTTATGAGCATATAGGTTTACCAGCATTTGCACGTAACCCAGGTGATTTTGATTACAGAGCCTATTTGAAGTCTATTGATGTCTATGGTCAGATTTATGCAGATCCAACTCGTATATGGAGTGATGAGAGGGGTCCTGAAAGAGCAGATGTGCTCTTGGGTGTCAGAAATACCATTCTAAAGGAACTAACGGCATCCAGTTTAAAAGAGCGTCCTCGTGCGATGATAGAAGCTTTGGTTTTAGGACAACGACAGAATGTTGATCCCGAGCTCACCAAAAGCTTTAGAGATGCAGGGGTGATACATATTCTCGCTTTAAGTGGTTTGCATGTTGGAATCATTCTATTGATTCTAAGATTTCTCACTCAAAGTATCTTGCGACTCAAATACGGTCGCTGGATTCAAAGTGCTGTTCTTATTGTTCTTCTATGGTGCTTTGCTCTACTCACCGGAATGTCACCATCCATCATGCGAGCAGTAACTATGTTTTCTTTTGTGGCCATAGGTATGAACCTCAAACGCAAAGGATCGGTTTATCACAGTTTGACCTTATCTGCTTTTGTGTTATTGGTTTATGATCCACGATTGCTGTTTCAGGTGGGTTTTCAGTTGAGTTATATGGCGGTATTTTCTATTGTATTGATACAGCCTGTACTGGCTGGATTATGGACTTGGCCCAATAAGGTCAAAGATTTTTTCTGGAGCATATGTACCGTTACTATTGCAGCTCAAATAGGAGTAGCAGGAGTGAGCCTGTTTTATTTTCATCAGTTTCCAGGCTTGTTTATTCTTGGTAACCTGCTACTGCTGCCCTTATTGCCATTCATTATAGGTGCTGCGTTGTTGTTGATTCTTTTATTGTTGATCGGGCTTCCTACCGACTGGCTAACGACTGCTATAAATGTACTACTGGAATTTATAATGGAAACCGTTGCTGCAATCAGCTCTTGGGATGCATTTATCATAACAGACATCTACATCACCTGGTGGGAAACCATTTTGATATATACAGCTCTGTTTGGTTTGGTTTTGTTTGTAGTTCCTTATTTTAAAAGAAGTAAAAAGGAACGTTTTTACTTAAAAAAGCCCAACTGGATGCTGCATCTCAGTCTCGCATCTGTAATACTCTGGATAGGGATACATGCTTTTGAAAAGTATACCTTCAGTGAAGAGCAGTTTTTAGTACTGCATCAAGCCACAGGAAGTGCGGTCAGTCTGAGCAATAAGGATCAAGCCCTACTGCTTACTGATTTACATGTCATGGATACTACAAGAGCGGTTATTAGTTTGGAGCGATTAAAAAACATAGAAAATCATCGAGGCAAGAAACTCTCTATAGCCGATTTACAAAGTATGGTACATTATAAAGACGCACAATTGGTGGTGATATCTGAAAATGGAGTCTATGATACTTCTATTAAGAACGCTAACGTCTTGCTGTCGCACTCGCCCAAAATAAACATCGAACGTCTTATTCTAGACACCCAACCGAAAATGATTATCGCTGACGGTTCTAATTATCGCCATTTAATAGAGGCTTGGAAAGTCACTTGTGATCAAAGGAACATTAGGTTTTTAAACACCTATGAAGAAGGAGCGGTAGCAGTCGATTAATCTTGTAGTTTGTATTTAAAATCACGCTGGTAATCGTTCCATTTTTTCCCCGTGTTGATGGACTTATAAGTCTCGTCTGCGAGCATGGTGATGTAGATTTCCAACTTTTTAGCATCTAATTTGCCAGGAACTGGATTGATAATGGTTCCTTTTTCATCAAAAAATACCAGTGTAGGATATTCAAATATTCTTATAAATTCAGCAAATTGATGTTGCGCGCGATCGTTGCGCTTTTTAAGCGGATTAGCGTAGGTAGCACCTTTGTAGTTGATCACTTCACTTCCTTCGGCATTAAATTTTACGGGGTAATAGTTCTCGTTGATGTATGTGGCGATATCTGCTTTCGCGAAAGCGTACTTATCCATCCATTTACAATTAGGACACCAGTCTGTGTAGGATTTCATCAAAATTTTACGAGGTTCTTTTTTCTGTGCAGCAAGGGCATCATTCATACTCATCCAGTTGACTTGAGAAAAGCCAAAAGCCGAAATAAACAGAAATACTATAGTGAATAATTTCATAAAACAAATTTACAACTTCTATTAAAGCAAAAAACACACCGAAGTAGTGTGTTTTTTGTTAAAAATATAATATTCAAATGACATTCTATATATCCGTGTTTATTATTTATTAAAACAGGATTTTTAGTTGATTTCAGTGTCAGCAAGTTCATAGCCTTCTTGTTCGAGTTGCTCTTTGTTTTTATCTTCTGCTCCGTGGGTTAAGCGCTTTAAAGGTTTAAGCAAAGCGATTACTAGTAAGCCAAAAACAACACAGAAAACAGTGATGCTTGTAAATACGGTTAACTCACCTGCTCCTTCTGCGCTTTCCCCTATAATTCCTGCTACTTTATTTCCTAATCCTGTTGCTGCAAAATACACACCCATCATCAGTGCTCCATATCTTATGGGAGCTAATTTTGTGATAAAAGATAAGGCTACCGGAGAAGCACATAATTCTCCTAACGTGTGAAGTAAGTAGGCTAAGGCAAGCCAATACAATGCCGATTCTCCTAATTCTTCATATTGTAAAGAGGCACCTATCATAAAAACAAATCCAAGTCCCATCACAATAACTCCAAAAGCCATTTTAAATAATGAAGAAGCTTCGTTACCACGGTTTTTCCACCATATCCAGGCACTTGCCACAGGTATTGCAAAAATGATAATGTACATAGGGTTAAATGCTTGCATCAACGCACTAGGAACTTCCCATCCTAAAAAGAATCGATCTGTCTTGGTTTGCGTATATAGATTCATTAATCCTCCGGCTTGCTCAAAGGCGCCCCAAAAAACAATTACAATTAAAAATGAAAGCAATAAGACCACATAGCGGTCTTTGTCAATTTGAGTGTCTAGATCTTGAAAAATAGCCATCATCATACCAACGACAAAAGATAAAAACAAGAACAACAGTCCATAAGCCCAGTCCCACATAAAAAGAGCGGCTAATGAGGCGATAGTTAAAAGAACCCATGCAGCTAGCGATCCTTTGTTGCTTATCATATTTTTAAACAGTTGTGCAATGGAGACGTTACCGTCATTTTTCACAGCTTTTGCGGGTTTGTTACCCACGTGGCTCAAGTGCTTTTGACCAAACATATACACCACTTGACCTAATGCCATACCAATAGCAGCTAATCCAAAACCAGCATGCCATCCGTATGATTTGGCTACTAAACCAACAATAATGGACGCCGCAGCAGCCCCTACATTAATTCCAATATAAAAAATACTAAATCCTTTATCTCTTCTATCGTCTCCTGGTTCGTACAAACCACCTACAAGAGTGGAAATGTTTGGTTTTAAAAGACCAACACCAGCAACAATGAGAGCTAGTCCTGTATAAAAGGCCCAGTTTTGCTCAATAGATAAAACACCATGTCCTGCACATAACAATAAACCTCCATAAAGGACAGATCGTTTCTGACCTATTATTTTATCTGCTATTATTCCACCAGGTATGGACGCTACATAAACTAACATCGTATACCATCCGTATAAAGCAAGTGCTCTCCCATCTGTCCAGCCTAAACCTGGATTGTCAGAAAGGGTCTCGCTCGTTAAATATAATACGAGTATGGCACGCATTCCATAATAAGAAAAGCGCTCCCACATTTCTGTAAGAAATAAAATGTACAGACCTACTGGATGACCGAATAGTTCTTTTTGTTTAATTGCATTTGACATATAATTGGGGTTAGTTGGGGGTTGTGATTATAAATTCTCTTTAATAAAATTGGTCATCTTGTTGTACAAGTGGATTCTGGTGTTCCCACCATAAATCCCATGATTTTTGTCTGGGTAGATGGCCCAGTCAAATTGCTTGTTAGCTTGCACCAATGCTTCTACCATTCTCATGGTGTTTTGAACATGTACATTATCATCAGCACTACCGTGAATTAAAAGGTACTTCCCTTTTAATTTATCTACGTGATTGATCGGGCTGTTTTCATCATAACCACTGGCATTCTCTTGTGGAGTCGTCATGTATCGTTCGGTATAAATCGAATCGTAGAACCTCCAGTTAGTTACCGGTGCCACAGCTATTGCCATGCTAAAAGTATCATTACCCTTTAATAAGCAATTAGAACTCATAAACCCACCATAACTCCAGCCCCAAATTCCTACGCGGCTCGCATCGATGTGATTCATAGCACCTAATTTCTTAGCAGCTGCGATTTGATCTTCTACTTCATATTTTCCCAATTCTTTTTGAGTCACTTTTTTAAAGTCGGCTCCTTTGAATCCAGTTCCACGTCCATCTATACATACGACTATGTAACCTTGATTAGCTAGCATACTGTACCAATAGTCATTTGCACCGTACCAGCCGTTAGCTACAGATTGTGAGCCAGGACCGCTGTATTGTGTCATGAATAACGGATAGGTTTTGTTAGGATCAAAGCCTTGAGGCTTCATAGTCCACATGTTCAAATCATTGCCATTGATGTTAATGGTAGAAAATTCTTTTTGGGCTACTATATAATCCTTCAATTTGAGTTGAAGATTATTGTTGTTTTTGATCTCTCGCACTAATTTGCCATCCTCTGCATTATTCAATGTGTATACAGGTGGAGCAGTAGCACTTGAAAATGTATTGATATAATAGGTAAAGTTTTTACTAAATGAAGCAGAGTTGGTACCTGTTTCAGAAGAGAGTTTTTTCTTTTTCTTTCCTTTTAAAGAGATGGAATAAATGCCTCTATTGATAGAGCCATCTTCTGTGCTTTGAAAGTAAACGCTTTTTGAATTGTCATCATAACCATAATAAGAAGTAACGTCCCAGTTTCCTTTTGTGATTTGGCGTTTTTCTTTACCATCGGCATCGTATAGATAAATATGCCTCCAGTTGTCTTTTTCACTGGTCCATAAAAAGCTGCCATCTTTTAAGAAAGTAAGGTCGTCAGTAACATCTATATACGCCGTATCCTTTTCAGTAAAAGCGATTTTTGATGTTCCATCAGGGTTAACGTAAAAGAAATCCAAAACATCTTGATGTCTGTTCAATAATTGGGCAGCAAGTTGGCCATTAGGAGAGTAATTGATTCTGGCTATATAAAATTCTTCATTACGTCCTAAAGAAACTTCTTGTCTTGTTCCTGTAGCTAAAGTAAACTGGTGCAATGCGACAACGGCATTGTTTTCTCCAGCTTTTGGATATTTAAATACTTCAGGGTACTGATACAAATCCTTTCCGTAAATATCCATAGAAAATTCAGGAACATCACTTTCGTCAAAAGAGATAAAAGCAATCTGCTCACTATTAGGACTCCACTCATAGGCCTTTACAAAAGCAAATTCTTCTTCATATACCCAGTCTGTAACTCCATTAATTAATTCATTAGTGACACCATCCTGAGTCACTTGAACTAATACTCCTGTTGTCAAGTCCTTATAGTAGATATTGTTTTCAAAAACATAAGCTACTTTCTTACCATCTGGAGAGAAAGAAGGGCTTCTAACGAACTCGTCACTTAAAGAAGTCAGTTTTTTAGTTTCTAGGTCCAAAACATGCACCTTATCATAGGAACTGCGTCTGAAGATTTGGTTGCTTTCAGAAATGATCATCATTTGCTTCTCATCACTGCTTAAAATATAATTACTGATAGGAAGCTTGATGTCTGCGCTATTAACTAGGGTTGCTGTTTTTTCTCCAGTGAGATAACTGTATTTATCTATGGTTTGCGTCTGGTCTCTATTGTAGTTAAGAACTAAATATTCAGTCCCGTTGTTTAATGAGGCTAAAGATTGAAGCCCTTCTGTGCGGAATTCTCCTTTATAAATATCTTCAACACTAATGTTTTTCTGAGCGGTAATGCTTTGACTTACAAATATAAAAGCCAATAAAAGCATGCAGTTTTTAATCATTCCTTAGTTTTAATTACGTGTGACCTCAATTTTACTAAAAATATCCCAATAAAGCTACGGTTTAGGCGATTATCCTGTAGGAGTAAATTCTCCCTAACCGATTGTATCTTTGCGACTCAATTTTTATATGTATGCAACCTGTTACTGGATTTTCAAAACTTTCTAAATCTCAAAAGATAGATTGGCTGGTTTCCCATCACCTTGATGATAGCGCTACGGCTCGACAAACGCTTATTCAATACTGGAATGAAGATCAAAAATTACAGGATCTTCACGACGGTTTTAGTGAAAATACAGTAACCAACTACTTTTTTCCATTTGGTCTTGCGCCTAATTTTTTAATCGATCAGGAATTGGTCACCATTCCCATGGCGATTGAAGAAAGTAGTGTGGTGGCTGCAGCGAGTAAAGCCGCTAAGTTTTGGCTGGATCGCGGTGGTTTTAAAACACAGATCAAAGGCACTCTTAAATCTGGACAAGTACATTTGATGTATCATGGTTTGGGCAGTGAGATGGATGCTTTTTACGCTTTCGCGAAAGCGGAATTATTAGAATCCCTAGAACAAATCAACGCCTCGATGAAAAAACGTGGTGGCGGTATTCAAGAATTGAGCTTAGTAGATAAAACCAAAAGCCTCGAAGGCTATTACCAGTTGCATGCCACCTTTGAAACCCGTGATGCCATGGGTGCTAACTTTATCAACACCACACTCGAGCAACTGTCAACGACTTTAAGACAAAAAGCGGCCGAATTTCAAGGCTTCTCAAGCGATGTGCCAGAGGTGATCATGAGCATCTTGAGCAATTACGTTCCCGACTGTCTTGTAAACGTATCGGTGTCCTGTAAAATAGAGGAGATAGGAACTATTAATGGAGTGACTGGGGCAGAGTTTGCCAGAAAATTTGTCCGTGCTGTGGACATTGCCACCGTAGAACCTTATCGTGCGGTAACCCATAACAAAGGAATCATGAATGGCATTGATGCGGTAGTCATTGCTACAGGAAATGATTTTAGAGCCGTTGAGGCTGGAGTGCATGCTTTTGCTTCTAGAGATGGACAATACCGAAGTCTTACTCGTGCGCGAATAGAAAACGACAGCTTTATCTTTGAAGCTGATTTTCCACTGGCTTTGGGAACTGTTGGTGGGCTTACATCCCTACATCCACTATCCAAACTCGCCATACAAATTTTAGGAAATCCTACTGCTGAGTATTTGATGAAGGTAACTGCGGTTGCAGGGCTCGCTCAAAACTTTGCTGCCTTACATTCTTTAGTAACTACAGGGATACAAGCCGGACACATGAAAATGCACCTGGTCAATATGCTGGAACAAATAGGAGCTACAGATGAAGAAAAGAAAGTATTGCGTCAAGAATACACTGATAAAACACCTAGTTTTTCTAGTTTAAGAGAGAGTTTAACCTTGCTGCGTAAGTAAAAGTAAAATCAAAAAGAAAGTCAAAATCAAACTTGAATTCAGATAGAAAATGACTTTAAAAAGTCAGGTCGTTGTAAAATGGTTTTGGTGTAATTTGATCTCGATTTAATTATTTATAGGTTTTCCAGCGAATAACCCATTCAAATTCGTTAATGATTATTCTTTGATCTATGTTCTTTAATTCGATGTTCACTTTCGAGTTCGAGTTCGAGTTCGAATTGATCAAATCCAGTCCAGTTTTTCTTTAGTAAACTCATGTTGTACGTCACCGGTATGTTTGATCATTGCAGGTTCAAATAGCATGACATGAACTTCTTCGTGAGCGATAGGTTTGTGTGCTACACCGCGGGGTACGATGTAAAGGTCCCCTTCATTTAAAGTGATGGTTTTATCTTTTAGTTCTATAAGTAATTGACCTTTGATGACGTAAAACAATTCATCTTCATTTTTGTGATCGTGCCAGACAAACTCGCCCTGAAGTTTGGCTAGTTTTACCTGTTGACCGTTGAGCTCCCCTATAATTTTAGGAGTCCACTGCTCTTTGAATAAACTCAGCTTTTCTTTAAGATTGATGGCGTTCATAGTTTTTCGGCTATTTTATTGGGATCTATATAATAAATACGGTCTGTTTGCGGGATTTTGGACTTGAAGTTTTCTAATATTTTATCGTAAATCTTTAGTTCTGGATGTATGGCAATACCGCGTTCTTCCATGGAAAGACGTTGCAGGCTGATGAGCATTTTTTCTTTTTCAGGAATGCGGTCGTAGGATGATAACCGATCCATATGATCATTCAGTACGAGATAACCACTTTTTGATTTCCCCGAATAAAGCATCATGCTCAAGTTCTCAGGAATCCATATGATTTGTGAAAGTGCTGGCAACAACCAAAAGAAAACTCCTAAAACAATCATAATGGGTTGAGCAGAACCTATTCTAAATGTCGATAAAGCACTTTTTCTAAACAGGTAAATTAAGATCACGATCATCAAGAAATTCCACGGCAATACGATCGAGTTCCAGTCCAGTTTCCACGGTCCTAGTTTCCATATAATCAGAGTGTGTAGTAGGAGGAGTGGGATGCAAGCAAGTTTTCGCGTAAGCGGTAACAGCAGTAATAATCCAGCAACTATTTCTATGATGGCAAAACCATATCCTATGGTATTAGTGTAATTAAATGGCAAGGAATACAACCAAAAGCGTGGTGCAATATCTATGACAAAACCTATGTTGAGTTTGTGTAAACCGCTAAATATATAAATTCCAGAAGCGATGATCAGTAATGCGGTGTATAGAATGCTGGAGTCGTATTTGAGTAAAATAAGTGCCGCAAATACACCTAGATAGACAATCATGTATGGAGTCAATCTGTGCAAGTCGAAGACAATAAGGACTAGGTATAAAAAGACTGAAATAACAAGCAGCCACTTGGCTATTCTTACATTAATAAATAGTCCTGTAACTGGTAATGAGAACATCATTACAGCTAGTAAAAAAGTCAATGCGTCCGGAATGTGATAATTAAATAAAGAAACTGTCAGTAAATCATGAGATTTAAAAAAACCATTAAAACCTATAAAAGCGGTGGCTAGCCAGCAAATAATGAGCGTTGCGTTGAGCACATAGCGATTTGAAAAGTGAAGGTTCAAGTTGGTTAATTTATACGGAATATATAAAAAAAACGAGGAATGGGAATCCCTCGTTTTAAATTATAAAATTGTTCGTTCTAGTTATCGTAAGAATGCTTGTATTCTTGACCAGTAACAATCTTCAACATGTCTTTTTCTAGAGATTCTCTAGGGCGTTCTACATAGCGGCCTATTTCAGTCCCGTTGCGGTAAAAGATAAAGGTAGGTACGCGCTGGATGTTGTAGTCAGAAACTAAGTTTATAGGTCTTTTTTTAGAACGATCCACAGTGATCATGGTAAGTTGATCCATATCAAAGTAGGCTGCCTCAAGGATATTATAAAACTGAGGAGTTTCTCTTTTGGAATCACCGCACCAAGTACCCATATAAGCTCTTATTTCTACATCTTTAAGAGCTAATTTAAGTGCGTCTATCGTTTCTTGATCGGCCGCATAAGTCTCCATTCTATTATTGAACCAAGAGTTAAAAGGTGCTTGCATAAAAGCATCTTTTTGAACAACTCCAGTTAGATTTCCAGACGCATCTTTTGCATAAGAAGCACCTATGTCTATGCTGCCATCTGTCTGACTGGCATTATTTATTTTCTCCTCTGTATTGGTAGTCGTATTAGCACTTGTTTTTTCTGTGGCAACCTTTTGAGTTCCACAAGCAGCAAGTGTTACTGCGGCAATGAGTATATATATCTTTTTCATGTTACTAAATTAATGATTTTTGTGTCATTTCACTTGGTTGTTGTACACCTATTAACTTTAATACAGTAGGAGCGATGTCCCCTAGAATCCCGTCTTTTACTTCTTTAATATCTTTATCGACTATAATAATAGGAACAGGATTAGTGGTGTGTGCTGTATTTACAGATCCATCGGGGTTGAGCATTACCTCGCAATTTCCGTGGTCTGCTATAACGATCACTGTGTAATCGTTTTCAATGGCAGCAGTAATGACTTCGTTTGCTGCAGCATCTACAGCCTCACATGCTTTTACCGCTGCTTCCATAGAGCCGGTATGTCCAACCATATCTGGATTGGCAAAATTAAGGCATATAAAATCGGCTGTTTTTTTATTAATTTCTGGAATGATACTGCTAGTTACGCAATCTATAGACATTTCAGGTTGCAAGTCATAAGTAGCTACTTTAGGAGAGTTACACATCAACCGGCTTTCTCCAGGAAAATGTTCTTCTTGACCACCATTAAAGAAAAAGGTCACATGGGGGTACTTTTCTGTTTCTGCAATACGTATTTGTTTTTTCCCAGCAGCAGAAAGGACTTCTCCTAATGTGTTTTTAAGGTTGTCTTTTTCAAAGATGATCTTGATGTTTTTGTAGCTTTCATCATATTTAGTCATGGTGACATAGTACAGATCCAGCGCATGTGTATTTTGCTCATGAAAATCTTTTTGGGATAACATTTGAGTTAGTTCGCGGCCTCTGTCAGTTCTATAATTAAAGAAAATAACCACATCGCCTTCTTCTACTAAACCTGCAGGCTCAGTGCCGTTGAGCACGACTATAGGTTCTATAAACTCATCAGTAACACCCTTTTTATAATTCTCTTTTATCGCGACAACAGGATCATGTGTAGGAAGACCCATACCGTGCACGATCACATCATAAGCTTTCTTTACACGTTCCCAACGTTGGTCTCTGTCCATGGCAAAATAACGTCCAGTAACAGATGCTAACTGTGCATTGGTACCGCTTATGTAATTCATCAAGTCTTCCACATGACCAGCGCCAGATTTAGGATCTACATCTCGGCCATCAGTAAATGCGTGGATAAAAACCTCTTCCACTTCATGGTCGCTCGCTATATCTAGCAATGCTTTTAAATGATTGATATGGGCATGAACACCACCATCAGATAACAATCCTAAGAAATGTACTTTTTTAGAGTTCGCTTTCGCGAAAGCGAGAGCATCCACCAGCACTTTCTCTTCCTTAAGCGTGTCGTCTTTTATGGCTTTATTGATTTTGGCAAGATCTTGATAGACAATTCTACCCGCACCGAGGTTCATGTGACCTACCTCGCTATTTCCCATTTGTCCTTCAGGAAGTCCTACGTGCTCACCGTCAGTACGCAAGGTGGCGTGAGGGTATTTCTTATATAGGCTATCTATAAAAGGAGTGTTTGCTTGCGCAATAGCACTTACTTTTGGGTCTTGTGTGATTCCCCAACCGTCGAGAATCATTAAAATCGTTTGCTTATTCAATGTGTCAAAATTTGAACTCCTAAATTAAGAAAACCACAGCTTTTTAGCTCTAAATAACAGAATTGATTGAATATTTTTCTACGAAAGCGATTGCGAGATTTTATTTTATAGCATCAGTCACAGCGTTCCATAGAGAAAGATCACTAAAGAATAGTTCATAAAAGCAGTGAAATTTATAAGCACCGTTTTTCTTTTCATAAACACATAAAAATCGCTTTGACTTTTTTTTAAAAAAAAGTCAAAGCGATTTTGCCTACTGCCTACTGCCTACTGCCTACTGCCTACTGCCTACTGCCTACTGCCTACTGCCTACTGCCTACTGCCTACTGCCTACTGCCTACTGCCTACTGCCTACTGCCTACTGCCTACTGCCTACTGCCTACTGCCTACTGCCTACTGCCTACTGCCTACTGCCTACTGCCTATTGCCCTTGCAATCATCCAGCCACCGGTCCAGGCATTTTGAAAATTAAAGCCGCCAGTAATGGCATCTATATTTAGGATTTCTCCTGCGAGGTACAAATTATCTTGTTTTTTGGAAGAAAAAGACTTGAAGTTCACTTCTTTTAAATCCACACCGCCAGCAGTGACAAACTCTTCTTTAAAAGTGCTTTTTCCATTGATAGCAAAGGTGCTTGCTGTTAATACTGTCGCGAGATTATGAAGGTCCGTATTGGAACAATCGGCCCAGTTTTTTTCTGTAAGACTGATGCTTTCTACTAAATATTTCCAAAGTCGTTTAGGTAGATCAAACAGCCACTCGTTACCTACTTGCTTTTTGCTGTCTTTTCTTCTCGCGGCTAAAGTTTCAAAACAGTCTTGAGCAGAAATATAATTCAACCAATTCACCACCAAATCAAATTTATAATCTGATTCATGCAGTTCTCTTGCTCCCCAAGCACTCATTTTTAAAATGGCCGGCCCCGAAAATCCCCAGTGGGTAATCAATAAAGGTCCTTGAGATTCTAGCTGTAATTGAGGTATTTCTACTCGAGCTTCTACCGCTATTCCTGCCAACTCGATTATTTTTTTATCAACTATATTGAAGGTGAAAAGGGAAGGGACTGCATTTACAATCGTATGATCTAGTTGACGCATCATTTCCCAAACTTTTGGACTACTTCCTGCGGTGACCACTAGATGTTCACAAGAGAACGTATCTGTTTTAGTATGTAATTTCCAAGAATCTGTTTTCTCGATAGAGGCCACATTATTGCTGGTAAGAATATCTATGTTGTGTTTTCGTGCTAGCGAGATAAAGCAGTCGATAATGGTCTGTGAAGAATTAGAAACCGGAAACATACGTCCATCTTCTTCGATTTTTAATTCTACGCCACGCTCTTCAAACCAAGCGATGGTATCACCTGTCATAAAACTGTGAAATGGACCTAATAGTTCTTTCTCTCCTCTTGGGTAATTACGGGATAGAGGTTTTGGTTCAAACTCAGCATGCGTGACATTGCATCTTCCACCGCCTGAAATACGCACTTTTTGGAGTACGTCTTTTCCGCGTTCCAATATCGCAATAGAATGATTGCTGGTCTGCTCTGCCAGATTGATGGCGGTAAAAAATCCAGCTGCGCCGCCGCCTATGATTATGGTGTTGTAGTTAGTTTTGTTCAAAAGTAGGAGTGAAAGAGGTGTTTAATTGATAAGCTCTATGAGCGGCAACAAAGTTAGTGGAATCATCAAACAATTCTAGAACAAAGTCACGATCTATAAATGTGGCTAAATCATCTAAAATTTCATTGTAAGAAGACCAAGGATAACTAATGATGTCTTCTACAAATCCATCCTTAACTGGATTGGAATGCACATATAAAATAACATTTTTCAAATAGGTTTCTGATGCTATAAGTTTCCTCTTAAAAGGCTTTTTAAATAAACTTCCCGAACGATTATAGGCTTTGTTATATGCTTTTGCATAACCTATAAATAAATTTGCAAAGGCTCTTGAAATTTGAGTTTCTTCTATTTCTTTTGTTTTAACAACGAGATGAAAATGGTTTTTCATCAAACAAAAAGCGATAATCTCGCAAACTGGTGACAGGTGTTTTTCCATTTTATCGATAAAGAAAGGATAATTACGAGATTCCTTAAAAATATCAATCATGCCATTTGCTTGATTAAAAATATGGTAATATTTATCTCCTTCGATTCTATCGTTCATAATAACAAGGTAAGAACATCTTTTAAGTCAACCAAACATGCCAAGAAGAATACTTGGCATGTTAGTTTCTAATTTAAAAGAAATTGTGGAGACCCGACCTGCCAACTACTTATGTTAGCAGCTTCTAGAAAGGAGAATTGACCTTTCAACTATCTGTATTGGCATCGTCTGGATCAAATCGGGGAGCTGATTTTAAAAAAGGGTTACTTTAAATTTTGAAACCGTGTACGAGTTTATTTTTAGGCTTTTCGATGTCAACCAAACATGCCAAGAAAGAAGAATACTTGGCATGTTAGTTTCTAATTTAAAAAGGATAATTAAGACCCGACATGCCAACTATTGGTGTTAGCAGCTTCTAGAAAGGAGAATTGACCTTTCAACTATCTGTATTGGCATCATCTGGATCAGAAGGATATTTTAATACTCAATACAAACATTCTTAGGTTCGGTAAAGAAGTCCAAAGCTTCAAAGCCACCTTCACGACCTACGCCGCTGTCTTTTACGCCGCCAAAAGGGGTGCGCAAATCCCTATTCAGCCAGGTGTTGACCCATACTATTCCGGCTTCGATTTCTTGCGTCATTCTCATGGTTCTGGATAAATCGTTGGTCCACAAAGTCGCGCTGAGTCCGTATTTAGTGCCGTTTGCGAGTTCTAGTGCGTGAGCTTCGTCGGTAAATGGCATGATGGTCACCACCGGTCCGAAGATCTCTTCTTGATTCAGTTTGCAGTCGTTGGAGGACACTTCGATTACGGTGGGTTCTAGGTAATAACCCTTTTCATATTCTTTTACGATGACACGGTTTCCGCCGGTTAAGATGCGGTAGTTTTCTGGTTCCGCTTTCGCGAAAGCGAGGTACTCTTCAATCTTTTCTCTATGACCAGCACTGACCAAGGCACCTACTTTGGTGCTAGACTGGTCTGGATGACCAACTCTCAGGTTCTTCACACGATCAACAAAGTCTGTTTTAAACCGCTCATAAATCTCCTGCTGCACAAAAATACGGCTGCCGCAAAGACAGATCTGACCTTGATTTGCAAAGGAGGAACGCACTGTGGTATCTAGCATTTTATCATAATCACAGTCAGCGAAAATGAGGTTGGGGTTCTTACCTCCCAATTCCAAAGAAAGTTTCTTAAACATAGGTGCAGCAGTTCTTGCAATGTGCGCGCCAGTTGTGGTCCCTCCAGTAAAACTGATGGCTTTGATATCTGGATGCGCGACAATTGCTTGACCACAGCTCGCTCCATTTCCATGAACGATGTTGAGAACTCCAGCAGGCAAACCAGCTTTTTCAACGATTTCACCCAATAAATAAGCGGTGGCAGGCGTCACTTCACTAGGCTTAGCTACCACACAATTTCCAGCGGCGATGGCTGGAGCAATTTTCCAGGTAAATAAATACAGAGGTAAATTCCACGGGGAGATACAACCTACGACACCTATAGGTTTGCGTATTGTATAATTCATGGTGTTCTTGCCAACACTTTCATGAGCTTTAGTAGCATATTGAGTAATGGCATGACCATAGAATCTAAAATTAGAAGACGCTCGCGGTATGTCAACAGCTTGAGCCAGCCATACAGGTTTCCCATTATCACGAGATTCTGCTGCAGCGAGAGCTCCTAGATTTTCTTCTATCAAGTCTGCGATGCGCAACATGATTTTAGAGCGCTCATCAATTGATGTGTTCGACCAAGATGGAAAAGCTGCTTTTGCGGCTTGATAAGCTTTCTCCACATCATCTTCGTTAGAATTGGGTATCTCCCCATAAATAGTTCCTGATGCAGGTTCATAATTATCCAACCAAAATCCTGATAAAGGGATTTGCTCTTCATTATTGATGAAATTTTTTATGTCCATTTTTTCTTAACTCTTAATTATTTCACTGTTATTTCGTCCACAAAAATCCAAGCATTGCCATCATAAGGATGCCCCAAATGCCATTCTGGTAATTTACCATAAGTAAGGGCTCGCATTTTTACAAAACGCACATTTTTTACTGCGGTCTTCAAGTTGACATTATGAATCGCAACGATTTCTTCTTTGCCAGTTTCAGGTAGTTTTTCTGATACTGTTTTGAGGAGTTTTTTATTCTCATCATAGAGTTCAAAGATGACTTTCTTAGGATAGAAAATCCAGCTGCGTTGGTCTTTTAAGAAACTGGTACGGACTTGTTGTACCTCTTTGGAACTTCCTAAATCTACTGTAGCTACCACATCTTCTTTTTGTGTTCCTTGCCAGGATCCAGAACGGAAATCTTGGGTTCCTTTCATCCCGTCTATCAAGGCATCGTTGCCGCCAGCACTGTATTCGTTTGCATAGGTGTGCTCTAAGACGATGGACATATTCTTGTCGTATTTGTAAAATTCGGTAGTAAGGGTATGACTTATTTTGTCATCCTTTACTGCATTAACCGAGAGGATTATAGGTTCTGAAATAGGTATAGGGCTTTCGTATAATTCAAATTCGCTTCCATTGATGCTGTAAAATATCTCGGCATCGGCGTCAATGGTGTTCAGCGTAATTGTGGTTGTATCAGAAAAAGAAATAGCTCCAGATTCTATATAAGGCACTGCGGTAATGAGTTCTTCAGTAATAGCACTTACTGGTCGGTCTTCCACTGCTGTTGCCCAAGATGTAGGTTGTGCACTCATGTTGTAGACGAGCGTTCCAGATTCGGTGATGATGTCATGGGTTAAAAAGGAACTTGAAATTGGTTCTGCTTTTGCTAAAGAGGCACTATCATAATCAATACTTTCTATATACTTCCCAACTCCATTTTTAATCAAAGTAACCTGCTCGCCATTTTCTAGGTTAATAGTCGCTTTGTCAAATAATGGCGTTCCAATAATATACTGGTTGCTTCCTGGAGTCACCGGATAAAATCCTAGTGCACTCATCACATACCAAGCGCTCATCTGTCCACAGTCTTCATTTCCAGATACGCCATCTGGTGCGTTGTGGTACAAAGTGGTGAGAATTTCATGGACTTTTTCTTGAGTTTTATGAGGTTTGCCTATAAAGTTATACAAATAGGCCATGTGATGACTGGGTTCATTTCCATGAGCGTATTGACCTATCAATCCGGTAATATCGGCTTGATGGCGGCCAGAGGTTTCCATTTTTGCAGTAAACATATGATCGAGGTGCTTTTCATAAGCGGCATCACCTCCCATCAGATCGATATGACCAGAAATATCTTGTGGCGTGTACAAACTGTACTGCCAGGCATTTGCTTCTGTATAATTGAAATTGACCTCTTCTGGTTTAAAAGGAGCAAACCATGTATTGCGGTAACGACCTTGTAAAAACCCAGTAGCCGGATTGTACATGTTCTTATAATTTTGTGCTCTGCGAGTAAATTCAGCGTACTTTTCTTCATTGCCCATAGCCTTGGCCATTTGTGCGATGGTCCAGTCGTCATAGGCATATTCTAGTGTTTTAGAAACCGACTCGCTTTCTAGTTCTACAGGAATAAAGCCGTATTTTTTATAAGATTCTAAGCCTAGTTTATCTTGATTAGCACTGTGAAGCATGGCTTCAAAAGCTTTGTCTACGTCGTAATCTCTGATTCCTTTTAAATAAGCATCTGCAATGATGGGAATGGCGTGATAACCTATCATACAACCGGTATAATTGCCACTTAAATCCCAAATAGGAAGAATACCACCTTCATCGTATTTGGCCGTTAGTGTATGGATAAAATCGTTGGTGCGTTCTTGTTCTATAATGGTGTACAAAGGGTGAGCCGCTCTGTAGGTGTCCCACATGGAGAAAACCGTGTAGTAATCGAAGTCTTTAGTTTTATGAATTTCTAGATCCATACCGCGATAACGTCCATCCACATCTTGATACAAATTAGGAGCTATCATGGTATGGTATAAAGCACTGTAAAAGTTGACTTTGTTATCGTAATTGTCATCTTCTATTACAATTTTATTCAGTTGCTTTTCCCAAGAGTGGTTAGCTTGCTTTTTAATGGTTTCAAAATCTTTGTTGCCTATTTCGGTTTCTAGATTTTGTTTTGCTCCAGCTTCATCTACTGCACTAATTCCTATTTTAATGCTGACGGGCTCATTGTTAGGGTTGTCAAAATTTAGAGCTAATTTTTTAGGCGTTACCTCCTGTTTTGTATTCCAGTTTTTAATAGGGTGCGAGGTTGTTATGTAGAAAAATAACATTTGCTCTGTTGCCCAAGCGCTAGAAAAACGCTTCCCAATAATTTCAGTTTCTGATATCAATTGTAAATCGTGCTGTAATAATTTATCTCTATGCTCTAAATCCAGCATCACAAATTGATTCTTTGAAGAAGGGAATTGATATTCATGCATTCCTGCTCGTTCGGTAACCGTTAATCGCACATCGATATCGGTATCGTCCAGATGCACTTCATAATACCCAGGGCTGGCTTTCTCCTTATCATGAGAGAATTTAGAGGAGTAGCCTTCCTTACCATCGGCGCCGTTATTGTAGACGGCTTTGTCGGTAGGCATGAGAAGAATATCTCCATAATCGCTCACACCAGTGCCGCTTAAATGGGTGTGTGAAAACCCGTAAATCACATCGTCACTGTAGTGATAACCGCTACAGCCATCCCAACCGTCAAGACGGGTGTCAGGGCTCAATTGCATCATACCAAAAGGCATAGTTGCTCCAGGATAGGTATGCCCATGGCCGCCAGTTCCTATAAACGTATTGACATATTCGGTCAGTGGTCGGTCTGCGATGGCAGGGGAGGAGTCGATCTTAGCATCTGTCGTGCAGCTGGAAATTGTTGCTGTTATAAAAATTAAAAAGCAGTAAAATATAGTTTTCATAGGGCTGTACACGTATAAGGCTAAAGATATGGAAAAGGTTTTTCTTAGTTTACTTTAATACCGCTTTCGCGAAAGCGGCATAACTTTAACTCTTAATTAAACTATGAACTTTATCTTTGTAGGATGCTTACACCACTATCAGAACAGGAATTACACCAATTGGCGATGAATATCGTAGGAAAAGAAATGGAAGAGTTGGGATTTGAGTTTTTATCCATCAATTCTAAACCTAAAAAGGACCCGCAGTTTGTGGCATTAAAAGACAAATTTTTACATTTTGTGGTGGTGCGTGCGGTGACCTACCCTGAAAACCCAGTACATTATGATGAGAAATTACTCCACATGATGCGCGATCATGGAGATAAATACAAAGCCACTACCTATTATGCTGGAGTAGGTCTAGCTAATTCTCGAGATTATGAAATGCCGGTGCACCACGAGGATGATTATGTGGTGAATTTTGCAGGATTGATAGAAATCAAGTAGCCTTGCGGCTTAGAATAAGGTCTGCTTACTGCGACAGCGGCTCTTGCTCAACACCAGTCGCTTAAAGAATATAGTATAAACATCTTTACGAGTAGGTGAAGAAGGTTTTTTTGAAACTTAAAAGATATAATATGAGATTTTGTTTAGTTATCGCAGCGTCACTTTTGCTTTTTTCCTGTAAAGAAAAAGAGGCTGATGTGTTTGTTCCAGAAGCACAACAATTTGTGGGCAATGCGATAGGAACCACCTATTCTATAAAGTTATTTGCAGACGAAGAAATACAAGTAAAAGCAGAAGTGGATAGCATCATCGATATGTTCAATAATTCAATGAGTACGTGGGTAAAAGGCTCGTTGATCAATAGAATAAATGCAGGAGAAGACGGCGTTCTCGTGGGCAAGCCTTTTAAAGAAGTATTTGAACAAGCGCAAGAAGTATATCGCAAGACAGGTGGTTATTTTGACCCCACGGTTGGGAATCTAGTGAATGCTTATGGTTTTGGCGCTGACGGTACACAGGAAAGAATACCTTCTCAAAAGCAAATCGACAGCCTCAAGCAACTGGTAGGTTTTTACAAAATGCAATTGCTTCCTTCTCAAGTAAAAGATTCTTTTTACATTAAATCTGATCAAAAGGGAATGTACCTAGAATTTAACGCTATCGCAAAAGGAACATTGGTGGATTACATGGCCAGATTACTAGATCAAATGGGAGTTAAAAATTATTTGGTAGAAGTAGGTGGAGAGGTAGTTACCAAAGGAATGAATCTAGAGCGCAATGGAAAATGGTCTGTTGGTATAGACGATCCCAATCAAAAACCTATGCAACGCCAGTACATCACTGTGGTGGAATTATCAGATAAAGCCATGGCTGGAAGCGGTAATTACCGCAAGTTCAAAATAGATCCAGAAAGCGGTCAAGAGTTTGTGCACACGGTAAACCCGTTGACAGGTATGGCGCAACCCAGTGAGGTTCTAGGCGTTAATGTGATCGCAAAAAACTGCACACTAGCTGACGGTTTTGCGACTGCTTTTATGGCTATGCCACTAGAGAAGTCTAAAGAGTTGCTTCAGGATTTACCAGACCTGGAGGTGCTTATTATGTATATGGATAGGAGTGGTTTATTGAGGTTTGAAACCACACCAGGTTTTGAGAGGTTTGTAAAAAAGGCTGGGTAGATTTTAACCTATTTAACTTTGTAAAGCGTAAATATGCCGCTTTCCAAAGGGTAGAATTAATTCTACCCTTTGGAAAGTAAAAAAGCGCTTAATTTTCTAATTCAGGATTTACGGTTCCTTTATCATGATGTGTTTTTTGATTTCTAATATATTCTGCAATAAAGCTTACATCTTTTTTACTCACTGTAAAAGCTCCATATCCTCTAGACCATTCAAAAAAGTCACTTTGAGTTAACTCGTTCAAAAACCTAGAACTGGGTGCTTTTAAATTTTTAACCACAGATGCTATGGTTATTGTCGATGTAATTTTTAAAAGTAAATGTATATGATCTTGCATTCCATTTATCATTAGCGGCGTTAGTTCTAGCTCTAATGGCTTATTCCATAAAAATTGATGCAACTGTTTTTCAAATCTGTCAGTTATTAAGTAATCACGATAATTGGTCACAAAAACTAGATGGATGTATAGTTGTAGATTATTTCTAGACACGAAATAAAATTACATATTATTTTTTAAAGTGAAGGTAAGAGCATATCAAGGCTTTGTTTTCCCTAAGGGTAGAATTAATATTACCCTTAGGGAAAACCTGTTCTTCCAGCATCATATTTTAATTTAAGAAATAAGGTTTATTTACTCACCACAGGAATCAACTCCCCAGCGGCAAGTCGGTAACGGTCTACTTGTTGAGCCCCTAGTTCTTTGGTGTAATCCACTGCGGCAACTGTAAAACCTGCTTTTTCTAACCGGTCAAAATAATCCATTCCATAAACACGCACATGGTCGTATTGTCCAAAAATACGAGCGCGTTTTTTAGGATCGGTGATAGAATCATCTTCAAATGTTAGATCGCGATCATTGTCTAATGGTATTTGTAGAATCGCCTTCCCACCAGGTTTAAGAACTCTAAAGATTTCTTGCATCGCTTTAAAATCGTCTGGAATATGTTCTAAGACGTGATTGCAAAGAATAAAATCAAATTCATTATCAGCAAATGGCAGATTACAGATATCGGCAGACACATCAGCAAGTGGCGAATTAAGGTCGGTGGTGGTGTAGTTGATGGTCTTGCTTTGGCGAAAGCGTTTATAAAAACATTGCTCTGGAGCAAAATGCAACAACTTTTGTGGTCTACTAAGTAAATCGGTTTTGTGCTTCAGGTACAGCCAAAGCAGTCGATGGCGCTCTAATGAAAGTGTGGATGGAGAAAGCACATTCTCCCGCACCTTTTCATAGCCATAAGGCAAGAAACTTTTAAAGGTCTTTCCATCAATAGGGTCTTCATATTGCTCGCCACGATACCACCAGGTGATCAATGGACGCACATAATAACTGGCACTTATAAGCCAAGGTCTGGGGATGAGGTTGAGAAAGAATTTAAAGAGTTTTTTCATGTTTAATCTTGTCATTCCGCACTTGATGCTGAATCTGCTTGTTCTATCTGCACTTTAGTTTAACTCTAAGGTCTTTTTCCCCAACCCTAAAGGGTGAGTTTTTCTTTTCTTAATCAAAAAGTGTTGGGCTTTCTACTTGATTTTGATTTTACTTTTGATTTTATTTTTACTCTTTCCAGCGGTAGGGGTCTTCTTCATTAGAAGTTATTCCTAGCACTTCATAGATATAATCAAAGGTACTCAACAAGCGAGGCTCGCCATCTACTATAGCTATATTGTGCTCAAAATGTGCGCTAGGTTTCATGTCTTTGGTTTTGATCGTCCAGCCGTCGGGATAATGCTTGATGTCTTTAGTTCCTAAGTTGATCATAGGTTCTATAGCCACGGTCATTCCTTCTACAAATTTCTTACCTCGACCACGTTTTCCGTAATTAGGCATTTGTGGATCCTCATGCATCACTTTTCCCAGTCCATGACCTACGAGTTCACGTACGATTCCGTAACCAAAAGATTCACAATACTCCTGAATCGCATAACCTACATCACCAACTCGGTTTCCAGTTCTGAATTTTTCGATTCCTACGTATAAAGAGTTTTTTGTTCTATCGAGAAGATCAATCGTTTCTTGAGGTACTTCTCCCACGGCAAAGGTATAGGCATGATCACCATAAAAACCATCTACGATGGCACCACAATCTATAGAAAGTACATCACCTTCTTTGATTGCTACTTCTTTAGGAATTCCGTGAACAACTTCTTCATTAGGAGAAATAAGCAATGTGCTCGGACAATCATACAATCCTTTAAAGCCAGGGATGGCGCCATTGTCACGTATGTATTGTTCTGCAAGAGTATCTAGTCTTAGTGTAGTGACTCCTGGCTTGATTTCGGCAGCAATCATCCCTAAGGTTTTACTTACCATTAACGCCGCACGACGCATGATTTCTAGCTCTTCTTTATTCTTTGTTACGATCATATTTTATAGAAAGCAACAAAGGTAGTTATTATACTTTCATTTGTCTTTAAAGTAGGTTGTGATCCCAGAAAATTTGATTGTAGTAAACAGAAGGAATGATTCATTTATTAAATGCTCATTGCACTTTAGAGCGGAATCGCTTGGAATCGTTCATATACGTATTATTTGATTATCTATAGATCTAGAACTTGGAGCTTTTTCCTTTGGGGAAATGTCCGCAGGACAATGGGACTTGCCTATTATTGAAACATTGCAAGACAAAGGCTGTTTTCTATTCTTAAACTTCTTTCTATTTTTCTTAAATTCGCTAGATGAACATTGACTTAAAAAATAAAACTGCTCTGGTTTGTGGGAGCAGTACAGGAATAGGAAGAGCAACAGCCATACAGTTTGCTCAGGCAGGTGCTCGCGTAATTTTACTGGCGCGCAATCCAAATAAACTTCAGGAAGTTCTCAATGAATTAGATAAAAGCCAGCGCGATGACCATACGTATTTGGTTGCTGATTTTTCTAATTATAAGGAAGTGGGAGCTGTGGTTTCCGCTTTCGCGAAAGCGAACCCCATCCACATCATCATCAATAACACAGGCGGCCCTGCACCAGGATTCTTAATCGATGCAGAAGTCGATGCCTTAGAACAAGCTTTTACACAACATGTAAAATGCAATCAGGTATTGATTCAAGCTTGTGCTCCAGGAATGAAAGAGGCCGGTTATGGAAGGGTGATCAATGTGATTTCTACCAGTGTAAAAGCGCCTATCGAATTCTTAGGTGTTTCTAACGTGATACGTGGAGCAGTGGCCAGCTGGGCAAAAACACTAGCGACCGAGTTGGGCCCTCACGGCATTACTGTAAATAACATATTACCTGGTTTTACCGCAACCGATAGATTGGATAAAATTATTTCGGGAAAAGCTTCAAGAGCTGGGCAGAGTGAAGAACAAGCTGCCGAAATCATGAAAGGTCATGTGCCTGCAAGAAGATTTGCCGAGCCAGAAGAAGTAGCTAATGCGATTACATTTTTAGCCAGTGACAAAGCTGGATATATCAACGGTGTCAACTTGCCAGTAGACGGTGGAAGAACGAAGAGTCTTTAACAAGAATAAAAATAAAAGTAAAATCATAATTTGAATTTTTAGTCGAATCATGTTGAATAGTCTTCTCTTTTTGAGACGACCGCAGTACAGTTGGGGAATAAAACTTAATAGTAACTAAGTACTTAAAAATGAATAAAAAACTACGTATCAACGGTCACTCACATTTACTTCCTTATCCGGAGCAGATTCCGGATTTCATGCGAGAAAAGGGGATTTTTTGGGTGGATCCTGAGCGTAAAAATATGTTACAAAAAGACTGGTCACGTCCAGTAACCGACTCTAGTTTCTTTCTAGATGAAAAGTTGGAGTGGATGGATAAGTATAAGATAGATCATGCTGTTGTGCTCAATTTGAGTCAATTATACGGAAATGGCTTGCGTCTAGAGGAGATGAAACAAGCCCTGCGTTTTCAAAATGACTTTAACGCTGGAGTGCAACGTGATCACCCTTCAAAATTTACCAGTGGTTTTGTGGTACATCCAGGCTATGTGCGTGGCGCATTATGGGAAATGGAGCGCTGTGTAAAGGTATTAGGGATGAAACTACTTTGTTTACCTACTCATTATATGGATACCATAGGTCAATGGAGGTGCATTTTTGATGAAGAAAACGAGCCTATTTTTGAGTTGGCCAGCGAGTTAAATCTCGCTGTAGAAATACATCCTTATGATGGAGAGAAATTTATTAAACTTCAAAACACCTCTTGGCGTTTTCATTTGATCTGGATGCTGGCTCAATGTGCAGATGCGTATCACTTTCTAACTTTAAACGGGTATGCTCAAAAATATCCAGGAATGCGGGTGTGTTTTGCGCATGGTGGACAACTGGCACAAATGAATTTAGGACGTCGAATTCAAGGCTTTGATGGGCGACCAGATTTATTTGAAGGGAAAACACATCCTAGAAAATCAGTGGGGCATCCTAATATTTTCTTTGATACGCTTGTTCATGATACGGGTTCCTTACATCTTTTAGTTGAAAATCAAGGTTCAAAGCAGGTTCTTGTTGGTCTCGATGACCCCTACCCGCTTGGAGAGATGGATAGTGAAAAACAGAGCAGTTATCCTGGCAAAATAATAGACCTCGCTATGGAACGCGACATCATTACTTCAGAGGAGGCCGATGATATGTGGGATGAGAATGTAGTGCAATGGCTTTTCGGAAATGATCAAGAGGCAAAAAAGACTTTTTATGAACGTGTTAGGTCTTAAATTTTTGGATCTATAAAGATTCAAGATGGTTTGAAACCGCATCAATTGGGCATTGGAATACTTTGATCCGTTGATGTCGAAGTTATTGAACTATTCGGTGTAGGTAAACTCGGTGAAAGAAAGTGCCACATCAAATTCCATTTTTTATAAATAAAACACCAGAAATCAGAATAATTAAAATATTCTGGGAGATTAAGAGATATTTTTAATTCATACACTTCTAAAATCCTATTTTTGCAGTCTAATTAGGTTACATGAATTACGCAGAAAATATATTAGGTACTATAGGTAATACGCCACTTGTTAAAATGAACAAACTGGTAGAAGATATTCCAGCTTTAGTACTCGCAAAATACGAGACTTTTAATCCAGGTAACTCTGTAAAGGATAGAATGGGGTTACTGATGGTCGAAGATGCTGAGGCAGACGGTCGTTTGAAACCTGGTGGAACCATCATTGAAGGAACTAGTGGTAATACTGGAATGGGACTTGCTCTTGCTGCAATCATAAAAGGATATAAGTTAATCTGTGTACTGAGTGATAAACAGTCTAATGAAAAAATGGATATTTTGAGAGCAGTAGGTGCTGAGGTTTATGTGTGTCCTACAGACGTAGCTCCTGACGATCCACAATCTTATTATTCAACTAGCAAGCGATTGAGTGAAGAAATACCTAACTCTTGGTATGTGAATCAATACGATAACCCCTCCAATTGTAAAGCCCACTTCCAAAGTACTGGTCCTGAAATATGGGAGCAAACAGAAGGGAAGATCACTCATTTTGTGGTAGGTGTAGGAACTGGAGGTACGATCTCTGGAGTAGGCTCTTATCTTAAATTGAAGAATCCTAACATTAAGATTTGGGGAATTGATACTTATGGTTCTGTGTTTAAAAAATATCATGAGACGGGAATTTTTGATGAGAACGAGATTCATTCTTATGTAACAGAAGGAATAGGGGAAGATATTTTGCCGCTCAATGTTCGTTTTGAAATCATCGACGGCTTTACTAAAGTAACCGATAAAGATGCTGCGGTTTATACAAGGAGACTGGCAAAAGAAGAAGGAATGTTTTTAGGAAACAGTGCCGGAGCTGCCATCAAAGGATTAAAACAAATTCACGAAGAAGTAGGTTTTACCAAAGACGACGTCGTAGTGATTCTCTATCATGATCATGGAAGTCGCTATGTAGGTAAGTTTTTTAATGACGACTGGATGCGTTCTAAAGGCTGGTTAAAAGAAGATGGGACGTACCATCCAGACGATGAATAAAACACGAAGTGCTGGGGTGTTTAGAAATTAAATATTCAGTATTTCCACACAGATATAGCTATTAAAGCTAAAAAAAACCTCAAAACCGTATCGCTTTTGAGGTTTTTTTAGTCTGTACCATTTATGAATTGATGCAGATAAGGGGAAGCCTGCAGTAATGTAGTCGGAAAGGCCAAAGGATGTTGGATTTTTTGTTTTTCTACTTTAAATTTTAAAAAGGTGTATAAACTCTGATTATTAAGATGTTATATTTTATTTCTATCTTTCCGTATGCAAGAAGATTTTATACATTACCTCTGGAAATTTAAGAAGTTAAGCGGTCAGGAACTGCTTACTACTGAGGGGAAACAGGTGAAAATAAAATCTCTGGGAACACATAATTTCTTTTCTGGACCAGACTTCTTTAACGGTCGTGTAGAAATTGATGGTCAGGATTGGGCTGGCAATATAGAGATGCACATCAAAGCAAGTGACTGGTATCTTCACGGTCATGACGATGATCCGGCTTATGATAACGTTATTCTGCATGTTGTCTGGATGCATGATGCAGAAATTACGAGAAGAGATGGAATCAACATCCCTGTATTGGAAGTATCGCAGTACGTTACTCCAGATTTAGTGCAGTCCTACAACCAACTTTTTGCCGTAAAAAACAACCAATTCATCAACTGTGAAAGTCAGTTTTCCCGTATAGATTCTTTTAAGCGAGACTTGTGGTTAGAAAAGTTATTTTTTGAGAGATTAGCGCAGAAGTCTGATCGTATAAAACACATGTTGGACCAAAATAATAACGATTGGGAAGCTGCTTTTTTTCAGTTGCTGTCGAGAAGTTTTGGCACAAACATAAATGCCGATGCCTTTGAACAGCTCGCCAGTAGTATGGATCAGGCCGTGGTACGCAAATTAGCAAAAGATGCATTCCAGTTAGAAGCCGCCTTATTAGGTCAGGCAGGCTTGTTGCAGGAAAGTAAAAAAGATCCTTATTATAAAGAGTTGGCTGATGAGTACGCTTTCGCGAAAGCGAAACACAACTTAAAAGCCTCTTTAACCCCTATGAAATTCTTTAGGCTGCGTCCGGCTAATTATCCTACCATCAGGATTTCACAGCTCGCGAGATTGTATCAAAAAAATCCAGTTCTTTTTGGAGCCCTTCTTCTTGCTAAATCCAGAACAGAAATCCACCAACTTTTTGAAGTAAAAGCAGCTAAGTATTGGGATACGCATCATGTATTTGATAAAAAAACCGAAGAAAGAGAAAAAGTACTTACTACAGATTTTATCGATTTATTAATTATCAACTGTATCGTACCTATAAAATTTATGCATGCCAGAGCTATCGCAAAAGATATCACAGAAGAGTTGCTGGAATTAATGTACCAATTGAAACCAGAGAAGAATACGATTACAACTGGTTTTAGAAAGCTTTTTAAGGTAGAAAACGCCTTGCAAACACAATCTTTATTACAGCTAAAGCCCAATTACTGTGATGTGAATAAATGCTTGAGCTGCGATATAGGAGTCGCATTACTGCGCCCTTAATCGAGTCACTTTCTAAATCTTGAATAAGACCTATAAAGTATCAAAGCTATTGCCTAAATTTACACAATGGGAATAGTTACATACTTGCGCACTATCATGGAAAAATACGGTTTTTACGTATCTACTCGTGTGGCGGAAAAACTAGGGATGAAAGCTCGCAGTGTGCGCATCACTTTTATCTATTTTACCTTTGCGACATTAGGTGCTGGTTTTGCAGTGTATTTGATTATGGCTTTTTGGATCAAAATCAAAGACCTGGTTTATACAAAACGCAGCTCTGTTTTTGACCTTTAACCTTATAATTTGTGCCTAGTAAACTTAGAATAGCAATTGCTTTATTGTTTCTCGTGCTTTTTGCAGGAGTTTTGGGCTTTAAATTATCCATGGAGCTATCATGGATAGATGCCTTGTATATGACCGTAATCACGATCACGACCGTAGGTTACAGGGAAATAGCAGAGCCCTCTCAAGCAGCTAAATTATTCACAGTCTTCTTTATTCTCATTAGTGTTATTGTCGTAGGTTACGCGGTATCTGCTATTTCAGAATATTTGTTATCTCGGGATAATCAGGCAGACCTCAGGAAGAAAAGAAAAATTAAACATTTAGAATCTATGGAAAATCACATTATCGTTTGTGGATATGGTCGTAATGGAAAGCAGGCTGTTCAAAAATTACAAGATTATAAAAGAGATTTTATTATTATAGAAAAAGATCAACAGGTTATAGATGATGCGTCTCTTGACGAGCAAAACTTTTTTAGAGGGAATGCCAATGAAGATGATGTGTTAATAAATGCGGGTATAGAAAGAGCTTCTACTTTGATCACTGCATTGCCAAAAGACACAGATAATTTATTTATAGTTCTCAGCGCAAGACAGCTCAATAAGGACCTTAAGATCATCTCGCGCGCGAGTGAAGAGAACTCTTATAAAAAATTAAAGCTCGCTGGAGCTGATAATGTAATTCTTCCAGATACTATAGGTGGACAGCACATGGCTTCCTTAATTGTGAGTCCAGATTTGATCGAATTCTGGGATAATCTCAGTTATGGAGGTAGTGAAGGAGTGAATTTAGAACAGATTTCTTACGAGCAAATGTTTGACGAAATAAGAGAATGCAACATTATAGATCTGAATTTAAGAAAGGAAACAGGATGTACGATCATAGGGTACAAAGCGCCCGACGGTAATTATACGGTAAATCCAGATCCTAAAATGCAACTAGCACCAGGTTCTAAGATTATTGTTGTTGGGAATACAAAGCAAATTCAAAAGTTGCAAAGAGTCTACAGAATTAACAATGAGGTTACATAAATAGTCCCAAAACTTTCAAACAGCAAGATTTTTGTGCATCTTGCCGCCTTAATATTAACCCAAATAATAATTGATGAAAAATCTAAACAGAATTTTCTTGTCATTGCTAGCTATTATGCTATCAACAGCTGTTTTTGCGCAAGAGCAAAAGGATGAAAAAGGAATAGATGAAAAGATAGACGATGCCTTCGGTTGGGCTACTGGTGACTACGTTAGCGGCGTTTTTTATCAAATTCCATTTGGATCTGTTCAACATGACATGACGATCGAGTTGGATGTTTTTGACCGATTGTCCATTATAGACGCAGGAGACCCTGATGCTATTCCTACTTATAATTCCGATAGCGGTGTTCAGTATGAATTGATACAAGACAGTTTGAGGGTAAGTAGTATTTCTCTTCCTGGAGAACAGGTGGCAGAAGAGCTAAAATTTAAAACTCCAAATAATAAAATTATCGTTACTGGAGGTGTTTTTAAGATTGCTAAAGCTGATGTGTCCTTTAGGGATAAAGTTGAAGTAACTGCTTATGCTCCTTTTACAAGAATCTACTGGGTATTGTTCCCATTAATCTTAGGAGCTTTATTCTTTACAGTATATTTTAAATTCGTCAACTTTTCAGGAGTATGGAGAGCTATCCAAGTGGTACGTGGTAAATATGAAGATATTGAGAAACACGGTGCTGAAATGCTTTACGGAGAAGATGGTATTGCAAATGGTGTCGACATAAATAAAGTAGACAGCCTAGAAGAGCACTTAAAGGAAGTGAGCGATGAAATTACCGTTGATGGTGACATCAAGGATACTATTAGAGACGAGAGCTCTGATGGAGAGGTTACTCACTTTCAGGCTTTGACCGCTGCACTTTCTGCTACGGTTGGGTTAGGTAATATTGCTGGAGTTGCGATTGCAGTTTCTGTAGGTGGTGCAGGAGCAACTTTCTGGATGATCATTGCAGGATTCTTAGGGATGGCTTCTAAATTTGTAGAATGTACGTTAGGTGTAAAATACCGCGATGTAGGTCCTGATGGAACTATTTACGGAGGGCCTATGTACTACCTTACCAAAGGACTTAAGTCTATGGGTCTAGCGGGTCTAGGTAAAGTACTTGCTGTTTTGTTTGCCATTATGTGTATAGGTGGTTCTTTTGGAGGTGGTAACATGTTCCAAGCTAACCAAGCTGCGCAAATGGTAGAAAATATAACTGGTGGAACCGAATCCTTTATGTATGGTTACCGTTGGGTCTTTGGACTTTTGATGGCCATATTTGTTGGAATTGTTATCATAGGAGGTATTAAGTCTATTGCTAAGGTTACCGATAAGATCGTTCCTTTTATGGTAGTGACTTATGTAGGAGCTGCCCTTTGGGTAATTATTGCAAGATATGACATGATAGGTGATGCCTTTATGCAAATCATTGATGGAGCATTTAGTCCAGAAGGAGTTGCCGGTGGTGCGATAGGAGTTTTAGTACAAGGTTTTAGAAGAGCAGCCTTTTCAAATGAGGCTGGTGTAGGATCTGCATCCATTGCACACTCTGCAGTACGTACCAAATATCCTGCAAGTGAAGGTCTGGTAGCCTTGCTAGAGCCGTTCATTGATACGGTAGTGGTTTGTACCATGACCGCAGTAGTTTTGATTATTACAGGTAACGTTAATCCAGAAAATGCTGGACTTGCAGATGCTGATGCGATCCTTTTAACATCTGATGCTTTTGCATCGGTGATTAGTTGGTTCCCTTATGTACTTACTCTTGCAGTGGTATTATTTGCATTTTCAACTATGATTTCTTGGTCTTATTACGGATACCAAGCTTGGGCTTACCTATTTGGAAGAACGACTAGAACGGAGTATACCTACAAAATCTTGTTCTGTATATTTGTAGTAATAGGTTCTGCTGCTAGTTTAGGAAACGTGATCGGATTCTCTGATGCGATGATCTTTTCTATGATGGTTCCTAACATGATAGGTATTGTACTTCTTGCGCCTAAGGTCAAGAAAGAAATGACTAAGTATATGAACGCAATCAAATTGAAACGAGAAGCTCTCGATTAAGTATATATAATGAAAAATTTTAAATCCCTCTTTGCATTTGATAGAAAACAGCAAAGAGGGATTTTTGTGTTAATGCTACTTTTAATTGTCGTGCTGGCTGTTTTTATTTACGTAAAACAAAAGCCTAAAGAAGTCTTGAGTTTAAAAGATACAACGACCTATCAGAGTAAAGTAGACTCTCTTGCAGCAGTACAACAAAGAAGGAGAGATACCATTTATCCTTTCAATCCCAATTATATTACAGATTATAGAGGTTATAAACTAGGTCTTAATGTAGAAGAAATAGATCGATTGCACCGCTTTCGCGAAAGCGGAAAATTTATCAATTCTAGGAAAGATTTCCAGCAAGTCACACAAGTAAGCAATCAGTGGTTGGATAGCATAGCTCCTTATTTTAAATTTCCAGATTGGGTGACCAGGCCTGAGAACTCTTACAAAAACGACAACACATGGCTTCAGGGTCGCAAAGTGGTGGCAAAAGATATTAATGCGGCAAGTCAGGAGGAGCTCAAAAAAGTATACGGTATAGGCCCAGCGCTATCTAGCAGGATACTGCAAGAAAGGGGACGCCTCAAGGGATTTATCGATATCTCACAGGTAAGAGGTGTTTACGGACTTACGGACTCGACCATGATTCAGTTAAAAAAGCATTTCTATGTGACCCCGCCATCAGGGTTTTTAAAAATAGCATTGAACACGGCTACTGAAGAAGAGTTGTTATCTATTCCATATTTTGACGACTATCTAGTAGAAAAGCTTGTGGAGCAGAGAACTTTAAGGGATGGTTTTAAAAGTTGGGATAAAGTCATGTTAACATCTAGGTTTCCGCAGGAAAAATTAGGTTTAATTCAGCTATATTTGTCATTAGATTGATAAAATCAGTCTTAACTGAGAATTTCACATTTAAAATTTGATTTTAAATGTTTTTCAATAATTATATTGTAACAACTGTATGTATTCAAAATATTTTACTGAGGAGCATGAAGCCTTCAGACAAAGCTTTAGAGATTTCTTAAACAAAGAAGCCGTTCCTCATATTGAAAGATGGGAAGAAACCGGTCATATAGATCGGGAGATTTTTCAGAAAATGGGAGAGATGGGGTATTTCGGTCTTTACTATCCTGAAGAGTATGGAGGTCTTGATTTAGATTTTTTCTACACGGTTATTTTTCTAGAAGAAATGCAACGTATCAATTCTGGTGGCTTTGCCGCTGCAATGTGGGTACAGGCATTTTTAGGAGCTCAACATTTATTGAAAGAAGGTGACGAGCGCATCAAGCAAGAATATCTAGTTCCTACACTTACGGGTGAGAAAATAGGATGTCTAGGTATTACAGAGCCTTTTGGAGGTAGTGATGTAGCGGGAATGAGAACTACAGCCGTAAAAGATGGCGATCATTACGTAATTAACGGTTCAAAAACTTTTATAACAAACGGTGTTTACAGTGATTACCTAGTGATCGCTGCAAAAACAGATTTAGAAGCAAAAGGTAGAGGCATCTCTATTTTTGTAATGGATCGCGAGACACCAGGTATCAGTGCGACTAAGTTGAATAAACTAGGATGGAGAGCAAGTGATACAGCAGAAATAGGATTTGATAATGTGCGTATCCCTGTTGAGAACCTGATGGGAGAAGAAGGGAAAGGCTTTCCTTACATCATGCAACATTTTGCATTAGAGCGTTTGATCATGGGGATTAATTCTCATGCCCGCGCAGAATATGCCCTTGAGTACACCATTGGTTATATGAAGGATCGTACCGCATTTGGTAAGTCACTAGACACTTATCAAGCCTTACGTCATAACCTTGCAGACATGATGAGCGAGGTAGAAATGTCAAAATGCTTTAATTATTCCATTGCAGAAGAGCTGGATAAAGGGCTCTACCCTGTAAAAGAGGCAAGCATGTCTAAGCTTCTTTCTACAAAAATTGCAGACGAAGTTATTTATAAATGCCTTCAGTACCTAGGTGGTTACGGTTATATAGAAGAATACCCACTGGCTAGAATGTCACGTGATAGTCGTTTAGGGCCTATAGGTGGTGGAACGAGTGAGATTATGCGGGAGATTATCGCAAAAATGACTCTTGACGGTAAGGATTATAAACCTGCTGCAAAGTAGTCTAAGTGTTCCGCTTTCGCGAAAGCGAAAATAACACACATATCAATTTAAATAAATATCTTTGAGATTGTAAAATAATATGTACTTTTGCGATCCCAAAGAAAGGAGGTGATGACACTATGTTAATAATACCAGTTAAAGACGGAGAAAATATCGACAGAGCTCTAAAGCGTTTCAAAAGAAAATTTGATCGTACAGGAAAAATGCGCGAACTACGTAGAAGACAGCAGTTTACTAAACCATCTGTTGCAAAACGTGCTCAAAACATTAAAGCTTCTTACATTCAAGGACTTCGTGACGCAGAAAACCTCTAGAGAATTTTTCCTTTAGAATATCATACCGCTAGTTGTAAATTTATACATTTACAATTAGCGGTTTTTTTATGGATCTTACCTCATATATAGAATATCTTCAACTTGAGAAAAATTATTCTTCTCATACCATCTTAGCTTATGAAAAGGATTTAAATCAATTTAATTCTTTCCTGAGAGAAGAAGGGGTGCAGGAGATAAATGAGGTGAACTACAGTTTGATTAGGGGTTGGGTTACTAGCTTGCTAGAGAACGGAGGTTCTAATCGTACAGTGAATAGAAAGATGTCTTCCTTAAAGTCATATTTTAAATTTCTGCTTAAAGTGGGTGAGATAACTTCAAGTCCTGCGGCCTCTTATAAGAGCCTTAAAATTTCTAAAAAGATACAAATACCTTTCTCAACAGAAGAGGTTTTGAAATTACTAGATTCACCCTACGACACCACTAGTTTTGTGGAGTCACGAGACTTTTTAATCATCGAACTCTTTTACGCGACAGGCATAAGAAGAGAAGAGTTGATCAATATAAAGCTCAAGGATGTCGATGTCTCTGGTAACACGATTAAAGTGTTAGGTAAAAGGAATAAAGAGCGGATAGTGCCCTTAGTTTATTCGATAAAAGATCATATCGAACAGTATGTAGTCTTGCGCCAGTCTATAGCGCAACCAGTAACAGATGAGCTATTCACAACTCTTAAAGGAGTTAAAATGTACCCAAGTCTTGTTTATCGAGTGATAAAATCATATTTTAGTAAGGTTTCTTTGAAGGTAAAAATAAGCCCACACGTATTGAGACATACATTTGCAACTCATTTACTAGACCGTGGGGCAGATTTAAACGCTGTTAAAGAATTGCTAGGTCACGCTAGTTTATCATCAACACAAATTTATACGCATTCTAGTATGGCGACATTAAAGGGTGTTTATGGTAATGCGCATCCTAGGTCCAAAAAATAATTAATCTAAAACTATGTATTATGAAGGTAAACATGCAAGCAGTCAATTTTGATGCAGATTTAAAGCTCATCAGTTTCTCTCAAAACAAATTAGATAAGCTGGAACAGTTCTACAGTAAAATTATTAATGCAGATGTATATTTAAAGGTGCAAAAGACCTCTGCTCCAGAAAATAAAATAGCTGAGATAAGACTTTTTGTTCCGGGAGATGATATGGTAGTAAAGAAGACTTGTAAAACTTTTGAGCAGTGTATAGATGAATGCGTGGCTTCTTTAGAGCGTCAATTGATAAAAAGAAAAGAAAAGTTAGCTGCGCACTGAAAAAAATATTAAAAAATATTTTGGTAATTAAAAAATAGGCTTACATTTGCAGTCCGTTAGAAATAGCGGGCTTTTTTTATGGCTAAAAAAGTATAAAAGCCGATGTAGCTCAGCTGGCTAGAGCAGCTGATTTGTAATCAGCAGGTCGTGGGTTCGAGTCCCTCCATCGGCTCTTTAAAATAGTGAGGTCTTAAAAGACTTTTAGGGGAGATACTCAAGCGGCCAACGAGGACGGACTGTAACTCCGTTGGGAAACCTTCGCAGGTTCGAATCCTGCTCTCCCCACTTGATATTATCTGGGAAGATAATTTGAAATAATGAATACCTTTTAGTTGTAAAACTAATAAATGCGAGAGTAGCTCAGTTGGTAGAGCGTCAGCCTTCCAAGCTGAATGTCGCCAGTTCGAACCTGGTCTCTCGCTCTAGATTAAACTCTATTTTTATTGGGTTTAAAGTCAATTTGTCCATTTCCTTATAATAAGGGTTTTGCCGGTGTAGCTCAGGGGTAGAGCGTTTCCTTGGTAAGGAAGAGGTCATGAGTTCAAATCTCATCATTGGCTCTGTTAAATAAAAATAGGTCTCAACAGAGGCCATTACTAGTATAGACTGATTTGGTTTTAGCTCCGTGTCTGTCTTATTTTAAAATTGAACACTAATATAAACTAAGATTATAAATTATGGCTAAAGAAACGTACGATCGTTCGAAACCCCACCTGAATGTAGGAACTATTGGTCACGTTGACCACGGTAAAACTACACTTACTGCAGCAATTACTAAAGTGCTTGCTGATGCTGGTTTCTCTAAGGCGACAAGTTTTGATCAAATTGACAACGCTCCTGAAGAAAAAGAGCGTGGTATTACAATTAACTCTTCACACGTAGAGTATCAAACAGAAAACAGACATTACGCACACGTAGATTGTCCTGGTCACGCCGATTATGTAAAGAACATGGTTACTGGTGCTGCTCAAATGGATGGTGCTATTCTTGTTGTTGCTGCTACTGATGGTCCTATGCCACAGACACGTGAGCACATCCTTCTTGGACGTCAGGTAGGTATTCCTCGTATGGTTGTATTCCTTAACAAAGTGGATATGGTAGATGATGAAGAGCTTCTTGAATTAGTGGATATGGAAGTACGTGATCTATTAAGTTTCTATGAATATGATGGTGACAATGGTCCTGTTATTTCTGGTTCTGCTCTTGGAGCGCTTAATGGAGAACAAAAATGGGTTGATTCTGTACTTGAATTGATGGCTGCTGTTGATAGCTGGATCGAAGAGCCAGTACGTGAAATGGACAAGCCTTTCCTTATGCCTATAGAAGATGTATTCTCTATTACAGGTCGTGGTACTGTTGCAACTGGTCGTATTGAGACTGGTGTAGCTAACACTGGAGATCCTGTTGAGATTATTGGAATGGGTGCACAGAAGTTGACTTCTACCATAACAGGTATTGAAATGTTCCGTCAGATCCTTGATAGAGGTGAAGCAGGAGATAACGCAGGTATCTTGTTAAGAGGTATTGAGAAGTCTCAAATTTCTCGTGGTATGGTAATTACTAAGCCAGGATCTGTAACTCCTCACGCAAGATTTAAAGCAGAGGTTTATATCCTTAAGAAAGAAGAAGGTGGACGTCACACTCCATTTCACAATAACTACCGTCCTCAGTTTTATGTACGTACAACTGACGTAACAGGTAACATCTCACTTCCTGATGGTGTTGAGATGGTAATGCCAGGTGATAACTTGACAATTAATGTTGAACTTATCCAGCCTATTGCATTGAGCCTAGGACTTCGTTTTGCTATCCGTGAAGGTGGTAGAACTGTTGGAGCAGGTCAGGTTACTGAGATTTTAGATTAATTTCTAATTGATTATATTAAGTATCCTATCTATTTTTAGATAGGATACTTTCCCTTTATATGGGGAAGGCAATAAATCGTTCTTTTTAGGGTGATTTTTTTGCGGGCTTAGCTCAGTTGGTAGAGCACTGGTCTCCAAAACCAGGTGTCGTGAGTTCGAGTCTCTCAGCCCGTGCATTATAAATATAGTTGGCTTTAAACAACAAGTTTTTTATTGATGTTTTAAGTTTGACGTTCAGAACATCACTATTATGAGTTTGATAACATACGTAAAAGAGTCTTATAATGAGTTAACGAATCACGTTACTTGGCCTACTTGGGCTGAAACGCAAAAGTTAACAGTTACAGTTGCTGTATTCTCTATTATTTTTGCGCTAATTGTAGCGGGTATTGATTATGTTTTCAGTGCTGCTATTGAGAATTATTTTAGTTGGATTAAGCAAAATTAATAATCGCTATGTCAGAAGAGAAGGATTTAATGAAATGGTATGTTGTTCGTTCTGTAAGCGGCCAAGAAAATAAGATCAAGGATTATATAGAGTCAGAAATTGCTCACCATAATCTTGGGGATTATTTAACGCAAATTCTAGTTCCTACTGAGAAGGTGGTTCAGATTAGAGATGGTAAGAAATATCACAAGGAACGTGTTTATTTTCCTGGGTATATTATGGTACAAGCCCGATTAGAAGGTGAAGTGCCTCATATTATTAAATCTGTGAACGGTGTAATCGGTTTTTTAGGTGAAACTAAAGGTGGAGAACCGGTACCTTTAAGAAGGGCTGAAGTAAACAGAATGTTAGGTAAAGTTGATGAACTTGCCGAGCAAACTGATAATATAGCTATTCCTTTTAAGAGTGGTGAAACAGTAAAAGTAGTAGACGGTCCATTTAATGGATTTAACGGTACTATTGAAACAGTAAACGAAGAAAAGCGTAAACTAGAAGTTATGGTTAAAATATTTGGCCGTAAGACTCCTTTGGAGCTTAGTTATATGCAAGTAGAGAAAGTATAAATGTTACAATTTATAGGTGATAAATAAGGCTTCCACTTTATTATCATTAAATAAGTGAAATTAATTAGAAATGGCTAAAGAAGTATCTAAGGTTGTAAAACTACAAGTTAAAGGTGGTGCAGCAAACCCATCTCCTCCTGTAGGACCTGCACTTGGTGCGGCTGGTGTGAATATCATGGAGTTCTGTAAGCAGTTTAATGCTAGAACTCAGGATAAAGCGGGTAAAATATTACCTGTAGCGATTACGGTGTTTAAGGATAAGTCCTTCGATTTTGTAATTAAAACACCTCCAGCAGCAGTACAAATCCTTGAAGCGTTAAAGCTTAAAGGCGGAAGTGGAGAACCTAACCGTAAGAAAGTTGGAACTGTCAGTTGGGATCAAATTCGTTTGATCGCAATGGATAAGATGCCAGACCTCAATGCATTTACAGTAGATAGCGCTATGCGAATGGTAGCTGGTACTGCTAAGTCAATGGGTGTGAACGTTAAAGGTGGAAACGCACCGGCTTAAAACCTGTAACAATGGCAAAATTAACAAAAAATCAAAAAGAGAATCAAGTAAAAATAGATAGGTTACAAACTTATTCTGTTGCTGATGCCTCTAAATTAGTAAAGGAAGTAACAAGCACAAAGTTTGATGCTTCTGTAGATCTAGCTGTAAGGTTAAATGTAGATCCACGTAAAGCTAACCAAATGGTTAGAGGTGTTGTTACATTACCTCATGGTACAGGTAAAGACGTTAAAGTACTTGCGTTAGTTACTCCAGATAAGGAAGCGGAAGCTACTGAAGCTGGTGCTGACTATGTAGGTCTTGATGAATACCTCGATAAGATCAAAGGTGGATGGACTGATGTAGATGTAATTATTACCATGCCTAGTGTTATGGGAAAATTAGGTCCATTAGGTCGTATACTAGGTCCTAGAGGTTTAATGCCTAACCCTAAAACTGGAACAGTTACTATGGATGTAGCAAAAGCGGTTAAGGAAGTTAAAGCTGGTAAAATCGACTTTAAAGTGGATAAGACTGGTATTATACATGCAGCAGTTGGAAAAGCATCTTTTGATGCGGAGAAGATTGCAGGTAATGCAAGAGAATTAATCAATACACTAGTTAAATTAAAACCGACAACGTCTAAAGGTATTTATATCAAAAGTATCTTCATTTCTAGTACGATGAGTCCTAGTATTGAGATAGACACTAAACGTTTTGCAGAAGACTAAAAATCTAGATCATGACAAGAGAACAAAAAGCAAATGTTATTCAAGATTTGACTGCTACGTTAGGTGAGAATTCAACTATATACCTAGCAGACATATCTGGCTTAAATGCTTCAGATACATCAAATTTACGTAGAGCTTGTTTCAAAGCTAATATAACCATGTCAGTAGTTAAGAATACTCTTCTGGCTAAGGCTATGCAAGCTTCAGATAAAGACTTTGGTGAGTTACCTGATTTATTAAAAGGTAATACATCCATCATGCTTTCTGAAGTTGCAAATGCACCAGCTAGGGTTATCGAAAACTTCAGAAAGAAGTCTGACAAGCCTGTGCTTAAAGGAGCTTATATTGAAGAAGCAATTTATGTAGGTGATGATAAGATCAATGCATTAAGCAATATCAAGTCTAAAGAAGAAATGATTGGTGATATCATCGGTCTACTTCAAAGTCCTGCTAAAAATGTGATATCAGCACTTCAATCAGGTGGTGGTAAACTCGCAGGAATACTTAAAACTCTATCTGAAAGATAGAACCCAATTTAGTACGCAATTAATTATTTATAAATTTTATTAAAACGATAGAAAAATGGCAGATTTAAAAGATTTCGCTGAGCAGTTAGTTAATTTAACTGTTAAAGAAGTAAACGAATTAGCAGACATCCTTAAGGATGAGTATGGTATTGAACCAGCAGCAGCGGCAGTTGCTATGGTTGGACCAGCTGCAGGTGGTGGAGACGCTGCTGAAGAGCAAACAGAATTTGATGTAATCCTTAAAGCTGCAGGTGGTGCTAAACTAGCTGTTGTGAAACTTGTAAAAGAACTTACAGGAGCAGGATTGAAAGATGCTAAAGCACTTGTTGACGATGCACCATCTCCAATTAAAGAAGGTGTTTCTAAAGACGAAGCAGAAGCGCTTAAAGCTCAGCTAGAAGCAGCTGGTGCTGAGGTGGAGTTGAAGTAATTCTTCTTACCTAAACAATAAAGGTTTAGACCTGTGAGCGGCGCTCACAGGCCTAGACCATTTTGCGTATAAAGATGAGACGTCGTCGATAACGCTTTTTTTAATCACTTAATACCGTGCATTGATGCTAGCAACAAACACAGAAAGAATTAATTTTTCAACGGTAACTAATAAGGCAGAATATCCTGACCTGCTGGATATCCAAATAAAATCCTTTCAGGACTTTTTTCAGTTAGAGACTAAATCTGACAAAAGAGAAGTAGAAGGCCTTTATAATACCTTCATGGAAAATTTTCCTATCACTGATACTCGTAATCAGTTCGTGTTGGAATTTCTCGATTACTTCGTAGATCCCCCTCGTTATTCTATTCAAGAATGTATAGAGCGTGGACTTACCTACAGCGTGCCTCTTAAATCGCGCTTAAAATTATATTGTACTGATCCAGAACACGAAGATTTTGAAACCATTGTTCAAGATGTTTATCTAGGTACTATTCCTTACATGACTCCATCTGGTACTTTTTGTATCAACGGTGCAGAGCGTGTTGTTGTATCTCAGTTACACAGATCTCCGGGTGTCTTTTTTGGACAGTCATTCCATGCAAATGGAACTAAATTATACTCTGCTCGTGTTATCCCTTTTAAAGGGTCATGGATAGAATTTGCGACAGATATTAACAGCGTAATGTACGCTTATATAGATCGTAAAAAGAAATTACCTGTAACTACACTTTTCCGTGCTATCGGTTTTGAAAGAGATAAGGATATCCTAGGAATCTTTGATCTTGCTGAAGAAGTGAAAGCGAGTAAAACAGGACTTAAAAAGTACCTAGGACGCAAACTTGCCGCTCGTGTACTTAGAACATGGCATGAAGATTTCGTCGATGAAGATACTGGTGAAGTAGTTTCTATCGAACGTAATGAAATCGTTCTTGATCGCGATACCATTCTTGAAAAAGAGCACATCGATGAGATTATTGAATCTCAAGCTAAGACCATTCTTCTTCACAAAGAAGATAATATGTCAGCTGATTATGCCATAATTCACAATACGTTACAAAAAGATCCTACTAATTCTGAAAAAGAAGCGGTAGAACACATATATAGACAATTACGTAACGCTGAGCCGCCAGATGAAGAAACAGCTCGTGGAATCATTGATAAATTATTTTTCTCTGATCAGAGATATAATTTAGGTGAGGTAGGTCGTTACCGAATGAATAAAAAATTGGGTCTTGATATTCCAATGGATAAGCAAGTGCTTACCAAAGAAGATATCATCACCATTATAAAGCACTTGATCATGTTGATCAACTCTAAAGCAGAGATTGATGATATTGATCACTTGTCTAACCGTCGTGTACGTACCGTTGGTGAGCAGTTGTCTCAACAATTTGGTGTAGGACTTGCTCGTATGGCTCGTACTATACGCGAGCGTATGAACGTAAGAGATAACGAGGTGTTTACACCTATTGACCTTATTAATGCAAAGACCTTGTCTTCTGTTATTAATTCTTTCTTTGGTACCAACCAGTTATCTCAATTTATGGATCAAACAAATCCATTAGCAGAGATTACCCACAAACGTAGATTATCAGCACTAGGACCTGGTGGACTTTCAAGAGAAAGAGCAGGATTTGAAGTACGAGATGTACACTATACGCACTACGGAAGACTTTGTCCAATTGAAACACCTGAAGGACCGAATATTGGTTTGATCTCTTCACTAGCAGTATTTGCAAAAGTGAATGGAATGGGATTCATTGAGACTCCATATAGAAAAGTAACTAATGGTGTTGTGAATTTACAAGACCAACCTACTTATCTAAGTGCAGAAGAAGAAGAAGGCTTGCATATTGCACAAGCTAACTTACCCCTTACTAATGGTAAGATAGATCAAGAAAAGGTAATTGCACGTATGGAAGGTGACTTCCCGGTAATAAATGCTACTGATGTTGTCTATGCTGATGTTGCTCCTAACCAGATTGCATCCATATCTGCATCCTTAATTCCTTTCTTGGAACATGATGATGCTAACCGTGCACTGATGGGATCTAACATGATGCGTCAAGCAGTGCCGCTACTTAGAGTAGATGCTCCTATTGTAGGAACAGGTCTGGAAAGACAAGTTGCTTCAGATTCAAGAGTATTGATCAATGCAGAAGGTGATGGTGAAGTAGTATATGTAGATTCACAAAAAGTAGTGATCAGATATGATCGTACAGAACGTGAGGCTTTGGTAAGCTTTGAGCCAGAAGACACTTCTTACAATTTGATTAAATTCCGTAAGACGAATCAAGGTACTAGTATTACCTTGAAACCTATCGTTCAAAAAGGCGATCGAGTTGATAAAGGACAAGTACTTTGTCAAGGTTATGCGACTGAAGCGGGTGAACTTGCTTTAGGTCGTAACATGAAAGTGGCATTTATGCCATGGAAAGGTTACAACTTTGAGGATGCAATCGTAATTTCTGAAAAAGTAGTTCGTGAAGATATCTTTACTTCTATTCACGTAGATGAGTATTCTCTTGAAGTTAGAGATACTAAATTAGGTAACGAAGAACTTACTGCAGATATTCCTAACGTAAGTGAGGAAGCTACTGCTGATCTTGATGAACACGGAATGATACGTGTTGGAGCAGAAGTGAAGCCTGGAGATATATTAATAGGTAAAATTACTCCTAAAGGAGAAAGTGATCCTACTCCAGAAGAAAAACTTCTTAGAGCGATTTTCGGTGATAAAGCTGGTGATGTAAAAGATGCTTCTTTAAAAGCTTCTCCATCGCTAAGAGGTGTTGTTATCGATAAGAAATTATTCTCTCGTGCCGTTAAGGATAAGAGAAAAAGAGCTCAAGACAAAGAAGATATTGCTCGATTAGAGCAAGATTATCAAGGTAAATTTGACGGTCTTCAAGAGCGTCTAATTGAAAAATTATTTGAAATTGTAAGTGGTAAAACATCACAAGGTGTATTTAACGATCTTGGGGAAGAAGTTCTTCCAAAAGGTAAAAAATACACTCTTAAAATGTTGAACTCCGTAGATGACTTTACACATTTAACTTCAGGAACTTGGACTACAGGTAATGAGGTGAATGATATGGTTGCCGACTTACTTCACAATTATAAGATTAAAGAAAATGATCTACAAGGATCATTAAGGCGTGAGAAGTTTACCATCTCTGTAGGAGATGAACTTCCAGCTGGTATTATCAAACTTGCTAAAGTTTACATCGCTAAGAAGCGTAAACTTAAAGTAGGAGATAAGATGGCAGGACGACATGGTAACAAAGGTATCGTTGCACGTATTGTACGTCAGGAAGACATGCCTTTCCTTGAAGATGGAACTCCGGTAGATATCGTATTGAATCCGCTTGGTGTACCTTCTCGTATGAACATTGGACAGATTTATGAAACCGTACTAGGATGGGCAGGAGAGAAATTAGGCAAGAAATTTGCCACTCCTATCTTTGATGGTGCTACATTAGATCAGATCAATGGTTACACCGATGAGGCAGGTATTCCACGTTTCGGACATACGTATTTATTTGACGGTGGTACTGGTGAGCGTTTTGATCAACCTGCAACAGTAGGTATTATCTACATGCTTAAACTAGGACACATGGTAGATGATAAGATGCACGCGCGTTCTATCGGTCCATATTCGTTAATCACACAGCAGCCACTCGGTGGTAAAGCACAATTTGGTGGTCAGCGATTTGGAGAGATGGAGGTATGGGCACTGGAAGCCTATGGTGCTTCTAGTACTTTACGTGAAATTTTAACTGTAAAATCAGATGACGTTATAGGACGCGCCAAAACTTACGAAGCTATCGTAAAAGGTGAGCCTATGCCAGAGCCTGGTCTTCCAGAATCATTTAACGTATTGATGCACGAGTTGAAAGGTCTAGGACTAGATCTAAGACTGGAGGATTAATTTTTCTGTGAGGTTGGATGTTTGTTTCGCTTTCGCGAAAGCGAAATGATCCACCAACCTCGCTACTTTAACTTAAAATAGTACCATTATTATGGCTAGACATAAAGACAACCCAACACAAAAGAAATTTTCAAAAATTTCAATCGGTCTTGCATCTCCAGAATCTATTCTTGCTGAGTCAAGAGGTGAGGTGTTAAAACCAGAAACGATTAACTATCGTACGCACAAACCTGAAAGGGATGGGCTTTTTTGTGAGCGTATATTCGGTCCTGTAAAGGATTATGAATGTGCTTGTGGAAAATATAAACGTATACGTTATAAAGGAATCGTTTGTGACCGATGTGGTGTAGAGGTTACAGAGAAAAAAGTAAGACGTGATCGTATAGGACATATCAATCTTGTTGTGCCAGTGGCCCACATTTGGTATTTCCGTAGTTTGCCAAACAAAATTGGTTACCTACTAGGGCTTCCTTCAAAGAAGCTGGACATGATCATCTATTACGAAAGATATGTGGTGATTCAACCAGGTATCGCAAAGAATGCTGAAGGCGAAGAAGTTCGTAATTTAGATTTCCTTACAGAAGAAGAATACCTAGATATCTTAGATACGCTTCCACCGGAAAACATGTATTTAGAAGATTCAGATCCTAACAAATTCATCGCTAAGATGGGTGCTGAGTGTTTGATCGATTTACTTAAACGTATCGATTTAGATGCGCTATCATATGACCTGAGACACAAAGCAAATAATGAGACGTCTAAACAACGTAAGACTGAAGCTTTAAAACGTCTGCAAGTTGTGGAGGCTCTTAAAGATTCTAATGAGCGACGAGAAAACAAACCAGAATGGATGGTCATGAAAGTGGTTCCAGTAATTCCGCCAGAATTACGTCCATTAGTACCACTTGACGGGGGTCGTTTTGCAACGTCTGATTTAAATGATTTATACCGTCGTGTGATCATACGTAACAACCGTTTGAAGCGATTGATGGAGATTAAAGCTCCTGAGGTTATCCTTCGTAACGAGAAACGTATGTTACAGGAAGCAGTAGATTCACTTCTTGATAATACAAGAAAATCTAGTGCTGTCAAGACCGATTCTAACAGACCATTGAAATCCCTTTCTGATTCCTTAAAAGGAAAGCAAGGACGTTTCCGTCAGAACTTACTTGGTAAGCGTGTAGATTATTCTGCTCGTTCGGTAATTGTTGTTGGACCAGAGCTTAAATTATATGAGTGTGGTATACCTAAGGACATGGCTGCAGAGCTTTATAAGCCTTTTGTTATCCGTAAACTCATTGAGCGCGGTATCGTTAAGACGGTAAAGTCTGCTAAGAAAATTATAGATAAGAAGGAACCAGTGGTTTGGGATATTCTGGAAAACGTTCTAAAAGGACACCCAGTAATGTTGAACCGTGCTCCTACACTTCACAGATTAGGTATACAAGCATTTCAACCTAAACTTATTGAAGGAAAAGCGATCCAGTTACACCCATTAGTATGTACGGCATTTAACGCCGATTTTGATGGTGATCAAATGGCCGTTCACCTTCCGTTAGGTCCTGAAGCAATATTAGAATGTCAGTTATTAATGCTGGCTTCACACAATATTCTGAACCCTGCAAACGGTAGCCCAATTGCGGTACCTTCTCAGGATATGGTATTGGGTCTTTATTATATGACCAAACTTCGTAGATCTGAACCTGGACACATTGTTAAAGGTGAAGGACTTACTTTTTACGGACCTGAAGAATTAGTAATTGCTTTTAATGAAAAGCGTGTAGATATTAATGCTCCTGTAAAATGTAGAATCAATCTTCTTCAAGAAGACGGTTCTTACAAAACTCAGATCATTGAAACTACTGCTGGTCGTGTGATTTTTAATCAAAAGGTGCCGGATGAAGCTGGATACATCAATGAGGTATTAACTAAGAAAGCTCTTAGAGATATTATCGGAGAGATATTAAAGGTTACAGATGTTCCTAGAACAGCTGCTTTCCTTGATGAAATTAAAGATCTAGGTTATGGATTTGCATTTCGTGGTGGATTATCATTCTCTCTTGGAGATATCATGATCCCTGTAGAAAAGCAATCGATGATCGATGCAGCAAACACTAAAGTGGATGCGATACGTGGTAACTACGGTATGGGTCTTATTACCCAAAACGAAAGATATAATCAAGTAATTGATGTGTGGACTGCCACTAACGCGCAGCTTACTGAATTGTCAATGAAAAACATTAGAGAAGACCAACAAGGGTTCAACTCTGTGTTTATGATGCTTGATTCTGGAGCCCGTGGATCTAAAGAACAGATCAGACAGCTTACCGGTATGCGTGGACTTATGGCAAAGCCTAAGAAATCCAATGACGGTGGTGGTGCAATTATTGAAAACCCAATTCTTTCTAACTTTAAAGAAGGACTTTCAATTCTTGAATACTTTATCTCAACTCACGGTGCACGTAAAGGACTTGCAGATACCGCCCTTAAAACGGCAGATGCAGGTTACTTGACACGTCGTTTACACGATGTTGCTCAAGATGTGATCGTAAATCATGAAGATTGTGAAACCTTAAGAGGTATTGAAGTTTCTGCATTGAAGAAGAATGAAGAAGTAATGGAGAAACTGGGAGCGAGAGTTCTAGGTCGAACTGCATTACATGACGTTATTGATCCTGCGACGCAAGAAGTAATTATTGCTGCTGGTGAACTGATCGTAGAAAAAATCGCAGACATCATTGAAGCTTCTGATCTGGAATCAGTAGAAGTAAGATCTGCTCTTACTTGTGAAGCTGCAAAAGGTGTTTGTACTAAATGTTACGGACGTAACCTTGCTACTAACCGTCTTGTTATGAGAGGTGAAGCTGTAGGTGTAATTGCTGCGCAGTCTATTGGAGAACCAGGTACACAACTTACCTTGAGAACTTTCCACGTAGGAGGGGTAGCAGGTAACGTATCTGAAGACAGCTCTATTGTTGCAAAGAATGACGGTATTCTTGAGATTGAAGATCTTAAAACAGTTAAAGGTGAAAACAGTGAAGGCAAACCAGTAGAGGTAGTAATATCTCGTACGGCAGAATCTAAATTGCTACACGAAAAAACTGGAATGCTACTGAATTCAAATAACATCCCTTACGGTTGTGAGCTTTATGTGAAGCGAGGAACTAAGGTTAAAAAAGGAGATCTTCTCGCGAAGTGGGATCCTTTTAACGGTGTTATTATTTCTGAATTTGCAGGTAAGATCAAATTTGAAAATATCATACAAGGTGTTACTTTCCAAGTAGAAAGTGATGAACAAACTGGATATGAGGAGAAAGTAATTTCTGACTCTAGAGATAAGAAATTGATTCCTACGCTGCATATTTTAGACAGTAAAGGAGATAATGTTATTTCTTATAACTTACCAGTAGGTGCTCACTTGATGATCAACGATGATGAAAAGATCAAAGTTGGTAAAGTATTGGTAAAGATTCCACGTAAATCTGCTAAAGCAGGTGATATTACTGGAGGTCTTCCACGTGTAACAGAATTGTTTGAAGCACGTAATCCTTCTAATCCTGCTGTAGTAAGTGAGATTGATGGTGTTGTTTCTTTCGGTAAAATCAAACGTGGTAACCGTGAAATCATCGTGACTTCTAAAACTGATGAAGTGAAGAAATACCTAGTGAAACTATCTAATCAAATTCTTGTACAAGAAAATGATTATGTTAGAGCGGGTATGCCATTATCCGACGGGTCTATTACTCCTAAAGATATTCTTGCAATTAAAGGACCAAGTGCTGTTCAACAGTACTTAGTAAATGAAGTTCAAGAGGTGTACAGATTACAAGGTGTAAAGATTAACGATAAGCACTTTGAAGTTGTAGTTCGTCAAATGATGAGAAAGGTAAGAATCGTTGATTCTGGTGATGGTATGTTCTTAGAGAATCAATTGGTTCACAAGGAAGATTTTATCTTGCAAAACGATAGACTTTATGGTAAGAAAGTAGTTGAAAGTGCTGGAGATTCTGTAAACTTAAAAGAGGGACAAATTATTACTTCTAGAGAGTTAAGAGATGAAAACTCTATATTACGTAGAGAAGATAAAGCTCTTGCAACTGCTCGTGACGTAATGCCTGCAACTGCTGAGCCAGTTCTTCAAGGTATTACTCGTGCATCGCTTCAAACGAAGTCATTCATTAGTGCAGCATCTTTCCAAGAGACGACTAAAGTATTGAACGAGGCTGCAGTAGCAGGTAAAGTAGATACGTTAGAAGGTCTTAAAGAAAATGTAATTGTAGGTCACAGAATACCTGCAGGTACTGGAATGCGTAACTATGAAGATATCATAGTAGGTTCTAAAGAAGAGTTTGAAAAACTTCTTCACCAAAAAGAAGAGCCTAAAGTAAATTATAACTAATAGTAATGGCAAAAGATCAAAATCCTGACCATAAAATCAATATTGAGATTGATGGTGAAGTTGCAGAGGGACAATACAGTAACCTTGCAATCATCAACCATTCGGTTTCTGAATTTGTTGTAGACTTTGTAAATATTATGCCTGGAAACCCTAAGTCAAAGGTGAAGTCCAGAATAATATTAACTCCTCAACACGCTAAGCGACTGGCAAAAGCACTACATGAAAATGTAAGAAAGTTTGAGCAAGCTCATGGAGATATTAAGGATTATGAACAACCGCCCGTTCCTTTAAATTTTGGCCCAACTGGTCAAGCATAATATTAAAGCCTGATGATTTATCATTAGGCTTTTTTTATTTAAAAAATACAATACACCTAAGGCGAAAACATCAAGTAGCACCCCTTTCATACAAGCCCTCTAAGGCCTCAAAGCATTTGTCGTATCAATAGGTCCTCAAGATCGGTTTATGCCTTCGTTCTTGTCTAAAATAGCGTTTCAACCTCTTTCAAAACGCGCTTGGCCCATGCCATCAAATCTAACCACACAAAATGATTTGCCCTGTCGGTATACCTCTAAGTCATAGAATATCTGGACGGTTAACATCAGACCATCAATAAAGCTGTACTTTTATCTATTAATAGATATTAAATCAAGTTTTAATTTTTAGACAGAACTTGTTTGTAATCATCTCTTGCATGAAGAAACTAGTAAGTTGTTTATTATTTTTCGCTTTCGCGAAAGCGGTGACGGCACAACAAGATCCACAGTACAGTCAGTATATGTACAATCCTATAGTGGTGAATCCTGCCTATGCTGGAAATCGAGGAGTGGCAAGTATTGTCGGTCTTCACAGAAGTCAATGGGTAGGACTCGATGGCGCGCCACATACTCAAACCTTGTCTTTTCATACACCTCTTTCCAATAGTCGGGTAGGTATAGGATTGAGTATAGTGAATGATGAAATAGGTCCCTCAGATGAGACTTACGTAGCTGCAGACTTTAGTTATACCCTGCTAGTTGGTGATCAGGCCAGATTGAGTTTTGGAATAAAAGGAGGTATTCATGTTTTAAATGTAGATTATAGAAGGCTCAACCCTTTTGACTTGGGAGATCCTAGACTGTCAGAGAATATAGATAATAAACTTTCGCCTACTCTAGGTCTGGGCTTGTATTACCATACAGAGAAGCTTTATTTGGGATTAAGCAGCCCTAACCTCTTACAGACAGATCACTTTGACGGTACTGAAAACAACCGCAGTACGACTTATATAGCACAAGAACGAATTCACTTATTTGCGACAGCGGGTTATGTGTTTGATTTAAATGAGGATGTCAAGTTCAAGCCAGCTACGATGTTGAAGCTCGTTCAAGGGGCGCCCGTACAAATAGATCTTTCAGCAAATTTTTTATTCAATGATAGGTTAACTTTAGGAGTAGCTTACCGGTGGAGTGCGGCTGTGACAGGTCTTGTAGGGTTTCAGATAAGTGATCAAATGATGATAGGCTTTGCATATGATCGGGAGACGACGGCATTAGGAAATGCTATTTTTAATGACGGTAGCTATGAATTATTCCTAAGATTTGAATTGTTCAATAATTACGAACGTATCATTACACCACGGTTCTTCTAATAATCCATATAGAATTTTAACATGTTTAAAAGACTGATTTTATTTATACTTCTTGTCTCCTGTGTTGCGGGACATGCACAGACATATCAGTTAGAAAAGGGAAATAATAAATACAATGCCTTTGCATTTATCGAGGCTCAAAAGATTTATTTGAAATTAGTTGAGGATGGTTATGTCACCTACGAAATACTGGCAAAACTAGGAGACACTTACTATTTTAATGACGATTTAAAGCAAGCTCATAAATGGTACGCAAAGCTTTTTACACAATTTGAGGATACAGTGACTCCAGCATATTTTTTTAGATATGCGCAAACATTAAAAACAGTGAATAAATACGATGAGTCAGATTTATTCATGGCTAAGTTTAGTAGTTCTAAAGGTTTTGACACCAGATCAAAAATATTAAAAGAAGAACCTAATTACCTTGAAATTATAGAGCTTCAATCGGGTAGGTTTGAAATAAAAAACGCCAAGGAGATCAACTCCTATACAGCTGATTTTGGACCTGCATTTTATACTTCAAACAATCAAGTAGTTTATGCCACAGCGAGGGATTCTGGATCCATAATAAGGGAAAGACACACTTGGAATAACCAACCTTTCTTGCAATTATATACTGCCGATACTGATGAAAATGGTGTATTGAGTAAGCCTAAGCCTATGTCTAGTGTGATCAATACCAAATATCATGAAAGCACCCCTGTCTTTACTTCCGATGGACAGACCATGTATTTTACGCGCAACAATTATGATAATGGCGTGTACCTTCAAGATAAAAAGGGGATTAATAAATTAAAAATATTTAGATCTTATAAGAATAAAGGTACTTGGTCAAAACCAGAACAACTTCCTTTTAATAACGACGAATATTCTGTTGCGCACCCCGCTTTAAGTCCAGATGGCAAACAATTATATTTTTCCAGCGATATGCCTGGAAGTATGGGATATGATCTCGAAAATGAATTTACAAGGTCAGATATTTGGGTGGTAGATATCATGGGAGATGGGTCATTTAGTGCGCCTAGAAACCTTAAAAACATCAATACGCTAGCTAGGGAAACCTTTCCTTTTATTAGTAAAACAAACATCTTGTATTTTTCCTCTTCAGGCCATCAAGGATTAGGAGGATTGGACGTTTTTGCTAGTTCTATAAGTCCTGACGGTAGCACGGGTGAGGTGGTTAACATCGGTAAGCCGATCAACACAACATACGATGATTTTGGTTTTATTGTAAACGATGATACTAAAATAGGATACTTCAGCTCCAACAGACCTGGTGGTTCTGGAGATGATGATATTTATAGATTCCTGCAGTTAGAAGATCTTAGGGCGAAATGTGAAATACTTGTTACGGGCAATATAATTGATAAAAAAATTGGTAATCCTGTTAAAGACGCGACCGTAGTGCTTTTGGATATGGAAAATAATAAGATTGATCGACAAGTTACTAGTGATGATGGAACTTACACTTTTAAATTAGATTGTGATCAACCATATGTCCTACGAGTAGTAAAGGATAACTATACCTCAGACGAAGAGGTTATTGCTACTCCGACAAGTTCGGGGCTTATAGATATTTCTCTAGAAATTGAACTCAATCGCATCCCTGTGGTAGATTGTGACGACATAGGGCCATTACTAGATATTGAGCAAATATATTTTGATTTTGACAAGTTTAATATTAGGGCAGATGCCGCTTATGAGTTGTCTAAAATCAAAGCTTTTATGGAGTTATATCCCCAAGTTAGTGTTGAGATACGCTCTCATACCGATAGTAGAGCGCCAGATCAATACAACGAAGTGCTGTCAGATAGAAGAGCACAAAGCACACGCAACTGGCTGATATCAAAAGGCATTGATGCTTCTCGTTTAACGGCAAAAGGCTACGGGGAAATAAGATTGCTCAATCAGTGTGCTAACGGTGTAGCATGTTCTAGCGAGGAGCATCAATTGAACCGTAGATCAGAGTTTATTGTTTCTGGTTTGGAGAAGTTCAAGGATTGCGATTAATACATTATTAAAAAAGGCCCTTAACTCCAATGCAGGAGAAGCGCCTTTTTTAGTGTGATCATTATTGTTTTTTCCAAACTGATTAAATGAGATGAAAAATAGGAATTGTTCAAATCAAACTAAGGTCATAACCGTCTTAAAAGGCCTTTGTTTTCTATCCAAATCTCAGGATGTAAACTTGGCTAGCTGCTGTTTTTAAAACAACCTATTTAAAGGAATGATGCTCTCTGGAACACGTTAAATTAGTTAATAGAGCGGGACAATGATTACGCCTCTTCATTTGCAGCAGGCTCAAATTCTGAAATGAAATGAAACTTGATACTCGGGTATTTTTGTTGCGTCATTTGCAAGGAAAATGAGGAGTCAGCAAGAAAGACCAACTGTCCTCTTTTATCTATGCATAAAAACTTAGACTTTACTCTTTTAAAGTCAGTAAACTCCTCTGGTTTTGCTACAGATTCGTCTACCCAGCAAGCTTTGTGTACATTGAGGTTTTCATAAGAACACTTTGCTCCATATTCATGTTCCAGTCGGTATTGAATCACTTCAAACTGAAGAGCACCTACCGTACCTATTACTTTGCGACCGTTAAGTTCCAAGGTAAATAGCTGCGCTACACCTTCATCCATAAGCTGGTCGATACCTTTTGCCAGCTGTTTAGACTTCATAGGGTCTGCATTGTTAATATATCTAAAATGCTCTGGTGAAAAGGCGGGAATTCCTTTGTAATGAAGTTCCTCACCTGAGGTAAGCGTGTCGCCTATTTTAAAGTTACCCGTATCGTGCAAGCCTACAATATCTCCAGGGAACGATTCGTCAACTATTTCTTTTTTCTCTGCAAAAAAGGCGTTTGGACTAGAGAATTTTAAATTCTTATCCAACCTTACGTGCTTGTAGGCTTTATTGCGTTCAAATGTACCGCTCACCACCTTTATAAATGCCAGCCTATCTCTATGTCTAGGATCCATATTGGCATGAATTTTAAACACAAAACCGCTGAAATCTTTTTCCTCTGGTTTTACAAGGCGTTCTTCGGCTTTTTTAGGACGAGGGGCAGGAGCGATTTCTATAAAACCGTCCAGTAGTTCCTTTACTCCAAAATTATGCAGCGCACTACCAAAAAATATAGGTTGTAACTCTCCATTTAAATATTCTTGTCTATTAAACTCGGGATAGATGCCATTAACCAGTTCCAGTTCTTCTCTTAAAGTACCAGCAGCTTTTTCTCCTATAAGCTCATCCAGATTGGAGTCGTTTAAATCGTTGATTGCAGTGGTGTCATGAATATCCTTAGAAGAAGCACCCGTAAATAAATTGATATTTTTCTTATGGATGTTATAAATCCCTTTGAGATCATAACCCATTCCTATAGGAAAGCTCAATGGCGTCACTCGCAGTCCCAGTTTTTGCTCTATTTCATCCATAAGATCAAAGGCATCTTTACCTTCACGATCCATTTTATTGATAAAAACGATAATAGGAATTTGGCGCATTCTACATACTTTCACCAGCTTTTCAGTCTGTTCCTCTACACCTTTTGCCACATCTACCACAACGATCACACTGTCTACTGCGGTAAGTGTTCTAAACGTGTCTTCAGCAAAATCTTTGTGTCCAGGAGTATCGAGAATATTAATCTTATTGCCCTTATATTCAAAAGCCAGTACAGAGGTAGCCACAGATATACCCCGCTGACGTTCTATTTCCATAAAATCACTTGCGGCTCCTTTTTTAATCTTATTGCTTTTTACCGCTCCAGCTTCTTGAATAGCTCCACCATATAACAATAGTTTCTCTGTTAGTGTTGTTTTTCCTGCATCTGGATGCGATACAATACCGAAGGTCCTTCTCCTTGCGATCTCTTCTGTAAATTTCATGTGTCTAATTAATCAGGTTGCAAAAATAGAACAATGTATTTACTATAGAATAGAATTTTGCATATCAGGTTGTTAAATCACCGTATTGATGTGGTAATTTGCTTTGTATCTCTTTAAGGTGTTTGTTCTTTTGCTAAAACTACCTTTGAAAGTATGGAGTTCTCTGACTTAAGTAAATGAAGTGCCCTTACAACTGTTGTTTTCTCGCTTTCGCGAAAGCGGAACAACCATCCCACTTTAACAGAGTTCTTTTCAGTAGGTACAATTATTAAAAAACAAAGTTTTAAAAGTCGATCAGTAATGACTAAATTGCTTTTATTATAAGGAGATTCAGACATAGGTTTGTAGACCTTATCATTTGATCCACTTTTAAACAATAAAATATGATTACGCTTAAAGATCTTGCAGCTACACTTGGAGTTTCTGTCTCTACCGTTTCTAAAGCATTAAAGGACAGTCCAGAGATAAGCAAGGATACCATCGCGCGTGTCAAAGAAATTGCAAAAGAACTTAATTACAGACCTAATACACTCGCTTTAAGTCTTAAAAATAGAAAGACTAAAACCATAGGTGTTATTATTCCAGATATATTGAATGCGTTTTTTGCTCGTATACTTTATGGGATTGAGCAAGAATCAACCGCATTAGGGTATAACATCATCACTTGTTTGTCAAATGAATCTTTTGAAAAGGAAAATAACAGCCTCCATTTATTAGCAAACGGCAGTGTAGATGGGTTCATCATGTCCATAGCAGAGGAAACCCAATCTAACGGTGAAGTAAAACACTTAAAAGAAACCATTAATCAAGATGTGCCTATTGTTATGTTTGATCGAGTAGCAAACGATGTAGAATGTGATAAAGTGATTATTGATGATTTTAATGCGGCCTATAAAGGGACAGAGGTTTTGATAAATGAAGGTCGTAAGAAAATTGTTTTGATCAATAGCTTAGGAGGATTAAGCGTAGGTAAACTCAGAGTATTGGGTTATAAAAAAGCATTAGAACAACACGACTCCTACAAAGGGGAAGCCTTAGTTATCAATATAGACAGTAATGAGGCGCTGTTAAATGATCAATTAGAAAAAATATTTACAGAGCATCAAGACATGGACGGACTTCTTTGTATCGATAATGTTTCTGGAATAATGTCTGTCAACATTGCGCAACGTCTAGGAAGAAAAATTCCTAAAGACTTATCTGTTTTAGGATTCAGTTCAGATGAGATTTCGCATCTATCCTACCCACAACTCTCTACAGTAACTCAACATGCCGAGGAGATTGGTCAACAATCGGTACGCATGCTTGTGGAGCGCTTGGAGAATAAAACCAAAGGGCATACGACTACCGCCACTGTGGATTTTACCATCGAACTAAGAGGCACCACCTTACCTAACTAATACTTTATAAGTGCATTTCAAAGAAATAAAGCTGAGCAAAAGCAATATCAGCTGACTCATTTTGTAATGAAAGGTGCTGTTGAACTACTTAGTAAATCTTTAAGGAATCAATTGGTTTCCTTTTGTATTTTTGTTGAATAAATTTTAGAAATTATCGAACAAGTAATATTAGTAAACGAGAACGATGAGCAAGTTGGTCTTATGGAAAAAATTGAAGCGCATGAAAAGGCTTTACTGCACAGGGCGTTTTCTGTTTTTGTAGTAAATGACAAAAATGAAATTATGCTTCAGCAGCGAGCCTTGGGAAAATATCATTCCCCTGGTTTATGGACCAATACCTGTTGCAGCCATCAACGAGAAGGTGAAACTAACATAGCAGCAGGAAAGCGCAGGCTCATGGAAGAAATGGGATTTGTGACAGAGCTTGAAGAACTGTTTCATTTTATTTATATAGCACCTTTTGATAATGGACTTACAGAGCATGAATTTGATCATGTGATGATAGGGCATTTCAACGACGCTCCTCAAATCAACCCAGAAGAAGTTGCTTCTTATAAATGGATGACGGCTCTAGATATCAAAGAAGATATGATACAGCAGCCAGAAATTTATACCGAGTGGTTCAAAATTATTTTTGAAAAATATTATACCCATATATCATGAGATTAACCGCATATAGAAAGGCTCATTTTAATGCTGCTCACCGTTTGCACCGCAAAGATTGGAGTGATGAAAAAAACGCACAAATTTTTGGTTTGTGTAACAACCCTTATTTTCATGGTCATAATTATGATTTAGAAGTAGGTGTTACCGGTGAAGTAGATCCTGAGACGGGATACTTGATTGATCTTAAAATCCTTAAGGACATCATCAAAGAAGAGGTGGAAAATGCCTTTGATCATAAGAACCTGAATGAACAAGTTCCAGAATTTGCCAACCTCAATCCCACGGCAGAAAATATAGCTTTTGTTATTTACAATAAAATCAAGGCAAAACTGGATCCTAAATACGATCTAGAGATCAAGCTCTTTGAAACAGAACGCAATTTTGTAGTTTACAGAGGAGAATAGCATAAAGTATTGCAGTAATTATATTCTTTAAACTTGTTACAAAACTAGAATGCACTTGATGGTGTACCTCTTGTAAGTAGGTGGAATATGATCAAACTGCTCTTATTTAAAAAGCCCAAAGCTTTCTAATGTAGATCTATGTGAATGAATAAGGCTTTTATTCACTATTTTTGCAATAAATTAAAATTATTATGGCAAGTATTAAAGATCTTAAACAAGACATTAATTACGTATTAGGAGATATCATTGAAGCAGCACTTGTTTCTCAAGTAGTAAATCCAGAGAAAACAGCTGAATTTGAAAAAATTGTAGACGACTCCATATCAACTTTTGACGAGTTGATCTCGCGTGTAAACAACCGCAAAGTAGAAAGTCGCAAAGCACATCTTAAAGCAGTAAAAGCTGATTTAGAAACTAAAGGAAAAGGACTTATAGATAGAGTAAACGCTCTATAAGTTACTTTTATAACTTTTAATTAATTCAGACAGTTGTTTTCCATAAACAGTTGTCTGAATTTTTTTTGGCATCTTTTGATAGACACTGTCTAATAAAATAGGATTAGCCTCGCCAGCTTCACTAACTAAAATATAAGGAGCCACTTCTTTTTCTTTATGTAATTGTGCATAGTTGATAGCATACAATACTTTTTTTCTTAAATATTTGTCATAAGCAGTATTGATAGAATCCGATATTGCTAGCGTTCTAGTCTCATCAGTAAGAGATAGGCTTCTTTTTACCAAGTCCGTGTATACTTTATTAAGGCGATCACTATTCTGTTTATATATGGTATAAACATCTTGATTTTTTGATCCTGATATTACCGCATTCTTTACAAATTTATCCCAAGAAGAATTAATGGTCATGGTAGTGTCTTCTGCAAAGAATAATAACTTGTCATTAAATTCGGTTCCGTCTTTTACATCTAGATGCAAGTACATGATTTCTGTTTGATCCAGATCGGTCATTAAGGTATAATTAGAATTCCCATTAAATAGGGCAGAGTCTACATCAATCAAAATAGAATCTTGTAAACGCTGTAGGTAAATCTTACCAACTTTTATACCGTCTACTGTTCCAGAGACAGAGAAATTATTGGAATTAGAATTACTACAAGAGCTCATAAATGTGAGGCCTATAAGAAGGAAAAGCACTTTTTTCATGGTAAAAATTTAATGGTTGCAAATATGCGTCATAAGTTTAACATACGGCAATAAAACTTGCTAGGAAGTGGCTGCTAATTGCATCAACACGGTACACGCAATGGCACCTACGGTTCCGACCACATAACCAAAAACAGCTAGTAAAACTCCAACACTTGTTAATGAAGGATGGAATTCTGCTGCTACCACAGGGGCACTCGCTGCACCACCTACGTTAGCCTGACTTCCCACAGCAAGGAAAAAATAAGGTGCTTTGATTAATTTAGCGACCAGTATTAAAAGTCCTGCATGAATAGCCATCCAGACTAAACCAACACCTAATAACCAAGGGTTATCTACTACCTGCCTGAGGTCCATCTTCATTCCTATGGTTGCGACTAAAATATAGATAAAAATACTTCCTATCCGACTGGCGCCAGTCCCTTCATATTTCTTCAATGGTGTAAAGGAGCATATAATCCCTAAAAGGGTAGCTATAGAAATAAGCCAAAAGAACTGACTGGTTAAGAAACTTAAATAAATATTACCTGCAATAGCTTGATTGCCATCTAATGATGTTGAAATAAAATCAGCTCCAAAATGAGCGATTCCTACAGCTCCAAAACCAACACCTAACATCACCATGATATCTGTAAAAGTAGCTTCCCTTTTTACGCTTTCAGAATATTCAGAGACCTTTTTTTTGAGCTTTTCGATAGAACTGGAATCTGCTCCAAACCATTTGTCAAATTTTGCGCTTGATCCTATTCCTAGAAGTAATAGGGCCATCCATAAGTTAGCAACGACTATATCAACGAGAACCATTCCCCCGTATTTTGATTGATCAAATTGATATACTTCTAGCATGGCAGTCTGATTTGCGCCGCCGCCTATCCAGCTCCCAGCTAAGGTAGAAAGTCCTCGCCATACGGCGCCATAACCTTCACCGCCCACGGTTTCTGGAGAAATAGTACCTATAACTAAGATAGCTATAGGTCCTCCTATAATAATTCCTACAGATCCTGTCAAAAACATAATCAAAGCTTTAGGCCCAAGATTGAAAACCGCTTTTAAATCAATCGAGAGTGTCATGAGTACTAGTGCGGCGGGCAATAAATAACGAGAAGCCATAAAGTATAAAGAGGAGCTTGACTCGGTAACAATACCGTCTGCACCTACACTGGTCCAGTCTGGGGAAATCAAGCCCGTAGAGCTTAAAATAGACGGAATCAAATAGCACATTAAAAGTGCGGGAATGAACTTATAAAAAACAGACCAAAACCCTTTCTTTTGAGATGATGTATAAAAAACCGCAGCCAACGAAATCATTAGTAAACCAAAAACAACGGTATCCTGAGTGATAACGGGCGTGGTGTCTTTTACTGCTTCTACTGCATCTTTAAAAATCATAAGGGAAGGTGTTTAACAGCCGCAAAATACGATTTTATGTGAGGTTGATGGAAATCGTTTCGCTTTCTTAACTGCAGGACAGAAAGACGCGAACGCGATGGGGAATAATGAAAAAGGAATGAACTAAATCAATTCTTTACAAAATCAATTATCAGTTTTACTAATTCACTGCTCAAAGGGAAATTAGGATCTACATAGCTTTTTGAAGCCACAATTTCATCCTCGCCAACTATTTTAAAAACGTGATTCATATGCTCTATAAGTTCTAGTTGAGCATTAGGAACGGCTTTTTTTAATAATACAGCTTCAGAAGGGTCTACCTGTCTGTTTTTTGAGCCATTGATAAGGAGTATAGGGATTTGTAGTTTTTTAATTTCGTCAACAGGCTGGTATTGCATCCAGGATTTCATAAATGGTTGGATTTGTGGGCCTATGACGGTGTATAAATCTCGTTCAATAGCTTCAATAGGTTCTTTAGAGTTTTTTACTTTTTCAAAAGTTGCTGCAGCCACTTTATCCAGGCCAGGGATTTCTTTTGCAATTTGTTGCACTATTAATGCATCTATGGATTGTGCCGCGCCATTAAGTGAGATAAAACCATCTACATCTTTATCTACAGCCAGCATTGCTACTAAAGAACCTTGCCCGTGGCCAGCAATAAAAATCTTAGAAAATCTACTGTCATCTTTGAAGAAAAACACACTTTCTTTGGCATCTATAATATAATCGCCAAAAAGTGTTTTGTCACTGGGTATGCGATTTTTGATTTGGGTTAAAATACGTTTGTCGTATTTATAAGTAGCTATTCCTTTAATAAGAAGGGAGTCGGCGAGTTGCTGGTAGGCGTTACTTCTAGTTCTGCGTTCGTTACCATTGCGATCCATCGCACCTTGATCGCCTATGATGATGACAAGCGGTACTTTTTCAAAAGTATCAGGAATAAGGAGCGTACCCTGAATATTCTCATTGATGTTTACCTCAGTGAGATCTTCGGCAGGTTGTTGCGCTTTACTTTTAGAAAAAGCATCTTGGGCAATACTTGCAAGCGGTAAAAAAAATAAGAGGAATAGAAATTTTTTCATGATTTGATATAGAACTATTTAAAACGTTCAAATCTATGAAATAGGTATGCCAATGTAAAATAAAGTGATCCATTTCAATGGACTGAATTATGGAATAGAAATTAATGATCTAGTCGGAAATATATATTTATAACTCGCCAGTTTTAATGATACTTGGGCTTGTTTTATGGCTGTGTTAAAAGCGCTAGCCGTCTTGAGTGTGTTTTTAGCGTTTAGCAATCTTGTTTCCAGTAGCGCGTTGCATAGAACATTTAAAGCGGCTCATTTCAGGATCTCTTTGTGCACGATGCTTTGTGGAGCGACCTTGAACGCGCTGTCTCCACATTCTAAAGCTGCTTTCTTTCATTTCGTTACGCATGATCTTGATGACTTGACTTTCTGTAACACCAAACTGTGCCTCGATCGCGTCAAAAGGGGTGCGGTCTTCCCAGCCCATTTCTACGATGCGGTCTATTGCGCGTTCATCAAGATTTTTAAGAATATCTTTTGCTTTTGCCATTTTTATACAGTCGTTCTATTTTGCAATGATTACAAATTTCAATTAATTAAGAGAAGTTTTTATAACTGAATTAACAAATAGCTTGTTTAAACTATCAACTCCACACATTTAGTTATGTTAGAATATGTTCTAAGTAAAAAGGTTTCGACTATCGCTCAACCAAGCATTGGAAGGTTTAAATCACTGCATTTTTGGAGTTTAAATTTCTAACAAATTTCATTATAAACTTGTTAGAGAACTTGAACTCATATGCTTATCAATATAATGCAAATTGCATTTAATGAATAGATTTTATCATTATTATTATTAAAAGACTGCCTATTCACACTTCATGGCGCAGGCACGAAATCAACCTGCCCACTGCCTACTGAATCACTTTTCTAAATGTCAAATTAATACGCAAGTCGATGGCTCTTTTTGTTTTAGCGATTTGATGTTTATAGGTATGTTGTGTTTGACCTTTCATAAGTAAAAGGCTGCCATGCTCTAGTAAAAACTTAAATCGCCAGTCTTTATTGGTATGGTGTTTTAAATGAAAGAAGCGTTCTTGTCCTAAGCTAATGGAGGCAATGACTGGGTTTTTACCAAGTTCGGCTTCATTATCGGCATGCCAGCCATTGGAGTCTTGGCCATCGCGGTATTGATTGATGAGGCAAATATTAAAGGTGGTTCCTGCTGCTTTTTCGACATCATCTTTGATCTGTTTTAAAGTATCAGTCCATGCTAATGCTTTAAAATCAATGCCGCTGTAGCCGTATGCGATATCGGGGTCTCCATATAATTGGGTGAGCCTCGGCTCGTCGTGCAGCTTGCCAAACAGCTGTATTTTATTTTGTTTCCACGGGGTTTCTTCTAGTAATGTGGCTTTTAGATGTTCCGCTTTCGCGAAAGCGTAAAAAGCAGCCTCATAACGCACTGTAGCATCTGGGATATCTGGAAATGTGTCTGGAAACAACTTATTATGCATGCATATCAAATTATGAGGTAACTCTAGCAAGATACTACTGCTGTCACGTATCTTGCATACAATTAAAAATAATTTATGTATACTTCTCGCATAACTGGAATGGGTAAATATGTTCCGGAGAACGTTGTCACTAATGACGATCTTTCTAAAATTATGGATACTAATGATGCCTGGATTCAGGAACGCACAGGTATCAAAGAACGTCGTCACATCAAAAAAGGGGATGGTAATTCTACTGCGGTTATGGGCGTTAAAGCTGCTGAGATCGCGCTGGAACGCGCTAATGTTTCCAAAGACGATATAGAATTAATTGTTTTTGCGACCCTGTCACCAGATTATTATTTCCCAGGTTGTGGAGTGCAAGTGCAGGATTTAATGGGTATCCATACCTGTCCAGCACTGGATGTGAGAAATCAATGTAGTGGTTTTATCTACGCACTTTCTGTTGCAGATCAGTTTATAAAAACGGGTATGTATAAAAATGTTTTGGTCATAGGTTCTGAAAACCACAGTGGCGGACTCGATTTTACCACTCGTGGTAGAAATGTGTCGGTTATATTTGGAGATGGAGCAGGAGCAGCGGTAGTTTCAAGATCTGAAAAAGAAGGTCATGGAATACTCTCCACGCATTTACACAGTGAGGGTAAACACGCTTTGGAGTTGTCCTTAAAGGGTCCTTCAACAAATCACTGGGTTCCACAATTAATAGAGGAGAATCCTCAAGAAGACATTCCATATTATCCTTATATGAATGGACAGTTTGTGTTTAAGAATGCAGTCGTTCGTTTTTCTGAAGTAATCATGGAAGGTCTTAAAGCCAATGGTCTTGAAGTAAGTGATATAGATATGCTTGTACCGCACCAAGCTAATTTGCGTATCTCTCAATTTATTCAAAGAAAATTCCAGCTGACTGACGATAAGGTGTATAATAATATCCAGAAATACGGTAATACTACAGCCGCTTCTATTCCTATAGCGCTTTGTGAAGCTTGGGAAGAAGGTAAAGTAAAAGAAGGCGACACGGTTGTTCTTGCTGCTTTTGGCAGTGGATTTACTTGGGCGAGTGCGGTTATAAAATGGTAATACGATCCCATTCATAGGTGCGGACTTAAGTCCGCACCTGTGAATGAATGGTTGATTGGGATTGTGAAACAAAATTTATATGTTGCACCTGTGAATGGGTGGTTGATTGGGATTGTAAAACATAATCTATATGTCGCACCTGTGAATGGTTGATTGGGATTGTAAAACATAATCTATATGTCGCACCTATGAATGGGTGGTGTATTAGGATTGTAAAACATAATCTATATGTCGCACCTGTGAATGGTTGATTGGGATTGTGAAACAAGATCTTAATTCTGCAGTTATGAATGATAGGAAGTGTTACAAAAACAAAACCCCGAGCCTGCAAGCTCGGGATTTCTAAATCGTATAATAACACTAACCATTAATTATGAACTATACGATTATGTTCGTCTTTTAGGAATCTAATTTTAAAACCTAAAAGGCATAAACAGTTGAATTTCTCTTTTTCATAAAAATTCAATAAACCAAATAAATCAGAAGGCTTTATGAAGTCCTTCGTATAGAAGACGATGATTTTCGTATATTGTTACATGTAAAGTCATAAAAGATGTCTAAAAAAACTTTAGTATTAGGAGCATCGCTCAAAGAGGAACGTTATTCTAACGTAGCGATTTATAGATTGCGCAAGTTCAATACAGATACGGTCGCTATTGGAATGCGAGAAGGAATGGTAGACGATGTAAGAATTCACAAAGAGCTTATTCCATTTCAGGGAATCAATACGGTAACACTTTATTTGAATCCTAAAAGACAGAGCGAGTATTACGATTACATCATCAGTCTGCGTCCAGAACGAGTCATTTTTAATCCAGGAACTGAGAACCCAGAATTTTATAAACTTTTAAAGGAGAACAATATTCAAAGCGAAGTGGCTTGTACGTTAGTCTTGTTAGGAACGCATCAATATTGATCTATTCTTGATTGCTAAAAATGGATGCCATGAGCAAGCCTAAAAAGGTAATAAAACCATTGAGAAGCAGTATAAAAAAACCAAATTCAAATTCGAAAAAGTAGTTGGCGGCTGAGCTGATTCCAAATGCTAGAAAAGGGGAAACAATTGCGATAACAGGAGTTGCGTAATGATGTACTTTTAGTTGAGTCAAAATTCCAAAAGCAAATAATCCCAATAACGGGCCATAGGTATATCCTGCAAAGACAAAAAGTTTATTGATCACACTATCGTCCTTGATCACATATTTAAAACTCACAATGACTAGGATCAACAACAGAGAAAATCCTACATGAACCAGCTTACGCATCCAATTTTGTTTCTTCTCTTCATAATTTTGTTCTAGTCGTAAAATATCTACAGAGAAAGAAGTTGTTAAAGAAGTAAGCGCACTGTCTGCACTAGAATATGCTGCTGCGACTAGTCCAAGAATAAAAACGAGTCCAATTCCTATTCCCATATTGCTATCTAGTGCTATGGCAGCAAACAACTTGTCTTTTGTGGCTGTTAAGTGTTCCGCTTTCGCGAAAGCGGTTAATAATACACCCAATCCTAAGAATACAAGATTTACGAAGGTCAACACAATAGTAAACCAAAACATGTTCTTTTGAGCGTCACCAAGACTGCGACAGGTGAGGTTTTTTTGCATCATATCTTGATCCAGTCCTGTCATGACAATAGCGATAAAGGCTCCCGCAAAAAATTGTTTGAAGAAATATTGACCACTTTTCCAGTCGTCAAAAAAGAAGATTTGGGAAAGCTCACTATCAGATATAAAACCTGTAATCTCGCCAATACCGTTAAGATTCAAACTGTCAGAAATATAGTAAATACTTACTCCTACGGCGATCAACATAAACAAAGTCTGTAAGGTATCTGTCCAAACAATAGTTTTGATTCCAGATTTAAAGGTGTACAACCAGATAAGGATTACCGTAAGTGTTACCGTTTGCCAAAACTCCACACCCATACTTTCAAAAACAAATTCTTGCAATACTCCAGCGACTAAATACAGTCTAAAACTGGCGCCTACAACACGAGAAAGAATAAAGAAACTAGAACCGGTGTATTGTGCTGCACTTCCGTATCTATCATGGAGGTAAGAGTAAATCGAAGTGAGATTTATACGGTAATAGAGCGGTAAAAGCACCGTCCCGATCACCAGATATCCTACTATATAACCTAGGACAACCTGAAAGTAATTCATTGCACCTTCTTCTACCGCTCCTGGAACGGAGATAAAAGTTACCCCGCTTAGCGACGCACCTATCATTCCAAAAGCCACAATAAACCAAGGGGAAGAACGATTGCCTCTAAAAAAAGTAGCACTGTCGCTCGTGCGACCTACTATAAAAGATATCGCAACAAGAACAGCAAAATAGCAGGCTATGGTAATGAGGATTTGAGTAGAAGTCAAGGCTCTTAATTTTTGACGCTAAGGTAAGGAAGATGAAGACGAACTTGAACTTGAACTTGAACTTGAATAAAAAATCACTAATGTCCGAGAAAAGATCATAGATCGCTGCGCTCTAAGATTATAGCATATAGATTACACTATAACTAACTGAAAAACAGTAATCATCATTTGATATATTCCTATTCTAAGCGCATTCATTTCATAAATAATGAAGAACGACAAAAGCATGGTGGTTGTATAAATGTTTCTTTTGAAACTCTTCAATGGCAGCATGTTTAATGGTATTGGAAAAAATTTATCGGACACTAATGATAAAAAATAAAAATAAAAGTAAAATGAAGAATACAGGTAAAATAAAAATTAAAAAGACGAAGATGTCAGTTCGAGCGATAGTCGAGAACGATTTAAAATCGATCATTTTATGATTAGACTAAATACTTCATGGCTCATTGAGCAAATTTTAGCACAAGTTTCTTTCTAGCCTTTTCTAACATCAAAAATTCTCAGTCGAACTATAGTCGAAATCCCGGCTTAAAGGAAATGCTTAACGTACATATACTCGAAACCTTTTAAATAGCACAGAGTCTATAAATATAGAGACGTTTTCGGCACTTCGGTGGGCTCTCGCTCCAACTAACAATAGATGGATGATATGGATTAGGAACTTCGAACTTGAAAACACATAATTTTCTTAAGGTACAGGATCATAACCTTTGCCACCTAATGGATGACAACTAAAAATACGTTTTAGGGCCAGCCAGCCGCCCTTAAAAGCACCGTGTTTGAGGAGTGCTTCTTTAGAATATTGAGAACAAGTAGGTGAGTATCTGCAGCTTGCAGGTGTAAAAGGTGATATCACCGACTGATAAAACCTGATGATCAACAAAAATGGGTAGGCCAGTATTTTTTTCATAAATGTTGAAAAAATTGTTTTCGACTTGATTCTAATTTACTTGTTTAAATGAATCCAGGATCTTAATTATCTGTCCGACAGAATAAATTCCGCCGCTACGAATGAACTGTGTCGCCTACGGCCTTCTTTTATATAACCGAATGAATTCGGTTGGTTTCCAGGATGCCATTAATCTATTAATATATCATCATCACCTTATGGCAGAATAAATTGCGCCGCTACGAATGAACTGTGGCGCCTGCGGCCTTCTTTTATATAACCGAATGAATTCGGTTGGTTTCCAGGATGCCATTAATCTATTAATATATCATCATCACCTTATGGCGGAATAAATTGCGCCGCTACGAATGAACTGTGGCGCCTGCGGCCTTCTTTTATATAACCGAATGAATTCGGTTGGTTTCCAGGATGCCATTAATCTATTAATATATCATCATCACCATATGGCGGAATAAATTTCGCCGCTAAGAATGAATGCTGTCGCCTGCGGCCTTCTTTTATATAACCGAATGAATTCGGTTAGTTTCTAGCATTGTCATCCTTAAAAATTTGTCCTGATACAGCTATGAATGATACTAATTACTTGTTCAAATTTAGTAGGACCTCCATAATCTTTCTCAAAAGAAATAATAATAAACTTTTATTTATTCAGCTTTTTTTCAAACTTACAAAACTCAGAACTCAGCAATTATTCCAGACTATAAATAGTCCCATCAGCACCATCCTTTAATTGGATTCCAGCAGCAGTGAGCTCGTCTCTTATTTTATCGCTGGTGCTCCAGTCTTTATTAGCTCTTGCGGTAGCTCTTAAGTCAATAATAAGCTTCATGGCTCCGTCCAACCCTTTGTTTAAGGAACTACTTCCTTCTTCCTTTGCATTTTGTAATCCCAAAACATCAAAGTAAAAGCCATTCATTGTTTCTTGAAGCTCCTTGAGATCGCTTGTAGTAATCGTTGCATTTCCATCCTGGATAGAATGAATCATTTTTACAGCATCAAAAAGCTCTGCAATAAGAATAGGGGTGTTGAAATCGTCATTCATCGCAGCATAACATTTTGCTTTCCATGAAGAGATATCAATAGAAGAGGTTTTAGAAACAGACAGATTCTCCATTACTTTCATAGCTTCTGTAAGTCGGTTAAAACCTTTTTCGGCAGCTAGAATAGCGTCATTACTAAAGTCTAAAATAGATCTATAATGCGCCTGCATCATAAAGAAACGCACAACGCTAGGAGCAAAAGCTTTTTGCATAAAATCATTATCTCCTGTAAAAAGCTCTACTGGTAAAATGCTATTTCCGGTAGATTTAGACATTTTCTGACCATTAAGAGTCAGCATATTGGCATGCATCCAGTAATTGACAGGACTGTGTCCGTGAGCAGCTTCTCCTTGAGCGATTTCGCACTCGTGGTGTGGGAATTTGAGGTCCATACCGCCACCGTGTATATCAAAAGTTTCCCCAAGATATTTGGAGCTCATCACCGTACATTCTAAATGCCATCCTGGAAAACCATCGCCCCAAGGACTAGGCCATCTCATGATGTGTTGGGGGCTCGCTTTTTTCCACAGCGCAAAGTCGGCGGGATTTGCTTTATCGCTTTGTGCAGCCAGTTCTCGAGAATTGGCCATCATGTCTTCTAGGTTGCGACCGCTCAGTTTACCGTAGTGATGATCTTCATTAAATTTTACTACATCAAAATAAATAGAGCCGTTCTTTTCATATGCATATCCATTTTGCAAAATGGTTTTTATGATCTCGATTTGCTCTACAATATGACCAGTAGCTGTAGGTTCAATACTAGGTGGAAATGCATTGAACTGACTCATAACCGTATGAAAGTCCAGCGTGTATTGCTGCACCACTTCCATAGGCTCGATTTTTTCAAGTCTGGCTTTTTTAGAAATCTTATCCTCTCCTTCATCAGAATCGTCAGTAAGGTGTCCGGCATCTGTGATATTACGCACATAACGTACTTTATATCCCAAATGTTTTAGGTACCTAAATATCATGTCAAAACTGATAAACGTGCGGCAGTTTCCTAAATGCACATTGCTGTAAACCGTAGGTCCACAAACGTACATTCCTATGCGTCCCTCAACAATAGAGGTAAAAACTTCCTTTTCTCCTTTTATAGAGTTGTAGATTTTCAGTTCATTATCTTGATATCTAGCCATGGTTTAATTTTGTAGTATGCTATGTATTGGTTTCATTTGTTGGTAATGATCTCGCTTTCGCGAAAGCGGAACTACCTTCTATCTCCTTCAAAAATAGAGTTTAAAAACTCCGTGTAGCAAACTGCTGGTTGAGATTTTGCTATTTTACAAAGATGGAGAGTAGAAATCTAGAATTTAGTCTTCATCTGTATGTAATCGAGAAATTCTCTTTTTACAATCGGGTCCTTAAATTTACCGCCAAATTCTCCAGTCACCGTGCTGCTATCGATATCTCTGATACCACGACTGTTGACGCACAAGTGCTTTGCATCAATAATACAGGCTACATCTTCTGTATTCATTACTTTTTGCAATTCACGTACGATCTGAATGTTTAAACGTTCCTGAACTTGAGGGCGTTTTGCATAATAATCTACGATGCGATTCATCTTTGAAAGTCCAACCACGCTACCGTTAGAAATATAAGCTACGTGTGCTCGACCTACTATAGGCAGCAAATGATGTTCACAGGTGGAGTAAACAACAATATCTTTTTCTACCAGCATTTCATTGTACTTGTACTTATTTTCAAAAGTACTGGCATTAGGTTTTTTATCGGGACGTAAACCGCCAAAAACCTCGTTGACAAACATTTTTGCCACTCGATTAGGTGTTCCCTTTAGACTGTCGTCTGTCATGTCCATCCCTAGAGTTTCTAGAATGTGATGAACGTCTTTTTTTATAGACTCGATTTTATCAGCATCGCTTAATTCAAATGCATCTGAACGTAAAGGAGTTTGCTCGTTAGAAGAGAGGTGATCGTTATCTTCTATATTTTCTATGATATCTTCAATTTTCATATAAGGACTACGATTAGTAGGGGGCATTTTAATTTTCGTGCAAATTTACAAACTGTAAGGCATAACTGCATTGTTTTGTATGAATTAGACAGAAAATAGGTAGTAAACGTTAAGTAAGAGTTAACAAAATTTCTCATATTTGTTAATTAGAATTTAGCCCCTTAATATTCAAAATTAAAATAATGAAAAGATTTCTCCTTGTATTATCCTTTCTCGTCTCTTATCTGTCAGTAGCTCAGGTTAATATAAATATGATAGGTAGTGGTCCTGCTAACCCTACCAGATATACTGGTTGCGCGACCTCTACCTTCAATGACGACGGTGGTAATGTGAATTATTCTGATAATTTTAATGGGGTGGCTCTCTTTTGTCCAATTATTCCAACAGATCGCATGATTCTAGATTTTGTTGTTATGGATTTGGAGCTCAACGATGTGCTCACTATTTATGATGGGGACAGTACAGCTGCACCGCTGTTAGCAACGATTACAAATACAAATGTTCCTCCAGGTGTTTTTCAGGCCAGTGCTGGAAACCCTTCGGGATGCCTTACCGTACAATTTATTTCTAACGGCTCTGGTAATGCTAGTGGATGGAGAGCGGCAAGACGTTGCTTTGACCCATGCCAGTCTATTGTTACTAACATTACTACTACACCACCAATAGATACAGACGGTATTTTAAGAGTGTGTCAAGGCGATACAGTCACTTTTGACGGCCAGGCTACTTTTGGCGTTGATGGTGTTGGGGCTACTTATGAATGGGATCTAGCTAATGGAGCAGGATTTAATTCTGGTCAAGTACAAACTGAAACCTACTCGATGACAGGTATCTATCAGACTAAGTTTAGAGTTACTGATGCTGCAGGTTGTTCTGATAGGGATGAAATAGATCTGGTCGTACAGGTGTCTTCAGATCCTGATTTTACAGGGACGATGGCAGCAGATACGCAGCTGTGTTTTGGAGAATCTACTACTTTAACAGGAGTTGCAACTACTCAAGAATTTTTAATTCCAGTTTCTCCTCCCGTAACAGGCCAAACTTTTTTACCTGACGGTAGCGGTGTGAGTTATACCACTTGTATTGATGTAGACCTTTTTGCTCCAGGAACCGTAATAACCAGTGCAAGTGATATCGTAAATATTTTCTTGAATATGGAGCATTCTTATTTAGGCGACTTACAACTCACTATAACCGCTCCTAATGGATCTGAAGTAGATTTACATCAGTACTCTAGTGGAGGTGGTGCTTTTCTAGGTATACCTATAGATGATGATGCTAACAGGAATCCAGGTGCTGGATTTGATTATGTGTTTACAGAAACCGCTACACAGACTTGGACTCAATACGTTACTGCCAATCCTGGAGGAACGATCCCAGCGGGAGACTATTTGCCTGTGGATCCTTACAGTACATTTATCGGTTCTCCTATAAATGGTCAGTGGTGTATCACTATAACGGATAATTTGGGATCTGATAACGGTTATATCTTTTTTTGGGGATTGAATTTTAATCCGGCAATTATTCCTGCAGATCTCTCTTTTACACCGGTAATTACTACTGAAGCATGGCAGGCGAGCCCAGATATTACGAGTACAGTAGGAAATACAGTGACCATAACTCCATCTGTTGCTGGACAAAACTGTTATACATATGAGATGACAGATAATCACGGATGTACGTATACAGAACAAGTGTGTATAGATGTGGCACCAGAGATATTAGCTGCCGCGCCTAACGATATCATCCTTTGTAATACCACGGGTACCACTACGGTAGATTTAACTCAAAACGATGCTGTAATTTTAAACGGGCTTCCTGCTGGAGATCATGTGGTCACGTACCACACTTCACAAACTGATGCTGAGAATGGAGTAGGAGCAATAGGGAATCCAACGGCTTACCCTATAAGCATGCCGCCTATGACTGTTTTTTCTGCGATTACCAATACCACGTCAAATTGCATATTGGTAGATAGTTTTGTAGTTGATGTCATCGACTTTAGTACGTTTGTGATACCTGATTTTGAGCAATGCGGCCCTATAGTGAACTTTGATCTTGATGCCTATGTATCAGCGGCACTAGGTAGCGGTGGTGGTGGCGGTTCTGGTGGTTCGAATTTTACGACTACCTACTACACTAGTTTAATGGATGCTCAAAACGAGACCAACCCTATTTTAAACCCAACTTCCTTTGATCTTGCAGTCGGTACAGTTACTATTTATGTAAGAATAGTAAGTACAGCAGATCCTAGTTGTAGTTCTATCAATCCATTTTCACTTACCGCAGCACTTATTCCTGTGGCAAATACGCCTATGGATATGGTGACTTGTGATGATTTAAGCAATGATGGCACAGAGGTTTTTGTGTTGAGTGATCAAAATGCAGCTATCTTAAACGGACAGACGGCTACAGTGACTTATCACCTTACACAGCTAGACGCGATTAACGGTGCAGCGCCACTAAACGCAGCCGGATATGCTAACACCGCTAGCCCACAAACTATTTATGCCCGTGTCACCGATAATACTTCTTTAATGTGTTCTTCCACCACGATGTTTGATCTGGTAGTGAATCGAATAGCCGTGTTTACAGGAGCAAATGATATAGTGGTTTGTGACGATATCAGTAATGACGGGTTTGACGTATTTGATCTTACTTCTCAAAACCCATCTGTATTAGGTGCCCAATTAGCCACTGATAACACTATTACTTTTTACAACTCTCCAACAGATGCAGCTGCTGGTATTAATGCTATTGTAAATCCTTCAACTTATACCAATACAACAACAGGTACAGAAACCGTATTTGTAAGAATTGAAAATAGTACAGCAACAGATTGTTATGATTCTGGCTCTTTTGATCTCATCATTAACGCTACTCCTATTGCAAATCCAGTTGCAGAAGTGATCGTTTGTGACGACCCTAGTAATGATGAGCAAGATGTATTTACTTTTAGCAGCTACTCTTCTCAAGTTCTACTCGCTCAAGATCCTTTGTTGTATGCGATTTCCTATCACGATTCTCAAGCAAATGCTGATGCTGGAACGAATACTTTAGACACCACTAGTTATACAAATACTTCAAATCCGCAGACCATTTATGTGCGAATTGAAAATGTAAATAACATGAGTTGTTTTAATACAACGACTTTTGACTTGACCATTAATGAGACTCCGGCTATAACAACGGCTCCTGATCTTACCTTATGCGACGATCCTAGTGGAGATGGCGCAGAATCATTTGATTTAACTCAAAACGATGCGATTATTTTAAATGGATTAAATCCAGCCGATTATACCATCGTGTATAGCAATGCAACTGGTGTAATTACATCTCCTTACTCCAACACTTCAAGTCCAGAAGCGATAAGCATACGTGTTGAAAACAATACCACCAACTGTTCTGATACAACTACTTTTGATTTGATCGTAAGTCCAGTACCTGCCTCTGTTCCATCTTTTACTATTGAAGAGTGTGATGAAGATGGTGATGGCGTTGCTTCTTTTACTTTAGGAGATGCAAATGCGCAGGTTATTAATGGGCAAACAGGAACCACAGTTAGTTACTATGATTCACCAGCAGATGCACTTTCTGGCTCTAACCCATTGGATACTGCCAGCTATGATAACACGATTGCTCCTCAAACTATTTATTACAGACTAGAGTTTACAAGTTCTGCATGTTTCTCTATAGGAGACTTTGTGATTGAGCCAGTAGATGCACCTATAGCAGTTACTCCTACAGCTTTAGAGGCTTGTGACGATGGTTCTGGTAATGCAACCATAGATGTTAGCCTTGCTGATGCGCAGGTTACCACTGGGCAAGCTGGATCTACCGTAGTATATTATCTAAATCAGACGGATGCAGATAGTCAAGTGAATGGTATTACAAACGATTTTACCTATTCCTCCAACACTACTTTAATTGTTAGGGTAGATGACGATAATACCAACTGTTTTAGTTTTACGACTTTAGATCTGGTGTTTCATGGGTTACCAACACCTTCTTTGTTAGATCAATACATTCTATGTCTAGATGAAAACAATAACCTTGTCAATGGTCCAGTAACTCTAGATACAGGTCTTAACGATACGGAGTATTCTTATGAATGGACATTAAATGGTGCTTTACTACCTGTTTCAACGGCTTCTATAGACGTTGCAGAAGGCGGGGATTATCAACTGACAGCTACTCGGATTGCTACAGGTTGTTCCATTTCTATAACGACTAACGTGAGAGTCTCCAGTGTGCCAGAAGTGTATGATATAGACATTACAACAGATCCGTTTGATAAAGACCATCAGGTAATTGTAAGGGCACAAGGGCCAGATCAGTATTGGTACCGTCTAGATGATGGACCTTATGTGAATAACGGAACATTTAACGATGTTACTCCTGGTGCGCACACGGTTACTATTGCAGAGAGAAGTGGTTGTGGGGAGATTGTTGTGGATATATTTGTTTTTGGCTATCCAGATTATTTCACCCCTAATGCAGATGGGATTCACGATACTTGGAACATTATAGGCGGTGATCGCTTGCCAGGAACAAGGCTTTATATATTTGACCGTTATGGGAAACTCATCAAGCAACTCGATGTTGATGGACCTGGATGGGATGGAACTTATAATGGACAGGCCTTGCCAAGTAGTGACTACTGGTTCAGGATAGAATATGCTTTTGACGGTCAGCAAAGAGAAGCTTCGGGCCACTTTGCTATGAAGAGATAAAAACCTTATCATACTTATATATTATAAAGCACATCTTAATCGGTGTGCTTTTTTTATTCAAGAAATAAAAGGGATGGGCTTGCTTCTATAAAACACCAACAGGTTTGCAAACTGTTTTACTATACTACTTGTTTATAGTAGGCTGTAATTGGTAGTTCTATTTAAATATTATAATGGTCGCTGTAAGGGGTTATTTTGTTGATCAGCGTATACAAAAGAATACTTTTGACACGGCCTGTGTATGGAGTGTTTTAGATTTTGTTTTAAGAGTGTTGGTCTCTTTTTTTGAAAAAGGCAGGATTGAAATCTATTCTTTTTTCTATTAGTAAGATAATCATATAACAAAGCACCTACCGAAGTAAGTGCTTTGTTGTGTTTTCGCTTTCGCGAAAGCGAAATAAGCACTAATTATTTAGTGCATTTTGAGTTGTAAATAGCTGTTAATTGTCTTTTACAGGTTAAAACCTAAAGTAAAAACAATGTTGTCCATCTCGTTAAAAACTCCTGCTGAGGTGTTGAGACCAGTATCAAACAATTGTTGCGAATAATCTCTTTCTGAATGATCGTAGGAGATGTCTAGGATGGTTTTCCCCCAAGTATAGCCAAATCCTAAACTGTAACCCGTGAGGTCGTCCATGATGTTTTTATTTGCATAAGGAGATTCTTCCATTCGGTATCCTGCTCTAAGCGTCCAGTTTTGAACACGGTACTCTCCACCTATTCTGATACTGGCAGCTCGTTCTAAACTTTCATTTATGATTTGATTGTTATTTCTAAAAAGATCACTGTTATCAGGGCTAAATCGCATCTGACTGTAATCTTTGGACGTATAATCCAGGCTTAACAATCCGCTTTTACCAAAAATATAAGCGATGCTACCTGTTACACTTCCTGGAGATCTGAGTTGGTAAGGAGCAAATATGTTGAGTACATCAGGTCGTACTCTTGCAACTTCCGAACTGTTAGTTCCTCGTGTAATGATTTCCTGAATTTGTGACTCTTCAACCGTATACCAAGTAGGGGATTCATAGGTGGCACCTATTCTTAAATTTTCAGTAAGCTTTCCTATGAGTCCTAATTGCAAAGAGAAGCCGTTAGCCTCGGTAAAAAGGGTGTTGTCAAACCTCACATCGGTTATGCTAGCATCTGTATTGGAATTGCTTTCCTCTATACTGGTGAATCGCTCCATACTGATTACATGTGAATTCAGATTGATTCCTAAATTCCATTTCTTATTGAGTTCTAAAGCACCGTTAAAACTAAATTTACTGCTGTAACCAGAAGTTTGAACAAGATAATCCTGATTAAAACTTCCAGTACCTGTATTGCTAACGTAGTTGGTGTTGTCCAGGTCACTATCATCAGTAGAATCGATAAGAAAAGATTCATAACCTAAAAATCCTTGCTGTGCACCAAAACCAAAATCTTGCCCTAAAAACTGATAGAGATCACCTACTGTCTCACCATCTCCTGTCCTTACGATAAAATTATCTAAAGCTATTCCATTTGCGTTGTTCAAAAAGTATTGGGATATAGAAATAGGACTCGTTCCTCTCGCGTTTACAGAGTTATCAAAATTTCTAGTCATGTCGTAGTTCAAACTCATTGCAAACTTAGAAACTGTTTTGTTTTCAGGACCTTCAAATACTAAAACGCCACCAGCCTGATTGATAGTAACGTCAGAAGTTTCTGTTATGGTGTTGGTTCCAAAATAATTAGAAGTATTATCACTGCCTAGTATTCCTAGCGAGACAGCGGCATAGTTATTAGTAAAGACTACAGAACTAGCAGGATTAGATCCTATAGCGCTTAAATCGCCTCCTAAGGCTCCAAAAGCGCCGCTTAAACCTCTATAACGAGCTGTTCCATTTAAATCTTGTCCTGTGTAAAGCAATCCGTCACTAACGGATTGTGCGTTACTGAAAAGCGCGCTAGCAAATAGCGCGCTTAAAATTAAAATATTTTTCATTTTCAAAGTATATGATTAACAATTAACCTCTTCCACCCGAAGACCTACCTGATGACCCTGAGCCTGATGATCTTGATCCGGAACCAGATGATCTTGAACCAGATGATGATCTTGATCCAGAAGATCTCATAGTTCCAGAAGACCTAGAAGATGAGGATCCAGAAGACCTCATGGTACCAGAAGACCTAGAAGATGAAGATCCAGAAGACCTCATAGTACCAGACCTGTTGTTTCCTGTAGAACGTGAGCCTCTTGCATTTGAAGAAGATCTACGTGTTGTAGTGCTTCTTGTAGTTCTCGCTCTAGAAGAATTCCTTCCATTAGTAGCTCTAGTATTTCTACCTAGACTTCTTGTAGTTGCAGAAGATCTGCCGTTAGTTCCGTCAGTTCTTCCATAATAAGAGCTTCTTCCACTGTCTGCAGATCTTCCTCTTGTATTGTAATTAAGAGCCTGTCCTCTTGAAGTTCTTCCTGTATTTTGATAAGCATAACCGTTTATGTTATTTCGACCGTAGTTTCCGCCAAATCGGTTACCATAGTTACCGTTCCAACCCCAATTGTTCCATCCAAAGCCATTGCCATAAAATCCGTTGTTCCATCCGAAACCAGCATTCCAAGCCCAACTATTCCATCCAAAACCATTACCGTAAAAGCCATTGTTCCATCCAAAACCGTTGCCGTAAAAGCCATTACCGTAAAAGCCATTGTTCCATCCAAAACCGTTGCCGTAAAAGCCATTACCGTAAAAGCCATTGTTCCATCCAAAGCCATTATCATAGTAATTAACGATAACTTGACTAGGGTTGGTGCCCCAACCAGCTTCTCCACCACCATAACTCGCGGTATAATCTGGATCGGAGGCATCATAACTGCTATTAGAGTAGGATTCTACGTCTGTAAAGACACTGTCGGCTGCAAAGTTATTTCCGTGACTTTCTGCTCCTTGTTGAAAAAGAGACTCATAGTAAGCAGAAGAATTATCGGAGTACGTATCTTGTGGCTGTATTTCTTCAGCTGGATAGCTTTCTTGATTATCGCCATATATACCGTCATTGTATGAAACACTTTGATAAGAGCCGCACGAGATGAATGCTGTAGCGATTATAACGAATGCTGCTATTTTATAAAAAGCAGGCTTTTTAAAGTTTAAATTTTTCATTACGTATTTATTTGATAGCATTTGATAAAAATAAGTAGTTTTGTCAAGCATTAAAAGCATTTAACAAACTTCTAATAAAAGAAGCAAGTTTTATGCCAAACACATTATTATGGGCAAAAACCTTACAAGTAGAAGTGATGATTACTCTAAGTGGTACAATGAACTCGTTGTACAAGCAGATCTAGCAGAAAATAGTGCCGTACGCGGCTGTATGGTTATAAAGCCTTATGGATATGCAATTTGGGAGAAAATGCAGGCAGAGTTAGATCGCATGTTTAAGGAAACTGGGCATCAAAACGCCTATTTCCCTTTATTAGTGCCTAAAAGTCTCTTTGAAGCAGAAGAAAAGAATGCAGAGGGATTTGCTAAAGAATGTGCTGTTGTAACTCATTACAGACTACAAAGCGATCCAGACAACCCGGGAAAACTACGAGTAGACCCTAATGCAAAACTAGAAGAAGAGCTGGTGGTTAGGCCTACAAGCGAAGCGATTATATGGAATACCTATAAAGGCTGGATTCAGTCTTACAGAGATTTACCACTATTAATCAATCAATGGGCTAATGTGGTAAGATGGGAGATGAGAACTAGACTTTTCTTACGTACTGCAGAGTTTTTGTGGCAAGAGGGGCATACCGCTCACGCTACAAAGAAAGAAGCTTTAGCAGAGGCTGAACAAATGAATGATATCTATGCAGACTTTGCTGAGAACTTTATGGCTATCCCTGTGATTAAAGGGTTAAAAACAGAGAGTGAGCGATTTGCAGGGGCAGAAGAGACTTATTGCATCGAGGCTTTAATGCAAGATGGAAAAGCTTTGCAGGCGGGGACCAGTCACTTTTTAGGACAGAATTTTGCAAAAGCTTTTGATGTGAAATTCACCTCAAAAGAAGGGAAGCAAGAATATGTATGGGCAACTTCTTGGGGTGTTTCAACACGTCTTATGGGTGCATTAATAATGACCCACAGTGATGATCAAGGTTTGATATTACCTCCTAATCTTGCGCCCAATCAAGTGGTAATTGTTCCTATTTTCAAGACCGATGAGCAACTAGAAGCGATAACAGAAGTGGTTAACGGCATTATTAAGGAATTGCGAGCTCTAGGGGTTTCTGTAAAATTTGATTCACGAGACACGCTTAGACCAGGGGCAAAGTTTGCTCAACATGAATTGCAAGGAGTTCCATTAAGAATAGCTATAGGTGCTAGAGATCTAGAAAATGGAACGGTGGAACTTGCACGTCGAGATACTCTTTCTAAAGAAACTACTTCTATAATTGGAATTGCAGATAAAGTAAAAGAACTATTGGAGGAGATTCAAAAATCACTGCACGATAAGGCTATGAACTATAGAGACACTCACACTACGGAAGTAAACAGTTTTGAAGAATTTAAAGAAGTTTTAAAAACTAAGGGCGGATTCCTCTCTGCTCACTGGGATGGAACAGCAGCTACTGAAGATAAGATAAAGGAACTCACCAAGGCTAGTATTAGATGCATACCTATGGATGCGGTGGAAGAAGAAGGAAAGTGTGTGCTAACGGGTGAAAAGTCTAATAAGAGGGTGTTGTTTGCTAAGGCTTATTAATTTTTTTAATATTTTTTCTATTCTTTGTTGTAGAATTAAAAAAAGTGTTTATTTTTGCAACCGCTTAAACGAGCAAAAATAATGGCCCGTTCGTCTATCGGCTAGGACGCATGGTTTTCATCCATGTAAGAGGGGTTCGATTCCCCTACGGGCTACAATTTAAATCGATCTTTAACTAGATCAAGTTTTATAAGATATGGCAAATCACAAAAGTGCTTTAAAGAGAATACGTAGAAACGAAGTTGCAAGGATTAGAAATAAATACCAGCACAAAACTACGCGTAATGCAATCAAAAAATTAAAGGAAACTGAAGATAAGTCTGCAGCTGAAAAGCTCCTTGTTGATGTTTACTCTATGGTTGATAAGCTTGCTAAGAAAAATGTTATCCACTGGAATAAAGCTGGAAATTTAAAATCTAAATTAACCAAGCATGTGAATGCTATGGCATAATTAGAAAAATTAAAGTATTTTAAAAGCCTTTCAGTTTTCTGAAAGGCTTTTTTATGTTTGCTATTTTGATAGAGTTGAATGTATGTTCCGCTTTCGCGAAAGCAGTATTATACCAATTTAGGATCACTACATTTTAAAATTAAACGGGTAGCAAAATAAAAAGCTCCTAGAAAACTAAGAGCTTTAAAATGTAAAAGAAGTAACCTGCTACCTGAGGCGTATTCCAAAAGAGAGCATTCTTTCTTGTAAAGGAGAATCCTTAAAAATATCATTAAGACCATAAGTAGCAAATAGCTGTAAGTGATCCCATCCAGCATAAGCGCTAAGACCGTATAGGAAGTTATTTACTTCATAGTCATTTGTGATTGTTTGAGTCACGCCACGACCTTCTCTATCAAATTTAATGGCTTGTGAAGAGGTGGAAACAAAACCTAAATAACCACCTATTCCAAAAACAAAGGCATCATCATCACGATATCTTTTTATACCGTCTTTATACGTCTGAAGTTTACGTGGGCCGAATTCTAAATGAAACGGCGCTACTATATTAATTTGCGTGAAGGTGGATTGATCTACATCAAAGCCTATAGGTTCTAAGGTAGTGACGCTATTGATGGTTGAAAATTCTTTATTGTCATTGATGTATAAGTTGTTCATGCGCATCGCAAGACCATAATTAAATCTAATGTGATCATTTTCTGGATGCAAACGTGTCGCAAATTCGAGTCCAATTTCAAACGTACCAGAACCCCAAAAACGATAGGCGTCTCCGATACCATTGCCATCTCCTAGGGCTTGATTAAATCCAGCAGCTAGTACGAGACTAGTTGTCGTTCGTACCAACTCCTTTTCTCTGCGATCAGAATCAAATAGATTTAAGAAATCAACAGGAGCTTTTTCCAGTTCTTTTGTTTCTTCTACTTCTTGAGCAAAACTCAAAGAACAAGCTAATATTACTAACAAAGGAATTAGTGTTTTCATAATTTTTCTTTTAAAAATACCACTCCGGCTTATCTTACTAAGTTGCTTAACTAATTTTTAACCATAAAAAAAAGCCCTTGATTTCTCAAGAGCTTTAAGGGCTCATTTAGATAATGCTATTGTAAACGTATTCCAAAACTCACATACTGCGCATCAACAGAGTCGCTTTTAAAAACGTTATTGAGATTCATACGCCCGAAGAAAGTAAAATTATCTCTACCTACATAAGCATCTATACCGTATACAAATGGATTTGTGTCAAAGGCGTTTACGGTTGCTTGTTTTATGTCTCTGCCGTTTTCTTCGTATCTTAATTTAAGCCTGGAGCTCATGTTGAAACCAACAAAGCCTCCTATTCCTACTTTCCACTTATTCCACTGATTGTATCTTATTCTTCCATCTTCATATTCTTTTTTGGAATTCCCGCCATATTCTAACTGGAAAGGAAAGACCAACTGATCTTGACGGAATTTTGCGTCTTTTACATCAAAACCTATTCCTACTACTTGTGTATTATCTGTATTAGGAGAAAAGATTCTGTTTCCATTTAATTCGGTTTTCTGAGATTGATAGGTCACCCCATAGTTCATTCTCCATTTATGATTTTTACTAATGGCCGTTTGCCACTGATAGCCTAGCGAGAAATAATTATTATTTTCATAACTAAAATCCTTAATCCCTAAACCTTCTCCATTCATAAAGTTAAATCCAGCACCTAGCGTAAAACCGGAAGTAGTCAAGATCTCTTTTTTATTTTTGTGAAAAGTTCCAATATTAATTTCAATTCCTTTTTCAGTTGATATTTCGATGCTTGACGCTCCGATATCATCTGAACTGATAGAAGTTCTGATTTTAGTAAACTCAATTTCCCCATCAATTTTTTTGCGGTGTGCCGCGATCTGCATCGCTATATTTTCGGCATATTCCGTTTTTAGTTGATCTGCTTTCCCCTGTCCTAAATCTCCATCTGCTATGCTTTTATTTAAACGAATTATATATTCCTTGAGCTCTGTTTTTAAATCAGAAACAAACAAACGATGTTCTTCCTCTAAATGACTGATGATTCTACTTTTACTCGCTTGCATGTTCTGATAAGCATCTTTGCTTAGATTCATGTATTTTATGACTTTACCATTTACAGTGTCTGTTTTTACAGGTTGTTGTTTTTCTTGTCCGTAAGAAAGAAAGTTAGATAGTAGTGCTAAGATGAGTGTAATAAATAGTGTATTCTTTTTCATGATAAGTGGTTTTTAAGCATAGAGAGTGCTGTCCGTGTGTTTTAAACAGCTTGTTGTAAATAGATGATGTTTTTGTTTTATTTGTTGGCTCCTACGAGGGCAAAGGCCTCTGATTTCAATTTACCCAATTGATCGTAGATGATGTCATTTACTCTATTGCGTCGATCTGCCTCGATGTCCCATTCTGTTTCTCGTAATAATCGATCTATATTTACTTCTTCTACAGCAACCTTATTTAAACGAGTATTCTCGAGTGCTTTACTTAGAAGTAACTCCATTTCTTGCTCGGCAGTTAACGGTTGAGTTTTATTTTGAGTTATTGCATTTGCAATTGCTGGATCAATGGAATTGTCTTCTGGGATATAGTTGTTTTTTGCTTTTTCCTTAGCTGTTGGGGCTAAATCTGCGGCTGCTATTTCTGAGTTGGTACTTGTCTTGTTTTTAGTAAATTTTGCTTTAGAATCATTAAAGTTGGATTTTTTTCTAGTGGTGTTCTTTTCAGATGAAATATTTTTTTTAGTGTTCCCATTTTCTACTAATGCGATCTCATTTTCTGTTATAATTATGTCCTGTGTGACTACCTCCTTATTTTGAAAACTATTTGCTTCTATAGTAGTGTTCTTATCTTCAACCACTATTTCGTTTTGTTTTTCTGTTTTATCGATTTGGTTAGTAACTAATGGATATAAGAAGAATCCAAAAACTAGAGCAGCAGCAATGGCACTCAACCAATAAATCACTGGCTTCTTATCTTTTTTCTCTTCTTGATCTAATCGAGAAGCGAGTTGATCCCAAGCGCTTGCGCTAGGTTCAATCTTGCGATTTTCAAAAGAGTCTTTTATGTTATTAAGCTTCATAGCGTTGCTTTCTAATTTGTTGTACTTGTTCTTGGAGCATTAATCTTGCTTTGCGATATTGAGTTTTGCTGGTGTTCTCCGAGATATTTAAAAATTGGGCTATTTCTTTGTGTTTCATACTATCTATGGCGAACATAACAAAAACACTTTGGTAACCATTGGGTAAATTATCAATACATTCTTGAATTAAATGAAGAGGTAAATCAGCTTCATCTTCCTGACCATCTTCATCACATCCTATTTTTTCTTCGTCAATTTCATCTTTAAACTTAAAAACATCCTTTTTTCTCAAATGATCAATACATTCTCTTGTCATGATCCTGCGCACCCAACCTTCAAAACTTCCTTCATGAGAAAAGCTGTCCAGTTTTGTAAAAATTTTGAAAAATCCATTCAACATGATTTCTTCTGCTATTTCTACTGGCGAGATATACTGGCGGCACACGCTCAACATTTTGGGTGCATGCTTGTCAAAAAGATGCTTCTGCGACTTTCTATCGCCTTTTGCAGCTTTTTGAATCAGCTTTTTCTCGTTGGTATAAAGTTGTATCACTCTCACAATTTACATGCTTTCTATTTATATAGACGAGCCTGTTTTAAAAAAGTTGCCTAGAAAGTTTAAAAAAAGCACTTATGTCCGATAAATGATAATAGATCGCTGCTTTGAAAGAGAATAGAATATAGAGGACACTGTAATGGACTAAAAAATAGTTTTTAGGTATTTGAGATGTGCCATGTGTGACTTGGTAGGCGGTGATAAATTTCATGGCACGGTATGGTATAATGCTGTTATACCAATTTGTTTACATTCCGCTTTCGCGAAAGCGGAACGCACAAAAAAAATGCTTCTTCTCAGTTAAATGAAAAGAAGCATTGCTATAATTTTGAGACCTAGTATCTAGGTTCTTCCGTCTTTTTAAGGGCTATTTGTTATCTCCTTTATAACCAAAGCGTCTTAACTGCTTTTCATCACTACGCCAGTTTTTATTCACCTTTACATACAATTCTATGTGCACCTGCTTGCCGAAGAATTTTTGTAAATCTTTTCTAGCTTCCGTTCCTACGCGTTTTAGGGCCGTTCCTTTATGACCTATAATGATTCCTTTTTGAGTTTCCCGTTCAACCATAATCACAGAGCGTATTCTAATGATTTTTTCATCCTCAAAAAATTCTTCGGTATCTATTTCTACGGAATAGGGAATCTCTTTCTTATAGTGAATTAAGATTTTCTCTCTAATACTCTCGTTTACAAAAAATCGTTCTGGCTTGTCGGTTAAGGTATCTTTAGGATAGAAAGCTGGAGAAACAGGTAAGACTTCTACGATACGGGATAATAATTCTGGCACTCCAAAATTCATCAAGGCACTTACGGCAAAAATTTCTGCCTTAGGCAATCGTTCTTTCCAGTGAGCTACTGCTTCTTCAAGTTGAGCGGGATCTCCTTTATCTATTTTATTGACCAAGACAAATACAGGAACTTCTGCAAAGGTCAAGCGTTTTTCAAAGGCTTCGTTTTTTAATTCTTTCTCGCCCAGTTCTACCATATAAAGAATACAATCTGCATCTTCAAAGGCATTTTTAACGAACTCCATCATACTTTCTTGAAGTTTGTATGCTGGTTTTATGATACCAGGAGTGTCGCTTATAACCGCTTGAAAATCTTCCCCGTTAACAATTCCTAGAATACGGTGACGGGTCGTTTGTGCTTTTGAAGTGATGATAGAAAGGCGTTCTCCTACCAGCGAGTTCATCAGCGTGCTTTTACCTACGTTAGGGTTACCGACTATGTTTACAAATCCTGCTTTATGTTCCATTTTACAAAGATAGTCTTTAGGGTCACATGGAGAAATTCTCTTCCTTAGTTTTTACAGAAGAGGCGCTAGGATTTTGAATGTATGGCGCGTATTTTTAAGATTCAGCTTTCTTACTAAATCTATGGATTGACTTTAGTTTACAGATTCATGAATTAGGCTACTCGGTTATAATTTCTCTTAAAGGCACTAATTGATCCATCTAACTGGGGTGTGATAATGAGATGTACTCTTTAACTAAGATGAGGTTTGTTGAAATTCCGCTTTCGCGAAAGCGGTACAAATACATCCCATTATAGCTCCCTCCTTTATTTCACTGATCTATGTTTTGGGCTTTTGTTTTGCCATGGAACTGCAACAAGCGGTGTCAATTTCTATTTTTATGTCAACATCAGAAAGGCCTACGGTTTTAAGCTAATGAACCTTTGATCACACTTTCCACCACTTCAGGATTTAGTAAAGTAGAAATATCTCCTAATTGATCAGATTCTTTATGAGCTATCTTTCTCAAGATACGTCGCATGATTTTACCACTGCGTGTCTTAGGAAGTCCATCGGTAAATTGAATAACCTCTAGCTTTGCAATGGGGCCTATTCTCGAAGTAATTAAATCGTTGATTTCTTTGCGCAGGTTGTCTTGATTTCTGTCTGCTCCAGTTTCTTTTAAGGTCACATAACCGTAAAGTGCATTTCCTTTGATATCGTGAGGATAGCCTACAATAGCACTTTCTGCCACAGCAGGATGTTCATTAATAGCATCTTCTATAGGCGCTGTTCCTAGGTTGTGACCACTTACAATAATGACATCGTCTACACGACCTGTAATTCTATAATAGCCTACGGCATCACGCAATGCTCCATCACCAGTAAAGTACATATTGTCATAAGCACTAAAGTAGGTTTCTCTATACCGGTTGTGATCCCCATAAATGGTACGCGCCATGGATGGCCATGGGAATTTGATACACAATTTACCTTCTACTTGGTTGCCTTGAATTTCTTTTCCATTATCATCCATCAATGCGAGTTGCACACCAGGAAGAGGTAAGGTCGCAAATGTAGGTATGGTAGGAGTAGAGTAAGGAATAGGACTGATCATAATACCCCCAGTTTCTGTCTGGAACCAGGTGTCTGCAATGGGGCTTTTCTTTTTACCTACATTTTCATTATACCAGTGCCAAGCTTCTTCATTGATAGGCTCTCCTACTGTACCTAAAACTTTTAAAGAGCTCAAGTCATGAGAAGTGACATGAGATACGTTTTCTTTAGCGAGTGCTCTTATGACTGTCGGAGCGGTATAAAACTGATTGACTTTGTGTTTGTCAACAATATCCCAGAATCTTCCAAAGTTTGGATAGGAGGGCACTCCTTCAAACATAACTGAAGTAGCTCCATTACAAAGAGGTCCATATACAATATAACTGTGACCGGTAATCCAGCCTATGTCTGCCGTACACCAATAAATATCATTTTCTCGATATTGAAACACATTCTTAAAGGTGTAAGCGGTATAAACCATATAACCAGCAGTGGTGTGTAGCATCCCTTTAGGTTTTCCAGTAGATCCAGAAGTATAGAGTATAAATAAAGGATCTTCAGCTTCCATAATTTCTACGGGGCACTCCCCACTTATGTTTTCTAATAATGGAGCTATCCAATGGTCGCGACCACTTTTCATCTGCACGTCATTTCCAGTTCTTTTTACCACTAAAACAGATGCTATCTCACATTCTTCTAGGGCTTCATCTACGATTGATTTGAGATCTAGCGTTTTAGCACCTCGATAACTACCATCGCTGCAAATAACCATTTTACAGTCACAATCGTTGATGCGAGTGGCCAGAGCAGTAGCACTGAAACCTGCAAAAACCATAGAATGTACCGCGCCTATTCTTGCACAGGCTAGCATTGCGATAGGTAGCTCTGGAATCATTGGTAAATAAATACAGACTCTGTCCCCTTTTCTAATGCCTTGTGATTTGAGCAGGTTAGCAAATTGGCATACCCGTTTGTGCAATTCTTTATACGTAATGTGTTGTGCGGCTTCTTTAGGATCATTAGGTTCAAAAAGCAGTGCAGTTTTATCACCACGAGTCGTAAGGTGGCGGTCCAAACAATTTTCAGTGATGTTGAGTTGTGCTCCTTGAAACCATTTTACAATAGGTGTATTAAAGTCCCATTCCAGCACCTTATCCCAGCGTTTGCGCCAAAGAAAATGTTCTTCAGCTACTTCTTCCCAAAAATGTTCTGGATGGCTTACCGATTTTCTATAAACTTGCCAGTATTCTTCTAAGTGTTTGATATGGTAGTTACTCATAATTGTAAATTGAACAATAAATTTAAAATATAAATTGACACCCTGCTCAAATTACCAGGTTATATCACTATTATATTTTTATTTTGATTCACAGCAAGTAATTAAGACTACTTTTACCATCTCAAAATAAAAGTCTTGCATAGAATTATCTACTTGTTTTTTTTATTTTCTGTTGTTTTTAGCATGAATGCACAGGATAGGTTGCCTTCTACTACAGCAAGCATCAAGAAAGGAGACTTCTACGTTTACTGGGGTTGGAATCTTTCGGATTACAGCAGCAGTGATATTACATTTAAAGGAGAAGGATATAATTTCACCTTAGATAATGTAACGGCTTATGATAGGCAGAGTGATTTTGAACCTGGAAAATATCTAAACCCTACTTCAATGACCATCCCTCAATACAATTTCAGGATGGGCTATTATTTCAAAGAAAATTACAGCTTATCTTTAGGGGTGGACCATATGAAATATGTGGTAGCAGAAAATCAAACGGTTACCATAAACGGAGAGATTAACGACACCAATTCTTTATACAATGGTGTTTACAATAATGATTCTATAGTTTTAGAACCTAGTTTTCTAAGCTTTGAACATACCGACGGACTCAATTATATCAATGTAGGATTAAGACGTCATGATGATTTATTCCAATACAAAAGCTTGGAGTTGAACACCTTATTTGGTCTGGAATCTGGGTTTTTATTTCCTAAAACTAACACACGATTACTCGATAAACAACGCTATGATGATTTTCATATTTCTGGTTACGGAATCAATGCTGTAGGTGGTATTCAGGTTGCTTTTCTCAAATATTTCTTTGTTCAAAGTGAGTTAAAAGGGGGGTATATCAATATGCCTAACATCAGGACTACCATGGATGAAGCCGATTCTGCCAGTCAGAGTTTCTGGTTTTATCAGGTGAATATGGTTTTTGGAGTTCGTTTTAAGATTTTTTAATTGGATGTGTGTTTCGCTTTCGCGAAAGCAGACCTATAACAAACCATATTAGTCTTATAATTCTTGCCTTTTGAATACAGCTCATAGAGACGGAAATTCAACTGTACTTAAATCAGCAGTGATTCAATATTACACCCAGGAGCACAAGTTTTTCTGTCTTTTTCTGTCGGGTTGTTTTAAGCACCACATACTTGCATTCTTTTAATAGATTAGAAAAGCCCTAGTGAAATTAATACAAATCAAAAAAACCTTAACAATGTAGATCTACATTGTTAAGGTTTAAGTTGCTTATTTACTCTTCCCATGATCTGAACCTAATGAGTTAGGATCAGACAGAATCTATATTATTTGATGAGTAACTTAGTTGTCATTTTTCTACCACCTTGATCAAGTTCAACCATATACATTCCATTAGATAATGAGGAAGCGTTGACCTTTATTTCATCGTTAGCTGCGACAGTGGAGTTGCTTGTAAAAACATCCTGACCCAGCATATTGTATATTTTAATAGCCACAAATTGTCCAGCCAAACCAACAGCATTGATAGTGAATTGCCCCGTATTGGTAGGGTTGGGATACAGGCTAAAGCCTTCGCCAAAGTTATGGTCTCCAATTCCCAAAGTCGTGTATTCAAAATGTAAGCTGAACCTGTTAGTTGCTATGCTTTCAGGGATGGTACTATCGACTGTAAAGTCATAAAGGGTATTGTTGACCAATTGAGTTTGGGTGTTGAGGTGATTATCATTTAAACGTACTCTAACGTCTTGCGGCTGGTTACCTAAATCAAAGCTGAGGCTGTAATTTGTCGTGGTGTAGCCCGTAGTATACAATTCAACTACATGACCATCAACAGGCAGGTCTTGCTTATCAATTGCTTTGTGTCCATTGTTTGAAATGGCGTAATTTTCATCAAGATTATAAAGTTTGCTAGCATCTTCATCGCTTCCTAGTGTTGTAAAATTATCACTAAAGCGCAATCCTATGGCATCACTTTCCATAGCAGCATTCTGTAAATCTATTGATTTATACAATCGAGAGTTGATATAAAAATCTGTATTCGTATTGAAAATGCTTACCTGAGCCTGTGTAGTAGCTTTATGTGCTTCTTCAAAGGTGATGCTTCCATTTCCTGCAGCCTTATTTTGAACAAAAAAGGCTTGTCCTGGAGCAATATATTTAGTGGCGTCTGAACTGCTTGGACCCGGCACAATACTATTTGACGAAACCTCTACAGTTACATAACCTCCTCTACCATTGGAACCCGCAATGGAGGCATCCCAAACATAAATAAAGTCGGTCAAGTTAGTTGTAGTAAGACTGCCGTAATCTACTACAGCTTGATAGGGGTTGCCTATGAAGCTAAACCCACCAGCTCCTCCAGCCATGGAAGGAGCTGCATTTACGGAGCCGGTTCTCAAGGTGCCGGTAGCGCGTAAAGTCGTGTTAGTTGGGGTACTCGTATTACTAGTTAGATCTATACTTCTATCACCTCTTACCATTAATAGATAAGGAGCACCCGCAACGAGTGTGTTCATATCTGTATTGTTTATAGCCCCCCAAGTTTGTCCAATAGGGTCAAATGTAAATAATGATGGATTTCCAGAGCCGGTAGCGTCAAAACCATTTGCTCCTGTAATGGAGCCAGAGATTTGTGTTCCATAGCCTGGATTCGGATTCAAGTTAGTAGCAGAAGTGTTGTTTTCTCCTTCTTGCCAGTTCATTTTAATGGAATTACTGGAAGATACGGTCGAAGTTAGCAATCGAAATGCTCGTTTATTATTGTCTCCAGCAGGTATAAAGCGCTCCACAGTGACATTGCCTGTGCCAGAAATTGTTCCTGTAAACGTATCCAACTGACCAGTCGAAGTAGCGTTGCTTTTGAAAATGAGTTGACCATCATTATCGATATCACCATTGACATCCAAAACTCCTTCTATATTTAAGGTCTTAAAAGGTAATATGGTGAGTGTATTACTTGTTGTTGTTCCTGTTAGGGTAGGTGAGCCATTTACTACGAGCACGTTGTCTGTAGCAGTGGATACCCCGCTAGGGTTAGTAGGCGTCCAAGCATTATCGTAATACACATAGTCGTCATAAATGACCACGGTGTAATCTTCTACCTCTCCGAGAGTACTATTACCGCAAGGTGTAATATTGGATGTACCTGCTGTATTATTCATACGAATTCGCATTCTTGTTTTACCTAGAGATGCATTAGTAGGTATGTTTATATTTCCTCCAAAAGTGCCAAAACTACCCCCGAAATTATTACCAGAGGTGTCTAAAACTTTCTCTCCAGGGTCTGCAAAAACACCATCTTTATTAAAATCAATCCAAACTAATAAGCGATCGCTACTGTATGGTCCTGGATTTTCACTTACTTCAATAGGGTAACTATTACCTCTCGATACAGGAGTATATAAATTTGTAAAATCAGAATATCCCGAATGTCCAGTTGGACCATTATTAATCGTGTTAAAAACAACTCTATTTATATTTGTATAAGTGGCGGTAGGAGCTACTTGAGTTGCCCTAGCATTACAATAATCAAGTTCTAACTCTGTACCTATACTAAAAGATTCTGAGTTAATATCAAAAAAGATGTTATCAGAAGCTTTAACCATAAGCCGAGCACTTGTTGAAACTACATCTGGAACAGTAATATCTTGACTACCATCATTTGGTGTATTGCCAATCAAAAGAGTGGTGTAGGTTTGTCCTGCATCTGTAGAAAGTAAAATATCTACATTTTGAGCATTAATGCCAGCTGGATCATCGGTATTAGCTACATCCCAAGTAACGGTTTTTGTGCTATTAGCAATCCAAGCGTCACCTGTTGCACTTTGAGAAGTTACTCTAAATGGTCCTGCTGTATCATCAACTGAAAGTGTAGTGGTTTGATGTGAAACTTGTCCTCCTAAAGCATTGTTATCTCTTACAATAACTCCGAAATTTAAAGATCTAGCAACACTTGGTAAAACTTCCCAAGTGTTTGAATAAGAGTTGGTTAGCAAAGTGCTCATAGCAGGGAAATAACGAATAGGACTGTTGGAAGGTAGAAAGGTTCTAAAACTAGGCCCCCCAGAGGAAGTAGATACTGGTGGCATTGGTGCAATTTCATTGTCTATCTGATCCCAGCTATAGGTTAACGCATCCCCATTGGCATCAGAAGCTACTGCTTCAAGTGCAAAAGGGGTGCTTTTAGGAATAGTGTAATTAGGTAAAGCTTGCACTAATGGGGCTTGATTAGCTATAGTGACTTCTTGTGCACAGATACCAGTAGAACCTCCAAATCTATTACTTATCTCATTAATGCTGATGTAATGAAACATAGCATCACTTTGACCTTGAACATTTGGAGCAGCGACACCTGCATAGCTCATGATAGTACTTCCAGAACCAGGCTCAACAGCTGTATTGTTGTTTCGATTGACATTATTATTTTGTGTATGATTGGCCCCAAACTGATGCCCTAATTCGTGAGAAAGTATGCTTATGTTAAAATATTCACCAACCGGAGTTGAAAGACCAGTAGCACCTCTAGCTTTTCCACTAAGGCAAGCAGCAGGTGTCTGAGCAAGGCCGCCTCCTGTCGTACAAAGGATGTGACCAATATCATAATTGGTTAAACCAATTACAGTATCAATATTTGTTTTATTCTCATCAAGCAAAGTACTTAAACTACTGTTAGTATAAGGGTCAGAAGCTGCACTGCCAAGAGAGATAAGTTGGTCATTATTTGCAATTAACTCTAGTGTTATGCCTAAATCTCTTTCAAAGATCTGGTTAACTCGATCAATGGATACCACAATTGCAGCTTGAACTGCATTCCTAGCTGCCGCATCTGTGCTCCCTGCTGTTAAACCTGCTTGTAAGATTTGATAATCTGAATATTCTACAGTGGTGGCTACTGCAAATCTAAACTTTCTTAATTTTCCATCGTTTATAAATTTTGCGTTAGCAGAGCTAGGTTTTTCAATAGTATTTTTAGAAAGACCTTCTACTTGGCATTCAAAAGCTGCCTTTTCTTTCAATACAGCATCTTTACTACTAAAAACTATATACTGGTTGGAATTTTTCAGATAAGGATTGATGAGGGTTGTCCGGTGTTCAGAACCCACAGTTGTCGCATAAAATCCTTGTGGAGTGATGGTTATTCTTGCTGCATGTGATTTATTGGATATATTGTAACCAACATAACTTTTTATTTCTGAATATTTTTTTGCTAATTCAGGGGCCATAGTTTGGGCAGCAAAAATTCTAAACGTATCAAACTTACCATCAGGATTTGGAATACTAATTAAAACCGTAGATTTTGATTGATTGTATCGATCTGGGGCATTTGATAGATATGCCGACATTAAAGCCTTGTCTAATTTGAAATAAATAGGATTTTCTACGCTAGCTGAATATTCAATGACACCTTCTTTTTTTAGATCATTGATATCGGTCATTTCCCAAAAATTATTTTTTTGTGCAAATAGTACAATGGGAAATAAAAAGATGGATAAGGCAATTAGAGCTTTCGAAGGCATAACGTCAGGTTAGATTTAAAAAAGGTGTAATATATGATATTAAGCTTTAAAAAACATTTATTTTATTTTTTCGCATCATAAAACCATAGTAATCGATGATATATTATTCTATATCTGCAGACATCTTAAAAGAGCGATATACATAATGAATAGGCCAGTAGAATTATCAATAAACAAAGGTGAGTTATAGACTACTTAAAAACAGACCTCTCTTTAAAGTGGTCTGGCAAATCTAACATGGTCAATTAATTAAAAGAAGAAATTAGGGAGTTGTTGATTATTTTTAATTAGGACTACTTTACAAATAAAAGGTCTGTATTCATCTTATCGGCTTTTTTGTTCAACTCTTAAGGCTGTTTTTACAGAACTCGTTTATATACTGTTAATCTTATTATAATCAATTGATAAAGTAATATTACTTTGGCTTTTTAATCATTTCTATTTCGTTAATTTAGAGTCAATTAAATAAATATAATATTATGAAATTTATCAAATCAATCGGAATAATTGCTATGACCGCATCCTTATTAATGGTGTCATGTAAAGATGAAGCTGCTGAAATGGAAGCTGAAAAAATGAAAATGGAACAAGAAATGGCTGAGAAAGAAGCTGATTCTTTGAAGATGCTGGAAGAGGAGAAAGTGAAAAGAGATGCTACGGCAATAAATATTAATGGTGCTATGATGTATCCTGATATGACTATCGTAGAAAACGCATCAACAAGTAAAGATCTTTCTACATTAGTAGCAGCAGTCCAAGCCGCTGGATTAGTAGAGACTTTAAGTAGTGAAGGACCATTTACGGTTTTTGCTCCAACAAATGATGCCTTTAGTGCGCTACCAGAAGGAACAGTGGAAACACTTCTAAAACCTGAAAATAAAGCAACTTTAAGCGGTATACTTACTTATCATGTGGTTTCTGGAAATATAATGGCTGGAGATCTTTTAAAAATGATCGAAGAAGGAAAAGGGAAAACAACTTTTGCTACAGTAAATGGAGCAACCTTAACTGCAATGCTAGTTGATGGAAAAGTAATGATCAAAGACGCTACAGGGGCAACAGCAACAGTTGCAATAGCTGATGTAAAACAGTCTAACGGAGTAGTACATGTAATAGACAAAGTATTACTACCTTCTAAATAATTAGAAAATTCTAAATTAAAAATGGCTTTCTTTTAAAGGAAAGCCATTTTTTTTATGCTAAATATTATCTTTTAATTCAGTAAAATAGGTTTTCCAAAACCTAATTTTTCTAGTTTATCAAATTGTGTTGCTTTATCTCCTACAATCAAGTAAATCATTTGTTCGGGATGTATATACTCTTGAGCCAGATTTTTGATGTCTTCCAAATTCAGGGTTTTAACTACTTCCTGTCTTCTTAATGCATAATCTGCCGGTAGTTGATCTTCTTCAATGTTAGAAAGCATTCTTAATTTAGCTCCTTGAGATTCAAAGGCTCTTGCGCTAGATTTGATCATATAGCTTTTAGTAATTTCTAGATCTTCTTGTGTAAAGTTAGCTCCATAATTAGAAAGAATTTCTTTTACTAAAGCAGTAGATTCATAGGTTACGTTAGAGCGTACGCCACTACTTATATTAAATACACCGGCAATAGGAGAGCCGCTATACTCGGATCTTATTCCGTAAGTATATCCTTTTCCCTCACGCAATTCTTGTGTCAATTGTGAAGCAAAGCCACCACCGCCTAGACGATAATTCAACACCTCTACTTTATAATAGTCCTGATGGGTCGATGGAATACTTGAATGGCCAAAACTCAATATGGATTGCTTGGCATTAGGAACATCATAGAAATAAACCTTAGAGGAAACAGGTGTTTGTATGGGAGCTATTTCAGGAATATGGACATCCTTTTTAGCCCATTTTTCATTTAATGTTTGAAGAGATGAAGTCACATCTCCTTTTGTGATGTCTCCCACTACTTTGAAACTTGTTAGCTGTGGCGTGATATAATTGTTATAATAGGATTTGAGGTCCTCAATAGTAATCTTTTCAACGCTTTCTGCAGTTCCTAAATTATTTTGAGCTAAGATGTGGTCTTTTCCATAAACAAGCTTATCAAATTGATTCCCAGCTATAGCTCTAGGACTTGCTTTTTGTTGTTGGATCTGACTCAAAGTTTGTTGTTTGATCAAATCAAATTCAACTTCATCCCAACGAGGTTCTAACAATACTTCATTTACAAGTTTCATCACTTCCTCATAATTACGAGATAAAGAACTGGCACTAACAGAAATACTTTGATTACTTGACCTTACATTAATAGAGGCTCCTAACTGGTCGATGGCATCTTCTAATTCAGCAGGTGTTTTTGTTACTGTTCCCTTATTCATTAAATCAGCTAGCATTCCAGATACACCTATTTTGTCGGTGCTTTCTAATAGCATACCGCCTTTGATCTCCAATTGTAATTGTACCAAAGGCACTTCATTGTCTTCAATTCCCAATACTTTAATACCTGAGCTTAATTTTTCTCGGTATACTTTAGGAATGGCTAGAGTAGGTGTGGAGCCGTATGCGGGTTCTATTGTTCTATCAAAACTGGATGGTGTAGGTTCATATTCGGCTGCGATGCTTGCATCAAAAGATTCTTCTGCACCTTCTACGATTTGCTCTTCTATTACTTGAGCCATTTGAGCACCTCTTACCGCTAGAGCAGTACTGCCTTTAGGTACAAAGCTGGTCATCACATAGTGCTGTCCTTTGATATATTTTTTATAAACATTTTTGACATCTTCTACTGTAACTGCTTGCATATTTTTCACATCCTCAGTTAAAAATCCTGCATCACCAGCGAGAATTTGATATTGAGTCAATTGAAAACCTTTCCCTAACACACTGGAGAGCCCTTGGTAAAAATCAGTTTCTTCCCCAGTTTTAATACGGTCCAAATCATTTTGTGATATACCATTTTTTTCAAATAGGGCCATTGCTTTAGTTACGCTGGTCAAAACACTGTCGAGATCAACGCCATCATATGCTCTTGCAACAACACTAAATTGGCCAGCAAGCTCTGATGTATAATTATAGGCATAAGCTTGGTCTGCCACTTGATCCCCTTCAACAACTACTTCATTCAAAGGCGCTTTTTTACCGTTAGATAAATAAGTCCCTAACACTTTTAGTGCATAAGAATCTTTGTGGTAATTAGGAACTGTAGGCCAGGTCATTCCTAGACGAGGCGTTTGCGCAAAATTATCTTCGTAGTAAAGATTCTTGTTGCTAACGAGTTGTACGGGTGCAACTTTAGTTTTTTCTACTTCTTTACCTCTTTTAATTTCGCCAAAATACTTTTCTACCCATTTTAAAGCTTGATCTTTATCAAAATCTCCTGCGATTGTAAGAACAGCATTGTTAGGCGTGTACCAGTCATTATAAAAATCCTTTACATCTTGAAGAGATGCGTTTTGTAAATCGTCTAAAGAACCTATCACTTGCCAATTGTATGGATGTCCTTCAGGATATAGGTTTTTACCTACTACGTAAGATTCATGACCGTAAGCGTTGTTGTCTACGCTTTGTCTTTTTTCATTTTTTACGACTTGTTTTTCCTTTGCAAGAACTGGATCAGTCACGGTATTTATAAAGTAACCTAATTTATCTGCTTCGGCCCAGATCATTTTTTCTAAAGCATCTTTAGGAACAGTTTGGTAATAATTAGTTACATCGCGGCTGGTAGATCCATTTGCGCCGGCGCCACCTATTCTTGCGCTCATAGCATCGAGACCGCCTTTGCCTAAGTTTTCTGACTCTAAGAATAATAGATGTTCAAAAAGATGTGCAAAACCAGTTTTACCTTCTTTTTCCCTTGCACTTCCTACATGAGCAGTTAGGGCTACAGCAACAACGGGGTCTGATTTGTCTTCGTGAAAAAGAACTGTTAAACCATTATCTAAGGTATGTTTCTCAAATGGTATTGAGATTTCAGTGGTGAAGCTGTTTTTACCTGTTTGCGTTTCTTGTGAATCATTGTTACAAGAGATAAAAGCGATTACTACAACCGCCGATGCTAGAAACTTAACTAAATTCATGAATACTATGATTTGGGTTTAAAACACAAGTTACTTATTGTATTAAACCAGTAAATGTTAAAATATGTTAAAACGGTATAATGAGGCATGAAAAAATCGCTGGTGTAGTAGTTTTGTCTAGGGTAATTTTACAGATGTTGCTTATGCGCTACATCTTCTAAAGACATGATTTCATTTACTGTAGATTGTATTTCATCTTTTTGTGATTGAAGTATGGAAACAACGCTAGGAGGTAATTCGTCTTTGTTTTCTAAAACTTTACCGTATTCTTGAAAGGCATATTTTTCTCCAGTGAGACACTCTTCTAAAATAGACTCGTCTTTATGTAAACTTAAGGCAACTTTGATATTCATCCATCCTCTATGCATATCTCCAGTGAAAGAACCGTCCAATTCGGGTGTTTTGTTGATTCTTTTCATTTCTCCGGTGAGCACGGCAGCAAATTCAGTACGTCTTACCCCTTGTTGTGCGAGCCATCTTTTTAATTGTACGTGGTTAGTTACTTCGGCAGCATTTGAGTAGCCACGTTGTGCATCGTAGGTTTTCTCTAATAAGGCGTTGAGGTATTTTTTAGTTTTTACAGTTGTCATATTCCTTATTTTAAAAAGAAAATAAGAAACTGCTTTTTTGATCTTCTTAAATAACTGTGAGTTGATATAGGTTTAACAATTAGTATCCCTTATGATACGCAGGCAAGCTGCGTAGATAAGATTTCATTTTCTTTTAAAAAATATCGGGACCTATGATTTGCTAAATAAAATTTTAATTTGGAGTTGATAGCACATCATGAGGGCTTCTCTGCTTAGGAGAAGTGTATCGCCTTCCTTTAGCCTGCTTACTTAATCCTATACTTTCTTGTGTGGGGTTGTTAAGATAAGAGAATTGCAAAAAGAAGTTTAAATAGAGGTATTGCTTAGCTGATTGCAAAGACAAACTAGTGAGAATTAATGTCATAAAAAAAAGCGACTGTATTTAATATATAGTCGCTTTCCAAATGCTTTGTAATCAAATTATTTTTCTCCTTTTAGTTTGGAGAGTTTATTGCGCTCATCTTGGAGTTCTCTTCCTAGTTTTTGCACTTTTTCTATAGATTTGTGACGTAAGTCCTCTAGCTCATCTTCTACTAATTTAAGTTCGTTTTTTGCTGCTTTTGTAGTAGCATTACTACTTTTAAATCGCATGCTCATCAAAACAAATAAGAATCCTAAAACACCGACAATTGCCCATACAATAGTATTGTAAACTCCTTTGTTGGTTTGGATTCCAAGAAAATTCATCGAGTTTCTCTCTGCTTTTACCTTGGAAAGCTCCTTATTTGCTTCAGCAAGTTCTTTTTCTAGAGATCCAATCTTATTGTCTTTAGTGGTGATAGAAGCCTCTAATGAAGAGATGTTCTCGTTTAATTTTTGAATATGCTCGTTGGTATTCTTACGCAGCTGATTGATTTGTGCTTGCTCTATGACCTTGTACTCTTGGAAATCATTAGATTCTTCAATAAGGTTTTTGAACTGCACATCTATGGTGTTAGCTGTGGTTTCTTGGTTTTGAGCTTGTGTAATAAAGCAAGAAACAATGGTCAGTGATAAAAAAAGAGTCTTCATTAGATACGATGTATTAGAAGGACGATGAGAAGCTTTACTCATGGTGTGATCTGAGGTTTTATGCATCTCAAATCTTAGTGGGCAGCGATCAACGTTGGTTTAGTTTTAGTTAATATCAGATAGTAAAGTTACTGCTTTCTATGTAGTTTATTGTAATTCCGCTTTCGCCTTGAGCTAACTTAATAACAACAAGAGGCTTAAAAAAACAAAAAATGCCCCACAAAAAGCAGGGCATTATCATTTATATTGTGGCACTATTCATTCATAGTAGCAAGGAACTCCTCGTTATTACGAGTTTTCTTCATTTTTTGTGAGATAAACTCCATAGCTTCTACTGGATTCATATCAGCGAGATACTTGCGTAAAATCCACATGTGTTTCATCGTTTTTTCATCGAGCAATAAGTCATCGCGACGTGTGGAAGATGAGGTAAGGTCGATGGCAGGGAATACCCGACGGTTAGATATGTTTCTATCCAGTTGTAATTCCATGTTACCGGTTCCTTTGAATTCTTCAAAGATGACCTCGTCCATTTTAGAGCCTGTCTCTGTTAGTGCTGTTGCAATGATAGATAGTGATCCACCACCTTCAATGTTACGAGCCGCTCCAAAGAAGCGCTTAGGTTTGTGTAATGCATTTGCATCTACACCACCAGATAGAACTTTACCACTTGCGGGTTGTACCGTGTTGTAGGCACGCGCAAGTCTTGTAATAGAATCTAGTAAGATCACTACATCGTGACCACATTCTACCATACGTTTTGCTTTTTCAAGAACAATGTTAGCCACTTTTACATGGTCGTGTGCTTCTTTATCAAATGTAGAGGCAATTACTTCTCCATCAACGTTACGTTGCATGTCAGTTACCTCTTCAGGACGCTCATCGATCAAAAGGATTAATTGGTACACTTCAGGATTATTTGCAGCGATAGCATTTGCAATATCCTTGAGCAACATTGTTTTACCTGTTTTAGGTTGTGCGACAATCATACCTCGTTGTCCTTTACCTATAGGAGCAAAAAGATCCATAACACGAGTAGAAATACTAGCGCGTCTGTCGGCAAGGTTAAACTTCTCATCTGGAAAAAGAGGTGTCAAGTGTTCAAAAGCGACACGGTCTCTTATTACCTTAGGATCAAGTCCATTGATTTGTGATATTTTAATTAAAGGAAAGTATTTTTCTCCTTCTTTAGGTGGGCGTACCATTCCTAAAACCGTATCTCCAGTTTTTAATCCAAAAAGTCTGATTTGTGATTGGGATACATAAATGTCATCAGGACTAGCTAGGTAATTATAGTCACTACTGCGTAGGAATCCATAACCGTCTGGCATCATGTCTAGAACACCTTCACTTTCTATAATACCGTCAAATTCAAAATCTGGGTCACGGTAACGATTGCGAGTGTCCTTATTACCTTTTGGCACGTTACTCTGGTTGGTATTGCTATTACTTCGCGGATTTTTTTGACGGCTGCTGCTGCTCGTACGGCTGTCATTTTTATCGCTGTTATTATCGTTGCGATTATCCTTGCGGTTACCATTTTTACTATCCTCTGACTCGTTACTCTCGTTCTTATTGTCAGTTGTATCGTTTTTCTCGTTACGAGGTCTACGCGGATTCGGCTTGTTTGTTTCTTTCCTCGGTCTAGGTTCGCGAGGTTTTCTGTCATTTTTATCCTTGCTCGTCTCGTCTGTTCCAGAGCTTTCACTTCTAGGAGCTTTCTCGTTGCTAGGTTTTGGTTCTCTTTTTTGCGGTTCTTTTTTAAGAACATCGCTAGTAGGAGGAATGTTGGTTTTGTTATCTGAAGTTTCAGGAGCAGTGATTGCTACTGGAGTGGTGACTTCAGGATCTAAGTTTTTAACTACTTCTGGGTTGGAAGCTTGTAAGTCAAGAATTTTGTAAACTAGATCTAGTTTTCGCAGTTGTTTGAATTTCGGAACATTTAGTCCTTTTGCGATATCCTGTAATTCAGGAAGTTTTTTAGATTTTAAATCAGCTATTTGAAACATGTATAGAATTGAAATGTAAAATTGTTATCAGGAGAAATTTAAGTTTAAAATTTATCAGAAAAATTTTAAACTGCTAGATAACCTATAAAGAGTGAGTTAGCTTATCTGCATTGCAATGATACATTAAAAAATTAATATGTGTTGTTTTTTTAACGTGTTATAGTAAATCATTTTAAAAATGCTTGATAATAAATAGGGCCTATAATTCTTTTGATGGGGTAGAAAGTCCAAGCCTAGTGATTTATCCAGTGCGCCGTAGAAGTCAAGTTGGGGTGGAGTTTTATCCCTTCATAAAATGAAATTTCCAATTAATTTGATCTGATATTTGGGACTTTATTTAGTATTAAGTTCTATTTTTGCTTTGCTTTTGAAAATAGCATGAAATGATACAACGCATACAAACTTTTTATTTACTTCTTGCCGCGCTGGTTTCTGGCGTACTCATTTGGGTTGTGGAGTATTTTTTAAATGGAGAAGGAAATGAGTTTGTAGGTATGGATGAAAGTTTGTATTTTGGTATCTTTATGGGAAGCGCATTAATGTCCGTGATCGCGGTGTTTCTTTTTAGAAACAGGCAATTACAGACTGTTGTGAACCGTTTAAATTTGTTATTGAATCTTTTTATACTAGGAGTTTATGTATATCAATCGCTAATGATGTCTGGAGAAACGGCGGTTTCAGAGAAAGGCATTGGGATGTTCATTCCTATCCTATCTATCGTTTTAATCGTCTTGGCTAACAAGGCAATAAGAAAGGATGAACAACTCGTAAAATCTGCTGATCGATTGCGATAAACAGAATAATCTTAGTAATATTAGTGAGAAAACCTGCGAGGCGCCACCTTGCAGGTTTTTGTTTTTTATAGAGTTTTTTTGCGCTGTTTCGCTTTCGCCAAAGCGAGACTTTTATCTAAATTTTGATTAAAATTCAGTAAATAGATAATGATTTCTACTGGAGTAATAGCATAAGCTGACCTATCGATCTTTCTCCACCACTTCAAGATCACTAATCTTTCCATCATTGATTTCAAATCTTAACATCGTGCGTTTTTTATGAAAACCGTGCATTCCTATCGCCCCCGGATTCATGTGTAGGCAATTGATCTTTTTGTCATTGATCACTTTAAGAATATGTGAGTGGCCACAAATAAATAGATCTGGTGGGTTGCTGTAAATCTCAGATCGTACACGCTGGTTGTACCTTCCAGGATAGCCACCTATATGAGTGATCCAAATATCCATTCCTTCACAATTAAATCTATTGTTTAAAGGGAATTGCATTCGTGCTTGGTCATCATCAATATTGCCGTAAACGGCTCTTAAGGGTTTTAGCGCTGCTATTTGATCGGTAACTTTTAAATCGCCTATATCTCCAGCATGCCATACTTCATCGGCTTGGTTGACGTATTTGATTATAAAATCATCTAGGTGACTGTGGGTGTCAGAAAGGAGTAGGATTTTCATGGTACAAAGGTAAATATAGTCTTTGAGTTTGTGAGCAGTGAGTTGGTGAGTTTTTGAGTTGGTGAGCTGTGAGTCTGTGAGTCTGTGAGCTTTGAGCTTTGAGCTGTGAGTCTTGTGAGTGAAAATGACAACAGACTGCTCGCGTTTCCTTTGGGAACTCTCGTGACGACTGACGACCGACAAGCGGCCTTGTTCCGAGCGGCGGACTTCAGTCCGCATTTGGAATGGTGAGATTGTGAGCTGTGAGTTGATGAGTCTTTGAGCTTTGAGCTTTGAGCTGTGAGTTTGTGAGTTGTTGAGTTAAGATAACAACAGACTGCTCGGTTCAAAGGTGCGGACTTCAGTCCGCATATGAGAATGCAAAAAAGCCTGTTGTCGCCATATATATGGCGCAGTGCTATAATTTACCGGATATTCATTAAAATCTCCATCATAAATTAATCTTGATTCTATATTCTTTCAGCGCAGCGGTCTTAAATCTTATCTTTGTCCCAATGCAAGAAAAATCAAGATATTTTATAGAGCTGGCTTACGACGGTACTGCCTATCATGGATGGCAGAGACAGCCGCAAAGTATTTCTGTGCAAGAAGTACTGGAAGATGGCTTGCAAAAAATGTTACGTGAAAAAATAGTCGTTCAAGGTGCTGGAAGAACTGATGCTGGAGTTCATGCAGCCTGTATGATTGCTCATTTTGATGTTGCAGGTGAAATAGATTTAAAACATTTAGTGTACCGATTGAACAGATGGATACCTAAAGATATCGCCGTATACAATATCAAACCTGTCACTGAGAATGCTCATGCTCGTTTTCATGCCTATAAGCGTTCTTACGAATATCATTTTTTATTGCGACCAGATCCGTTTCAAGTGCGCCAGGCATACGTGCTTTTTAGAAAGCCAGACTTTGAACTGATGCAACAAGCTGCTGCAATCCTACCTCAATACAAAGATTTTGAATGTTTTTCTAGGACCAATACAGATGTAAAAACTTTTATATGTGATCTTACCGAAGCTCATTTTGAATTCCAAGAGCATAAAGTAATTTTTCATATCACAGCAAACCGATTCTTACGCAACATGGTAAGGGCAATTGTAGGGACTTTATTAGATATAGGCTATGGTAAAAAGACTGTAGAAGACATGCATAAAATTATTGAGTCAAAAGACCGAGGTCAAGCCGGTGCAAGTGCTCCTGCTGAAGGCTTGTTTTTGACACAAATCCATTATCCTAAAGAGCTGTTTTTATGAAAGATAAGATCCTATTTCAAGAAACTCAAAAATTTGACCAGTGGTGGCTTTGGATAATTGTTCTAGGTCTATTGTTGATTCCAGTATCCTTTTTTAATTGGTCAGAAAGTTTTGTAGATCAATGGACTATTGATAAAATTATCACAAGTGTCCTAGTCGTAGGTATTTTGGTTTTATTTTTAACATCTAAAATGACCACAACCATCACTGATGAGAAAATAAGGGTTTCCTTTTTTCCATTTTTAAAAAGAGAATTTTTTTGGGATGGTTTACAACAAGCACAAATTGTCGATTATGGATTTGTAGGCGGTTGGGGGATTAGAATATGGACCAGTTATGGGACGATTTACAATGTTAGAGGTTCTAAGGGAATACATATCAAAACTGCCGATAAGCAGTATGTTATCGGCACTCAAAAAGAAGAAGAATTGCGTTTAAAAATCGCGCATTTATTAAAATAATATGGCATCAACTTCAGGTAACGCTTTTAACTTAGGGGTTTTTAAAAGGCTACTGTCTTTTACAAGACCCTACCGACTTACCTATTACTTTGTGGCCCTTAGTGCCATTTTGATAGCTATTGTTGCCATAGGAATGCCTTATTTAATTAAGGTTGCAATAGATAATCACATTATCACGAGAGAATTTGATGGGCTCAACACCATTATGGGTATAGAATATGGCGGTTTTATAGGGCTCATGGTATTGATGATTGCAGTTCTTGTAGCAGAAGTGCTTTTACAACTCAGTTTTATCTATTATGCTAACTGGTTGGGACAGCAAGTGATTAGAGATTTAAGGTTGAAGCTTTTCAATCACATGATGGGGTTCAAAATGCAGTATTTTGATAAAAGTGCTGTAGGGAAATTAGTGACTAGAGCGGTGAGTGATATTGAAACTATTGCTAGTATTTTTTCTCAGGGACTATTTGTGATCATCTCAGACTTATTAAAAATGGTAGTTGTCCTTATTTTTATGGCTTATTCTAGTTGGACACTCACGTTGATAGCATTGATTGTTATGCCGTTCATTCTTTATGCTACTAGAGTTTTTCAAAAAGCAATGAAAGTAGCCTTTGAGGAAGTGCGCAGTCAAGTAAGTAATCTCAATTCTTTTGTTCAAGAACGAGTGACGGGAATGAAGATTGTACAAATCTTCAACCGTGAAAAAGTGGAGTACGAGCAGTTTAAAGAGATCAATAACAAACATAGAGTTGCCTGGGTAAAGACGGTTTGGTACAACTCCATTTTCTTTCCTATTGCAGAGATGGCTTCTAGTATCACCATTGGTCTTATCGTATATATAGGTGTGGTGATGAATATAGGTGCTGAAGTGAAAATGATAGAGATAGGTACCATCGTGATGTTTATTGATCTTTCTCAAAAGCTTTTTAGACCTTTACGACAGATTGCCGATAAATTCAATACCCTACAAATGGGAATGGTGGCTGCAAATCGTGTTTTTGGAATCTTGGATACCACATCTCAAATAGAAGATAATGGGGAATTGATCGCTTCAGATCTTCAAGGGAACATCGAATTTAAAAATGTAGATTTTGGTTATGTAGAAAATGAGTTGGTCTTGAAAAACCTGAGTTTTAATGTAGCTGCAGGAGAAACGGTCGCTATAGTCGGCGCCACTGGAGCAGGGAAATCTACGATCATCAATTTGTTATCTCGTTTCTATGAAATTAACAGTGGAGAGATTTTAATTGATTCCGCTTCCGCGAAAGCGTACCAATTAGCATCACTCAGGTCACAAATAGCTGTGGTGCTGCAAGACGTTTTCTTGTTTGCAGATACTGTTTTAAACAATATTACACTTCAAAATCCAGAAATAACGGAAGAAGATGTGATACAAGCTGCAAAGAAAATAGGGGTTCATAAATTTATCATGACCTTGCCTAATGGCTATCAATACAACGTGAAGGAACGAGGAGTGATGTTGAGTTCTGGACAGCGTCAGTTGATTGCTTTTCTAAGAGCTTATGTGTCTAATCCTAGCGTTTTAATTCTTGATGAAGCCACAAGTTCTGTAGACTCTTATAGTGAGCAATTGATCCAAGATGCTACCGATATCATTACCGAAGGACGTACCTCCATAGTTATCGCTCACCGACTGGCAACCATAAAAAAAGCAGATAAAATTATTGTGTTGGACGCAGGGGAGATCGTAGAAATGGGCACGCACAATGAGCTTCTTGAAAAAGAAAATGGGTATTATAAAAATCTATACGAGGTGCAGTTTTTAAAGCAAGAGGTGGCTTAAATAAGTCCTGTTGCTTTAAGTAGTATGCCAATTATAATTCCTATAATAAAACCTACAAAAATTATAGCCATAAATAAACCCAATATAACAAAAAACGAAATCAACGTTTTTAAAATTGTAGTCTTAATGTCTAGCTTAAAACACCTTTTATAACAATACATGTTATAGAGGTATATCAATGGGAAACTTACAAATCCTAAATACAGAACAGCCTTAGGGAATATCAAAATGATAAGTATAGTAAATGGCGTGGTTACAATAACAGATTGCCCATAGGTATACATATAGAACACCATTTGCTCTGTAAAATTAAAATACGTCTTGCCCCAAAAGGTAATTCTAGCAGCTAATGCCAAAAACGGAATGGTCAGCAATAAAAAGAATCCTTGGAAATCAAAGAAATATTGACCGTATTCCTCATTGAACTTTTTAGTCATTGCTAGTTGCTCATCACTGTAGTTCAACTGCTCATATGCAGCTTCTTGAGAAGCGATAATATTATCAAAAGCACCTGTGTTTTTAAGAACAAAAGTATAGATACCTGTCACGAATAGAGCTAATAATAAATAGCGCATGGCGTCCATATAATTAACACGACGCCCATTCATATAACCTGTAATTACGGCTTCGGGTCGGTTAAAAAGGTCTATAAGTGTACGTGCAAATTTAGTATCTATTCCTAAGTATAGATCACTAAAGTCTCGAGTTACCTGTTTGATCGTTATGCGATTCTCCAGCCATTTTGCGCCGCAGCCAGAACAGAAATTCTTTCCAGCATAAATCAATTCACTACAGTTTTTACAATGGCGTTCCATTAAGCGAGATGGGATTTTATTTTGGCAGCAAGTTGTTTGGTGTCTGTAAAGGTTTCAAACTCGCCTTCGTGAACTAAAGAGATTTGTCCTGTCTCTTCACTTACGATCAACGCAATAGCGCTGCTGCGTTCTGTAAGGCCTAAAGCTGCTCTGTGTCGCAAGCCAAAACGCTGAGGTATTTTTCTGTTTTCAGAAACTGGTAGAATAACACGAGTCGCTGTAATTTTGTTTCCTTCTATGATCACAGCTCCATCATGAAGGGTGCTGTTTTTATAAAAGATACTTTGTATGATAGAAGAGTTGACTAAAATATCCTGTTGATCGCCAGTGTTTTTTACAAATTCTAAAGAACCATCTCTTTTAATACCTATCAAAGCGCCTGTTTTAGTAAGGCTCATTTTCTCACAAGCTTTTACTATTTCATTAACCACTATATGGTTGTTATCCTGCTCTTCTTGAAAAATACGCAACTGTTTAAAAAACCGTTTTCGAGAGGTAAATTGTGTGGAACCCAACATCAATAAGAAGCGCCTTATTTCTTGTTGGAAAACGACAATCAAGGCCACTACTCCAGCACCAGTAACCGCGCCTAAAGCCTGGCTTAACATTTCCATTTTCATAAAAACAGTCAGTTGGTAAATCAAGTAGATGATAAAAATTCCTATAAAAATATTGAGCGCCGCAGTTCCTTTAACTAATCGGTAGAGGTAGAAAACTACTGCTGCGACCAGCAATATGTCTATTAAATCTATTATTCTAAATCCTGGAAGTTCCATGTAGCTAAAATAGAATTAATTTATCGGTATCTCCTTATACAGTTGTATAGTTTCCACAGCTTCTTTTACATCGTGAACTCGTAAGATTTTAGCACCTTTTAGTAAACAAGCCATGTGAAGTGCTGTGGTGCCGTTTAAGGCTTCTTGTGCCGTAATGTCCAAGGTTTTATAAATCATAGATTTACGAGAGACTCCTGCGAGAATAGGCACTTGATGTGCGTGTAACAGCTCGAGATCAGATAAGAGTTTAAAATTCTGTTCACGAGTTTTTGCAAAGCCAAAACCTGGATCAATGATAATGTCGTTGATGCCGCAAGCTCTTGCAGCAGCAATACGCTCCGAAAAATAATGATTGATTTCTACGGTCATATTTTCATAACTAGTCATGGCTTTCATGGTTTGTGGTGTGCCACGCATATGCATCATGATGTAAGGAACTTTTGCATTTCCCACTGTTTGAAGCATTGGTTCCGATAAAAGACCGGCGCTTATATCGTTTACGATACTGGCACCGTGTTGAAGAGCTTTTTCTATAACGCTTTCGCGAAAGCTGTCACAACTCAAACCTTTAACCTTAAAACGAGAAGTAATCAAATCAAGAACGGGTAACACTCTGGACAACTCTTCATTCACAGAAATATCAGTACCGTCAGGTCTAGAGCTGTAACCACCTACATCTATAAATGTGGCGCCATCTTCCAGCATTTTTTCTACTTGGTTCAAAATAGCGGCATCGTTTTTAAGCTTTCCACCATCGTAAAAAGAGTCGGGAGTACAGTTGACAATGCCCATCACATGAGGGGTAGAAAGGTCGATAAGTGCGCCTGCACAATTTATAGTTGCCATGAAATGAAGGGATTTATTCTTTTAATAGGAAAGCGAAAATTAAACATTTTTTGTTCATTTGAAGTCTTTTTAAATAAGCATAGCACCGCTATGAGTTTTATAAATGACAAAAAAGCGGCGAAAAAGGTTCCTTTTTTAGCAAATAGTAAAAGTATAAATCACTTCAATGGGGATTATTGAGTTTTAAAGGCGAAATTTACGCAAAATTTATAGCCCTTATGTCGCAAACCAGCCAGCAATATGATGCCGTAATCACACAATGTCGTGATTTGTTTTCTAAAAAAATGAAGGATTATGGTAGCGCATGGCGCATATTGCGTTTGCCATCACTTACCGATCAGATCTTTATCAAAGCACAACGCATAAGAGGTTTACAAACTCTTGCCGAATCAAAAGTAGACGAAGGACAAGAAAGCGAGTTCATTGGGATCATCAATTATTCTATTATGGCGCTTATTCAATTAGATAAAGGAGTGTCAGAGCAACCTGATTTATCTTTAGAAGAATCGCTGGAACAGTACGATGATCATGTGGCGGTTACTAAACAACTCATGATGGATAAAAACCATGATTATGGTGAGGCGTGGAGAGATATGCGAGTAAGCTCCTTAACCGATTTAATTCTTCAAAAATTACTACGAGTAAAACAAATTGAGGATAACAAAGGCGCGACACTAGTCTCAGAAGGAATAGATGCGAATTACCAAGACATGATCAATTACGCCGTTTTTGCGATGATTCATTTGAGCAAAGCTTAAATATCGTAAAATTGCGGTAGCGATTGCTATGGAACTTCTTTTGAGAATTGATCTAAAATATTAGACGTGTTCGTATTGTATTTATATAATATTTAAATGTTCTCACGGTTGAAAGATATAGTTGATATAAACAAATCTAACAGCCTACTCTTAATTATTCACTTGCGAGAAATGTACGCAGGACAAAGGGTGTTTGCACAAGAGTAAAGACAGTCTCGTCTGTCATTCTTGTTAAAATTGGATTTGGTTGGAATAATCAAAACACCTCTTAATTCACATCAAGAGTCACTGTGTAATCACTTAGCAGATAAGTGGTATTAGAAAGGGGCACAGGTTGCACGTCCTGCAAAACAATATTCTTTTGGAGAAGGTTAATTTCATTGGGATAAGATACTGATAAGCTTGGGTTGTTGATCCCTGCAGTGTTCAGAGAATAATTTATGGAAGTAGTAGGGTCTTCTATTCTTAAAAAGACTTCGGCATTTCCCTGCCATACACAAATGGCGTCACTAGGACACCTGCTGTCGGTAATGTTGAGCAAGTATATTTTTATAGTGCCGTCGTTGTATAGTTCTAAATCTGCAGTTGTTTCTTCTTCATTATTTGAGCAACCTAGAATAACGGCGGTAAAAAAGATGAGCATTACTATTCGGAGTCTCATACCTGTATCTTTCTTAGTTCTATGTATAGATGTAAGCAATATAAAATGGTTGCGTGTAAAAGGTATAAGATAACTCAAAAATCCACAACTCACGGCTTGTCACTGGATTCTCTTTTCTATATTTACAACTCATGAATTTTTCCTCCAAAATCTTAGAAGAAGCCGTTGATCAAGTATCACAATTGCCAGGAATAGGCAAGCGCACGGCTTTGCGACTGGTATTGCATCTCATGCGACAGCCAGAACAAAATACAGACGCGCTTTCTCAAGCATTGTTAAGAATGCGTCACGATTTGAACTTTTGCAAACAGTGTCATAATGTAAGCGATGTAGAGATTTGCGAAATTTGTGCCAGTCATAGCCGCGATCAAACCATCGTTTGTGTGGTAGAAGATATAAGAGATGTGATGGCGATAGAAAACACGAGTCAGTACCGAGGTTTGTATCATGTTTTAGGTGGTAAAATAAGCCCTATGGACGGTATAGGTCCGCAAGACCTTAAAGTAAGATCGCTGGTAGAACGTGTAAAGAATGCGGGAGTTACTGAAATAATTTTTGCACTCAGTCCCACTATAGAAGGCGACACTACTAACTTTTATATTTTCAAACAGCTCGATGGACTAGAAGTCAATACTTCTACCATCGCTAGAGGAATAGCCGTAGGGGACGAGCTGGAATTTGCTGATGAGGTAACCCTGGGAAGGAGTATTTTGCACCGGGTTCCTTACGAGAATTCGCTTAAAAACTAGCCTTTGGAATTATCCATAGTCATACTCAATTACAATACTGCAGCTTTTTTAGAGCTGTGTATTTATAGCGTTTTAAAAGCAACAAAAAACATAGATGCAGAAATCATCGTTGCCGACAATAACTCTATAGACTCCAGTTTAGAGATGTTAGCATCTGTCTATTCAGGTCGTGTAAAAGTGATGGCAAACGATGAGAATTACGGTTTTTCTAAAGGAAATAATATAGCCGTAGCACAAGCCCAAGGGACTTACCTCTGTATTTTAAATCCAGATACAATAGTAGGGGAGAAGGTTTTTGAAGAATGTTTAGCTTTCGCGAAAGCGGAACCCAAAGCAGGCTTTATAGGCACCCAACTTATAGACGGAACTGGAGCCTACTTGCCAGAAAGTAAAAGACACATTCCTACACCCAAGGTGGCTAGGCAAAAAATATTGGGTAACAACAGCGGTTATTATTATCATGAAGTCGAGCAAAACCAGCGAGGAAAAGTGGACGTGCTGGTAGGAGCCTTTATGTTTTGTGATAAGAAAGTCTATGATGATTGTGGTGGCTTTGACGAGCGTTATTTTATGTATGGTGAGGATATCGATTTGAGTTATACGGCCTTGCAAAAAGGCTATGAAAATTATTACTTAGGAAATCAAAAAGTGATTCACTTCAAAGGAGAAAGCACGGTAAAGGACAAGGTGTATCTCCAGAGGTTTTATGGTGCGATGGGGTTGTTTTATGATAAATATTTCAGGCAATCGGCAGTAGAGAAAAAAGCCGTTGATCTATTGATTAAAGGAATGATTACTTTCAATAGGAACTCAGAAAACTCCAACAGGAATAACTTTACAGAGGTGGTTTTAGTTACTGATGACGATACTTATCAATTAGATAAAACGACATGTAGGAGCTTTGAGCAGTTAAAAAGTATGGAAGTGACAGGATTTCAAATTTGGTGGGATTTGAAAAGTTTAGAAATAACAGCTATCATGGAGTACATGTCTGAAAACACCAAGCTTAGTTATAGATTTATATCACAAAAAAGAGATTTTTATATAGGAAGTGATAGCAATACCTCCCGTGGAGAGGTAAAAAATATGCAATAGATAAGCAGATTCATTAGACTATCGATAACGAATCTTAAAATATTGCTATATCAATGAGTAATTCGCAATTGTAAAGTCTTTAATTTGTACTTTTGAAAATAATTGAAAACGTTATAGTACCTGATAAGTTATGGCAAAATTTGAATTGAAATTACCTAAAATGGGAGAATCTGTGGCAGAGGCTACCATTACTTCATGGCTTAAAAATGTAGGCGACACCATCGAGATGGATGAGCCTGTATTGGAAATAGCTACTGATAAGGTAGATAGTGAAGTGCCTAGCGAGGTAAATGGTACCTTGGTAGAAATATTATTTCAAGTAGATGACCTTGTGCAGGTGGGACAGACAATTGCTGTTATAGAAATAGATGGAGAAGACGCTGGAGACGCTCCTGCTGCTGCAACATCTGAATCAGCATCTAGCACCCCAGAAGTAACCACTGCTGCTGCTGAGGTAGAAAACCAAATCAAACAAGTGACCGAAAGTGTGAACTATGAAGATAGTGATGCCTTTTACTCGCCACTTGTAAAAAATATCGCCAAACAAGAACAAATCTCTCTTTCAGAATTAGAGGCTATTTCTGGTACAGGAAAAGATGGTCGTGTTACTAAAGACGATATTTTAAAGTATGTAGCCGATAAGAAATCGGGTAAAGTAGCAACTACTTCTACAGCCCCTGCATCTCCAGCATCACCTGCTGCGGCTCCTAAACAAGCTCCTACTGCAGCTCCTGTTTCTGTTAATGGAGAAGATGAGATCATTGAAATGACACGTATGGGGAAACTCATCGCTCATCACATGGTAGCATCGGTACAAACGAGTGCGCATGTTCAAAGTTTTATAGAATGTGATGTTACTAACATCTGGAACTGGAGAAAGAAACATAAGGATGGCTTCAAACAAAGAGAGGGTGAAAACTTGACCTTTACGCCTATTTTTATGGAAGCAGTGGCCCAAGCTTTAAAAGAATTCCCAATGATGAATGTCGCTCTTGATGGGGATAGAATCATCAAGCGTAAAAATATCAATTTAGGGATGGCAGCTGCCTTACCAAATGGTAACTTAATTGTTCCTGTGATCAAAAATGCAGATCAATTGAACCTGGTAGGAATGGCAAAATCAGTAAATGATCTTGCAAACAGATCAAGAACAGGTAAATTAAAACCAGACGATACTCAAGGCGGAACGTATACGGTAACTAATGTAGGTACTTTTGGATCTGTATTAGGAACTCCTATAATCAATCAGCCACAAGTTGGAATCTTAGCTCTTGGAGCCATAAGAAAAGTTCCTGCAGTAGTAGAAACTCCAGAAGGAGACTTTATAGGTATAAGAATGAAAATGTTCTTGTCCCATAGTTACGATCATAGAGTAGTAAACGGAGCACTAGGTGGACAATTTGTACAACGAGTAGCAAAATTACTAGAAGCTTTTGATGTAAACCGTACGGTATAATAAAATAGAAGAACATCCAGTATACATTTAAAGCCAGTTCTTGTGAACTGGCTTTTTTTATGACAGATAGTTATTAGGCTTACTTTTTTACTAGAGAATAAGAGGACACCTAGCGCAATAAAGTCTTTATATTTTACCCATTTAGTATACTGGCCTTTGCCAGTTAAGAATTAATATAAATGCATATCAGTCGATTCTAAGTTAAACAAGCTTTTTCAACCTCTTAAAATCTTACCTTTGCGATATGGAAAAAGACCTCTACTTAGATCAATTAGATTATTTCAAAGGAGCACAAGTATTGCATTCTTTTGAGTTTGTAGAACCTCAAGAAATAAAGGATGAATACTTTGCGGTTCATGAAATTCATGCTATTGTGATTTGTGATTACGAAGGAGAAGAAACTATGTTGTTCTATCTAGATGATGGTCTTGAAGTAGCACTAGAGTTTGAGTTTTTGATTCCTAAACAAGCTAAGCAAAAAACCAGTGAAGACTTTTCTGGTATGGATATACAGTGGAAAAACAGGTAGTACGATACTGAAATCGGAATTAAATTTCGATTTTCACACCTTACAGGAAATAATCCACACAACTAACTATTTTTATTTTCTTCAAAGAAAGGCTAGAACAGGCTTCATCTTATCTACATCACTATGAGTAGTGTGCTGTTTATTGAGATCTGCCTTTTATACGATCGCTGGTGGAAAGCCTTCTTTCAAAACAATATATTAATGACCAACCTAGCGGCAGGTCCATTATCTTATAAGGCACTCGTATGTCTTTATAATTGTGCACATAGAAATAAAGGTTTATTTAATTCATATAGGGAAGGTAATCAATTGATTTAAAAGCTGTTAAGGTAATGTTGTTCATAGGCATTTGCGATCTTGATACTGTCGTGATGTTCTAGCACATGCTTTCTAGCGGCTCTTCCTATTTGAAGAATTTTTTCTGGTTGCTCGATGAGCAAAGACAGTTGATCTACTAAATAAGTCACATCTGGTTGTGCATCGATTACGGGAATAGCATCTAAATGATGCGCTTTTAAAAAGAACTCACTACCTCCAGAAAAGACCGCCTTACCTTGAGCCATTGCCTCTAGTGCATTATAACCTTGATCATAGCAAAGTACTTGATCCAGTAAAATATGTGCGCTCTTATAACTTGTGATGTATTCTTGATAAGGAAGGCTTTCTGCTATAGTAACCTGCACCTTGTTTCCGTATTTTTTTTGGATGATTTCTAGTGCTTCCTCAAAATAATTGATTCCTTTTTTCCAATAATTTCCACGGTTAATCCCCATAAAAATATGGATACAGTCTATGTTTTCGTTGAGTTGTAACTGGAATTTAGAACAGTTAATAGCAGCAGGAATGATCGCTGTAGCTTTTTCTTGGTTCTTTAAAGCCATCGCATAATCTACATTACTAGGAATGATTTTCTCTGATGCTTTTAAGATGTTGTAATAATTATCTCTATAGCCGTCTCCCAAATATTTATAGGTATGAAAGAGCTCTTTTTTATTTTTGGGATCCTTTTTTACAACTTCTAGGATGCTGTAACCTAGGTGTTCTTCGGTCAGGTATTTGGCATATTCATAATCATCGCCGCAAGCTATAAGAAATGATGACGTATTATGTTCAATTAGGAAATCGATCATTACTTTCTCTATATCAGGCTCGCACCCAAATGGATTAGAGTTAATAAACTGTATAATGTCGTGGTTTTTCAAGCGGTTCTCGCTTTCGCGAAAGCGGGCTAACTTCAAGCGATCTTCTAAATTACGACCCGTGAGTTTCCACCAGCCTACTTTTATTTTGCGATGCAACCAGCTTTGTTCAAAATAGGAACTGCCTACTTCTATGTCTACAGGAAAGCGTTTGAACCCATCGCCATCGCCCACAAGGGTGACTTCGTGACCTAATTGTTGTAGTCCATGTTTTAAGGCATTATGAAAACCGCTGTATTCACCTACCAGCAATATGCGCATATAGAAGTATCTTTGAGGTAAAGATAAGCAGTTGCCCAGTTATAAAAATACAGATTTAGAAATTCTCATTGCGACTATGAATCGCAGCGACTTGTCTTTTCTAGAATCCATGTTTCAACAACCTCTTGCCGATGTTAAGGCAAGTATACTTGTGGTCAATCAAACAGACGCAAATGCTGCAATCTCTGACTGGGAACATATCAAAGTGATGAATGTTAATCAATTCGGATTGAGTAAAAGTCGGAATCTTGCCATCGATAACAGTAATAAAGACTTGTGCTGGATTCTAGATGATGATTGTATTGTTATGCCAGATGCGATAAAACATATTATAAATGCACATAATAGTGTGCCGAACAGCATCATCACATTTCAAACAGAAGTTATTGAAAATGGGCAGCCGTATTGGGATTATCCATTAAAAGAGCAAACTCACAACAGCAGAAGTTTGCGTAGTGTTTTATCCCCAGAAATCACGTTTAAAAGAGCTTTGGTAGGTGAAAAATTAAGATTTGACGAGAGATTTGGTTTAGGGGCGCAATTTCAAGATAGCGAGAATTTTGTGTTTTTAAAGGAGGGGATTTGTCAAGGTTCAGCCCCTTATTTTGTCAATAAAACAATTGTAAAACACAAAGCACTGAACTCTAGCGAGGAAGTAACTAGTGATCGTTTGATCTATGCAAGAGGTGCCCTGGCAGCTTACTTAAAAAGAAATATTACTTTTATGAAATGGAAGTATGGTTTCTTTTTGTTTAGAAAAGGCTTGGCAGCTTCTTTTTTTGAGTTAAAACATAAAACAAAAACTTTTCAAGACGGAGCTCAGGATTATTTCAAATCATCAAATTAACAAATCTTTAAATTAATGGATTACAAAATCATAGACATTCCTAAAATAACAGATCCGAGAGGTAATCTAGCCGTACTGGAAAAAGATACTATTCCGTATAAAATCCAGCGTGTTTATTATTTGTACGACGTTCCTAGCGACTCCCATCGTGGGGGCCATGCGCATAAAGAGTGTATGGAGTTGTTAATAGCCGTTTCTGGTAGTTTTACCGTAGAATTAGATAATGGAAAGGAGAAGCAAACCGTCAGGTTGAATAAGCCCAATAAGGGGTTGTTAATCCCAACGATGATATGGAGAGAGCTGTCTGACTTTTCTAGTGGAGCTATGTGTCTTGTCCTGGCTTCTCACGAATTTGAGGAGGTAGATTATATCAGAGATAAAGAGGTCTTCTATTCGAAGTCATCTTAAAGTTGATGTTACTGGTATCAGTCACCAGCTCGTAGATGCAATCCCAGATTTCCCAAAATCTTCTGGGTGCGTTTTAAGGATTTAAGCTGCAGCCTGCTCATTAGCAGGAGCTTTTGTTGTTTGGTACTTAAATTTTTTAAATTGATTTTTTGCTGGTACAAAGTAGCATTTCTGATATCATTTTCCATTCTATAGGCGAGTGCAATAGAAAAACGATTCAAGTCCAAGTATTTTTCTAGTCCTTTGTGTTTTTTAATTTCGTCCTCATAAGATGAAAAGTCAGGTAATGCTCTGTTTTTCATATCTGTCTGATCAGAGCGATTTTCAGCAGACTCATCGATAATCGCGGTTACTTGAAAACTGAAAGCGACGTTCAAATTCATACCTATCCTTACAAACCAGTCGATGTCTTCAAAATGAGTCAACCTCTTATTAAATAATCCTACTTTTTCAATAGCTTCGGTTTTGATCATTAAAGTAGAACAAGTGAAAATACTATTCAAGAAATTGTGTTCAAAAAAATGTTCTAATAGCTGTTCATTTTCATTTTCAAAATGACTCCACTTAGTTTCTAATATGTTATTAGATCTTTTTAATTTGTAATTTGAAGCGACAGCTTGAGCTGCTGGGAATTTGGTAAATAGAAGGGCCAATAAGGAAAGGTGATCGGGCCTCCAATAATCGTCTGCGTCTAAAAAAGCGATACTGTCGTAATTGTTTTCTCGTGCAAATTGTAAGGCGTTATTACGAGTAGTACTTACACCTTGATTTTCTTGAGAGCGAATTAAAACTCGGTCACTTTCCATATGTTCCACAAGTTCTAAGCTTTGATCTGTGGATCCATCATTGATGATTAAAAGATCAAAATTAGTATACTCCTGGCTCAATACGCTATTTATAGCTTGCAATACAGTTGCTGCTTTATTATAAAGGGGTATGTGAACGAGTATTTTGATAGTTAGAATGTTATGGAGTCTATTAGGAGGTGCAGGCTTTTGTCATTTTTAAATTCAATCATTGTTGCGGTACGTTCTTTTAATAGGTCTTCGTCGAAATTTTTCTTCATTAATTTTAAAACGGCGTCTTTCCACTGTTTATTAGAGTTGGCTATAACGACATGATCAAAAATAGATTTTTCAGTTGCCATGTCTTTATTTGCAATCACATGCCTTCCCGAGAATAATGCTTTTAATAATTTTAGTTTTAAACCGCTTTTTTGAGACGCGTGCATCAAATGAATATGTGCGTTTGCAATAAGGTTGTTTAACTGGTCCCAGTCTGGATCGCTTACTAAAGTAACATTATCTTTTTTAGCACAGAGCTTTTGTAGTTCAAAAGAGGGTTCTTTTCCGGCAATAATTAATTGATTATCCAAATCATTGAAAATATGCTCTATTAAAAACCTAGCGCTATGGTCGTTTTCACTCACGTTCAAACTTCCATGAAATAAGCTGTAATCTCCATTTCCTAAAAGACTCGTCACTTCTTGATCCGTATGAAAAGCATTCACCTTTTTTACTTCTGGTTGCACATATCTAGCCTCAAAATAAATTTGATCATCATCTGATATAGTGGCTAAAACTTGAGCATTTTCTAAAACAGTCTCATAGCGTTGCAATCGATCGCTCTCTGTTTGGAAATAGATTTTTTTTGTCTTTGAAGTGTGTTCAGCTAGTTTTTTATAATATTCATGCTCGATATTATGACATCTCACTATTTTAAAATGACTCTTTAAAGACTTGTGATTTAAGTAATAACAAGTATGCAAGCCTTCAAATAAAATAGGAGCATATGTCTTTTGTAATCGATGAAGTAGTTTTTTACTTCTTCTGGAATAAACAATATAAGGTAAGCTGGCAGAAATACCGTAGAAACCTATTTTACGGCGGTAGTAAAAAACTTCCTTGCAGTAGTGGTTAAGCTCTTCTTGAGGGGATCTGTCACTGTATTGATAACAGTGCAGGGTAATTTCAATCCCTTGCTCGTACAATGCCTTTATTTTATAAAAAACATCGATAACACCCCCGTAATTTGCTGGAAGCGGAATATCAAAACTTACGATATGCAGCTCGCGTTTCAAACGGCTTTTTGTACTACCTCAAATATTTCTCCGTCGTCACACTTCAGTGTTTTAGAAGGATATTTAAGAATTAATGCATAATCGTGAGTAGCCATAAGAATTGTATTTCCGTTCTTATTGATTTGTTGTAAAACCTCCATGATTTCCACACTGGTTTGTGGGTCTAGATTTCCAGTAGGCTCGTCTGCAATGATTAATTCTGGTTCGTTGAGTAATGCTCTAGCTATTGCTACGCGTTGCTGTTCACCACCAGAAAGTTCGTGAGGGTATTTAAAACCTTTAGTTTTCATCCCTACTTTATCGAGAACTTGTTCTATGCGCATCATCATTTCTTTCTTTCCTTTCCATCCAGTTGCCTCGAGAACAAACTTTAAATTATTGTTGATAGTGCGATCAGATAATAGCTTAAAGTCTTGGAAAACAACGCCTAGTTTGCGACGCAGGTGTGGGATTTCCTTTTCGCGCAAGCGGGCTAAATCAAAATCAACAATCATACCTTCTCCTTTTTGAAGAGGGATATCACCGTATAAAGTCTTCATTAAAGAGCTCTTACCGCTACCGGTTTTACCTATCAAGTAAACAAATTCACCTTTCTCGATTTCTAAATTGACATTTTTAAGAATGAGGTTATCCTTCTGGAAAACATCTACTTTACTTAATGATAAAACGTGACTGGGCATAAAAAAGTTAATTTGATGTAAAGTTAATCAAGATGTGGATAAGATTATGAATAATTAATGAGCTTTTAAGTCGTTCTATCTCAGGAAATCATAATTTTACTTTAACAATTAGAATCCTTCTTATTATGAGAAAACTAGCAATGGCACTGTTGTTTGTATTGAGCTTCACTACGATTACTAACGCACAACAGTCCAAAATATTTACTGATGATCTCGCGACTTACAATCAAGCCTTGGATCTTTATCAGGAAGATCAATACCTCGCTGCACAACGACTTTTTGAAAAAGCAATGCAGTCTTCTAAAGATGAGGTGGTTAAAGGTAACGCTTCCTACTATATAGCAAATTGTGCTGTACGACTCAACCAGCGTAATGCCGACCAGTTGGTGGAGCGTTTTGTAGAAGAATACCCTACTTCAACTAAGAGAAACTCTGCGGTTATAGATGTGGCAGATTATTATTTTGATAATGGTAATTATAGAAAAGCGGCTACATGGTATCAAAAGGTGGATACGGGAACGCTTTCGCGAAAGCAAATCAATCCTTATTATTTTAATACAGGTTACACTTTAGTGCAGTCCAGAAAGTATGATGAGGCCAAGCCGTTCTTAAATCGTGTGAGTGATGATCCCGAGTATGGAAGCAAAGCAAAATATTATCTCGGGTATATCGCTTATGAAAGTGACGAGTTGCAAGAGGCAAGTGATCTTTTTGATGAAGTAGGATCTTCTCCAGAAACAGATGAGAAACTTTCTTACTATCAAGCAGATTTAAATTATAAGTTAGGAAGATTTGATAAAGCCATTGAGCTGGCAAAGTCACAATTGCCTAAATCTAATCGCAACGAGCAATCAGAATTGAACCGAATTATAGGTCAGTCACTTTTTAATCAGGAAAAGTATGAAGAGGCACTACCTTATCTCATAGAGTACAAAGGGGTGCGTGGGCGCTGGAATAATAACGATTACTATCAGTTAGGATACGCGTATTACAAGGAAGGTGACTTTGAGAAAGCCGTAGAAACTTTTAATAAGATCATAGACGGTGTAAATGCTACCGCTCAAAACGCTTACTATCATTTGGGGCAAAGCTATATCAAATTGAACCGTAATGAAGATGCGCTCAATGCTTTTAAAAAGGCAAGTGAGATGGGTCTTGATGATCAAATCTCTCAAGATGCTTCTTATAATTACGCAAAGCTGAGTTATGAAAACGGTAACCCTTACGATAGTGTGCCTGGTGTCATTCTTGCGTATTTAGAGACCTATCCTAATAGCGTTAAAAAGGAAGAAATGAATGCGTTTCTTATTGATTCTTACTTCTCTTCAAAAAATTATGAAGAAGCTCTTAAGTTATTAGAAGACGGAAGAATAAAAGGTAACCAGGCGGTTTATGCTAAAGTAGCCTTATTCCATGGGCTTAATTTATATGCCGCTGGTGCATATAGAGATGCGTTAACAAATCTGAACAAGGCGGTTGAATATATTAGTGACCCAGAACTGAAGAAAAAGGCTGCTTTCTGGAAAGCGGAAAGTATGTATGAATTAAATGACTTTGTAGGTGCGTATGACAATTTTAATAAGGTGAGTTCTATGCGCACTTCTATAGAAGAAGACGATTTATATAATTATGATATGGGGTATACCCAATTCAAGCTTAAAAAATATGAAGAAGCCATCAGTTCTTTCACAGATTATATCCAACAAGCTTCAACCAAAAATAATCGTGTGCGTCTAAACGATGCTTACCTAAGAATAGGAGATGCTAACTTTGTAACGAAGAATTACTGGCCGGGCATGGAAGCTTATAATAAAGCAATAGAGATGAATGGTTTCAATGCAGACTATGCTGCTTTTCAAAAAGCAATTTCCTATGGTTTTGTTCAAAGGAATGAACGCAAAATTGAAGATTTGGAAGAATTCATTACCAAATTTAGAACTTCGAGCTATCGGGATGATGTCATGTATGAATTAGGGAATACCTACATCAATACCAACCAAGCAGTTAAAGGAGTACTTGCCTATGACAAACTCATCAGTGAGTATCCTAACAGCAGTTACACCTCACAAGCGATGATGCGTAAAGGATTGCAATTGTATAATGAGGGTAAATTAGAAGTTTCCTTAACGGTGTTCCAACAAGTTGCTGAGAAGTATGCAGGCACACCACAAGCAATACAAGCCATCAGTAGTTCTAGACAAGTGTACATTGATCAAGGACGTACAAATGATTATGCGGTATGGGTAAGAGGTCTCGATGGAGTAGAGATAACTGATAATGAGCTGGATGATACTGCTTATGAAAGTGCAGAGCAGCCATTTATTCAAGGAGATATGAGCGGCACGGCTCGGGAAATGAAAAAGTACTTACAGCAATTTCCTAATGGGAAGTATGCTTTAAAAGCTCATTTCTATCTGGCACAGGCACAATTTTCTCAAGATAAAAAGGCAGAAAGCATTGTTCATTATGACTACGTCACCAGTAAAGAGCGCAGCGAGTTTACCGAGCAAGCACTAGCGAGACTTAGTGAAATACACTTGGGAACAAAAGATTACGTAAAAGCGATTCCGGTATTAAAGCAACTCGAACAATTAGCAGACTTCCCTCAAAATGTGATTTATGCACAATCTAACTTGATGAAGGCGTATTATGAAACAGAAAAGTATGGAGATGCTGTTACCTATGCTAATAAAGTCTTGAGCGATTCCAGTATTGAAAACAATGTAAGGTCTGATGCAGAGATCATCATCGCTCGATCTTCTTGGAAACAAGGAAATGAGGCAGCAGCAAAAGCTGGTTATGAAAAAGTAAGACAGACGGCTACTGGAAGTCTTGCTGCAGAGGCTACCTATTACAAAGCTTATTTTGAAAACAAAGAAGGAAAACACGAAGCTGTAATTACTACGGTAAACGGATTGAGTAAAAACTATGGAGGTTATAAATTATGGAGTGCAAAAGGCTTGGTGCTCATGGCGCAAAGCTACTACGCACTGAACCAAACGCTTAATGCAACCACTATCCTTGATGCTGTTATCGCCAATTTTAAGCAATATCCCGATGTTGTCGTAACAGCACAAAATGAGCTTGCCAAAATCAAAACTGAAGCTGCAAAAACAAATTCATCTGTCGTACCGACAGGTCAAAACTAGCAAATAATGAATTTCAATATAAAAAACACCATTCTTGCTGCTATTGCTTTAAGTGCAACAATCGCAATAGCACAAACAACAGAGGAAGAGGAAAATAGATTAAACGGTGGGACGATCACACTTGTTAAACCTTATGATCCGTCTATTAGTGATGCTTTTAAAGTAAAAAGCAACCCTGCTTTTAGCGACACTACTAAGGTGAAAAAGCAACCAGTCACCTATAGTATCTTTTCAGTTCCTGTAGCCAGTACTTTTACGCCTGCAAAAGGAAATCTTTCTAGATTAAAGCCTACTAAGAGAGCTAAATACTTTAAAAATTACGCGAGACTAGGTCTTGGTAATTATGTAAATGTATTGGGCGAATTTGCTGCTAACTTTGAAGTAGATAAAGACAGCGATCTAGGTGTTTTCTTCAATCACATCTCTTCTCAAGGGGGTATAGATGAGGCTATTGCAGATGATTCTTATTCAGATACCTCACTAGATGTTTCTTATGGGATGCGCAACAGAGATATGAGCTGGGGAATTACTGCTGGTGCAAGGTATCAAGGAGCTAACTTGTATGGAGATTACGAGAATACGACCAACCCACTTACAGAAGATACGGATGTAGGGTTTAACTATTTGTCTTACGGTCTTGGTGGTAAGGCTACTTTCTTTGAGGGTGTATTTAAGGATATCGATGTCAACCTAAGAGGAACGACTTCTAGTTATGACGCTAGTGAGATACGTGTTAGTGCGTTACCTCAATTAGGTTTTGATATTATGGAAACTGAAGTTGCCCTTGGAGTAGAGGTAGATTATTTGAGCGGTAGTTTTGATACGCAAGGATTGATTCCAGCTCCAGAAAACTATTCTTATTTAAAAGCGGGATTGAATCCAGCCATCCATCTTTATGGAGATAACTATAAAGTAAAGTTAGGAGCAACAGTGAATTATCTAAACAATAACGAAGCTTCTGAAAGTGATGTATATGTCTATCCAGATGTTGTTGCTAGTTATATAGTAGTAGAAGAAATGTTTATCCCTTATGTGACCATTGGTGGTGGACTGGATATGAACTCCCTTCAACAATTTGCAAATGAGAATGTGTTTCTCGCACCAGCAGTTAACGTTGCCCCAACCAACAGATTAGTAGATGCGCAATTAGGTTTTAAAGGAAAACTCTCAGAGAATTTTGGTTACCAAGTATTCGGTGGTTATAAAATTGAAAACGACAGGTATTTTTATAATAAAGATGCGGGAGCAACATTCACTACAGGAGTGGAAGCTTATCAACATGGGAATGTGTTCTACACACAATATGCTGATTTGAATACAGCTCAATACGGAGCCAGCTTAAGTTTTGATGTAAATACAGCTTTCAACCTGACGTTAAACGCTACCGGTTTTAGTTATGAAGTAGAGAATGGCGATTCCTTTAACAATGTGGCGTCTCACTTGCCAGAATTCACCGCAGATCTCGTAGGTAATTACCAGATCACTGATCAATGGAATATAGGTACAACCCTATATTTTGTAGGACAAAGAGAGGCTTTTAGGAACGGGGTAGGAGCTGAAACTTTGGACTCTTTTATAGACCTTAATCTAGATATCAATTACAAGATCAATCCTAAATTAACGGCATTCTTACGAGGTCAGAATCTAACCGGTGGTAACTATGAATATTATTTAGACTATCCAGTTCAGAATTTACAGATTATGGGAGGAGCCGTTTATAAATTTGATTTTTAAAGTTTCGCTTTCGCGAAAGCGGAATAAATAAAAAGTAAATCCATATAAAACTCACTCTAGAAACTTGTAGTGAGTTTTTTTATGCCGCTTTATTCCCAAGGGCAGACTTCAACCTTACCTCTTGAAATCGCACTAGATTCGAAAATTGCAAAACCTTTGCGATCAAAACTCATTAGCCTTTGTTTTGCTCATCTATACATTCCTTTCGTTCTGTAAAACTACACCAGTCAGATGCTGTTACTAGAGGAAGGAGTGGTTAAAATGTGTTTTTGATTAGAAGCACAAACTTTTCTAATAATTGCTTTAATAAAATTTACGCCTTATTTTTAGACCATGAAAAAAATTCTATTCCTCTTAGTTATTATGTTGACGGTTTCTTGTCAAGAAGAACCACAACCTACTGCCGATCTTATAATTGAAAACGCAACGATTTACAGCGTAGATGATGCATTTTCTAAAGCTACAGCAATAGCCGTTAAAGACGGTAAAATCATTTTTATGGGCTCGCAAGAAGAGCTGGCCAAACAAAATTTGATCGCTTCTAAAACGGTCGATGCTTCTGGAAAATTTATGTATCCAGGATTGATAGATGCGCATTGTCACTTTTACAGGTTAGGTCAGCAAGTACAACGAGTAGATCTAGTGGAGACTAAGAGTTATCAAGAAGTGCTGGACAAAATTCAGGAATTTCAAAAAGCAAATAATAAAGCTTTTATTATAGGTAGAGGTTGGGATCAAAACGATTGGGAGATTAAAGAATACCCAACTAATAAAGAACTCAACGAACTCTTTCCAGACACTCCGGTGGCCATAACTAGAATCGATGGACACGCCATGATTGTAAACGAAACGGCCTTAAAAATGGCTGGAATTGATACCAACACCTCGTTTTCTGGCGGTGATATAGAACAGAAGGAAGGAAAACTAACTGGAATTCTTGTCGATAACCCTATGAAACTGGTTAGAGATATTTTTCCTGTTGCAAGCGTTGAAGAAGATATAAAAGCTTTAATGGATGCGCAGGATATCAATTTCAGTTACGGGATTACTACAGTAGATGATGCTGGATTGATGAGGTCCACCATTGAGTTAATAGACAGCCTTCAACAAGCAAAAGTTTTAAAGATGAAAGTTTATGCGATGATCAGCAATACTCCTGAGAACCTTGATTATTATTTAAATAAAGGCATTGTAAAAACAGATCGATTAAATGTGCGATCTGTAAAGTTTTATGCAGACGGTGCATTGGGAAGTCGTGGTGCTGCCATGAAAGAATCTTATTCAGACAGACAGGATCATTTTGGCGCTTTGTTGAGCAGCGTAGAAGATATTGAAGGGATTGCAAAGCGTATTGCTGCAACAGATTATCAAATGAATACGCACGCTATAGGAGATAGCGCTAACTACGTGGTATTGAAAACCTATAAAGACTTGTTAAGCGGTCAAAAGAACAGGAGATGGAGAGTAGAACACGCACAAATTGTCGATCCTGCAGACTTTGATTTGTTTGATGAAGAAAACATTTTACCTTCAGTTCAACCTACGCACGCTACCAGCGATATGTATTGGGCAGAAGATCGAGTAGGAGAAGAGCGCATCAAAGGTGCTTATGCTTATAAGAAACTACTTCAACAATCTAAAATGCTGGCATTAGGAACAGATTATCCAGTGGAACAAGTAAATCCATTTTTGACCTTTTATGCAGCTGTTTCTAGAAAAGATACCAGCGGTTATCCAGATAATGGGTTCCTCGCAGATCAAGCACTTTCTAGAGAAGAAGCCTTAAGAGGAATGACCATTTGGGCGGCTTATTCTAATTTTGAAGAAAAGGAAAAAGGCAGCTTAGAAATAGGAAAAGCAGCCGATTTTATACTATTGGATCAGGATTTAATGACTGTGGAGGTAGAAAAAATACCGCAAATGAAAGTTCGCGCAACTTACTCTAACGGCGAACTTGTCTATGCTGCTAAGTAATACCGTCAATCTTAATCAGTTGTATTGGGTATTATTCAGTTGGGCTATTCTCTTTAAGTTTCCAGTCTAGGTATTTGTGTAAATCGGTCTCTATCCATCCGGTTACAAAAGTCAAGACGGTGAGGTCATCTATAAAACCCAACCCTGGAATAAAGTCTGGAATCAAATCAATAGGCATAAAAACATACAATAGTGCTGTTGTTATGGCAGCGATGGTAAACCAAGGGATTTTATTATAAACTCCTTTTCGGAAATCTTTGATCATCATGAACATGATTTGCGCGAGCTTGACATATTTTTTTAGAAAGCCAGAATGGGCAATCTTGCTGGAGATGCTTTCTTCTTTTTCGATGGCATCATCTACGTCGGCTAGAGTAGTTTGATCTACAGCGTCAAGGGTGTATTCTTCGTCTGGTAGGCTTGTTTTTTTTCTAAATAATCTCATGTTGCAAATATTTGATTAAAGTCCTTGAAAGATTTGAATTCTAATGAATTACCGCTAGGATCTTGGAAGAACATAGTAGCCTGCTCGCCGGGCAGTCCTTCAAATCGTATGTACGGTTCAATTATAAAAGTAATTTCTTTTTCTTTTACCGCTTTCGCGAAAGCGTGAAAAATATCCCACTCGAGAACCACACCAAAATGTGGAACAGGAACAGCTTTTCCATCTACGGCATTTACAGCCGCTTTTTGAGCTTCTTCGGTCACATGAATAACAAGTTGATGTCCAAAAAAATCAAAGTCTACCCAATGATCAGAGCTGCGACCTTCTTTGCAGCCTAAGGTATCGCGATAAAATTCACGAGTGGTCGTGATTTCTTTAACAGGAATGGCGAGGTGGAAAGGAGTTAGTTTCATTTAATTTCTTTTTTCTGAATATAAAAATAAATAATTGCAACAACTATATTGCCTATAAGAACAGGTAAAATTTCATAAGCTGCTAGTGGTATTAATGACCTTAAATAATCATTCTATCCTCTACTACATAAGCCAAAACCAAAGAGTAAGACCAAAAAAAGAATGGATAGGGTCCTGAAATAGGCATTAACAAAGTTTCTAATCATTACTTTTTTTAAAATAAAAAGCCAGCTTAAAGATAAGCTGGCTCATTAGAATATGTAATGTTTTATTTATATAATACCATCTACGATTCCGTAAGCAACAGCTTCATCAGCTCCTAACCAGTAATCGCGATTAAAATCTTTCATTACCTTATCAAAGGTCTGTCCACAGTTATCAGCAAGTAATTGCGCACTTAATTCTTTAGTTTTAAGAATTTCATGTGCGGTAATTTCAATATCTGCGCTGGTTCCACGAGCACCACCACTAGGCTGGTGTATCATGACACGACCGTGTTTTTGAATCAATCGACGTCCTTTTTCACCACCAGAAAGCAATATGGATCCCATAGAAGCAGCAAGTCCGCTACATACCGTACTTATAGGGCTCTTAATTTCTTTCATCGTGTCATAAATAGAAAATCCAGCAGTGACATAACCACCAGGGCTATTGATCACAAAAGTGATTTCTTCATTGTTTAATGAATCTAGATATAACAATCTATCAACACAGTGTCTGGCTGTCTTCTCATCTACCATTCCCCAAATGAACAATTTGCGTTGCTCTATGTAAATTTGGTCTATTTTATCTTGGAGTTTTAATTCTTTACTCATTCAATTTTTATTAGGGGTTAAAAATAAGGAAACTTAAAAAATAAACAGATGATTTAACAAGACTATATCGTCTCTTCTTGTTGGCCATATTCATTTTTGTATATTTTCACTAATAGTAAAAGTAAACTTACCAGAAGCGGTCCAAAAATAAGACCTATAAAGCCGAAAAGAGGTACCCCTACTACAACTCCAATAAGAGTTACTAGAGGATGCACGTCTGCAAGGCGTTTTTGAACAACAAGCCTAAAGAGGTTATCTGTAGACCCCACCACTACCAGTCCATAAATTAAAATCCCAATAGCCGCGCTGGTATGCCCTTGAGAAAACAATAATATGCAAACTGGTAAAATCCCTATTGCAGTTCCTACAATAGGGATCATACTACCTATGGTTGTAATGAAAAACCAAAAGAAAGGGTTTTCTACACCAAAAATAAAATAACCCACTAAGGCAACTACGCCTTGAAGTAAAGCAACTAAAGGAATTCCTATCGCATTAGATTTGACCAAATCAATACTTTCCCTTCCTATAATATTTAGATTTTTTTCATTTAGAGGCATGTAAGTAACAGCTGCCTTGAGCCATTTTTCACGTTCGACTAACATGAAATATAAAAGGAAGAGCATGATTCCTGCAGAAATAAACATCGTTAGACTGGAGCTTGCTAGGTTCTGAATGTTTTTAGAGATCCAGCTGCTCGCATCGCTAGAATTTATATTTTGTGATAAATTAATACCGATCAGGTCTCCTGTTTTAGCTACTTCTGTTTTAACCGAATCTATTATATTAGTGCTGTTTTTTAACGTGGTTTTTACTTTTGCGCTCATCATTACTGCTATTCCAGCAATGGGTAATAGAATAACTGCAAAGGATAAAGAGGTCAGAAGAGAGGAGGCAAAAGCGGGTTTCCATTTTCTTTCTTCCAGCCATTTTTGTAAAGGTTCTAATAATACATAAAGGGTGATAGCTCCTAAAACCCCTCCTAAATAGGGAGTTAATTCTTTTCCTATAAGGATAAGAATACATAGAATAACTAACAGAATGAATAGCTGACGTGTTTTGTTAGTAGGTATCTGACTAGTCATATAGTTGTTGATTATGCAAGGCCTCGATAAGCTCTAAGCTTCATAAGCATAAAGTTAAGGAATTAAGAATAATAAATGAACTTATTCAAATGGAGTTATGGCTTCTTTAAAAACTTAACTATTTCATCGACAACCTCTTGAGTGTATAAGCTGTGACCACCAGTTTCTGAGGTGTGTGTTATCGCATTAGGCATTGCTGATGCAATTTCTTTCATTGCCTCAAAAGGAACAATAAGATCATTGGGGTTATGAACAACTAATGTTGGAATAGCCACCTTTTTTGCAAAGTCTGAGGCATTAAAGTCTTTTATATAATAGCCAAAATTATTTTTTAGTAAATGGTTCAAGCTTTTGTAGACTGCATCATTAAAACTTACAAGGACTTGATAACCTTTCATGATTACTTCTAGTCTATTAGGGCTTCCCAGCAGGATTAATTTTTTTATAGAGGCATGTGAGTTTTTTGACTCTTGAAAAATGGTAGCCATGGCTCCTACGCTATGAGCAATTACTATTTGTGGTTCATATAATTCAATCGTAGTCTTGATGATCCTAGAATACTTTACAGCCGTAAATAAAGTCCCGTCACTATTTCCATGTGCTGGAGCATCAATACTAATGATGTTGTAGTCTAATTTACGTAAAGGATCAACAAGATATTTCCATCTAAAGCTGTTGGATTCCCAACCGTGATTGAGTAAGACCGTTGGCCCAGTTCCTTTCCAGTGGTACAACATAAATAATCCGTCTTCAAAGGCTATTTGCTGAGTTCTTGCCGTAGAAAGAAAATCTTTTTGGTGGTCCAGGACCTTTCCCTTTCGTGGAGTGCTAAAAACTTTAAGAGCAACAGCTGCTGCCTTTTCTTTAGAGAATAGGTGTAACGTATTAAAATAAAAGCCATACAGTTTAGGTATGGCTTTTTGAAATATTTTTTTCATGGAGTAGAACTTACCAAGATACAAACATGTACTGAGGTGTTGCGTCTTCTGGAATCATTGTTTTTTCAATAGAAGCACTGATGTCAAATTTCACATCGGTAGGTAAATTATCTTTAGAAATAGAGAAGTAGAAATTCTCATCGTTTACCCAAACGACTGCATCATCGATCATGTTATCTACACTACTGATTTTGTAGGCAGCACTGATGTCTTTGTAACTGCTGTTTTTAGTGATTCCTTTTATAGTGGTAAATCGCTCATCACGTATAATTACGTTTTCTATAGTTGCTGTGCTGTCTAGAGCTTCACTAGGAGTAAGGGTTAATAAATGAGCACCACCTTTTTCATAGATTTCGATCAGATTGGCCCCATTACTAAACTCATCGCCTTTTAATTGTCTTACGATACTGTCATTGGCATAAAGACTATCCAGTTGGAATACTTTCATGCCTTTAGTAAGATGGCCTACACGGTCTTTATTCCATTCAAATGGATCCTGACTTTTAGAGCAACTAGCTAATACAATGATTACTGCTACTAATGCGATTACTTTCTTCATATTATTGTTTAAAGGTGTAAAATTACAATTGCTGCGCAAATTACACGAGTTTTGGTTTAACTATTTTGTTATTGTTCCAACTATTTCAAAGCTTTACCTAGAATTCCCATAACGCCTCTTATAAAAGAAGCACTGGTAAGCACCTTGATAATAGGGTGCTGACGCGAACTCCTAGTGGAGCGAGATGAGCTGTTGGTTTTAGCTTTTTCTTTAGCTGCCTTTTCTCTTATTTCTTCTTCGTTTGCTTTATCAATTTTTTCTTGTAAAATCTCCTCAGCACTCTCCCTGTCTATTTCTTCATTGTATTTATCGGTAAGCTCTGAGTCTGCAATAAGGTCACTTAGTTCTCTATGGGTAAGGATGTCCATGCGGCTTTCTGGAGCACGCAGCATGGTTGCGGCAAGTGGGCTTGGTCTTCCTTTTTCATCTAGAGCGCTTATTAGGGCTTCTCCTATTCCTAGTGACGTCAGTATTTCGGCTGTATCGTAATAATCAGTTTCAGGATAATTTTGTGCCGTTAGTTTTATCGCTTTCCTGTCTTTTGCGGTAAAAGCTCTTAAGGCATGTTGCACTTTAAGACCCAATTGACCCAATACACCTTCTGGAATATCAGTTGGGTTTTGAGTGACGAAGTAAATACCTATTCCTTTAGAGCGTATCAATTTTACGATGCTTTCTATTTGATTTAATAAAGCTTTGCTGGCGTTGTCAAATATCAAATGTGCTTCATCAATAAAAAGTACCAACTCTGGTTTATCGCTATCTCCTTTCTCTGGAAAGGTAGAATAAATTTCGGCCAGCAGACTCAGCATAAATGTAGAGAACAGCTTAGGGCGGTCTTGAATGTCAGTCAGCCTTATGATATTTACATACCCGTGGCCTTCCCGATCTTTTCGGACCAAGTCTTTTACTTCAAAACTGCGTTCACCAAAAAATCGTTGCGCACCTTGCTGTTCCAGTTCAATAAGTTTTCTTAGAATGGCTCCTGTAGAAGAAGTGGAAATACGCCCATAAGCCGATTGAAACTCATCTTTCCCTGCTCCTGTAGCGTATTGCAATACCTTTTTTAAATCTTCTAGATCCAGTAAAGGCATTTTGTTATCATCACAATATTTAAACACCACAGAGATAATTCCAGCTTGTGTTTCTGTAACATCGAGAATTCTAGATAGTAATACCGGACCAAACTCGCTCACGGTAGCTCTCATTTTTATTCCATCTTGCTCAGAAATGGTCAAGATTTCCACTGGGGATTTTCGTTTTTTAAAATCTAATCCTATTTTTTCATGACGCTCATCGATTTTAGCGTGCCCTGGACTTGGAGCTGCAATACCCGAAAGGTCTCCTTTTATATCCATTAATAAAGAAGGTACTCCATGTTGCGACAGTTGCTCTGCAATAATTTGAAGTGTTTTTGTTTTTCCAGTTCCAGTAGCACCAGCGATAAGGCCGTGACGGTTCATAGTTTTTAAAGGGATCTTGACATGAGCGTTGGTCAAGGTTTCACCATCGAGCATGGCAGCTCCCAAAATAATAGCAGCTCCTTTAGGAGCATAACCTTCTGAAATGTGTTTGAAAAATGCTTCTTTTTTTGACATTCAACTGTTTTTTAATACCGTAAAAGTACAGAATTGATCACATATTTTAAATTTAGGATGTTTGCCACCCGTTAAAATAGTTTTAAACCGGTTGAAGTTTAATGAAAACAACTGCTAAAACGTATCTTTGCCGCATGCTAGAAAAAACCCTACAGCAACAAGTAGAAAAAGGCACCATGTTGCCATTGATGGAAGAATTTTACACGATTCAAGGTGAAGGATATCACACGGGTCGTGCCGCTTACTTTATTAGAGTAGGTGGTTGTGATGTTGGTTGTCACTGGTGCGATGTGAAGGAAAGTTGGGCGCCAGAAAAGCACCCGCCTACTGGAGTAGATCACATAGTTGCTAACGCAGCTAAATACAGTAAAACAATTGTAGTGACAGGTGGAGAACCGCTTACTTGGAACATGGAACCCCTTACTACAGGTTTGAAAAATGCGGGTCTTGATATTCATATAGAAACCAGTGGCGCATATCCGCTTACTGGTCAGTGGGACTGGATTTGTTTATCTCCTAAGAAAGCAAAAATGCCGTTGCAAGAAGTCTATCTATCAGCACACGAGCTTAAAGTAATCGTTTTTAATCGTCATGATCTCGCTTTCGCGAAAGCGGAATCTGAAAAAGTATCTTCTCAATGCAAGCTTTTTTTACAGCCAGAGTGGTCGGTGCGTGAAAAGATGATTCCGTTAATTACAGAATTTGTAATGGAAAATCCAGAATGGCAAGTTTCTTTACAGACCCATAAATATTTGAACATTCCTTAGGGAGTGACCATTGTAAATGCAATGCTTGCTATAGTATCATCCCATCCTAAAAAAAGTAACCCTCCATTTTGTTGCTCCACAAAACTGATAGAAAAAGATTCTATTTTTTGTGGAGATGGAAGCAGGTCCATTGTTGCCGTTAGTAAGTTTTTAGAGGGGTCGTATTCTAATCCTGATTGTGTAGTAGCCGTGTTGAGTATGAACTTCCATTCTTCCTCACCAGGAATCGTATAAAGAGAATAACTACCGGCTTTTACTAACTTATTGTTGATTTTCACATCTTGGTAAAAAGCAATTTCTGTTGCTTCATTTGCTCCAGTTCTCCAAACTGCGTTAAACGGCACTAGTTTTCCAAAGATTTCTCGATCTTGTTTTGAAGGACGGCTATAAATAACTCTAGCAACAGCTGCTTTATTTGTATCTCGATACATCACAACATCCAGTGGGCTTTTGTCTAATTTTGAGAAAGTGAGGGAGTCGTCATTCTGTGAAAACAGGAGGAATGAAGAGCATAGAAAGAATAAAAAAAGAAGTTGCTTTTTCATGTGGGAGTCATTGGAGTGTTAAAGATATAAAATAAGTACTATTCACACCACAAGCCTATTAATAATTTGTTAATAACTTAAGAGTGTATTTTTGAGGTAAAGCCCTATAAACATTAGGGGTTTCTTATATTTGTGTAATACCCATATCAGAGTGAAAATCATACATATTTATGAGCGAAGACAATAAGAAAAGTTATGGTGCTGACCAGATTCAAGCACTAGAAGGAATGGAGCATGTGCGCATGCGTCCATCGATGTATATCGGAGATGTAGGAATAAGAGGTTTACATCATTTAGTTTACGAGGTAGTAGACAACTCTATAGATGAAGCCCTTGCTGGACATTGTGATAATATCACTGTTCAAATTAATGAAAACAACAGTGTTACCGTAACTGATGATGGTCGTGGAATACCTGTTGACATGCACAAGAAAGAAGGTGTGTCTGCGTTGCAAGTAGTGATGACAAAAATCGGTGCAGGAGGGAAGTTTGATAAAGATTCTTATAAAGTTTCTGGTGGACTTCACGGTGTAGGTGTGAGTTGTGTAAATGCGCTTTCTGATCACTTAAAAGCAACTGTTTACCGAGATGGTCAAATTTGGGAACAGGAATACGAGCGCGGTAAAGCCATGTATCCTGTAAGAGCTGTAGGAACTACTGATAAAAGAGGAACTGATATCACTTTTATTCCTGATACTTCTATATTTCAGCAAACCATAGAATTTAATTACGATACACTAGCTAATAGATTACGTGAGCTTTCTTTCTTGAATAAAGGAATCAAGATTGTTCTAACGGACGCTAGAAGACAAGACGAAGAAGGAAACAACATCACAGAGCTTTTTCAGTCTGAAGAAGGTCTTAAAGAGTTTATACGTTTCCTAGATGATACGCGTAGTCCTATTATTGAGGATGTTATCTCTATGGAAGGAGAAAAGAATGGTATTCCTGTAGAAGTAGCGATGATTTATAACGACAGCTACTCTGAGAACTTACATTCTTATGTCAACAATATCAATACCCACGAAGGGGGAACACATTTAGCTGGTTTCCGTCGTGGACTTACATCTACACTAAAGAAATATGCAGATGGTTCAGGACTGTTGGACAAATTGAAATTTGATATTTCTGGAGATGATTTCCGTGAAGGTCTTACAGCAATTATTTCTGTAAAAGTACAAGAGCCTCAATTTGAAGGACAGACGAAGACTAAATTAGGAAACCGTGAGGTGACTAGTGCGGTTTCTCAAGCGGTTTCTCAAATGTTGGAAGATTACCTAGAAGAGCATCCTAATGATGCTAAGACCATCGTTCAAAAAGTAATTCTTGCCGCTACAGCGCGCCACGCAGCTCGTAAAGCTCGTGAAATGGTGCAACGTAAAACCGTGATGAGCGGTGGTGGGTTGCCAGGAAAACTTTCTGACTGTTCTGAAACAGATCCTACACTTTGTGAAGTGTTTCTTGTCGAGGGAGATTCTGCCGGTGGAACAGCTAAGCAAGGTCGTGACAGGGAGTTTCAAGCTATTCTTCCTTTAAGAGGTAAAATTCTTAATGTGGAAAAAGCCATGCAACACAAGGTTTTTGAAAATGAAGAGATTCGTAATATTTATACGGCTTTAGGAGTAACTATAGGAACTGAAGAAGATTCTAAAGCATTGAATCTAAATAAGCTGCGTTACCATAAAATAGTAATTATGTGTGATGCCGATATTGATGGTTCACACATTGCAACCTTGATTCTGACGTTTTTCTTCCGTTATATGAAGGAATTAGTAGAGCTTGGTTACATCTATATCGCAACGCCGCCTTTATACCTAGTTAAAAAAGGTGCTAAAAAACGTTATGCATGGTCAGATAAAGATCGTGACGAAATAGCAGAAAGTTTCGGTGGTGCAGCATCTATACAGCGTTATAAAGGTCTTGGGGAGATGAATGCAGATCAACTTTGGGATACTACTATGAATCCTGAATTTAGAACGCTACGTCAAATTACAATCGATAGTCCAGCAGAGGCTGATCGTGTGTTCTCCATGTTAATGGGTGATGAAGTGCCGCCTCGTAGAGAGTTTATTGAAAAGAATGCGATTTACGCAAACATTGATGCATAAATATTGCTTCTGAGTATTAAAAATGTCCTTGTTTATCAAGGACTTTTTTATGCTTTAAATTTAAGATGGTGGTTGTATTAGGAATTTTTAATATAACTTTAAAAATCCAAGCCTTAATATTATACGTAGGTGTCATATAAACCCATACACATGAAAAGAATAATTCTCTTATTCCTAATGATTTTTGGCAGTTATCTAACTAACGCACAAAATGGTTTTTCAGATATTCTGGCAGCTGGATTGGAAGCTGCAGATAAATATGCAAATTCCTATACTGCACCAGCTTCTGAAGCATTTACCTACAATCTAGCTTCTGGATGGTATGAAAGTGGAAAGGTTTTAAAGGCAGGTAAGTTAAAGCTGCAAATTAAAGTACAAGGGACCTTTGCTCCAGATGAAAAGAAATCTTTTGTTCTGGATCCATTAGAATACGAGCGTATTATTCAAACCAGCTATGATAATACGAATAATCCGCCAGCAAATATATCGGTGACTTTTGGAGATGGAAGTACTACGCCGCGATTAATTGCAACCGTATTAGGAGAAAATAATCCTGAACAAAGCTTGATAATAAGAAGTACCGAATCAAATACCAACCTATTGCTGCAAGAAGATATCATTACACTGGCTCAAGGAATTGGAAGCACGGGACTGGATGTAGTTCCTTCAGCATTTTTTCAAGTTGGCGTAGGCTTAGGAGCTGGACTAGAAGTAAAAGCTAGGTTTATTCCAAAGATAGAGACCGATGAGGTGAAGACAGGCCTTTATGGCGCTGGATTACAATGGGAATTTACAAAACTTTTTGATGATGAAAACGGTACGAATAACTTGCCTGTTTCTGTTTCAATTTTAGGGGCTTTTACCAGACTTGATGCTAGTTATGACTTTGAAGATGGCGCCGTAGTAGAAGGAAGAGATCAATTGATAGAAACGAAGACAAATGCGTATAATGTAGCGGTTATAGCAAGTACTAATTTTAAAGTGATCAACTTCTACGGAGGATTAAATTATGTAGCAGGAAATTCTACAACAGATTTAAAGGGGACCTATACCTTTAGATCCAATACGGTCATATTTCCCATCGCGTCAACTGTTGAAGATCCTTTGTCCTTGCAAACAGATGTAAGCGGTGTGCTGGGAACTATAGGAGCAAAACTTACTTTGGGGGCCTTCAATCTCACTGCCGATTATACCTTTGGGGAGTACAATACGGCAAGTGCCTCTATATTTTTTAGAATTTAATAGCAGATAACTTGTTTTCTCATCTTTGAAATCTCAACGTCTATAGTTTTAAGGTTACTTTACCTTAAATCATGGACGTTTTGTTTATTTTTGCTATAGCCTTAAGGGCTTAAAACCATACTAAAAATAAAATCTAAATAACATGAAAGTTACCGTAGTAGGAGCAGGCGCAGTAGGCGCTAGTTGTGCAGAGTATATTGCAATCAAAAATTTTGCAAGTGAAGTAGTATTAGTTGATATCAAAGAAGGTTTTGCCGAAGGGAAAGCGATGGACTTGATGCAAACTGCATCATTAAACGGCTTTGACACTAAAATTACTGGAGCGACAAATGATTACTCAAAAACTGCTGGTAGCGATATCGCCGTGATCACATCAGGGATTCCTCGTAAACCAGGTATGACTCGTGAAGAATTGATAGGTATCAACGCAGGTATTGTAAAATCGGTATCAACTAGTCTAGTGGAGCATTCTCCTAACGTAATTCTCATTGTGGTTTCTAACCCAATGGATACGATGACTTATCTAGTACATAAAGTAACAGGTCTTCCTAAGAGCCGTATCATAGGTATGGGTGGAGCCTTAGATAGTGCTCGTTTTAAATACCGTCTTGCTGAAGCTCTTGAAGCACCCATTTCTGACGTAGATGGAATGGTAATAGGTGGTCACTCTGATAAAGGAATGGTTCCTTTAACTCGACTCGCGACTCGCAACTCAGTTCCAGCAAGTGAATTTTTATCTGAAGAAAGACTAGATCAAGTACTTCAAGATACTAAAGTAGGTGGAGCAACTCTTACGGGATTATTAGGGACTAGTGCTTGGTATGCTCCTGGAGCTGCTGTCTCTGGAATAGTACAAGCAATTGCTTGTGACCAGAAAAAGATTTTTCCATGTAGTACATTGCTAGACGGCGAATACGGCCTTTCAGACCTTTGTATAGGGGTGCCTGTAGTTTTAGGTAGAAACGGTATTGAAAAAATCGTTGAAATCAAATTAACTGATGCAGAAAACGCTGCTATGCAAGATAGTGCTATAGGTGTAAAAGCAACTAACGCTTTGATCTAGAGATGATATCATAAACATTAAGAACCGTCGCGACTTCGTCCTGACGGTTTTTTTATGTCCTTTTTTATAGAGGTATTTCAGCTGTGTTGAGGTGTGGTTGTTATTCCGCTTTCGCGAAAGCGGAACACTTACAAATAAAACTTATCACTAAAGATTCCTTTGATGTGCAATAAACCTATGTAAACTTCTTTCTTTTTAATCAAAAGCTCTTAAGGATATACTGCGTTTATTCTTTATATTTGTCTGGTGAAATTTAAATGGTACATAGGCGCTTTAATCGCTATAGCTTCTTATTTTGTTGTAGAACAACAAAGTAATGACCTGCCTAATCAAGAAATTGTAGTTACTTTTTCACATACCAATAGCGCTGTACAGTTGGAGAAAGCAGTTGCTTCCATTAAAACCCAGTTGTTAGGTATAGGGGCACAAAATGTGATCGTTACAGAAGCTGTGCCAGGCTCCTTAAAAGTAACCTATTACAGTGACCTCGCTTTACAAAGCGTTACCGATCATTTGTTTATTTTAAGCCGTACCAACGATCTTACCACCTCCTTACGACTTAAAGAGAGCAGTAGCGATACTCCTCTAGAGAAAAGCTTATTAGATTATCAAATTGACATTTATGTAATTAGTGATGATCTGGTTTCTGGAATGCATCCCGATGGGAAATCATACTTTGAACTCAAGCAAGATTACAACCGAGGTTCACAAGTACATTTTTATACCTTACAAACGGTTTCCACTTGCCGTCATAACCACATAGTAACAGTGGCACAAAAAGTAAGTGATCAAGTGTTGCTTGCTTTTAATAATTCTTCTTTTAATATTCCTGAAGTGCGCGCTGGGCCACTTTCTTAATTCTCGCATAAGCATTTTCTTATCAAAATGTGTAGGTCTACAAGGATGTCATTATAACAAGACATCTATTTTAATTATTTATGGACAAATGCATTGTCCATATAAAAGGTAAATCTCATATTTGCCAACTTTTAATTTTAACTTAAAAACAACAAAATCATGCAAAATAAAGGACTGATCCGTTTTTTCGCGATCATTTTTGCAATAGCTAGTATTTACCAGCTTACTTACACCTTCATCACTAATAAAGTAGAAAGTGATGCAGATACTTATGCAAGTTCGATGGTAAGTGAAGATGCAGAAAATGCAGCTTCATTAAGGAGCGCTGCTCAAAAACAATATTTAGACTCTGTAGCCTCTAAAGAGGTATGGGGCGGTTTTACCAACTATTCTGATGCTAAAGGTCAGGAGCTTAAAAAAGGTCTTGACCTTAAAGGGGGTATCAATGTTATTCTTCAAGTTTCTGTACGTGACCTATTAACGGGAATGGCAGATGACTCTACAGATCCAGCTTTTAATAGAGCTTTAGATGCAGCTGATGAAAGAATGAAAGATGGTCAGGATGACTATTTCAATTATTTCATTGAAGAATTTAATAGCATCGAAGGAGCACAACTAGCTTCTCCAGATATTTTTGCCAATCAAGAAATGCAAACTCGTGGTATTGAGTTTGACATGGCAAATGATCAAGTGGAGCCTATCTTAAGAGAAGAGCTTAAAGATTACATGACTAGTGCTTTTGATGTATTGAGAAAGCGTATTGATAAATTTGGTACGACACAACCTAACCTACAACAACTAGGTCAGTCAGGTCGTATTCTTATTGAATTGCCAGGAGAAACAGATGTAAAGCGTATTAAGGACATTCTTACTAAAGCGGCACAATTAGAATTTTGGCATGTGTTCAAGTCTCAAGACATTGCTTCTTACTTGACAGCTGCAAATACGTATTGGGCAACAAAATTAGTTGCTGAGAATGAAGCTGCTACTGAAGAAGAAGTAACAGACGATGTTGCTACACAAACTGAAGTTGCCAATGATACTGCAGCATCTGGTCTTGGAGATTTATTAAACCAAGATGATGTTACTGATGCTTCTGGAGATCTTACGGAAACTGCCAACTTTGATAGCAACCCTATCTTTGGTAGAATTCAACCTGCTCAAGGTCAAGGTGGTTTAATGTCTTTTAAAGAAAGCGATAAAGACTTAATAGACTCATATTTAAACGATCCTCAAACTAGAGGTAAATTAAGTACCGAACAACGCAATGTAAAATTTGCATGGAGCTTACCCTTTCTTGAACCTGCATTAGGATATGAGGTTGTAGAGCTTTATGCGTTAAAAGGAAATGCTCAAAATGAGGCGCCTCTTTCTGGAGGAGTAATTACTGATGCAAGTCAGCAATACGGTAACTCTGGACTTCCTGTAGTAAGTATGTCTATGAACGGTGAAGGAGCTAAAATTTGGGAAGATATGACTGCTGAAGCATATCAGAATCAATCTCAAGTTTCTGTAGTTCTTGACAATACGGTTTACAGTGCACCTTCGGTTACTAACGGACCAATTTCTGGTGGGCAAACACAGATTTCTGGAAACTTCTCTATTGATGAAGCAAAAGATCTTGCTACGGTTCTTAGAGCTGGTAAATTACCTGCAAAGGCAGAGATTATTCAGAGTGACGTGATCGGACCATCCTTAGGTCAAGAAGCTATTGACAGCGGTTTATGGTCATTTGCTATCGCGCTTCTTTTAGTATTGGTATGGATGATTTTCTATTATGGTCGTGCTGGAGTTTATGCAGATATTGCACTTCTTGTCAACCTTCTATTCATATTTGGTGCATTGGCATCTTTAAAAGCAGTTCTTACCTTACCTGGTATTGCGGGTATTGTATTAACAATAGGTATATCGGTAGATGCTAACGTTCTTATTTTTGAAAGGATACGAGAAGAGCTGGCAAAAGGCAAGTCACAAGCAGACAGCATCAGGGATGGATTTAATAATGCGCTGAGCTCTATTCTTGACGCAAACGTGACTACATTTTTAACAGCAGTTATTCTTTACATTTTTGGAACAGGACCTATTCAAGGTTTTGCTACTACCTTAATGATAGGTATACTTACGTCACTATTTACAGCCATTTTTATTACTAGATTATTTGTAGATGGTTATGTGAGCAATGGTAAAGTGATAGGTTTTTCAACTGCGATGACCAAAAAGTGGTTTAGGAATGTCAATATTGATTTCTTGAAGAGGAGAAAAATGGCTTACATCCTTTCTGCTATTTTAATTTCAGGTAGTTTGGCTTCCCTTGCTATTAATAGGCTCAATCTAGGTATTGACTTTACAGGTGGTCGTACCGCTATTGTAGGCTTTGCTCAAGATGTTAGTGCTACAGAGATCACCAAGCAATTAAGTGCTGATGATATCTTCGGTAGTGCAGAAGCAAAAACTTATGGATCTGATAATCAATTGAAAATTAGTACTAAATACGGTATTGAGCGAGATGATAGTGAAGTAAGTCAGGAAATTGAAGATAAATTATATCAAGTATTGAAGCCTTATTTACCAGCAGACATGACACAGGCTCAGTTTGTAGATGTAAGTGATGAAAATAAACAATACGGTTTAAGATCTTCTTTCCAAGTAGGAGCTACGATTGCAGATGATATTCTTACAGGGTCACTATATGCGATTTTAGGATCACTGATAGTGGTATTCCTTTATATCTTAATTCGTTTCCGTAAGTGGCAATTCTCTTTAGGAGCGGTAGCTGCTGTTTTTCATGACGTGATTATTGTGTTAGGAGCTTTTTCTTTATTATATAAGATCTTACCTTTTAACATGGAGATAGATCAAGCATTTATTGCTGCCATCTTAACAGTTATTGGGTATTCATTAAACGATACGGTAGTTGTGTTTGATAGAATTCGCGAATTCATTAACGAGCGCACCAATTGGGATTTTCCAAGAACAGTTAATGCAGCAATAAGCAGTACGATCTCTCGTACGTTAAACACTTCTTTGACGACCTTAATTGTACTTTTTGCCATATTCTTGTTTGGTGGAGAGTCTATAAAAGGATTTATGCTAGCATTGATCATCGGTGTTGTTGTAGGTACTTATTCTTCTGTATTTATTGCAACTCCAGTAATGTATGATACGATGAAAAAATCAAAAGGAAAACTAACTCCTAAGGAGCTTAAAGAAGAAGAAGAAGCTTAATAGCTTAATTTTCATGCTAATTATAAAACCGCTTGACATGTCAAGCGGTTTTTTTATGCCGTAAAACGAATAAAGCACACAGTTTAACTAAAAAAAGCTTTTTGTTGAACAATCGGTTCATAGAAAGTTTAAAATCTTAATAAGGAGTTAATGAATTTGATTATTTTGCAGGTAGTTCTAACGATATCCAAAAATGCAAACAATTTACTTATGAAAAATTTTATCCTTAGCTGTATAAGTATACTCTTCTTTACAGTAGTAGTTACGGCCCAAGAATTTGCCATGACAGATGGTAACTTCACTACCTGTAGTGGTAGTTTTACTGATTCTGGCGGTCTTACAGGCGATTACACGAACAGTGAAGATGCTATTATAACCTTTTGTTCCCCATTTGCTACAGATGACATGCAGGTTAGCTTTAATTCCTTTGCTTTAGCATCAGGAGATATATTATTCGTTTACGATGGTGACGATACCACGGCACCATTAGTTGGAGTTTATTTAGGAGCTAACTCTCCTGGAATCGTTTTAGCAAGTGCTGCAAATACTTCTGGGTGTATCACTTTTAGATTTAGATCAGATTCTACTAATGTAGGTGCTGGATGGGAAGCGACGGTTGCTTGTATCGATAACTGTCAGACCATCACATCTTCTGTAGTCTCTGTTCCCGCTCCAGATATAGATAACGTGATTAGAATATGTCAAGGAGAAACAGTGAACTTCACTGGTAGTGCAAATTTTAGTGCTGACAGTACTGGTGCCACTTATCAATTTGTTCTCTCGGACGGATCAATAGTAAATGGACTTACTGCCTCAGAAACTTATACTGGTCCAGGGATTTATCGAGTAGACTTTGTTGCTACAGATCCTACTGGCTGTAGAGACCGATCCATTGGTGAGTCTAGCGACGTGCTTATACAGGTTTCTACTACTCCAGATTTTACAGGAACACAAGCGGCTGATACTTCTATTTGCTTTGGAGAATCCACAGATATCACAGGAATGGTTGAAACAACAGAATTCTTTGCAGATGTTGCCCCTCCTATAACTGGACAAACTTTTCTTCCTGATGGAAGTGGAGTGGCTTATCAAACTTGTATTGATGTATCTGGTTTTAATGTAGGTACTACTTTTCAAAGTGCTTCAGATTTGGCTAGCGTATTTATCAACATGGAACATTCTTATATGGGTGACCTTGATATTACACTGACCGCTCCAGATGGAACGGAGGTCAATTTTTTAACTTATCCTAACTCTGGTGGAGGAAGATTTTTAGGACAAGCTCTCGATGATGGTTCTAACACCCCAGGAGTTGGATTTTTATACAATTTCACTGAGGGAGGAACCGCTACGGCAACTCTAGATGGTAGTACAGCAGGTGTTGCTGGTGGAACACCTATGCCTGCTGGAGATTACCTACCAGAAGATCCATTTGCTAATTTTATAGGAACGCCACTAAATGGACTGTGGTGTTTAGATATTATTGATAATCTCAACATTGATAATGGTTACATTTTTGAATGGGGAATTAACTTTAACCCTGCTATTATACCTACCGCAGGAAGTTATGAGCCAGGGGAAGTCATAGAAGAATGGGAAGCTAATGGAGATATTACGGCAACTAATGGAACTGTAATCACGGTTACTCCTACTACTGCAGGTCAGAACTGTTATAACTTTAGTTTTACTGATAACTTTGGTTGTACTTATGTAGAAACCGTATGTATCGATGTCTCTCCAGAGATTACAGCCGCACTACCTAATGATATTATTGTATGTCAATCAACTGGTGCTGTAACGGTGGATCTAACGTTAAGAGACACGCAAATTCTCAATGGATTAGATGATACTTTGTATACGTTAACCACCTTTAATTCTACAGCAGATGCTAACGCTGCTTTGAATCCTGTCCTTACTCCTGCTGCTTATGATGTCAGCGCTGATGAAACGCTGTTTGTAAGAGTAGAAGAAGTAGCATCAGGTTGTTTTATCGTAGTAGAATTAAATGTGTTTTATTCTACGGCACAATACAATACAGTTGCAGACATAGAAGCTTGTGATGATCCTACTAACCTTGATGGAAGAGAAAATTTTGATCTGACTTCTCAAGAAGCCGCTATATTAGGATCACAAGATCCAACAGAATTTACAGTAGGTTATTTCCTTAATCAATCAGATGCAGATGCTAACACAAACGCCATCTCCACTCCAGAAGCTTTTGAATCTATGGGGGAAACCATTTATGTAAGAGTTTCCAATACTCAAGATGCAGATTGTTATGATACAGGTACTTTTAATCTGGTAGTAGAAAGTTGTGAGGTGCTAGTGCCAGAAGGCTTTTCTCCTAATAATGACGGGATCAACGATACCTTCTCCATTCCTGGAATTGACCAATTTGCAAACTTTGAATTGAAGATTTTTAACAGACTAGGTTCTGTAGTTTATGAAACAAGGGCAAGCAATTATGTAGAGTTTGCTGGTATTCCTAATTCAGGTCTTAATTCTGGAGACGGGTTATTACCTACTGGGACTTACTTTTATGTGATCAAGTTCAATGATCCAGATACAGAGGATGTCGCTAGGTGGGTGTATATCAATTATTAAGTAGTTGTTCCGCTTTCGCAAAAGCGGGATCTATACCAACAACTTCATTTCATAAAAAATGCCTCTCGTATAGAGAGGCATTTTTTTGTTTTAAAACTAGTTACAACTATACACTTTACCATATTCGATTTATCTTTTATCGATACTTACCTTTAGTTCAATGTCAGAAGATTGAGAAAGTTCACATACGGTTTCACAGCTAACAGTATCCAGCTGGCGCGAGCGTCTCGCTCGTGACCTTCACAGCTAGTATAAACAGGCGCTAGTGCTAGTTTGCAACTAGCACCGAGTACGAGTAAAAAAGCGTACCGGCAGAGGTTTCTATCTATTTATACCCTCCTGATCATTTTGGAACTACAAAGGCTCTTACAGATGCATATGGTAATAGGTGTCAATTTTTCTTAAATTTAGCCGGCGATATACTTTGGTCTTGAAGGTGGCTTGGAGGTGAAGTGAGAGCTCTTTCTTATAGAGTTGGTAAAGGTTTGTACATGTTATTAAACATTAGTAAGCCAACTAAACAACGAAGTGTTGTTGATCGAGTGATCAATACCCAAAATGAATTTAAATACAGGTGGACACAAGCCTTTTATCAATATGCTGAAACTTTAAGATCAAAATTATGAAGTTAAGATTATGTTATTTAGTTCCCTTTTTTCTGTTACTTTCTTGTAAACACACTTCCAATCCTCATCAGCCTTTGAGTGGAGAAAATTACTCTGAAATAAGTGAATTGAAGCTCAAAGGAGTTGTTTATGATCTGTATAGCCCATTATTCCCTCAATATCACGGTTATGGTATTGTTCGAATAAATATTGTTCAAAGCAATATGGAATTTTATGATCCTAGAAATCGATTGGATGAATATTTGTTATTGATTAAGAATAAAAAAGCAGAATTATATCAACCCACAGCTTTATTAACAATTGGTGATACAATTGAGGTGGATATGCAAAATAAGAGAATAATTTATTTTAGTAAATTGACGAATAAATTGGAAAGCTATGAGCCAAGAATCTATGATAAAATCTTTTATGAACATATAGATGAGAGAGATCAACAAAAATTATAGAAGAGTGTGAGTTTCCACATCACCCCTAGCTGGCGCGAGCGTCTCGCTCGTGATCTAAATAATAAGTATGAAGTATGAAAAAAGGAAAGCCAGAAACGGCTTTCTTGAATTTAACAATCAACTCAATTAATTGTTCTTATTCCAGTCTACAAGATCACCTTCTTTTAAACCCCATTGCTCTACCATTCCAGCTTTGACTTCAAGGACATACTTTGCTGCACCTTTGCTTTTTAGCAAAGTTTCATCTTTGGGTTGTGCATTTAAGGAGTAGCTATCCACGCGCTTATTTGCTGTAATATAGATAATGTCTAGAGGCACCTCTGTATTCTTCATGTAAAAAAACTGAGGGCTGGCTTCTTCAAATACAAATAGCATTCCCTGATCTTCTGTAAGTTCTTCTCGATACATCATTCCTAGTTGTATGGAATAATCTGTATCGGCAAGCTCCACTTGTAATTCTTTTAAGGTGTCGGTAGTTGTAGCAATTAATTGTAGCATCGCTTCAGGCTTAAAAGACCAGTCTTTGGAACGCATATCTTCTTCTTGATTGGGTTTACAACCAGTGAACAAACAACCTAAAGCCAGCCAAACTAAAATAAACTTACGCATTGGTCTTCTTTTCAAACATTCCATCTGGACGAAACATTAAGAACAATCCTAATAAAATAAAGGGTACACTTAACAATTGTCCGGTATTAAAGTGAATCCCTATAAATTCAAAACCATCAGTTGCTGTTTGTGCTTCTTTGATGTTTTCTATGAGTAATCTGACCATAAAAAGGAGTACAAAAAATAGTCCTACCAAGTAACCTGGTTTATGGCGCTTTTCTGATTTCCAATACACCAAGTATAGAATGATAAATACACCTATATAACAAATGGCTTCATACAATTGCGCAGGATGTTTATATGGAATACTCGCAAGCAATTCTGCATATTGAGGATCGTTTACTAACGCATCAATAGCTTTGTCTGGGTCTGTGATACCTGTTTGTTGCAATGCCCCTCGAACACTGTCATCGCTTAGGTCTCGTACAAATTTAAACCCGGCAAAAAAGTCACCGCTAGGTTTACCATTGATTTCACTATTCATTAAATTTCCTAATCGCACAAAAGTCCCACCTATAGCGCTGGGTATCACAATACGGTCTAGGATCCATAGGATGTTCTTTTTTAAGTGTTTGCGGCTGTAAAAAAACATTGCAATGATCACTCCTATGGCAGCACCATGGCTGGCCATACCAGCAAAACCGGTCCATTCAAATGGATCTGTTCTAAAAGGAAGAAAAACTCGCAATGGATTTGAAAAAAAGGTAGCAGGTTCATAAAATAAATAATGACCCAGTCTAGCACCTACGAGCATACCTATTACTGTATACATAAATAATGGATCCAGTTTTTCCATACTGACACCATCTCTTTTGAAGATGGGTTTTATAAGGTACCATCCTAAGATAAAAGCAATAACGTATGAAAGGCTGTAAAAATGCAAGGTGAAAGAGCCTATATCAAGCCCTTCTAATGGATTCCAAACCACTTTAAGTGAAAACATATATGGTAATTTTGATAAGTTGCTAAATTACTGCTTATCCCTTTAAATATCGAGCAGATAACTGGTCAATTATTTCCATTTGATATTGCAACCCATACTTGGTTTTTGTGGTTGTGGTACTTGTTTATTTCCTAGTAAAGCATCCATGGCCTCTCTTAAGGATCTTCCAGTTAACGGTACGCCATTACCTGGTCTAGAGTCATCGAGTTGTCCTCTGTAAACCAATTGTAAACTTGCGTCAAACAGATAAAGATCTGGAGTGCAGGCCGCGTCATAAGCTTTAGCTACTTCTTGGGTGGCGTCGTATAAATAAGGAAAAGGATAGTCATGGTCATCAGCATTTTGCCTCATGAACTCAGGTCCATCTTGTGGATAATTCACGGCATCATTACTAGAGATAGCAATGAAATGGAATCCAGTCACACGGTAATCATTAGCTACTCTTACCAACTCTTCGTTTATATGAAGTACAAACGGACAGTGATTGCATATAAACATCACTACAGTTCCTTTAGAGCCTTTGAGCTCGTTGAGATTCCGCATTTGGCTACTTACGGTATCTAATAAATTGAAATCAGGAGCTTTCGTTCCTAGTGGCAGCATGGTAGAAGGAGTTAAGGACATAATGTTTTCTTTATAAGTAGTAAAGGTATGAGATTTGTTACGCTTTCGCGAAAGCGAGAGCAATATCATTTTCTATTTTAAGTAAGAAAAGCAACATTTTTTAAGAGCTCCTGAGCTTGCCAATGTTTTTTTAAAGCTTATGAGAATTGGTATTATTTTCTTAACTTTAAAATAAAACATTATGAAAGAGGGATACGATACGCTTTCAACAGCAATAGCAGCTTTACAAAACGAGGGTTACAACATCAATTTTGACCTAGTAGAAGATGGGGTGCATTCTAAGGATTTGAAAATGCAATGGAAAGCTGGCGAAATTGAAGTGGTGAAGTTTTACCGATTTGAAGGCATGAGCAGTGCTGGCGATAACTCTATTCTTTATGTTTTAGAATGTAAAACAGGAGAAAAAGGATTGCTAGTAAACGCATATGGAGCAGACCAATACATCTCTCCTGTGATGATCCAAAAACTCCAGATGAAATAGATGGATATCTCTTGGAATGATTTTGAGAACATAGATATGAGAGTAGGTACGGTTTTAACGGTGGGTAATTTTCCTGAAGCCAGAAACCCGGCTTACCAGCTCCAAATAGATTTCGGCCCTTTAGGTATTAAAAGAACTAGCGCTCAAATCACTAAACGATACGATAAAAAAGAATTGGTAGGCAAACAAGTCATCGCGGTAGTGAATTTTCCCAAAAAGCAGATCGCCAACTTTATGAGCGAGTGCTTGGTGTTGGGAATAGTAGGTGAGGACAAAGATGTCATTCTTTTACAACCTGAGGCAAATGCAAAGAATGGAGATCGAGTAGGGTAGAGTTTGAATTTGAACTCGAAATCGAACTCGAACCTGAACTTGAAAAGGAGTAAAACTCCTTCCCTTGAGGAAGGTTGGGATGGGTGTTGCGGTGTTGATGAGATAGAGATAGTAACATCCGATACCGCTCTGCAGCGGAATGACAATTGAATAAAAGAATAGCTTCCACCCTTTAGGGACGGGGAAAGAAGCGGAAAATAAAACAAAACTAAAATCAAAATCAAATTCAAGTTGAACTTGAACTCGAACTCGAATTCGAACTCGAACCTGAACTTGAAAAGGAGTAAAACTCCTTCCCTTGAGGGAAGGTTGGGATGGGTGTTGCGGGTGTTGATGAGATAGAGATAGTAACATCCGATACCGCTCTGCAGCGGAATGACAATTGAATAAAAGAATAGCTTCCACCTTTAGGGACGGGGAAAGAAGCGGTAAAATGAAATCGAACTCGAATTTGAACTTGAATAACCAATTACTTTCCAAATGCTGGGTCGAGCACTGGCTTAGTAGAGAATGATTATTTATAAAAAGATTGAAATATTTGTCGTATTTCTTATCATTTTTAATTTTCACCTAATCACCTAATCACCTAATCACCTAATCACCTAATCACCTAATCACCTAATCACCTAATCACCTAATCACCTAATCACCTAATCACCTAATCACCTAATCACCTAATCACCTAATCACCTAATCACCTAATCACCTAATCACCTAATCACCTAATCACCTAATCACCTAATCACCTAATCACCTAATCACCTAATCACCTAATCACCTAATCACCTAATCACCTAATCACCTAATCACCTAATCACCTAATCACCTAATCACCTAATCACCTAATCACCTAATCACCTAATCACCTAATCACCTAATCACCTAATCACCTAATCACCTAATCACCTAATCACCTAATCACCTAATCACCTAATCACCTAATCACCTAATCTTACATCTCTTTAGCAAAGAAAATAGCATTCATCAACAACTTGTTAGTTCCATACCAGAAAGCTCTAAACTGCGTGTTATCAGTAAAACCAATCACATTTCCACGGCCATAATTATTATGTTGAAATGGCACTGTGCTTCTTAATGCCTCTAAATTAATATCAGAGATATAACCACTCATTAAAGGATCGCTTGTGTATTTGATAGGGTTGCGGTAACTGTCTTTGTGAGATTCTACAAACAGCGTAGTGTTTCTAAACATAGGCAACTGATCATCTTTAAACCCAAAAGCTATAGGATGAGAGCGGTCTAGTTTTGTTTCAAAAATAGCTCCACCTATTCTTTGTGCACCGCTATGGTCGCTACGCTGTTCAAAAGTGATGTTTTCAACGGGGTTTTCTGTTTTTTTGAAGCTAAGGGGTAGCAATTTGGAACTACTCATCCAGCTTAATGCACTGCGATAACCTATTAAAGTACCTCCAGCACGTGTCCATTCTTTCAGTTGATCGATTACTTCATTTTCTGGGCTACCGTAAGTAGCAGGAACGATAATCGTATTGTATCGACTCAAATCCTTGCGATTAATGTCTTGAAGATCAATTTTAGTTATAGGAATATCGTATTTCTGGTCCATCAAATGCCAGATCTCACCGGCATCAGAAGGGTTGATACCTTCACCTACTAACAAGGCGATTTTAGGTTGGGTAAGGGCTCTGAATTGACGTGAGCCTAAATCAATTCCTTCGGTGAGCCCTGTTGGGACTCCGTAAAAATCAACTTTAGCATCAGTCGAAATATCCCCGAGAACATCACGCAATTCTGAAGTGTTCATTTTTTGATTCTGAACTGGAATAAGTATGGTGCCATAATCATATTGTTTACCGTTTAGGGAAAAAGGCTTCATAGCTACTTTAGCTCTGATATCCTTTGATAGCAATGTATTTAAAGCTTTAGGTGTGTAGTATTCATTCCAAGGCATTAAATAGGCATAGTCAGAAATTTCTATTTGGTTTATACCAGTATTGGAGTTCCTTGTAATGCCATTGCTCAAGTCGGCATTTTCATCATAATCCATATCAAAAGCCAGCGGGAATGTCCACGCACTGATATCATAAAACAAGCTGTCTTGAAACGTTGTTCTCTTTTCAAACATCGCGTTGATCAGACGAGAGTTTTTTTGGTTTTTAGGAACTAGGTAAGCATATCCTTTTTTATAGGTTTTGCCATTTTTAGAAACGTCATTTTTTAATGAGCGCACTTCTATTTTATGTCTTGATAATATTTCTGCAAGGGCATCGGTACGGCCAGCATCTGTATGATCACCAAAGATGATGGCTTCATTAGAAACTTCCTTTCTAGCGTCTTTGTAAAATTGAGCTTGATAATCCAGTAGTTCTTTACGCATGCCGGTTGCCGCTTTTAGAGTACTTAAAGCTGCCGTAAACTGGTTTCTTATGGTAAACGGAAAAGTAAGAACGCCATTATCAGAATTCTGAGCATGACCACGAGAACTGGCTTGCTCAAAAAGAATTCCTATAGAACCATTGATATCTGGAAAAGTAGATCCTTTACCATAATAGAAATCGTCGTAATCTTCTTCTGTGTAATACAGCGAGCCTATCTCATCAAAACCTTCAGCGAGGTAATTACCTATTTGACGGGTTAGCTTTTGATTCATCGCGGGAGTCAGTGGGTGTGTTCTGGATGGGATTCCTGGTTGGAAAAAGAAGGTAGAGTTGGTTCCCATTTCATGATGGTCTGTCAAAATGTTAGGCAACCATTTATGAAAAGTTTCTATACGCGCTTGCGATTCTGGTAATTGCACAGGCAACCAGTCGCGATTCATATCAAACCAATAATGATTGGTACGTCCACCCGGCCATACTTCATTATATTCTCTATCGTAAGTGTCTGGATTTACATTCTTACTCTTATGTTGATTTACCCAACTGGCAAAACGTTGCAATCCATCTGGATTTAAACTAGGGTCCAGAAGAATGACGGTGTTTTTTAACAAGGCTTCCATTTCTGGACCTTGTGCAGCGGCTAGATGATAGGCGAGAAGTAATGATGCGTTAGCGCCACTAGGTTCATTACCATGAATAGAAAATCCTTGGTATACCACTATAGGAGCGTTGGTGTTATCTGCGTTTTCTTTATTGGTCGCAGCAATATGATCTGTTCTTATTTGATCAATATTTTTATGGTTTTCTGGACTGGTCACTGTAAGTAAGTAAAGCGGTCTGTCCTCATAGGTGGTCCCACGATTTTCAATCGTAAAACGATCAGACTTTTCTGCAAGAACTTGCATGTATTGTACCAGTTTGTCATGACTCACGTGCCATTTTCCAGGAACGAAACCTATGATTTCTTGTGGTGTTGGAATCTCAGGGTTGTAGGAAACACCTTCTGGTAGGTAATAATTAAGACTAGGGTCTATTAAGGTTTGTACTGGCAGCTCTTTTTGTTGTTGGGCTTTCGCGAAAGCGGAACAACAAAAAGTGAGAACCAACAAAAGCAACATCACTTTTTTCATAATACGGTTTTAATGGTAAGAGTATAAAAATAAAAAAAAAGCCCTTCACGTAGAAAGGCTTTAGGCATAGAACATTTAATTACTAGATATCTTCAAAATTGATATTTGTAAAACTTGCTGGATCGTTAGGCGCTGCAGCGTCATCTTGCGCTGGTTGAGCTTCTTCCTTTTTAAAGTCTGTCTGATGACGGTCAGAAATAACCTCATCTCCTTTTTTATCTATAATAAAGTCTGTGATTTCCTTTAAGGTATCACCGAACTCTTGAAAATCTTCTTTGTACAAGTAAATTTTATGTTTCTTAAAATAGAAACTACCGTCGTCATTAGTGAATTTTTTACTTTCTGTAATGGTTAGGTAATAGTCATCTGCTTTTGTAGCTCTTACATCAAAGAAATAAGTACGCCTTCCTGCTCGCACTACTTTTGAAAAAATCTCTTCTTGTTCTTGGTAATCTCTATCGCTCATAATTCTTTTAAAGTAGGGTTAGATATGTTCAAAAATAGAAAAAAAAGACAAAAAGAAAAGTTTATAAAGCTTTAATGTAGTAAAATACTGTATTACAGTCTGTTATCCAAGTGGCTGATTGTATTTTCTGTATCCAACTGGTTTAAATTCTCAGTGACACTCTGGAAAATAGCTATTACATGCTTACTCCACTCTGGGGAAATGAAAGAAGTGTCGCGATCACCTGCTGTAAGAAGGCCTTGCGATTGGAAAACACCTTTTTATGGAGGACTTGAATGAAATGAGTAGGACCTAACAAGGAGGGGCAAAAAATTTACCAATATGATTTTTTAATTTTCCCATTACCGATTTTCAGAGTCTATTACTAAGAGCTAAAAACCTATAATCGTTAATCGATGTTCCCTTCTTCCTCTAACATTTGATTAGCAAAAAGCTCTGCATAATAACCTTTGTCATTTAAGAGAGACTCGTGACTTCCTCGTTCAATAATGTTACCCTCATCGAGTACGATAATGTGATCGGCGTTTTTGGCACTACTTACTCTGTGACTCACTATAATAGTAGTGGTGTTGTGAGTGATTTTTTTAAGGTTATTCAGGATTTTTTCTTCTGTTTCTGTGTCTACTGCGCTTAAACAATCGTCAAACAATAAAATTTGTGGTTCCTTGATAATGGCTCTTGCGATGGAGACCCGTTGTTTTTGTCCGCCGCTTAAAGTAATACCTCGTTCTCCTAAAACGGTTTCATAACCTTTAGTGAAATCGGTAATATTTTTATGGACTACTGCATTCTTTGCAGCAGCTACTATTTCTTCTTGAGCGGCATCTTTTTTACCAAAAGCGATGTTGTTACCTATCGTATCAGAAAATAAGAAAGCATCTTGAGGTACATAACCTATTGCAGACCTCAAGTTATCTAAGTTTAAACTATTGATTTCTTTACCGTCTATTTTTAAGGAACCATTATCAATATCGTAAAGTCTGCCTATGAGTTCTAAAATAGTCGATTTTCCACTTCCTGTTTTACCGAGAATAGCTAGTGTTTTTCCTGCTTCTATTTCAAAAGAAATATCCTTTAAAGCGTGTATGTTGGTATCGTCATAAGTGAGGTTCACTTTTTCAAAAGTGATCGTTCCTTGAATTGGAGTTTCTGATTCATTAAGATTTTTTATGGCTGGATCAATATCTAAGAATTCGTTGATTCTTCTTTGAGAGGCTTCTGCCTGCTGTATCATATTGGTTACCCAACCTACGACAGCAACGGGCCAGGTAAGCATGTTGACATAGATCAAGAATTCTGGAATGGTTCCTACGTCAATGGTACCATCAATGACTTGTTTTCCTCCTATGTAGATGACCATAATATTGCTCAAACCTATAAGGAGTACCATTAATGGGAAGAATAAAGCTTGTATGCGGGCAAGATCAATGTTTTTATCCTTACTGTCATTAGCCACTTTTGTAAACTGCTCTGTCATTTGTGGAGCGAGGTTGTAAGCTTTGATGACAGAAATACCACTAAAAGATTCTTGAGATATCGTATTTAAATTAGAAAGATATTCTTGTACTAAGGTAGAACGCTTGTTGATCTCTCGACTAATCACGTATATCGCCACAGAAAGTATTGGTAAAGGAATAATCGTATATATAGCAAGGGTAGGAGCGGTGTCGATCATCGCAGGGATAACAACAGCAAATAGCGTTAACATATTGATGCTGTACATAATCGCTGGTCCCATGTACATGCGTACTTTGGAGACATCTTCACTGATGCGATTCATTAAATCTCCTGTGCGATTCTGTTTGTAAAAACCCAAAGAAAGTCTCTGGTATTGCTGGTAGACGATGTTTTTTAGATCGTATTCCAGGTGTCTAGAAACTACAATGATCAACTGACGCATGACAAAAGTAAGTATGGCGGCAAGTAAGGTAGTTCCTATGATAATAAGGATGTACAAGGTCAGGTCATCTTGTAGCATTTGTTTATCAGTGATGTTGCCTTTATCATAATCATTCAATAGATTAATAATTTTACCCACATACTTCGGTAAAAAAAGAGAAAGGACGCGAGATATGATGGTTACAATAATCCCGCCTATAAGTTGCCATTTGTATTTGACAAAGAGTACATTGAGTTTTTTAAGTTCTTTCATTTACGATCGAATTTCCTTTGAGAAATTATTTTTTATTTGGGGGGTAAATTAAGCATGGTAAATTGCTAAATCCCTAAAATGAGGTTATTTTTGCAAGCTTTTTAATAACAAATAGAAAAGCTCATAAACACTTTTTTTATGTCTCAAGAATTTGACTCATTAGATAAATTAATTCGTCAAGATCCTGTCTTCGGTCAGGTTTCATTTGATGATCACGAGCAAATCGTTTTTTGCAACGACAAAGATACAGGATTGAAAGCCATCATCAGTATTCATAATACAGTATTAGGTCCAGCATTAGGTGGTACACGTATGTGGCAATATGAAAATGAATGGGCGGCACTTAATGATGTGTTGAGGCTTTCTCGAGGCATGACCTTTAAAAGTGCTATAACTGGATTAAATTTAGGTGGAGGAAAAGCGGTCATCATAGGTGATGCAAAAACTCAAAAAACACCCGAGTTGATGCGTAAATTTGGTGAATTTGTACATTCTTTAAGTGGTCGTTACATCACGGCTGAAGATGTAGGAATGACTACCGAAGATATGGACACCGTGCGTGAGGTAACACCATATGTCACTGGTATCTCTCAGGATAAAGGTGGGGCTGGAAACCCTTCTCCTATTACGGCTTATGGTGTTTTTATGGGAATGAAAGCAGCCGCTCACTTTAAGTATGGAAGCGATGTTCTAGAAGATAAAAAAATCTATGTAGAAGGAATAGGTAATGTAGGAGAAACACTGGTAGAGTATCTGACACAAGAAGGAGCAGAAGTTGTTATTGCAGATCTTAATCAAGAAAGACTGGAAGAAGTACGCGATAAATACGGTGCCACTATCTATGGTGGAAACGACTTATATTCTGAGAATATGGATATTTATGCTCCATGTGCTTTAGGAGCCACGATAAATGATCAAACCATTAATAAACTTACCGCGTCCATCATCGCAGGTGCAGCAAATAATCAGTTAGCAGATGAGGTGAAGCATGGGACTCTTTTACAAAAAAGAGGTATTGTTTATGCTCCTGATTTTTTAATAAATGCGGGCGGGATCATCAATGTGTACGCAGAGCTGGAAGGTTATGACCGTACAGAAATCATGAGAAAAACAGAGAATATATACACAACAACTATAGAAATTCTCAACAGAGCTAAAGAATCTGGTGTTACTACACATAAAGCTGCTTTAGAAATTGCTCAGGCACGTATTGCAGCTAGAAAACACGAACATCAGGGATAGTAGTCCATTTTAAAACAGTATTTTTGCCTGGTTTTTAGAAATAGAAACCAGGTTTAAGTTATTATAACTCCGCTTTCGCGAAAGCTAACCTATCAGATAGCCCGCTTAAGTAAACAAACAAATCGTTCTTATGCTTACCAGAAGACAGTTACGCATCAAAGTCATGCAAGCAGTTTTTTCTTTTCAACGTCAACGCCCAGACGATCTTAAAGATCTTGAAAAGTTTATCAACTCCAGTATGACGCAATCGTACACCTTGTTCCTTTATATGGCGCAATTACTAGTGAAGATTCATGAAGTTGCTGTAGATAAGCATACCAAAAAGCAGCAACGTATTTCTAAAAGTGTAGAACACAACCCTTCAAGACAGTTTATCGATAATAAAATCCTCTTGAAACTGAGAGAAAGTGAGGCTTTAAAAGATGCGTTAAAACAACGCAACTTAAATCCATGGCATTTGGATTCTAAGTATGTTGAAAATCTATACAACAAAATTCAAGAAAGTAAAACCTTTGTGGTGTATGCGATGGACGACGAGCCGTCGGTAAAAAAGGATTTAAAATTCTTGACATATATCTATGAAGATATCATTGCCCCTAGCGATGAATTGATGGATTATCTAGAAGATGTCAACATCACTTGGACAGATGACTATCCTTTGATCAACTCGACTATTATTCAGTTTTTACGTAAAGTGAAGCCTGCTAAGGATGTGGTGCTACCGGCACTATTCAAGGATGATTCAGATGCTAAGTTTACCATGAGTCTTTTTAGAAAAACGATTCTTAATATAGATGAACTTTCTGGCCGTATAGTAGGTAAAACGCCTAATTGGGATACCGAGCGTATCGCTCAAATTGATTTGGTGCTGATCATGATGGCACAGGCTGAGTTTCTTTATTTTTCAGATATTCCAGTGAAGGTAACCCTTAATGAATACCTTGAAATAGCAAAAGATTACAGTACGCCTAAAAGCGCCACTTTCATCAACGGAATTCTCGATAATCTTTTGAAAGAATTTGAGAAAAGTGATGAATTAAATAAAATGGGGAGAGGATTGATGTAACCTATTGTTAATGACGTTGGTTTCAAGAATGTTTTTAATTACATTTGTTGAACATTTATAAGTAATATTAAATAAAAATAAGATGAAAAAATTAGTTTTAATGGTAGCTGCTGTTGCTACAATGGCTTTAACAAGCTGTAACGAGAAAGCAGAATCTGCTTCAATTGATCAAGAAAACCTTACTGCAGCTGCAGCAAACAAAGAAGTTGCTGGTAATTTTCCAGAAATGACTTTTATGGAGACTGAATATGATTTCGGTACTGTAGAGGAAGGCGCTGTAGTAGAGCATGAATACAAATTTACCAATACAGGTAATGCTCCACTTATTGTAGTAAATGCAAAAGGATCTTGTGGATGTACTGTTCCTACTTGGTCTAAAGAGCCTATCGCTCCAGGTGCTGTAGGTAGTATGTTAGTAAAATTCAATACTAATGGAAAGCCTAACGCGCAAACGAAGACGGTAACTATTAAGGCAAATACAGAGTCTGGAACGGAATCTATCCGTATCAAAGGTTTTGTAACTCCTAAGGCGCGAGCTGCTGCTCCTAACGCATAAGTAACTGTTTTAATGGACACTAATACGATATTAAATTTTGCTCCTTACCTGCTTATCATTGTCGTCTTTTATTTTTTAATAATGAGACCACAATCCAAGAAGCGTAAGGAAGAAAAAGAGTTTGCAGACTCACTCAAAGTTGGTTATAAAGTAATCACCACCAGTGGAATTCACGGTAAAGTAAATCAGATCAATGCTGATAAAGGAACTGTGTTAATAGAAACTGGAGCTGGTAAGATGACTTTTGAAAGAAGTTCTATTTCAGCAGAGCTTTCTAAGAAACTGAATGAGACCGTGGTCGCTAAAGAAAATTAAGAATAGCACTATTTATTTACAAAGCCCTTGAGAAATCAAGGGCTTTTTTTGTGTTGAATCGTTCATCTGCTGCATAGCAGATGCGCTTTTAGGTTTGCGGTATATTCATGTATTGGATATGGTTTGCTTTTACTAAATTAGAAAGTTTTATAAATGCTGTTCCATCCCAGGAAGTTCTTTCCACCTCTGATTCTCAGCAATCTCCTTTAAACTGCTATTTCTTTGTTCTAACAACTTGGTCATGTACTTTTCTAGAAAAAGAACGTCAGCTAGTTTTCCTAAAACACCTAGTGGTGACCTGTAATCAAATATATCTTTCATCAACGTACGACCATCTTCCAGTTGCTCAAAAAAGTGTTCGTGTTTAAAATGTTGAAAAGCTCCTTTTACCAATTCGTCTGCAAAATAATGATGTGGTTCCACATCTGTGATGAGGCTTGTGAGTTCTTGAGTAACTCCCAGGTGCCTAGCTCTCCAAGTGACTGTTTCCCCTTTTTCTACCAGACCAGTCATTCTTCCAGCCACTGCTTTTTCATGAGTGTGTTTTAGAGAGAGCAGGTGCAAATCAATGCTTCTTGCTAGATCAAAGACCCTTTCTATAGGTGCGTTAATAGTTGTTTCTAGGTGTAGTTTTGGCATTATTTTTTTATAGGTAAAATAAGTTATGATGATAACCGTGTACAAAAGTAAAGTAAAAACGAGCCTCGAGGCTCGTTTTATGTTTTATAAAGTAATAGGTTTTAAGGGTTAAAACCTCCAACCGAAGTTGACACCACCACGTCCAGTTACTTCGGGTAAATCATATCCTTGTGGATCGTTTGCAAGACCTAAATTACGACCTATACCAAAGCCTAGGTCAATAAGAAAGCCACTATCACTCACCCATTTCCATCCTATTCCTACGCCTAGAGCAGCTTCGGTATAAGACTCCGTCACATTACGGCCAGATCCAAAAAGATCTATTTCAAAGTAACCATCTTCAAAGGTAAAAACTTTTGCAAATCCTTCTCCATAAAAACCTTTGGCACCATAGTCTTCTTTTGAGAAAAAGTACTGCCTGTAATAAGGCGTGATACTGAAAGTCTCGTAATAATTAAAACCATCAGCGTCATCCAAAATTCCAATGTTAAGATCTACTCCTACACCAGAGTACCTTCCTAATACGTATTCATATCTAGGGTTAATTCCTAAACCGGCTATAGCTGCAACAACATCAAGACTGACTTCATGCTTTTTAACTTCGTTGAATTGATTGAGTCGTTTCTGACTATCAGTTTCTTCAAGGGGTTCTTTTTCTTGGGCATAAGCCGTTGCTGTCATCAGGAAAGCTGCTACGACTATTAGGATTTTTTTCATATTCATAGTATCTATTTGTTGGATTAAGATGCATGAAAGATAAAATAGTTGCGTGATATAATAATTTATTTCCTCAAATTATCGTATTATATTTTCAAAAACAACATTTTGTCGATCAGGTAGTTGCAACATAATGTTGGAAACTGTAGCTTGTTACAACTGTTGTATAAAGCCAGCTATCTGCTAAAATCAGGACTGTAAAATTCTTCTTTTAATATACTGTGATTCAATAAAAATAGAATGGCATTCTTTGCCTGATGCTCTTGTTTTAAAATCACATGTCTGTCTTTAATAGTGTGGTTGTAATTTAAAGAAGTAATGTCATAGGAAGAATAGTCAACAGCAAGATCTGGGTTCACAGCAAGGGTAAATCCTAATTTTTGTTTCTTACCCATTTTTAATGTACTGATTATTGGATACTTTTTTTGATCAATTTCTTTCTTCCAAACGGGAAGCGTATACCAAAACCAGGCACGCGCTACTTTGTCATTCCCATAAGCGATAAAGCCGTTTTGTAAAAAGAAGATTCCTATGAATAGAATACTTATCAAAATAAAAGGCAATGCATTTATCCATGCTGGAGCCGTATAGTCCAAATTATTAAGTGCGTTAAATGATTTGATACAGAATGTAATGGTTCCTAATCCTATCATGACTTTTTGATGTCCACTGAAGGACTGTTCTAGTTGTAAACTTTTCATACTTTCTCTTCACCTACAAGCTCAGCAATACGTATAATCACTTCGGTCGCTTTGATCATACTTTCTACAGGTATGTATTCATACGGTCCGTGGAAATTGTGACCTCCTGCAAAAATATTAGGGCAAGGCAAACCCATATAACTCAATTGAGATCCATCAGTGCCACCACGTATAGGTTTGATAAGTGGAACAATCCCTATATCTTTCATTGCCTGTTCTGCTACATCTACAATATGCATTACAGGGGCTATTTTTTCACGCATATTAAAATATTGGTCTTTTATTTCAATACTTACGGCCTTGCGATCGTACTGTTCATTAAGAGCATGGACCAGTTTATGCATCACTTCTTTACGAGCTTCAAAGTGTTCTTTATCGTGATCTCTAATAATATAGTGCAATTCTGTTTTCTCAACCGCTCCTTTCATGTCATGCAAGTGAAAGAATCCTTGATATTCTTCTGTATGTTCAGGAGTTTCCATTCTAGGTAGAGAATCTATAAAATCTTGTGCCACATACATGGAGTTGATCATCTTTCCTTTTGCATAGCCAGGATGTACAATTTTACCGTAAAAAGTAACTACAGCGCCAGCTGCATTAAAGTTTTCATATTCTAATTCACCTATTTGACTTCCATCCATGGTATACGCCCAGTCGGCACCAAATTTTTCTACATCAAACTTGTGCGCACCACGGCCTATCTCCTCATCAGGAGTAAAACCTACTTTTAAAGTACCGTGTTTGATATGCGGATTCTCGATCAAATGCTTCATCGCCGTCATGATTTCTGTTATTCCAGCTTTATCATCTGCCGCAAGAAGGGTCGTTCCATCTGTAGTGACAAGGGTCTGTCCTTTGTATTGTTTTAGATCTTCAAAATAATCTGGTGAAAGCACAAGATCAGAACCTCTAAGAAGGATGTCGCCACCATCGTAATCTTCAATTATTTGCGGCTTGATATCCTTACCTGTATAGTCTGGAGTGCTATCAAAATGAGATATAAACCCTATGGTAGGTGTTTTATGATCCACATTAGACGGCAGGGTCGCCATGATGTAGGCATTCTCATCAATACTTACATTGCTCATTCCCATGTCCAGGAGTTCTCGATGTAATTTACGTGCAAGCTCCCATTGTTTTTCGCTGCTAGGAGTGGCGTCGCTCATTGGATCAGACTCTGTATCTATGCTGATATAACTGATAAAACGTTCAAGAATATCTTGCTTTTTCATGGCTTCTAATTAGGTGGTGTAAAGATAGTTGTTGGTTCCGCTTTCGCGAAAGCGGAATTATTAAAAACACCTTGAAATATGCTAACATCATCAAGGTAAATAGATCGAAAAGGAAGTGCTATACAGATCGGTTACCAATTATTATTATGAACCGACAACGGATTATAAGCTCGGTGAAGAGCTGTATTTCTATTGGCTTCAAAAAAGGCTGGGTTGGTAGATCTGAACTCTCTGGCAAAACGGTCGTTATTGTTGATAGATAAGTTAACGCCTTTGCTATCGCTTTTAAAACGCAGTCTCCCAAAATCTGTGTTGGAGTTAGGGGTATAAGGTTTAGGTTGTAAGGAGTTCATATCTTGATATACTGCCATCATATCTATGGTTTGGGCACCTGGTGTAATAGAAAAACCAGTATTAGGATCAACAATATTATTGCTGTCCAGACTTAAGGTTATATTAATTTGCGGGGCTGGCATTAAAAATAAATTAAAACCTTTTAATTCGTCGCCGTTCAACTCTTGTCCACAAGAAATACTGCTTATAAGTACGAGTAAAAAAAGAAAAAATATTTTTTTCATAGCACTAAAGATAACTTATGAAGATGGGTTGAACAAAAAAAACGAGTTAGATTACCGAAACTCGTTTTTTACTTAAAATCAAAAAGGTTAGTAACTTTTAATGGTAGGCTAACAATTGCTTTGTAAGAAATACCATTAAAATAATTTTCAAGTTGTCCATAACGGTATTTATAAAGTCATTTAAAAATAGTGTTTAAAAGACAGGTTATAAATACGTTCAGTTACTGAGGTGTTAAGCCAAGACTTTTCCCTTTTTTGATCATGAATTCGTAAGCGGCATCGTGTTCGTTAGGAATCACTCCGTCTAGAATGGAGTCTTTAATTGCCATTTTGATTTGCCCTATCTCTCGACATGGTTTTAAATCAAAAGCTTTCATGATTTCTTCTCCGGTCACTGGTGGCTGGAAATTACGCACATGATCTCGTTCTTCTACTTCTACAATTTTATCTCTAACTTGTTTAAAGTTATGATGATATTGTTGGAACCTACGCGGATTCTTAGTCGTAATATCTGCCTCGCACAAAGTCATGAGACCTTCTATGTGTTCTCCAGCATCATGGACCAATCTTCTTACAGCGCTGTCTGTAGCGCTTTCGTCAATTACCGCTATAGGTCTTGAGGACATGCGTACCATGAGCTGTACAAATTTCATCTTATCATTTAAAGGCATTTTTAACCTTTTGAAAAGGTGGTATACCATTTTTGAACCTTTGAATTCGTGTCCATGAAAGGTCCATCCTACTTTTTTACTGAATTTTTTAGTTGGTGCTTTTCCTATATCATGCAGTAATGCCGACCAGCGCAACCACAGGTCTTCTGTATTGCGAGAGATGTTGTCTACGACTTCCAGGGTGTGATAGAAGTTATCTTTATGCTTCTGTCCTTCTACTTCTTCAATCCCTTTTAAAGCAATTAATTCTGGCATGATCAACTGAAGTAATCCTGTCTTTTCTAATAGTAAAAAGCCAAAAGAAGGCTCGTCACACATCATGATTTTATGCAGTTCAGTAACGATGCGCTCGTTAGAGATAATTTTTAGTCGGTGGGCATTGCGTTTGATGCTCTCAAAGGATCCTTCTTCTATTTTAAAGTTGAGTTGTGCTGCAAACCTTATGGCACGCAACATTCTCAAAGGATCATCGCTATAAGTAATATCTGGATCTAGGGGGGTACGTATTATTTTTTTATCGAGATCACCCATCCCGTTAAAAGGATCGAGTAAGGCTCCATAACTATTTTTATTTAAGGAAAAAGCCATGGCATTGATGGTAAAATCACGGCGGTTTTGATCATCTTCTAAGGAGCCATCTTCAACGACTGGTTTGCGGCTCCCTCTATCATAACTTTCTTTACGAGCACCTACAAATTCTAACTCAAGCTCATCTGTTTTTACCATAGCGGTACCAAAATTCTTGAATATAGACACCTTTGTACTGTGTGGTAAAAGCTCTTCTACTTTACGAGCAAGTGAAATTCCACTTCCTATCGCAACTACATCTATGTCTTTTTTTTGACCGCGTTTTAAGAAAAAATCTCTGACGTACCCACCTATGACATAAGCGGGTAGTTCGAGTTCTTCTGCTGCTTGACTCAAGGTTCTAAAAACGTTTTCTTGAATCGCTTCAGGATAATGTGTTTTTTGATCCATGCTTACTCGCGTATGATTTCTATAATTCCATTGTTGGAAATCTTCATGATAGAAGATGGTTTGATGTTTTTATGAACGAGAGGAATGTCCATGACGTGATCTACTCTTTTAAGTAGCTCTTCTCCTATATCAGCAAAATGAATAGGAGATTTGTGTTTGCTCAAATTTGCGCTGGTAGAAACGATAGGTTTACGTAATTTCTTGATAATAGACCTGCACAATGGATCGTTAGTTACTCTTACGGCAAGTGTCCCGTCTTGAGCAATTACATTTTCTGCCACGTTTTTAGGTCTGTCGTAGATAATGGTAAGTGGTTTTTTATTCACTTTAAGAACTTCCCATGCCATGTCTGGGACATCTTCTATAATAGAATCCAGCATCTGGAAACTATCTACAAGAACAATAAGGGGCGTAGATATATCACGTCCCTTTATTTCATTTAGCCTTTCAATAGCGTCGTAGTTAGTAGCGTCACAACCTAGTCCATAGATGGTGTCTGTAGGGTAAATGATGGTATTTCCCTTTTTCAATTGAGTTACTGCAAGGTTGATGGCTTCTCGAGGTAATTCTACTTCGATTTGCTTCTCCTTACTAGGCTTACGACCTCTAACTTGGTCTCTTCTGTTTTTATTTCTTTCACTGTATGCCATAGGTTGCAAAATTAACTTTTCTAGTTGTATTAGCGGCTTTTTATAGCGAACTTAAAACTATTGTTTTTAAATAGAATTTGAACACGTAACTTTGAACCTTAAATAATCCTACCAGATGCTAGATGTTAGTTGCATATATGTCAATTATAATAGTGCCACATTTACTGTTGCGGCCATTAGATCGCTGCTTGAAAAAACAAATGATACTGTTGTTTATGAAATAATAGTAGTGGACAATGGTTCAGCATATGAAGACTATGAACTGCTTAAGACTTCTTTAGAGCAATTGAAGTCTAGCGCCATAAAGATTTACCGAAGTAGGATCAATACTGGTTTTGGTGCCGGTAATATGTTAGGTGTCAACTTTGCTTCTCCTTCTAAGTATTACGCATTTATTAATAATGACACCTTGTTTACTCAAGAAAACACGCTCTTTGATTTGAAATTATTCATGGATACGACGCCAGATGCTGGTGTATGTGGACCGCAAATGATGAGCGAGAATGGAGGTAGAATCTCTTCTATAGACCATCATGCCACTCCTATGCGGCAGTTATTGAAAAGGGACGTATTAGAGTGGATCAATCCAAAAAAATACCCAAAACGTAAAAAGATATACTTACATCCGGTAAGCTGTGGTTATGTACCAGGTAGTTTTATGTTTGTAAAAGCGAGTTCTTTTAATCAAGTAGGAGGGCTTGATACCGCGTTATTCTTATACTATGAAGAAAGCGATTTATGCAGAAGGATTGCTACCTGCTTAGGTGAGAAGACTTATCATTATCCAGATCAAGCATACATCCATTATCAAGGAAAGTCTACGGATAAAAATATAAATATAAAAATAGAGCAAAAACTATCTCTATTATACCTCACTAAAAAACATCACGGTCGACTAGCCCATGGCTTTTTACTTTATTTTTATACGATCAAATATTTATTGACCAGCCCATTCAGTTCCAAAAAGCGAAAGTTGTTTACTGCCTTACTTAGGGGTGGGTCTTTAAATCAGTCCTTGCGGTGCAAACAAGTTCTTCAAGAAAAATAACTTATAAATATTGATCTACGCCTTTGCTGGCATAAGTAGTTCCAGAACTTTCCATTTGTTTTTCTATCTCCAAATTTAAATGCACTTGACTTTTGTCTTGTTCTTTATGGTAGATGTGATAAACAATGCCTTTATGTTTGATACGCTTTCCTAGAACACCGTTGTTCATCATGCGTTGTATGAGTTCGCTGTCGTCAATTCCCCATCCAACTAACTCTTCATTAAAACCATTTACAGCGATAAAGTCTGCTCGCCAAAAGGACATGTTGCAGCCTCGTAATTTACCAGACCTTTTTGTTTCTTTTTTTGCTCTGTTTGCTATGAAAGGTATGCGCAGCGTTCTATTGCGTTTTTTAATACCTTTAGAGAAGTAGTTAAAATCGATTTGTTTCTTCTTAAACAAGTCTTCTAGATGTTTCTCTTGAATATTGACACGGCTACCGAAGAGGTAAACTCCTTCTTCAGCCATAGAAAGATGATCTTTAACGAAGTTCTTATGCAAAATAATATCACCATCTATCTCTAGAATATAATCATACTTTGCCTTTGCGATTGCTTTATTCATGATAGCTGGCTTACGATTGCCTTGATCTTCATGCCAGACATGTATAAGTGGAACTGGAAAATCTTTTTGATATTCTTTAATCAATTCCAGGGTCTTTTCAGTAGAGCCATCGTCTGCGATGATGACTTCGTCTGGTAATACACTTTGTCTTTTAATGCTTAATAGCAGCAATTCTAGCGCTTCAGGCCAGTTGTAAGTAGGAGTTACTAGGGAACATGTTATAGACATTTGAAAAATATAAAATTGGTATACTGCAATATTAAGTAATTCTGTCCATTTGCTGGTTTTTCCGTTTCTTTGCAGTCTGAAAATGATAAAAATAAAATGAGTAGAGAAAACTTTGTAAGTAACACGCTTTCGCGAAAGCGGTTTCAAGAAATACTCCATTTATTTCATCAATCAACCCAGCAGTTAGGAGATGATCGCAATAAAATAAAAATTGTTACTTACGATGATAGAAAGCTTGTAGTTAAATCCTTTAAAACGCCTAATTTCATTAACAAGATAGCCTACAGGTTTTTCAGAAAATCAAAGGCTGCCAGGTCTTATTACAACGCACAATATCTAGTAAAAAACAATATAGGAACCCCGTCACCTATTGCTTATTTAGAGCAATTCAGTGGTGTAGGCTTGCAGGAGAGTTACTATGTCAGCGCTTATGCAGCGCATGATTTTACCTACCGGGAGATCACGAACGATGAGGAGTTACAAGATAAAGTGAATATACTGCAGCAGTTTTCAAAATTTATGTTCGACATGCATGACGCTGGAATTTATTTTTTAGATCATTCACCAGGAAATACGCTCATAAAGAAGGACGGAAATAATTATCATTTTTCTTTAGTAGACCTCAATAGGATGAAGTTTTATAATATTCCTTACGAGGATAGACTTAAAAACTTTGAACGTCTGTCTCCTAAAAAATGGATGTATGAAGTTATGGGGACAGCTTATGCTCGACTTTCTGATGAAGACGCTCATACAACTATAGAGACTATGTGGAAATACACAATAGAATTTCAAAAAGCTTTTCATAAAAAGAAACGCGTGAAGCATAAATTAAAAGGTATTTTTAATAGAACGCGTTGAAAGGTTTTCGATAAGCTAAAAAAATTCACTTTTTAGACTTAAACCTCTGCTTTTTCTAACCCCTTAGTTTTGCGATGTGGTTCAAAAAAGGCTTCATTTAATTGGAAAAGTAATAATTTTTGCATCAACATATAAAGTTTAAATGAGTTCCTTATGAAGTTGTCTGAAATTCCTAAATCCATAAGCGCAAGTTTTAAAATGCTTGCGATCCCTAAATCAAAATTAGGAGCTGCACCTGTTAAAAAGATTCCGGTAATAGTTTCGTTGACTTCTATTCCTAGTCGGCTAAGAACACTTCATATTACTGTACGCAGCATGATGCAGCAGCAATACCAGCCAGAACTGATTGTGCTGTGGCTTCAGGAGGATTTAAAAAATCAGATCCCTAATAGGCTTTCAAAGTTACAGGGGGAGCTATTTCAAATCAGGTATTCTCCTTATGGTTTTTCTCATAGAAAATTAATTCACAGTCTGGAGGCATTTCCAGATAAAGCTATTGTTACTTGCGATGACGATGTTATTTATCAGTCAGATACGCTTAAAATTATTTATGAGGAGCATTTGAAGTTTCCAGATCAAATTATAGGCAATAGATGCCGTCAAATGACTTATGAAAACGGTAAAATTACTTCTTATAGGAAATGGCCATTTGTGGTTGACCCTCCAGAGCAGGGGCCTCACAATATGCCGGTAGGTGCTTTTTGCGTACTCTATCCTTCGGGTAGTTTACATCAAGATGTTCAAGATGTAGCTCTTTTCACAAAGCTAGCTCCTAAAGCAGACGACTTATGGTTCAAGGCCATGGCTATTTTAAATGGAACCTTATCTCTACAAAATAATAAGAGGCCAGAAGTGCCGGTACCTATAATGGGAACGCAGTTTGTGGCACTAAAAAATGTAAATAAAGGGCAAGATTTTAACAGAGTCCAATGGGAGCAAATTTGCTCACATTACCAGTTGTCTGAAGATAAAATTGAACAGTTGCTCGCTTAATCAATACCTCTGCGCAACAACCATAGTTTTACGTACCTCATAAAAATTCCATAGCTCCTTAAATAAGCAATAGAAAAACCTACAAAACCGTCTAGGAACCCGAGTTGAATAATGTAATGTTTGAAAAAGCCCCAAAAAGGTTTAACAACGACATGAAATAAAGTGATCTTACCTACCTTTTGATCAAAGTCGCGGGCTTGTAAACTAGCATAACGTTGTAGTTTACTTACGTGATGATCTATACTGACGTACTTGTAATGCAATAGTTTATTTTCCAACCAGCCTACAGTACCATCTGCTTTGATTTCAGAGTGGACATGTTTATCTATGTACTTACATTTTGACTTTTTAAAAAGACGTATTACTTTGTCATTTTTCCAGCCGCTGTAACGCACCTGTTTTCCCATGAAGAAATTACGTCTTCCCATCCAGTAACCAGCATGGCCGTTAGTATCTAGGTTAGGGATAAGCTGGATAATTTCTTCTTTTAAAGCTGGTGTAACACGCTCATCTGCATCTACCAGGAGTATCCATTCATTAGTCGCTTGCGGAATGGCCCAGTTTTTTTGGGAGGCGCTGTGAATGTATTCTCTAGTAAGTAACTTATTAAAATAGGGCTTTGCTAGCTCTACCGTATTATCGCTGCTATTGCTATCTACTAATATAATTTCGTCGCAAAAATCTACACTTTTTAGAACCTCAACAATATTGTGGGCTTCGTTATAGGCAGGAATTATTGCTGTGATGGGATGTTTTAACATTATGGTGACTAATCTACATGATAAAAATCAAAGAGCGGCAAAAATAACTTTGTTATCTTAATTACCCAGCTTATATCATTAAATTTGTACAAACATGATTTACTAGTATTGTTCTATGATCAAAGACCCATCCATATCAGTTGTAATAAGTACATATAATTCTATTCCATGGTTAGAAAAAACCTTGTGGAGTTATGAGCATCAGATTTTTAGACAGTTTGAAATTGTTATCGCAGATGATGGCTCTACTGAAGAAACCAAAGAGTTTATCAAGAACTATAAAGAGAAAAGCGCTAAAAAAATTATTCATGTATGGCATGAAGATAACGGTTTTCAGAAAAGTATGATCTTGAATAAAGCGCTTATGGCTTGTAATTCAGAGTATGTGGTTATGTCTGATGGGGATTGTATAGCAAGAGAAGACTTTCTTCAAATACACTATGAGCGCCGTGAGTCAGGACATTTCCTTTCTGGAGGCTATTACAAGTTACCACTTGAGCTCTCAGAAAAAATCACAGAAGAAGATATTGCGACCCAACGTTGTTTTGACTCAGAGTGGCTGAAAAGAAATGGATTACCTGCTTCTTATAAAAATCAAAAACTTACTTCCGGGTTTGTAACGGCAATGATTATGGAAAATCTCACCCCTACAAATGCAAGTTGGAATGGGCATAATTCCAGTGGCTGGTTAAAAGACCTTAAAGCGGTCAATGGTTTTGATGAACGCATGCAGTACGGAGGTCAAGATCGTGAATTAGGAGAACGCTTATTTAATTATGGAATTAAGTCCAAGCAAATAAGGTACAGCGCCATCTGTTTGCACTTGGATCACGCTCGTGGATATAAGAACCAAGATTCTATTGACAAGAATAAAGTCATTAGAAAGGTGACAAGAGGCAAGAAAAAGGATTTTACTCCCTTTGGAATTGTGAAGGAAGAGAAGTAATTTTTTTTAAAACTCATTTAAAGTTCTCAAAGGGGATCTTTTTAAAGGGTTGAAATAATTGAAGTTCAATAATTCTCTTGAACAAACTGATCTAAATCCCCAAACATTAATTTAGGAGAAAATTCTTCATACAACTCCATGGCTTGAGCCTTCATTTGTTTAGGTGACAAGTCGCCGTATAATTCTGGTTGGTAATCTTGTAAGTGCACAGAGATATGCTTTTTACCATCTTCATTGACATTCCAAGAGGTCTTATTAACCCATGGGCTAAAAACGGTGAATGTAGGGATGTCAAGTGCCTTTCCCATATTTATTGCGCCTCCTTCATTTCCTATGATGCCGGTACAATGGGATAATATTTTTAGAAAATCTCTGATGCTAGGTGCAAAAGCATTGATAAAAATATGTTGTTGTGTTGTCGTAGAGCAAGCACTAAAAATAGCCTGAGCCTCTTTTCTTTGACTTGGGATATAATTAAAAAGTAATTGCGACTCGGTAGTAGCTACAAATTTATCAAGGACCTTGGCCATGTAGGAATAGGGTAAGGTTTTATTCTTACTACTTCCTAAAACACTTACCATTGTGAGGGGTTGTTCTAGGTCAACACCTTGTTTGTGAAGCCATTTTTTCCCTTCTTCTTTTTCTAGATTGGTGAGGTAGATTTTAGGTTTTAAATGCCATTTCACCTCTTTGGTAAGAGGTGTAGTGAGTAGCATTCGGCTTCCTAATGCCAGACCAGTTTTGTAGATAGAAGGGTCAGGATTGTTTTTTACAGCATCTGTATAGGCCAGACTAGAAAACCATTTCTTATAACCTATTCTTTGTTTTGCTCCTGATAAGAGGGATAGTAAGGCGCTATTGTTTTTACCATAAGCATCTATAAGAAGGTCGTATTTTTTGTGTTTTAGCTTCCGCGAAAGCGAGAGGATAAAACTCATTTTCTCAAAATCTGACTTGGAGACTTTAATAAGTCCGTCGATAGCTGGGTGGTGTTTTACCAAAGCATCAGCATGTGCTATGATGAGGTAATCCAGATGAGCGTCAGGATAGGTAATCTTGAGCTGATCTGCAATGATGGTGCTTGTAAGCACATCACCCAGCATTTGATATTGAAGGAGCAATATCTTCACTAAACGGCTACGTTATACTCACGTAAAGCATCGTTAAGGGACGTCTTTTTATTAGTGCTCTCTTTGCGTTGTCCTATTATTAATGCACAGGGAACGTTATAAGTTCCTGCCGGAAACTCCTTAGCATAACTACCAGGTATGACTACAGACCTTGCTGGTACACGACCTTTATATTGAACAGGCTTATCGCCAGTGACATCTATTATTTTGGTACTTGCTGTGAGTACGACATTGGCACCTAAAACAGCTTCTGACTCTACATGAATACCTTCTACGACTATACATCGAGAGCCTATGAATGCATTATCTTCTATAATTACAGGGGCTGCTTGAAGAGGTTCTAAAACACCACCTATTCCTACGCCACCACTTAAATGCACGTTTTTACCTATCTGGGCACAACTTCCTACGGTCGCCCAAGTATCAACCATGGTTCCTTCTTCTACGTGGGCACCTATATTGATATAAGAAGGCATCATGATCACCCCTTTTGAGATATAAGCACCATGTCTTGCTACAGCATTGGGCACAACGCGTATTCCTTTGCTCTTATAACCTGTTTTTAGTGGTATTTTATCGTGGTATTCAAATGGGCCACATTCTATGGTTTCCATTTTCTGAATAGGGAAGTATAGGACGACAGCTTTCTTGATCCATTCGTTTACAATCCATCCGTTTTCTGTAGGTTCTGCAACACGTAGTGTGCCGCGATCTAACATATCCACCACTTCTCTAATAGCGGTTTGAGTTACCCTATTTTCTAATTGGGAACGATCTTCCCATGCGTTTTCTATTACAATTCTTAATTGATCCACGATCTATTGTTTTTACAAATATAGTGGCAAAGTTTTTGAATTGGTAGTTTGGAGCTGGCATATTAGTACATCCTTTTTCATTTGATTATTTTTGCAATATATATGGCAAGATTACTAGCAATAGATTACGGTAAAAAAAGAACAGGAATAGCAGTAACTGATCCTATGCAAATTATTGCCTCTGGACTCACCACTGTAGCTACTCGTGATTTGACCGCTTTTCTTCTGGATTACCTGGGTAAAGAAGAGGTAGAAGCTATAGTTTTAGGGGAACCTAAACAAATGGATTACACCGATAGTGAACTAGGCCCTTGGTTGAGAACATACACGTTACAATTACAAGAATTGTTTCCTAATGTAAAAATAGAACGTGAAGACGAACGCTTCACATCAAAAATGGCTCATGCCGCCATGCGCACAGGGGGGCTTAAAAAGAAGCAACGACAGAATAAAGCACTGGTAGATGAAATAGCAGCGACTATAATTTTACAGAGTTATATGGATCGAAATAGATAAAAGCTATAAAGCCCCAAGTCTTGTTTTAATCACATTGATCAGAAGGGCATCAATAGTTTTAAAAAGAAAATAAATTATGTTTATTATTCATCAATAGGCATTAAACTTTAATCATTCAAGAACATGATTTTACCAGTAGTCGCTTACGGCGATCCAGTTTTAAGAAAAAAAGCAAAGGATATTACTCCAGAGCACCCACAATTCAAAGAGATTCTTGAAAATATGTGGGAAACCATGTACAATGCTAGCGGAGTTGGACTTGCTGCACCACAAGTGGGCTTGCCTATTAGACTTTTTCTAGTAGACACCACCCCTTTTGCCGACGATTCAGAACTTACTAAAGAAGAATCAGAACAACTCGTCGGATTTAAAAAGGCATTTATCAATGCAGAGATCATTGAAGAGAATGGAGAAGAGTGGGCTTTTAATGAGGGTTGTTTGAGTATCCCTAATGTAAGGGAAGACGTTTATCGTCAGGAAGAAGTGGTGATAAGGTACTTAGATGAAAACTTTGAAGGACAAACAGATACCTATCAGGGACTAATAGCTCGTGTCATACAACACGAGTACGATCATATAGAAGGTATTTTGTTTACAGATAAAATTTCAAGCCTTAAAAAGCGTTTGATAAAAGGCAGGCTTTCTAATATTTCTAAAGGAAAAACTAATGTGGATTATCGCATGCGTTTTCCAGATGTAAAAGGAAGAAGACAATAACAAACGACTTCACAAAAAAAATGTTGAAGTCATCACACAATAGTAAAGGTTACGCGTAATTATATATATTTGCGCCTCTAAAAAAGAAAAAGATGAGTTTAGAAAATATACTTTCCATAACAGGTAAGCCTGGGTTATACCAGTTAAAAAACAAGGCTAAAAACGGTTTTGTAGTAGAATCTTTGTTAGATAAGAAAACTTCTATAGTAGGCATCAATCACAATGTAAGTGTGCTTAAAGATATCTCTATATATACCTACACAAAAGAAATGCCTTTAAAAGAGGTTTTAAAAAAAATAGCCGAAAAGGAAACTAACGGTCCGGCGATCAGCCATAAGGTAGGTAAAAAGGAACTGGAAAATTATTTTAATGAAGTACTTCCAGACTATGATGAAGAGCGTGTTTATGCAAGTGATATTAAAAAGGTAATACAGTGGTACAACTTACTTCAAGATAATGACCTTTTAGGAGCTTTAGAGGAAGAGTAAAGACCCTGCTGCTTTTTTATTTTTTTGAAATAGGAGCTACTTTCTAACAAATGGAATTCGGTAGGTAATCCCATAGGAATATCCTACTCCTATGCCGTTAGTGTCAAATGTTCTACCAAACCCTGGTACGTATAAATGGTCAAAGTTGTCTGGTGTTTTTTCTGAAAGTCTTCGTTTTAATTGAAGATTTGCAGTGAGGTAGAGGTTATTCAAAACCTGTACTTTAAATCCTAATTGGATTTCTAACCAAACCATATTCAATCCAGAAAACTCTCTATCAACTACATTAGTAAAAACAGGAAAATAGTTGTTATCTGTATTGTAGTCGTATCTATTAAGGGTTTGTGACATATTTGCATAACCTAGTCTAGCGCCCCCATAGATCATGTTATCCATATCCAGCCAATTTTGATAAAAGTTGTAATCGACGCCAGCTTTTATAAACGAACCTGAAGTTTTATAATCTACACGTTCACTGGTTCTATCAATGGATTCATTACCTATTTCACCAGCGATGTATAGTCGTTTTGACATTCGGTAATCTGCTAGAATTTGAAAACCAGTATATTCTTCATCTATACCAGTTCTTATCAAACTAGCGAGATCTATACCAGCACGTAAGCCATAAGCTTGTTTATAAGTGACGCTGTCATTTTTGATCTCGTTTTCGCCTTGAGCGGTACCCAAAAAACAAGAGAGAAGAACTAATGTGTTAATGAAGTATTTGAACATGTACGTCTGTATTATTAGTTACATTATCTTCTACTATAATCACTCTTTCTATCCATTGAATCCCAGAGGTTTCTGCTGTTTGAATAGCCACAAGATTATTGTAAACGACTCTAAAACCGCAAGCTCTACTGACATATGCTTCTTCTAGAATATAGTTGAAGTCTATGTTGTCTGAATTGAAAACGCCATCTTTTGTAAGAATTAGGTTGTAACTGGTCCTGCTACTATCTGTACGCAAAGGAATAGAGATGGTTTCTATATTGCTTAGTGTGGTAGACCCACTGGTATCAAGAGGGGCAAAAGCACTACTTCCTATTTCTTGAGCTTGGATGCGATCTACGGCCTTATTCTGTAGTGGATTCAACACATCTTTAAACTCAATAACCAGTCTAGGGGTTACCGCCTGATCTGGCGTACACAAATCATCTTTTTCACAGCTGCCTAACAGAATTACTGTGATAAGGATAAAAAGTATGCTGGAGTATTTATTCATTTTAATTACTTAGAGCTATTTGCCAGATCAACCTTTTTATCATTTACCAGTCTTGTTAAAACATCTGAGGTAGGTCCATAACTAGGTCTGTGAATATAATCAGAAAGAACGCGGTTTCCTTTTTTGTCAAAAATAGTATAGGTAGGAAAACCTTCTAGATTTATTTGTTGTTGAACAATTCTTCCTTGTTCTTCCGTTAAGAAATAGTGTTTTCCTTTAATCTGATACTCTGCAATAGATGGGATATATGCCTTTTCTTTACTTGCATGACATAAATAAACAAACTCTACATCTTCCTTAAACTTCTCGTGAAGTGCAGGGGAAGCTTCTTTAAACTCTGCTTTACAAGGCCCGCACCAAGTAGCCCAGTTGTCGATATAAATTACTTTACCATTAGCATTGCTAATGATCTCATCAATGAATTTTGAAGCATCATCGCTTTTAAACGTTAGTAATTCTGCTTCAGTAGGAATTTGCGGATTTTCAACAAGGTCTTTAGTTTTTAAATACTCTTGTTGAATGGAGGCAAGCAAGGAAGAGTTTTTTAAATAATCTATGAGCTGTTCAGAATTTTCTTCGTAAAGCTTTGTGGAGTGATCGTCTAAATCTCCCATTACAAGCATGGAAACCGTATGCTGGCTCAGGTAACTTCCCTCCTTAATAGCGTTCTCAATGATGACTTGGTTGATTTCTTGTGGAGTTGCTTCGGGGAATTTTTTTTCTATTTCTCTAGAAGCAAAAGCATGGTTGTTGTAAAGAATACTATTGGCGGCATTCGTATTGACCATATCCTCCTCGGTTAATTCAGGCAAATGAACGAGCTCTTTATAATAAGGACTGTCCATTTCTGGCACTTTTTTACCGTAGTAATTGGCAAATGAAGCATAATCCATTTTGGTATTGATAATAGCAAACTTCTTATCTGTTGCGATGTAGTCTTTTAGGTACTTGTTGAGTGTTTTATTATCCAGATAGTTCTTATAATAGTCTTTAAGTTTTTTAGTATGGTCATCTATAAGCTTTTCTAAGTCATTGTAATCCAGTTCGCTTTCTTCCTTATAAAAGGCTTCCGTTTTTAGTGGATTGCTAGCTAGGTATTCTTGAAATGTCTTTTGAGTGGTTGCTGTTTTACCGCTAAATGTGATGCTCTTTTTAAAAGCAGCTTCATCTCTACCTTCTGTATAGTTGATGAAAATACTATCTCCAGGAATGGCTATAATTTGAAAACTGTTATTACCATATACAGATAGCGCACTTGCCGACGATAAAGGGAAGGAAGTAGTGAAATCGCCATTTTCATTTACCAGAGCATCTTCTTGGAAAGATTTTTTACTCATCATATCATAACCATAGACCGTAATCTTCTCTAATTCTAAGGAATCAGTAAGTTGTAGATGACCAGAAATAACTACTGTTTTTTGTTCTTGCTTTACAATTTCTGGAGTCTCGTTACAAGAGCTAGAAATGATAACGAGCGTCATAGCCCAGAATAAATTTTTCATTGTCTGTTATTTTTTTAATTCTAATAGAACCACATTCTCCACATGGTGTGTTTGAGGAAACATGTCTACCGGTTGTACTTTAGCGATGGTATATTTCTCATCTAGTAACGCAAGATCACGTGCTTGTGTTGCACTGTTACAACTCACATAAACAATGCGTGCGGCACTCAATTTAATTAATTGAGCGACCACATCTTTGTGCATACCGTCTCGTGGTGGATCGGTAATAATGACATCGGGTTGTCCGTGCTCATCGATAAAGTCTTGAGTAAAGACTTCTTTCATATCGCCAGCAAAGAAGGTAGTGTTTTCTATACCGTTATGCTTTGCATTGGTTTTAGCATCTTCTATAGCTACAGGAATAGCCTCAATTCCTACAACGTGTTTTGCTTCTTTTGCTACAAATTGTGCGATGGTCCCTGTTCCTGTATACAAATCATAGACCAACTCTTTTCCAGTAAGTCCAGCAAAGTCTCTTGTGATTTTATACAGTTCATAAGCTTGCTTGCTATTGGTCTGATAAAATGACTTGGCGTTGATCTTGAATTGCAAACCTTCCATTTCTTCATAGATATGATCGCGGCCATGATAACAAACGACGTCTTGGTCATAAATGGTATCATTTGCTTTTTCATTGATGATGTACTGCAAAGAAGTAATTTGTGGAAAGGATTCCTTTAAATGATTTAATAAGGCGAGTCTTTGCACTTCATTATCTTCAAAAAACTGGATCACCACCATGTTTTCTCCGGTAGAAGACATGCGTAGCATTAAAGTGCGCAATGTTCCAGATTTCTCTCTTGGGTTGAAGTAGGCTATGTTTTCCGCTTTCGCGAAAGCGTGGACACTCAATCTAATATCTTCTCCTATTTGAGGATGTAGATGGCACTCCTCCAGGTGCAAGATTTTATCCCACATTCCAGGAATATGAAAGCCAAGCGCCTTTTTATCTTCAATTTCTACGTCACTTTGAATCTCTTCTAGTGTCAACCAACGGTTTGCAGAAAAGCTGAACTCCATTTTGTTGCGGTAGCGGTATTGTTCTGAAGAACCAGCAATAGGAGTTATTTCTGGAAGTTCCAGGTGACCTATTCTTTTAAGATTTTCAGTTACTTCTTTTTGCTTAAAATACAACTGACTTTCATAAGTCATGTGTTGCCATTTACAGCCTCCACAGGTGTTGAAATGCTTGCAAACAGGCTCTGCACGTCTATCGCTTAATTCAATAAATTTAGTTACTTTCCCTTCGTAAAAGGATTTCTTTTTCTTAAAGGTTTGTATGTTAACCACATCGCCAGGGACGGCATCTGTAAGGAAAATCACTTCACCTTCTTCTGTTTTTGCAACACTTTTACCTTTTGCACCAGCATCTACTACAGGTACATTTTCAAAGGACTTTTGAGCTCTTTTTCTTCGTTTTGACATAGGTGTCAAAATTAATGTAATTATACCAGTATATTCAAACACTAACCATAATTATGGGTTTTTATAGAACCTTTGAACAGTTGAGTTGTTTGCCTCGTATGGAGAATTTCGCAAATTCTTAAAGCTTATTATTTTAATCCTTTGATCGAAATGATTAAATTGCATCAAATGAATAAAAGTACAGATATGAGTGAGGATACACAGAGCAAAGCACAACATTTTATAGATTTAGAAAATCAGCATGGAGCACACAATTACCATCCTTTACCAGTAGTACTGGAAAGAGGTGAGGGTGTTTATGTTTGGGATGTAGATGGAAAGCGATATTACGATTTCTTAAGTGCTTATAGTGCTGTCAACCAAGGTCATTGTCATCCGGCTATTGTAAATGCAATGAATGAACAAGCGCAAACTTTGACGCTTACTTCAAGAGCTTTTCATAATGATAAACTGGGACTCTACGAAAAGTACATGACAGAGTATTTTCACTTTGACAAGGTTTTACCAATGAATACTGGTGCCGAAGCTGTGGAAACGGCTATTAAAATTGCACGTAAATGGGCTTATGAGAAAAAAGGAGTAGAGGAGCATGAAGCAAAAATAATTGTATGTGAAAATAATTTTCACGGTCGTACAACGACTATTATTTCCTTCTCAAATGATGAAGGGGCTCGCAAAAACTTTGGTCCTTACACACCTGGATTTATTAAGATCCCTTACGATGATACAGAAGCTTTAGAAAAAGCACTTCAAGAAGAAAATGTAGCAGGGTTTTTAATTGAGCCTATACAAGGAGAAGCAGGAGTTTTTACACCGCATGATGATTTTATGAGATCTTCTCGTGATTTATGTAAAAAATACCATGCGTTATTCATTGCAGATGAGATCCAAACCGGTATCGCAAGAACTGGTGGTTTACTAGCGGTATGTGGAGATTGTAATTGTGAAGCACATTGTGAACGACAAGAAAAAACATACGCACGTCCTGATATCTTGATTTTAGGGAAAGCATTATCTGGTGGCGCTTATCCTGTAAGTGCTGTTTTAGCAGATAATGAAGTAATGAATGTGATCCAACCAGGACAACACGGCTCTACTTTTGGCGGTAATCCTGTTGCAGCTGCTGTAGCAATGGCGGCACTTGAAGTGGTGAAGGATGAACACTTGATTCAAAACGCTCGTGCTTTAGGAAACTATTTCAGAGCTGAAATTAATAAGTACATTGAAACAACTGATACGGTTATTTTGGTGAGAGGTAAAGGTTTGTTGAACGCTATTGTCATCAACGATACAGAAGATAGCAAGACGGCATGGAACATCTGTTTGAGATTAAGAGATAATGGATTGCTTGCTAAACCTACTCATGGAAATATTATTAGATTTGCACCACCACTCGTGATGACTAAAGATCAACTAGATGAGTGTATTTCAATAATTATTAAAACACTTAAAGAATTCGAATAAATGGAAGATCAAAACCAACCTCAGCACTCGCAACAATTTAATCCAGGTAATAATAATGGTCCAGCACCTAAAACATGGTTGGCCGAATCTATTATAGTGACCATATTATGTTGCCAGATTTTTGGAATCATTGCTATTATTTACAGTTCGCAAGTAGAGAGCAAGCATAGAATGGGAGATATACAAGGTGCTTTAGATTCTAGTAGAAAAGCTAAAAACTGGGTGATTGCAGCTGTTGCGACAGGTGTTGCCGTTATTGCAGTCTTTTTCTTTACAGGAATCCTTGCTGCACTTGCTAATGGTTCGTTTTAAAAGTTATCATAAAATACTACTAATTTGCGGCGCTGTGATTTTTACAGCTGCCGCATTTTTTTTGTTTAAAAATTACCACCCAGAAGAGTCGGTTTTTTTTCCACAATGTCCCAGTAAATACGTAATGGGTTATGACTGTCCAGGTTGTGGATCGCAGCGAGCGGTTCATTCTTTATTGAACGGAGAGTTGGAAAAAGCTTTTAATTATAATCCGCTGTTGTTTTTTTTACTGCCTTTTGGAATTTTGGTAGGTGTCTTTGAATGGATTCCTTCTTTGAGGGGTCATTCTTTTAGACGTGTAATTAATAATAAGTATCTGGTACTCTCTGTATTTGCAGTCATTATAGTTTTTACTATTTTGCGTAATCTATAAGTTGTTGGGGCTCTGTAAAGCTTAGTGTTATTTATAATAAAGGAGTTGTCATTAACTGTTCTTCCTGATCTATAATAGACCTTTTCTAAATGTAGTGGCTTTATATCTTATTCTTATTGGCGCTGCGTAAGTAACTTAAAGTATCGATATGTATACTTAGTTGTAAACTTAACCCATGTAAGTCCTTGAAAGCTCCTCTCAGTGTAAAATAACTCAGTGAAAGGAAAACTTCAACTTATCTCTGTAGGACTTTCAGAACACACCTTAGATGACCCCGTTGCGATTAAGGTTTTCTAAAGCTGTTATGAATCTGTAGCTGTTTTTTAATCGATTTCGGTGCGAGAAAACACAAGGCTAGGTTTTCTGTTTATAGGGGCTGGGGTTTGCTCAGCTGGGGAGCGTTTTGTTTCTAGATGTTCTCATCAATTTGAAGTTGTGTTTAAAAGCAAATTAAGCTCGGGATATCAACAAAAAAAAAGGGAAAGCGTGAGCTTTCCCTTTTTTTTAATTATGATTTTATAGGATTTATCTACATCCAGCTTCTTCAGCTGCTTGATAAATTTGTTCCATAGATTCTGCTGGCATTCCTTCCATTCCTTCAAATACACCTATGTACCAATCAAAAAACAGACATGGATTAACTAATGACCATATCACAAATGCAAGACCAATGAATGAAATAAATAAGGAAACAATAGCAACAGTCCTTGCTGTTTTCATCGCGTTACCGTTTATATACTCATCTGGGTTGGCATTGTATTTAGCAAGTTCTTTGTTTGCTACTACAAGAGCTATAATAGCTGAAATAGTTCCTATACCGTAGACACAACAGCATAAGAATCCGATAACAGATAAGATGTACACTAAGGTGGTGTTTAATTTTTGCATGGTGGGTTGGTTTTAATTATTAAGTTAGTTGACAATAGGTATACAATGTTACAATATTTTTTAATGTATTAGCATTTTAACTATAAAACTCGTTAGAATAGTACCTATGGTGATGATGGTGGCCCAGAGTTTAATTTGTTCACCATGTTTCACATCTGTAAACCAATCAAATATAAGAAAAAAGAATAAAAAAATACCAGGAAATAATCCAGGGTACATAAGAAAAGAGTCTGATAGATGTCCTTGTAATAAAAAAGAAATGGACCGCTGGATTCCACATCCAGGACAGTCCATTCCCGTTAATTGTTTACTCATACACGGTAGCATCCAGCTATCAGTCATGAGCACTGTCATTGTATTAGTTAGAAACGCTTACTTTGACAGCAGTTTCTTTATTATTAGTTGTAGTTACTCTTGCAATGTAAATAGCGCTTGATAAAGTGGCAGTATCAAAACTGTAACTAGCCTCATTTGATGACGGCTGGCTAGAGAATATTTGTCTTCCAGCAAGATCGTATAAAGAAATATTTGCTATCTCTTCTAAGGCTGGATTTAAAACAGTCAATTCTTTATTTCTATTGTTTTGGAAAACATCAAAGTTAGTAGCTTCAAGACTGTTATTGCTTAACGTGCCAGAAGTGTTTTTAAATGTTATTTCAAAACGGTTGGTGTAGTGGCCTGGTGCAATGAGTAAAGTTTTGTTTCCAGATTTGATGTCGTGATATACGCCAGTTTGAATATCGTGTAAATAGACATTGGTAGGATCAAAATTGATCATAAAAGCAAGTTCAAATTCCACATCAATCGGAGCGGTAAAGCTGCTAGCTACCTGAACTCCTATAGGTAAAGTCATATCTTCATCAAATGCTTGTGAAGAAAGAGCATACTCACCAGAAGCACCTATTTTGATATAAGCATCTGTATTTATTCTTCCAGAAATAGGTCCTTCCCAAGCAAAATCATATGCTTGTGAAGTACTATCGTGAAAAGCAAAAGTAAGTGGTCTTGCGTATAACCCGTTAGGGACAACGTTTAAAATCATCTTAGGTATTTGACGTGCAATTAAAGCATCCTGCGGATTAGAGCTAGCGTTTCCAGGAGCAGATTTGAAAATAGAATTAGTCCCATTCTCTTTTTCAAATACACGCATAGTATTATTAAACTCAATTTCTTCTCCTATGATACCACTTGGTAAGGCCACACCATTAGTAATGTTTGGTGTTTCGTCTTGTGCAAAAGAGGACGGTGTTAAAACCATTTCAGAGTTGGTTCTAGATATAAAAAACCCTTGACCTACAGGAGCAAACCTTCTTTTACCGTCAATTCCAAATCCTATTGGGGGAGGAGGTCCAGATCCACTACTCGAAGTTGCTGTGCTGGTCATGATGTTACCATTGTTATCTGTTCTTCTAAAAATAGCTTCTAAATAAACTCCTTCAGTAGCAAAACCACTCAATACTCCAGGATCAAACCCCATAGGTACGTATCTGGAATATCCACCTAAATAACTTGTTAAGGAGTGAGAGGTCTCTACTTGTGATTCCCAAAACTCTACCCATGGATCCATTTTTACGGAGTTAAGTCCTGTGTCTGTAGCATTCTCTTTAATAAACTTTTTCATATCCAAAGCGCTTGGATACGGGTTACCAGCAAGAGTACCGTTATCATTACCAACGCCTACTAGAATCGTACCATTGTTAGGACGACCTCTAAAATCATATCGTTGACCAGTTGCTCCATTAAAAGTGCCATTGTTAGGGGACGTCCCCATACCTTGAACACCTTTCATAGTAAAACCATAACCAGTACGAGTAGTCTGATTACCATTAAAAATAGTCCATCCTGCATAACCAGTAAGAGGGTTGCCACCACTATCATATGTCCATAACCATCTTCCAGCAATGCGCAGTGGAGTACCACCTATATTACCATCATCAGTAACACCGTTGCTTGAGCCGTAGGGAAGTATTGTAGAAATTCCTGCGGTGGTTGTTAAATCAGTAGAGGTAATGGTTGAAGTATCTACAGTAGGATATTTGATTTGGGAATTTAAAAAACCTTCATTACCAGATGTTGTTAATGTTTTTCCTACTGGTGCAGACCAGTAATTGTAAGTAAATGCATTAGAGGTTCCTTCTTGGAATACAGAAATAATACCATCTCCTTCATTTTCTACATCATTATCTTGTATTAATTGAGCTTCCTCTCTTAAATATATTTTGGAATCGCTATCCAGGTTAATCTTATCTTTCACGAAGATATCTGTACCTTTTGAATAAACAAAATTATCTCCGACTACCCAAAGCTGAGCTGTTGCCATTTGAATAGCGAACACGACTAAAAATAAACATAATATTTTCTTCATAGTAAGAACTTTAACACTGCAAAAATATAATTTTACGATGCTAAACCTTAATATTTTTAGATAAGTTTTTAGATTTGCTGCATTAATTAGATCAAATAAATATAATGCCGATTAAGAACAACAAATTACAATTTATAAATGCATTTTTTATACTAGTGGGTGCTATATTTTTATGGTATTCGGTTATTATGGAGTCTGTAAACGTCTATTTTAAGATTTTTGGGCTCCTGTTTCTCATGTTTGGCGCTTACCGGGCGAGCAATCATTGGGCGGAGCATCGAGACGATCATTTGAATGAAGAAAATGAAGAAGAAGAATAACACATGTCTGGATTTAATGTAGGTGAACGGGTGTTGGTTTTGGATGATGAATTTGGTGGAGTGGTCGCTTTCGCGAAAGCGGAACAAATAACCATTTTAACAGATGAAGGCATTGAAATAACTTACCACCAAAGCGAGTTGATTTTAGACAGGTCTTTCAAAGTGACTAATGTCGTGCGCAAGGAAGAACCAGCGCCTAAAAAATCAAAAACAAGATTTGTTTCTAGAAAAAAAGCTGCTTTTATTCCAGCAGTAGAAGTTGATTTACATATTCACCAACTCGTAAAGTCAGAACGTGGAATGGACGCTTATGATAAACTCAATCTTCAAATTGATACGGCAAGGCATAAAATAGAATGGGCCATACAAAGCCGTATTCCAAAACTAGTATTTATTCATGGAGTAGGTCAAGGCGTGCTCAAAGAAGAGTTGAATTACCTCTTCCAGCGCTACGGACAAATTAAGTTTTATGATGCCGATTACCAGAAGTACGGTCGCGGTGCTACTGAAATATACATCCACCAGAACCCGTAAAGGGTGGTGTGCAACTCAATTGAACCGCTTCTTTTAGAAAATCTCCAAATGGGTACGATTCAAAAACAATTTCTTCTCGGTCATTTTGTAAACTCAAATTAGTAATACTGATGCGTAATTGGGTGATGCGTTGTATGGTGTGCTCTCTGTATTGCACAATAACTGGATTTGCTTGTGAATTTATTGAAAGGTCTCTGTAATTAGGTACGGTAGAGCCAAGAGCAATGTCATTAGTAGGGTCTAGATCGCGGTTGGTATCTTCATTAATCGTAAGCACCCCATCTCCGTCATCATCAGTATCTAAGTAGTCTGGTGTCCCGTCTGCGTCAGTATCCCTACTAGCGGCGACATTTACACTCCCATTAGTTCCTAAAACAACACCTTCTTGATCAGTTGGCACATTATCCCCGTCATCATCAATGTCCAGGTAATCTGGAATTCCGTCACCGTCACTATCTTGACTGGACGCCGGGTCAATTATACCATCTATAAATTCTGCTCCTTCTGCAGCGGCTGGAATGCCATCATCGTCATCATCAGTGCGGGGTTCAGTATTTATATAAAGATCTCCAGCCATAGCGGTGTAGACTTCTGTAACTCTTGGAGAACTAGGCGGTATGCTGTTGCAGTAATAATTAGATCCTGGGGCAGCATCGAATTTGCGGTATTCAAATGTGTTGGCTCCGTTAAACGTTATTTGGAATGGCCCGTATTCCCCATCTGCGTTTAAGATGTCTTCAGCAGTAGTAAACTGTAGTACCAAGCTTTCAAAGTTGGTATTTTCGTTTTTATAAAAAACGTAATTATTCACACTACCCGAGACAAGAGTAGGGTCACAGGCTTCTACACTAGAATCTTCAAAATCAAAGTCATTAGTAATGATATCTCCATCATCACAGCCTATTAAAACTATAGGAAAAATAAGGTACAGCAGTTTTTTCATGTTTACAAAAGTAGTCAATCATATTAAAGCGCTAAAGTCTCATTTTTATTGTAAATAATTTACTTTTGCCTTTATGAAACATGTTTATCTAGATAGCGCAGCGACCACACAAATGAGGCCAGAAGTCATCACGAGAATGACTGAAGTAATGAGTGAAGTGCATGGGAACCCCAGCTCCACACACAAGTTTGGGCGCAGTGCAAAGTCGCTTGTAGAAACTGCCCGTAAAAATATTGCTGCTCAACTCAACGTCACCGCAGCTGAAATTATTTTCACCTCTGGTGGTACAGAGGCAGATAACCTAGCTATTCATAGTTGTGTACGCGACCTAGGCGTAGAACGTATTATTACTACTTCTATAGAACATCATGCCGTCATTTACATTGTAGATTACTGTGCAGAAAAATACGGAACTGAAGTCGCTCACGTGAAATTAAAAGAGTGCGGTACGCCCAATTATATAGATTTGGAACACTTACTTTCTTCTAGCGATAAGAAAACACTTGTTTCTTTGATGCACATCAATAACGAGATCGGTAATAAGTTAGACATCGATCGAGTAGGGACGTTGTGCAAAAAATACAATGCTCTGTTTCATAGCGATTGTGTACAATCGGTTGGGCATTATGAAATGGATTTGGCTAAGTTGCCAGTAGATTTTACTGCGGTATCTGCTCATAAATTCCATGGACCTAAAGGAGTAGGCTTTGCTTTTATAAGAAAAGGAACCGGTCTGAAACCTATTATTTTAGGTGGATCTCAAGAACGAGGTATTAGAGCGGGGACTGAAAGTGTCCACAATATTGTAGGTATGGATCTGGCTATGAAAATGGCTTATGATAACTTGGAAGAAGATCGCGCTTATGTTCTAGATCTTAAAAACTATTTCAAGAACCAACTAGAAGCTCATGTACCAGGAGTCAAATTTAATGGGAATTGCAGCGATCATGAAAATAGCACCTATACGCTATTGAACGTGTGTTTACCATGTCCAGCAGATAAAGCGGCGATGCTTTTATTTACTATGGATTTAAAAGGTATTGCCTGTTCTAAGGGAAGTGCATGCCAGAGTGGTTCTCAAAAAGGTTCTCATGTATTGACCAGTGTACTTTCAGAAGAAGATTTGAACAAGCCTAGTTTGCGTTTTAGCTTTTCAATTTACAATACAAAAGAAGAGCTGGATTATGTAGTAGGGGTGTTGAAGGAGTATTTGCAAGCAATGGTGGTCTAAGGTTATCTAAGGAACCTTTCATTTTCTATCATCGCATGGGCTTAACTGATGTTTTCAGTGACCCAACTAAGAACCGCTATAGTTTTTTGTAAGTCTGTTTTTAAGATTACAGAAATTCTTCTTGCGATTTTATGTTTTAGAAAGAATGCAATTTTCACAACCTTACAAGCTAGTTTGGTGAAATCAGATGGCCCTTTTTAAACAACACAACTCAAAAAGATCAACAAATAAAAAGGCAATTTTCTCATCTGATTTTTTAATTTCACCACATACCTAATCCTACAACTTAGCAATCAACCTTAAATTAAACACTCTAGGAGTCAGTCTTACAGGAACGGCATATTGCGCACTAGTAGCTACATCTCTTACCCAAAGATTAGAAATATTGTTTTCATAATCAAAAATATTAAAGATTTGAGCACCTATAGAAAGTTCATCAAAGTTTTCTAACCAACTACCTTCTTTGGCTTTCTTCTTATCGTCTACCAATACAAATTGAACACCTAGATCTGCTCTAAAATAGTCTTTTAAACGGAATTGGAAATCATAAGGATCTGCATAGCTAGGGGATCCACCAGGGAGCCCAGAGCTATAGACCATATTGATATATGCTTTGAGATTAGGGATGTTAGGGACGTAATCTTGGAAGAGAAAGGCAACCTTAAGTCGTTGATCTGTAGGTCTGGCTATAAAACCACGTCCATTTAGATTTTCCTCTGTTTTTAAATAGCCTAGGGAAATCCAACTTTCAGTTCCTTTGATAAACTCACCGGCCAGTCTTACATCCAGACCGTAAGCATAAGCAGTTGCATCGTTGTTTGCGCGGTAGCGTATCCTTACATTTTCTAAGGTGTAGGTGTTGACATCAGTTAAGTTCTTGTAATACGCTTCACTAGTCAATTTAAAAGGTCTTTTTTCTCCGTCTTCTGGAGTCCAGTTAAAACTCCAATCATTTCCCATTACAAAATGTACTGATTTTTGAGCTTTTACGCTTGGATTTACCACTCCTTGTTGGTCTCGTAATTCTCTGTAAAATGGCGGTTGGTAATACAGGCCAGAAGAGAATCTAAAAAGCATATTGGTGTTGGTCCAATAAGGCTTTATAGCTACTTGCCCGCGAGGAGAAAAAACAGTTTGGGTCGTACTTGTAATACCGCTTCCACTGACGTTCCAAGTGTGCGAACGCATACCAGCATTCCAGTAAACCTCATGATCTCCTAAGTACCCACGACTGCTGTATTGAGCAAACGCTTGTAATCGGGTTACTTGAACATCATTATCTGCGCTTACGGCCTCAAAGGCATCTAGTGGAGCCACGTAGGAGAAATAAGGCTGGTCATTTGCGGGAACTGAAGGTGGCCTGATATTAAAACCAGCACTGTCAATTACGGTGTATTCTCTTACGCGATCTCTTATGTCTTCCGTATTAAATTTCAATCCCCAATCCAGCTGGTCATTTTCTTTTTTACCACTGTCAAGTACTAATGTTCCTTTGTGTTCTAGACTTAGGATAAGCGCATCCAAGTCATTACGTCCGTGATCCAACTCACTACCTATTGCTCTTGTAAAATCAACTTCTCCTAGGTCATCACCACCTATATCTGTGTTGGGTCGACCGATGCGATAGCGTCCTAAAATATCAAAATGTTCCTGCTCTTGGGTGTGGTAAAGGCTGGTTATAAAACGTAAATTCAATAGTTTATTGACATCATAACTGGCTTTCATTGCGCCAAAATAGGTCTCGTACTGATCGTTTTCTCTTCCGTCGTAATTGATGATCAAGGCTTGTGCATCATCTACAGTTCCAAAATTAGTTTGCGAGGTAAGCGGTTCAAATTCGTAACTATTGATCGCAATATTTCCTAAAAAGCTCAGCTCAAATTTTGGGTTCACCTGATAAGTAAAATAGGTTTGTGCGTCTATAAAAACGGGTCTAGTGATAGCCTCTGTTTCTCTAGAATTCACAAATAGACTGTTGTTTCTATACCGCAATCCCAGTATTCCGGTGGCCGCTTTCGCGAAAGCGGTACCTTCCATATAAGCATTCACACCTAAAAAGCTGGCGTCTATTCCTGCGCCAAATTCTGTTGGGCGTCGGTATTCAATGTCAAGAACAGAGCTCAACTTGTCACCGTATTTTGATTGAAAACCACCCGCACTGAAATCTACATTGCGCACTAAATCAGCATTCACAATGCTCAATCCTTCTTGCTGGCCACTGCGTATTAAAAACGGTCGGTATACTTCGATTTCATTGATGTATACGAGGTTTTCGTCAAAATTCCCACCTCGTACGGCATATTGCGTGCTTAATTCATTGTTAGAGGAAACCCCTGGAAGTGATTTTAATAGGTTTTCTACACCAGGTTGTACGCCGGGAATTGCCCTCACTACCCTAGGGTCTACATTTGTAATTCCAGCAAATTCTTTAGTTCTGGTGTTTTTAATAGTTACGGTACCCATTTGTTCAATGGCCGTTTTTAGTACAGGATTAAATTCAAACGGTGCCTTTCCATCCAATTCAAAATTTTGAGTAGCAGACTTAAAAGAAATGGAAGTGAATACAATAGTGATCTTCTGATTTGCGGGGACAACGAGTCTGTAAAAACCGGTATTGTCGCTTGCGGTTCCTAGAGTTGTTCCTAAAACATTTACGTTAACATCTGCGATGGGCTTGTTGTTTTCATCTAAGATAATTCCTTGAATGATGGCCTCTTGGGCATACAGCAAACAGGTCGAGAGTAACGCAATAAATAGTAAGAAATTCTTCAAATTGTCGGTTTAGCTTTTACGATAAAATGTAGCTTCAAATGTAGTGCTATTTCCTACATTATCAGTAACGATAACTTTGAGCTCATTTTCTGTATCAGTAACGACTCCATCTTCAAAATCGTGTGTGAGCACTCCAGTTTTATAATCGTACTCCATTAAAATGAACTTTCCATTAACCGTGGCTCGATATGCATCTACTCCAGTCTCTGCATCGTCTATTTTTAAGCTTAATATTTTATTGTTAGTAATCCATTGCTTGTCTTTAAAGTTGACGGGTATGATGGTAGGAGGTACGTCATCTTTACTTATAGCGTAGGTCCCAAGAGTTCTGGTAGCCGCGCTTAGGATATTTCCTCTTCTTTTTGTGTTGACATGATAAACAGCACCCCAATCCGTTACTCTACCTATGTAGTACTGTTTGAGGTTGTCGTTTTCTTTAGCACTGATATTATAACTAATGACTATGTTCTTATGAAGAGGAATAATGTCGCTGTGAACCTGAAGGGTGTCTGCATTTTGTGAAATGTCCATAAGAAGACTTTTATAAAGTGCTCCTTTGGGAATCACTAAAGAAAAGGCACCTTTTTGTTCCTTGTAAGTAATGTTGTGATCTACATAGGTGAGTTGGCCATTAGTAGGAGATATCAGGGCGCCTGGTCCGGCATCATTTTTAATACTCATATTTATTTCTACGGCGTTCTTTTTATAGTCTTCTATGGCGATGCGGTAAGAATGAGTAGTTCCTGCGTCAAAGAGTTGTAAGACGCCTTTATTGACGTCGTTTTGATATAAACTAAGCGGGCTTCCCTCAGGAATATACAATCTAGCGATGCGGCTTTTAGTAGTTTTAAAATGTTCGTAATCGATCATTTGATTGATGTATCTGGACTCGTTAAAGGCATATCGATCAAAGGTGATTTCAAAAATTTGGGTACCGTTCCAATGAGTTACCATATGAAAAATTCCGTTTTGGTTATTTGCTCCATTTTGTTGATCGATGGTGTTGACACCTATTCCTATTTCTCCATAAGCACTAAAAGGCTCTACTTTAAATTTGCCTCCTTTTAAAGGAATTAACCTTAAAAGTTGAGCTTCGTGTTTTCCGTTTATAGTAGAGGTTTCCTTTAAAGGATAAGCTTTAATTTGTTTTACAAGAGGTCTTTTTGTGTCTGGAATCTCTATTCCCATCAGCAAAGGGTTGATGGGCCTGGCTGCACTATCTCTAATTTCAAAATGCAGGTGTGGCCCACCGCTACCGCCAGAATTACCACTATAAGCAACCTGTTCACCTTGGTCAACTCTCAATTCGAGATCTTTAGGAAATAACTGTATGCTGTAGGACTCGTTTTGGTATTGCTTTTTCTTTACATAGTTTTCTATGCGAGGCGAGAATTTTTCAAGATGTGCATAAACGCTGGTGTATCCATTAGGATGCGTGATGTAGAGCGCTTTTCCATAACCATAACGTTCGATTTTAATACGACTCACATAACCAGAAGCGGTCGCAAGTACGTTTGCACCGGTGCGTTGATTTGTTTTGATATCGAGACCACTGTGAAAATGATTAGATCTCAGTTCGCCAAAAGTGCCGCTAAGTTTCAGGTTCAGATCAAGAGGATTTGCAAAATAATTTTGAGGTAGATTGTTCATGGTTTGGCTTTCGCCAAAGCGAAATACACATAAAAAAACAGCCAGAAAGTAAAAAAATAGTCTAATCATGAGTTAAAGATATAATGAGATAATCGATTAACGTAAAGCTTTTCAAACTTTGTTCCATTATTATTTGATTTGTCCGATGGTAATCCTAGATTTGTATCTACAGTATTAATTAGTGAGTATGCCTACATTATCTTCTCAAATTACTGAAATAGAGCTAAAGATCAAGTCTTTACTATCAGAGAATACTAGATTAAAAGCTCAAATGAGTGATAAGGAACAACGTGTTTATGAACTTGAAAAGGAAAATAATGCGCTTGTCAATTCGTTTAAGGAAAGTGAAGATAGAAATGTAGCGCTTAAAACTGCTAATGCAATGCTGGGTAGTGATGAATATAAAACAAAAACAAAGCTCAAAATAAATGCATTGATTAGAGAGATCGATCAGTGTATTGCACAATTGACATAACATTGGCAGATAAACTCAAAATAAAAATTTCAATAGCTGATAGGGTTTATCCACTAACTATAGATCCTTCTCGAGAAGAAGGTTTGCGTAAAGCAGCAAAAAGTATAGAAGTCATGATGAAGCAACTGGAACAAAGCTATGCCGTGAGAGATAAACAAGATCTTCTCGCTATGTGCGCGTTACAGTTTGCTGCAAAATCTGAGCAAATTACCATAGATGATAGTGCCGATGTGGAACAAGCTAAAGAACAATTAAATGTTCTTAACTTGTTGCTAGATAAGCAGTTGTCATAGCCGTTCTTTAATAACAAACAGTTACTACCTGCACTTGTTTACATTTTTTGGTGAACTCAACACGTATTTCTTTAAAAAAGGTGAGTCGTGGTTGTAAAAGCAAGCCGGACCTATGCGCCGGATCCTTGATCAGCCAGTTAACCTTATACTTTATATAAGGAGTTCATTCAAAACCCAAACTTGTGCAGGTTTTTTTTATACACAAAAACCAATGACAGAAACAATTATATACGCCGTAGTGGCGCTGGTAGTAGGTCTAGCAATAGGCTTCTTTATAGCAAAATCAATAGTTGAAAAAGGGAAGGCATCGAGCCTTATCGCAACAGCAAAAAAAGATGCAGAGTCTATTCTTAAAGACGCAGAGATAAAAGGAGAAAAAATTTCAAGTGAAAAACTTTTTAGAGGTAAAGAGAAATTCATGGAATTGAAGTCTAAACATGAAAAAGAAATCATGTCTAGAGAGCAAAAAATGAAAGATGCTGAGAAACGCACAAAAGATAAAGAGTCTACCGTTTCTAATGAACTTTCTAAAAGTAAAAAGTTAAACCAGTCGCTAGAAAGCAAGCTTAATGACGTGGAAGGAAAGCGGGAGTCCGTTTACAAGCGCATGGAAGAGGTGGATAAGATGCATGAATCTCAAATCAAACAGCTGGAAGTAATCAGCGGGATGTCTGGAGAAGATGCAAAAATGCAACTGGTCGAGTCTTTAAAAGACAAAGCAAAGACCGAAGCCATGGGTATCGTTCAGTCCACCATTGAAGAGGCAAAATTAACGGCTCAACAGGAAGCTCGTAAAATAATTATCAACACTATTCAACGCATAGGGACAGAGGAAGCAGTAGAAAACTGTGTATCTGTTTTTAACTTAGAAAGTGATGATGTAAAAGGACGTATCATAGGTCGTGAAGGACGTAACATACGTGCGATAGAAGCGGCAACTGGTGTGGAGATCATTGTAGACGATACTCCAGACGCCATTATTCTTTCTTGTTTTGATTCGGTACGTAGAGAGGTAGCACGTTTATCGCTTCATAAGTTAGTAACTGATGGTCGTATCCACCCAGCACGTATTGAAGAAGTGGTTGCAAAAACCAGAAAGCAAATCGATGAAGAAATTGCTGATGTAGGAAAACGTACGGTAATCGACTTGGGGATTCATGGATTGCATCCAGAATTGATCAAAATGGTAGGACGTATGAAATACCGTTCTTCTTACGGTCAGAACTTATTACAACACAGTAGGGAAGTAGCAAAATTGTGTGGAACTATGGCTGCAGAGCTAGGTTTAAACGCAAAACTTGCCAAAAGAGCTGGATTGTTGCATGATATAGGAAAAGTGCCAGAAACAGAAGATGAAACTCCTCACGCTATTCTAGGTATGAAACTGGCTGAAAAGCATGGTGAAAAGCCAGAAGTTTGCAACGCAATAGGAGCTCACCACGACGAGATCGAGATGACTTCTTTACTTTCTCCTATAGTTCAAGTATGTGATGCCATAAGTGGTGCACGTCCAGGAGCAAGAAGACAAGTGTTGGATTCTTACATCCAAAGATTAAAAGACCTAGAAGACATCGCCTTTGGATTTAAAGGTGTTGAAAAAGCTTATGCGATTCAAGCAGGTCGTGAATTAAGAGTGATGGTAGAAAGTGAAAAGATCAACGACGATCGTGCTGCACAACTATCCTTTGAAATATCACAAAAGATCCAAACTGATATGACCTATCCAGGTCAAGTGAAAGTGACGGTAATTAGAGAAACTAGAGCGGTGAATATCGCTAAGTAACTTTAAGGAATTGTATATAAAAACTCCCAATAACTTTAGTTATTGGGAGTTTTTTATGGCCTATTTTTTAATCAATTCTAAGTCTTTGAATGTGGAATACTTATTTTTCATATAGAGTTTTAATTTAAAAAAGCTCATTCACAATGCTTGGTCGAGCGGCAGTCGAGACCTTTTTCTATAAGAATGAAGATCATTGTTAAGAGGTGTTGTGGTAACGTGAAAGTATTAAATCAACAACCCAAGAATACCAAACTATTGTTAGCTCATTGAAAGCGGTGCTTTCAACTGTTCATAGCCTATTGTTGATATATCTTTTTAAACAATTTAAGTAGGTATGTGGTACTTGGAGATGACTGTAGAATGCGCTGAGCTAAGTCTGCCGAAGTGTTCTTGAGAAAGGTCTCACACCACACCTATTAACCTCAATATAACTATTAAAAAAAGCTCCAAAACAATTTATTGATTTGGAGCTTTTTTGCCTACTGCCTACTGCCTACTGCCTACTGCCTACTGCCTACTGCCTACTGCCTACTGCCTAACATTTATTCATCATATATATTATCATAGCCTTTTTCTGGAACTTCAAAAAACTTTCCAGTCACATAACGGTACTGTTGATCCATGTCAGCTAATTGTTTGAGATCTTCTTTGTCAAAATCTATAGAATCTGATGCCAGGTTTTCCTTGATGCGGCCTTCATTAGTGGACTTAGGAATAACCGCTGTGCCACGGCTGACACTCCAGTTGATCAATACTTGTCCGGGACTGGCGTTGTGCTTGTTTGCTATAGACTTGATGCTGTCATTTTCTAGCATATTAGGTTCATTTTCTTGCTTCATACCTTCACTGCGGTCACCACTTCCCAAAGGAGAATAAGCCGTTAAGTGAATTCCTTTTTTAGAGCAATATGCTAAAAGTTCGTTTTGTTGCAACAACGGATGCAATTCTACCTGATTCATTTCAGGAACTTCATCTGTTTTTGAAAGAAGGTCGTCTAGTTTTTTAATAGAAAAATTAGAAACTCCTATGTGTTTTGATTTGCCTTCCTTTTTAAGAGCTAGCATAGCATTCCAAGTTTCATGAACAGGCGCCTCTTCTGGAGAAAGATAATCTACCGGTTTTTCTGGCATAGATACCTCAGGTTTAAAAGCTACTGGCCAGTGGATGAGGTATAAGTCCAGATAATCCAATTGCAGGTCATTCAGTGTCTGTTCTAAAGCAGGGGCAACGTCTTGTTTTAAATGCGCATTGTTCCAAAGCTTAGAAGTGATCCAGACGTCTTCTCTTTTGATGGTTCCTTTAGAAAACACTTCATTAAAGGCTTCTCCTATTTCTTTTTCGTTTCCGTAGACGGCTGCGCAGTCTATATGTCGGTATCCAGATTCTAGTGCTGTGATGACCGCTGCTTTCACCTCGCCTGGCTTTGATTTCCAAGTTCCTAATCCTATTGCGGCCATTTGGTCGCCATTTTTAAACTTTAAAGTTTTCATGCTGTCGTATTTGTTTGTGTTAAAGTTAGCTTTCGCGAAAGCGGATACCAAAAAACAGCCCTCCTTTTATCAAAATTTTAGTAGAATCAATAGGCAGTAGTGCGTGTCCAGTTCTTAACGAGCAACAAAGCTATTTACAATGATCAAGCTCTAGGGTGGTGTTTTTGCATCACTTTAGAAAGATGTGCGCGATCCACATGCATATAAATTTCTGTTGTAGTGATGCTCTCGTGACCTAGCATCATTTGAATGGATCTTAAATCGGCACCGTTTTCTAACAAATGGGTCGCAAAACTATGTCTAAACGTATGCGGGCTTATGGATTTCTTGATTCCAGCTTGGATTGCTTGCTGTTTGATGATATGAAAAATCATGGCCCTGGTAAGTCCAGCGCCTCTTCTATTGAGAAAAAGGGTGTCGCTATGCTCTGGTTTTATGGGAACATGATTACGAACTTCGTTTTTGTAGAGTTCGATAATTTCAATCGTGTAGGTCCCTATAGGAACAAATCGTTGCTTGTCTCCTTTACCCGTCACTTTTAAAAAGCCTTCGTTAAAGAATAGATCGCTTATTTTAAGGGTGATCAATTCGCTGACGCGCAAACCACAGGCATAAAGAGTTTCTAGCATGGCACGATTGCGTTCTCCTTCCGGTGTAGAGCGATCGATGCTGTTGATCAACAGGTCTATTTCTGTAGTGCTTAGAGTGTCTGGTAGTTTGCGACCTGTTTTAGGAGATTCTATGAGCGCCATAGGTTGATCTTCTCTGTAACGCTCTAAAATGAGGTATTCAAAGAATACTTTTAAGCTACTGATAGCTCTGGCTTGAGAACGGGGTTGTACGCTTTTAGCCAATTCATAAATATAAGTCCGCAGGCTGTCTTGAGAAATAGAAATAGGAAGGTCATCCATCTGATTTTCTTCCAGCCATAGGGAGAGTTTTTTTAAATCCCTCTTATAAGCTTTTATCGTATTGATAGATAATCCTCTTTCTAACTGAGAATAGATAGCAAAGTCTTTTATGGCTTGATTCCACTTCATGAGGTAAAGGTAGAATTTATAAAGTAAGACTTTTGGCTCTTGAGTTCTTATTAAAAGTCAAGTCTTATACAATATGCTGTTTACGAGTAGATTGTATAATAAACAGGAACAAAATTAAGATATAATTAACATTTATTGTCCTACAGCTTTTCTAAATTTACTTTGAACTAATTTAACTTATTATGAAAAAATTATTATTAAGTGCTGCATTTGTAGCTTTTGGATTGGGAATGTCTAACGCTCAGGATGACTCTACAGGAGGGCCGACTAGTGAGGGTAAATGGCTTATAGAAGCTAACACTGGAAATGCAATGTTGGGTACTACAGGCTTGTATTTTGCTTCAAGTGATGGAAGCTCTTCTTACAATATTGGATTAGATGGTGGTTACTTTATAATGGATGATCTTGCAATCAAAGCAGGTTTAGGATATGGAGGTTTTAGTCCAGATCAAGGAGATGCTACAAGTTCTTTTTCTTACCGTTTAGGGGCCAAGTATTACATTAAAAGTTTGATTCCATTAACATTAGACATCACAGGAGCTTCTGGTGATGGTGCTGAGAATTTTATTGGAGAGACTCCTCTTTGGTTAGGTTTAGGAGCTGGCTATGCATGGTTTGTTAGCGATACTATTTCTATAGAGCCAGGTTTAAGATACAATTATTCATTAAATGAAGATTTCACTGATCAAGGTGTTTTTCAATTTAACGTAGGATTTGCTCTTTACTTCTAAGGCTACTCTTATTCAATAACACAAAAGCAGTTCTTAACGGAGCTGCTTTTTTTAAGTCTCGCTTTCGCGAAAGCGGAATAACCAATATCTTTAACCCATGAAAATACTCCTCCTTAACGGTCCTAATTTAAATTTACTGGGCAAGCGCGAACCTGAAATTTACGGTTCTAAAACTTTTGAAGATCATTTTACAGAACTACAATTTCAATTTAAAGAGGTAGAGCTGGGTTACTTCCAGTCCAATATAGAAGGAGAGATCATCGATAAACTTCAGCAAGCAGAGGAAGATGGTTTTGAGGCTGTGATCTTAAATGCCGGTGCCTATACGCATACGTCTGTAGGTATAGGAGATGCTGTAGCTGGAATTAAGACGCCTGTGGTAGAAGTGCATATTTCTAACGTGATGGATAGAGAGGAATTTAGACACCTATCTTATATCTCTAAACATGCTGTGGGTGTGATCAGTGGTTTTGGACTGAAGAGTTATGAACTAGCATTGAAGAGTTTTATTTAATCCGCAGATGAGAGATCATAAAAAAAGCTCGTTTAGAATAAATTCTAAACGAGCTTTTAATTTTAATGGTTTAAAAATTATAGACCAGGGTAACTTCCTGTTATAATTTCAATTCCATCGATGACATATCCTACAAAAAAGAAACCGAAAGTTAAAATGAACAATACATTCCAGTACCATGGACTCCCTAGGAACCAACGGTGTGCTGCAAATCCTCCTAGGAAAAACCATAAAAGTAGAGCAACAGTCTGATCCTCTGACCAAGCAACAGCCGCCGGAGAAGTTAATGTAGCTGTAGATTCTTCTATACTCGTACCGTTCTCTAGTGTGACCACTTGAGTTGTTACTTGTCTTTCTACAGGAAATGATGCAAAAGCAAAGCTGCTTACCATCATAAATACGCTCATAAGAGCTAGAGTTAATTTTGTTTTCATAAGAAGTTAGTTGTTTATATTTGAACCAAATATATATTATTTTATGAAATATAAACTACTTGTCGTGTATTTAATGTTCTGTGCGACTAATCTTTACGGTCAGACCTATGAATATTTAGGACTTTTAAAACTACCAGATAGTTCTTTGATCCCTTATAGACTAGACTTTAAAGAGACGAACGGAATGATCAAAGGTTATTCTTATACAGACCTTAATGGTCAACATGAAACTAAGGCTGCTATAGTAGGTAGGTATGATGATAAAGAGAACCTAATGGAATTTAGAGAGGTGGATATCATCTATACCAAGTCAGATATCAAACAGTTGGATTTTTGCAATGTTTATTTTACCGGTAATATGAGAAGACTAAATGGGCGCTCAGAAATAGAAGGAACCTTTAAAGGCTATTACGACGATTTGACGAGCTGTATTGATGGGCAGTTGGTCATGACAGCAGCAGAGAAAATACAGAAACGCACCGATAAATTTCAAAAACGGGTGAACCGTATGGACCGCATTGCAGATAGTGTCAAGCAAAAAATCAATATGGATAAAATGTTCAATAGGTATGCGAAAAACGATTTGAAAGGTGGGGAGCGATTAAACATTTTCTGGAAAGAAGAATATTTAAAATTAATTATTTGGGATGATGGAGAAGTGGACGGTGATCAAATAGACCTGACCATTAACGGAAACAAGATATTAAGCGCTTACAGCCCTGTAGCAAAAAAGAAAGAATTGGAGCTGACTTTAATAGATGCTGTAAATACCATTTCACTTAAGGCGGTAAGTTTAGGTAGAAAACCACCTAACACGGCCAAAATACAATTGATGAAAAAAAATGGCGAAATCATTGATCTGGCCTCTAACCTTCAGTTAGGGGAGGAAGTGACTTTTGTGTTTTATAAGGAAAAGCCAAAGGTTAAAAAGTTCTAATTAAGAGGGCTAATTATTGGAAATAACTTTTAATCAGGCCAAATAAAATCCCCTTTGAAAATTTCTTTCAAAGGGGATTTATAATTTTACTTAAGGTTCACTTTTCTTTGAAATAGCGCACAAAACCTATTGCCTTATGCCACATACCTCATGCTTTATGCTACAAGTGAATCACCTCACCATAAGCATCTGCAACAGCTTCCATTACCGCTTCACTCATCGTTGGGTGTGGATGAACTGTTTTTAGAACTTCATGTCCTGTAGTTTCTAGTTTTCTTGCGATAACCGCTTCAGCGATCATGTCGGTAACTCCTGCACCTATCATATGACAACCTAACCACTCGCCATACTTAGCGTCAAAAATTACTTTTACAAATCCTTCTTTAGTTCCGGAGGCACTTGCTTTTCCAGAGGCACTAAACGGGAATTTACCAACTTTAATTTCGTATCCAGCTTCTTTAGCTTGTGCTTCAGTCATTCCTACACTAGCAATTTCTGGATTGGAATAGGTACATCCAGGGATGTTACCATAATCTAATGGCTCCACGTGCATGTTAGCTATTTTTTCAACACAAAGAATACCTTCGGCACTAGCGACGTGAGCTAATGCTGGACCAGCAGTAATATCACCTATAGCATAATATCCAGGCAGATTGGTTTGGTACCATTGATTCACCAGTACTTTACCGCGATCTGTAGAGATTCCTACTTCTTCAAGACCTATGTTAGCAAGATTAGTTTCAATACCTACAGCACTAAGAACTACGTCTGCTTCGATTACTTCTTCTCCTTTTTTGGTTTTCACCTTTACTTTTACGCCATCTCCAGAAGTATCAACGCTAGTCACTTCGCTAGAAGTCATTACTTTAATTCCGGATTTCTTGAAGCTGCGTTCCATTTGCTTAGAAATATCAATATCTTCCACAGGAACAATACGGTCTAGATACTCAATAAGAGTAACTTCAGTTCCCATAGCATTATAGAAATAGGCAAACTCTACACCTATCGCTCCAGACCCTACAACAACTAGTTTTTTAGGCTGCTCCTTTAAAGTCATTGCTTCACGATATCCTATTACTTTTTTACCGTCTTGGGGTAAGTTAGGAAGTATGCGAGATTTTGATCCCGTAGCAATAATAATATGATTTGCTTCTACGGTTGAGGTGGATCCGTCTTCAGCTTTCACTTCGATTTTCTTTCCTTTTTTTATCGTACCGTAACCCATGATTACGTCAATTTTATTCTTTTTAAGAAGAAACTGCACCCCTTTACTCATTCCGTCAGCCACATCGCGACTGCGCTTTACAACAGCAGTAAAATCTTTATCTACATTATCTGCTTTAAGACCGTAATCTGCAGCATGGTTAAGGTAATTGAACACATCAGCACTTTTTATCAGTGCTTTGGTAGGAATACAACCCCAGTTCAAACAAACGCCACCTAGAGATTCTTTTTCAATTATTGCCGTTTTTAACCCTAGTTGAGACGCACGTATTGCCGTTACATATCCGCCAGGCCCACTACCTAAAACGATCACATCATATTTACTCATATCAGTCATTTTTTAAGAGTGACAAAAATATGGAATAAAGTCCAATGGATTGTAAATTTGCACAACCTTATTATTATGTATAAATCACTTATTAGACCCTTGTTATTTGCTTTTGATCCAGAGGCAGTACATTACTTTTCATTCAGCAGTATTAAAATTTTAAATAAAGTGCCTGGTCTTAGTGCGCTTTCGCGAAAGCTTTTTAAAAAAAATCACCCTGCTCTTAAAAGGGAACTCTTCGGTTTAAGCTTTGAAAACCCTGTGGGAATGGCTGCGGGATTTGATAAAGACGCCAAAGCCTTCAAAGAATTTTCAAATCTAGGCTTCGGATTTATAGAAATAGGAACGCTCACACCATTGCCACAAGATGGAAATCCTAAGAAACGTCTTTTTAGATTAAAAAAAGATCAGGCGATTGTCAATAGAATGGGGTTTAACAATGGTGGAGTTGATGCTGCTGTGGAACGCTTAAAGAAAAACCCTAAATTAGGTCAACCCAATCATGTGTTGATAGGCGGTAACATAGGTAAGAACAAAGTCACTCCTAATGAGGAAGCGGTAAACGATTACATCATTTGTTTTGAAAAACTCTTTGATCACGTCGATTATTTTACGGTAAACGTAAGCTCGCCTAACACACCAGGATTGCGTGAGTTGCAGGATAGAAAACCACTGACCCATATTTTGCAAACACTTCAAGACTTGAACAATGCAAAAGAAAATAGAAAGCCTATTCTTCTAAAAATAGCTCCAGACTTAACTGATGATCAACTACTGGATATCATAGGAATAGTAGAAGACACTAAAATAGATGGAGTGATCGCATCTAATACCACCATCTCTAGAGAAGGATTGCAATCCACAGAAGAATTAGTTGAGCAAGCCGGCGGACTCAGTGGGGCACCATTAACGCATAGAGCGACAGAAGTGATTGCTTTTTTACATCAAAAAAGCAAGGGTGCTTTTCCTATTATCGGAGTAGGTGGTATCATGACGGCTCAAGACGCGATCGATAAAATAAATGCTGGTGCAAGTCTGTTGCAGTTGTATACCGGCTTTGTTTATGAAGGGCCAACATTGATAAAGGAAATTAACAAGGCGATTATTGCTCAAGGATGATGCTAGAATCCTTGATCTCTTTTGCCTTCGCAACCTTGATTCTCGCACTATCTCCTGGACCAGATAATATTTTTGTGTTAACTCAGTCTGTGGCACGTGGTTCTAAATATGGAATTGCTATTGCCAGTGGTTTAATTACGGGCTGCATCGTTCACACTTCTGTTGTGGCATTGGGCTTTGCGGTAATTATAAGAGATAATGAATGGTTGTTGTATGCCATCAAAATTGCCGGAGCCGTTTATTTGCTCTATCTCGCTTATAAAATCTTTAAGTCAGATCCTTCTATTGAATTTGGCGACTCAAAGACTTCTTCTCAAAGTTTATGGAAACTCTACAAAATAGGAATCACTATGAATTTGTTGAATCCTAAAGTCACTTTGTTCTTTCTTGCCTTATTACCCCAGTTTATTATAACAGACTCTTTTCCAGATTGGATACAGATTTATATGTTAGGCGGTGTTTTCATGTTAGTTTCTTTGCTAGTTTTTTACGCACTAGCCTTAGTCGCAGGAAAAGCAGCAAGTTTTATAAAATCATCCATTTGGTTTGCACCAGCCATGAAATGGACACAAATTGTTGTTTTTATCGGGATAGCTGTTGCCATATTAATACCATAAAAACCTCACCCTTTAGGGCTGGGGAAAAGGTTTCGCTGTAAATGGACGCAAATTGTTGTTTTTATCGGGATAGCTGTGGCCATATTGATACCATAAAAACCTCAGCCTTCAAGGCTGGGGAAAAGCTTTCGTTGTAAATGGACACAAATTGTTGTTTTTATCGGGATAGCTGTTGCCATATTAATACCATAGAAACCTCACCCTTCAGGGCAGGGGATAGGTTTCGTTGTAAATGGACGCAAATTGTTGTTTTTATCGGGATAGCTGTTGCCATATTAATACCCTAGAAACCTCACCATTTAGGGCTGGGGAAAAGGTTTCGCTGTAAATGGACGCAGATTGTCGTTTTTATCGGGATAGCTGTGGCCATATGAATACCATAGAAACCTCAGCCTTCAAGGCTGGGGAAAAGGTTTCGCTGTAAATGGACGCAAATTGTTGTTTTTATCGGGATAGCTGTTGCCATATGAATACCCTAGAAACCTCACCCTTTAGGGCTGGGGAAAAGCTTTCGCTGTAAATGGACACAAATTGTCGTTTTTATCGGGATAGCTGTGGCCATTTTGATACCATAGTGCTCTCAGCCTTTAGGGCTGGGAAAAGGTATCGTTGTAAATGGACGCAAATCATTGTTTTTATCGGGATAGCTGTTGCCATATTAATACCCTAGAAACCTCACCATTTAGGGCTGGGGAAAAGGTTTCGCTGTAAATGGACGCAGATTGTCGTTTTTATCGGGATAGCTGTGGCCATATGAATACCATAGAAACCTCAGCCTTCAGGGCTGGGGAAAAGGTTTCGCTGTAAATGGACGCAAATTGTTGTTTTTATCGGGATAGCTGTGGCCATTTTGATACCATAGTGCTCTCAGCCTTTAGGGCTGGGAAAAGGTATCGTTGTAAATGGACGCAAATCATTGTTTTTATCGGGATAGCTGTGGCTATATGAATATCCTAGAAACCTCACCCTCTAGGGTTTGGGAAAAGGTTTCGTTGTAAATGGACGCAAATTGTTGTTTTTATCGGGATAGCTGTTGCCATATGAATATCCTAGAAACCTCACCCTTTAGGGCTGGGGAAAAGGTTTCGCTGTAAATGGACGCAAATTGTTGTTTTTATCGGGATAGCTGTGGCCATTTTGATACCATAAAAACCTCACCCTTCAAGGCTGGGGAAAAGCTTTCGTTGTAAATGGACGCAAATTGTTGTTTTTATCGGGATAGCTGTGGCCATTTTGATACCATAGAAATCTCAGCCTTTAGGGCTGAGGAAAAGGTTTCGTTGTAAATGGACACAAATTGTTATTTTTATCGGGATAGCTGTTGCAATATGAATACCCTAGAAACCTCACCCTTTAGGGCTGGGGAAAAGGTTTCGTTTTTTTTAAACTCCAACTTCATTCGCAAATCAGCTATTCGTAATTTACTGCAGTGTTGCTTTAATACTCCGTTTTCGCGGAAGCGAATTCCTTACTAAAATTAACCGCTGTTTCAATTAAGGCTAGATGTGAGTAGGCTTGAGGGAAATTCCCTAACAGTCGTTTGGTCTTAAAATCAATGTCTTCACTGAATAATCCCAAGTGATTGCTATACGACAGCAGCTGATCAAAATAGGCACGGGCTTTATCGGTTTCTCCTATTTTATGCAAACTGTCAATCAGCCAAAACGTACAAATGGTAAAGGAAGAGCTAGGCTCTCCAAAGTCATCGTTGTTTTTATAACGGTACATCAAGCCATCGGTACACAACTCCCTTTCGGTAGCTTGAACTGTACTGATGAATCTAGGGTCTGTAGCTTTTACAAAACCATATTGTTGCATAAGAAGGGTAGAGGCATCCAGGTCTTTGGAGCCATAAGATTGTGTGTAGGCTTGAACTTCTTCGTTCCAGCCGTTTACATAAATATCTTGGTAGATGTCATTTCGTAGTTCGTGCCATTCTTCTAAGTATTTAGAACGCTTCAAGATCTTGCTGATCTTTATTGCCCGATCAATGGCTACCCAACACAAGAGTTTTGAGAAAACAAAATGACGCTCTTCAGTACGTAATTCCCAAATACCTTTATCTGCTTCTTGCCAGTGTTTTTTAACTATGGCCGTAATACTTTTAATAATGGTCCAGAGTTCCTCGCTATTTTCAATGCTGGTTTCAAACTGGTCAAACTGTTGAAAAAGGACTTCCATCAATATACCATATATATCGTTTTGCTTTTGCGCGTAAGCTGCGTTTCCTATACGCACTGGACTTGAATTTTCATATCCAGATAGATGGTCGAGAAACTCTTCGGTCAAATCTTTTTCTCCATTAATCCCATACATGATTTGGATTTTTTCATCTTTATCTGGAATGGTATGGATAATAAATTGCAGAAATTTTTTGGCTGATTTTACATGTCCTAAACCGGTGATCACTCTAATCACCATAGAGGCATCGCGCACCCAACAAAAACGGTAATCCCAGTTGCGCACTTCTCCTATAGTTTCTGGTAAGCTAGTGGTAGCTGCTGCAAGTACAGCCCCTGTTCTTTCAAACGTGAGCGCCTTAAGTGTTAAGGCACTTCGTACAATTTCTTTTTGATACAACGGATAGGTGGTGGTACGTGCACTCCAGTTCATCCAGTAGGTCTTGGTGCGTTGAAACTTTAGGTAGGATCTGTCTAGCGTCTGTTCAACAAGTTTCTCGTGATAGGAAAGCAATAAAAAGGAGTTGGACTTCAGAGTGACGGTCTTTTGAGAAAGTATCGCGTCTAGATCTATATCGCTGTATAGAAATACAGATTCGTATTCACCTTCTGTGGTATAGCTATGAATGTACTCTCCTTCGTTTATAGTTTTTGTAGTGCCTATTGCATATTTCAATTTAGGATCGTAGATGACTTTAAACGTTGGTTGTCCTTTGATCAATCGTAAAAAACGAACGATGTCTGGCGGAGAATAAAAACTACCGTCATTTTTTGGATAACGAGGCATAAAATCAATAACTTGAAAGGCATGCTCTCCATTGTCAAAGGTGGTGCTCAGAATATTGGTTTGCCATAAGTATTCTTGAAGAATCTCGTAATCTTCTGTTACTTCAAAGGAAAGATTCCCCCCTTTTTTATCATCCAATATTTTACCAAATACAGAAGCCGAATCAAATATGGGAAGACAGCACCAGTCGATAGAGCCTTTATCAGATACTAGAGCAGCACTCCTACAATTCCCTATAATTCCGTAATTTAAATTCTCCATAAATATTCTATTAATTACTATTCCCTGTAAGTCTTTTTTTAAATGTCTAAATTAAGGAGTAAAGTGGCATCTACATAAAATCACTTCTTTACATTAAACTAATAATGGCTTCCTTAACACTCCAATTACTCGAAGTGGAGAACTCACGAAAATAAGCTAACCATAGTAAGTAGATTGAAAATGAGTGTAATAACTACTGTGAATTGATAAGTGCCAATGAAAATCCTATATTTGTGTAACAACTTTTTTTATTAACTTATGTCAAGTCGCAGCGTAGTGATTTGAGTACAGCTTCCATTTTATGAGTAAAACAATAATCGTTTCCAACCGCCTGCCTTTGCAACTTTCCATAGATGAGGGTGTCGTGAGTTCTTCGCCTAGTGTGGGTGGGCTAGCTACTGGTATGAAGTCGGTACACAGGGATAGCAACGGATTGTGGATAGGCTGGACGGGACTGACCCAAGAGGAGACTCCGCAAGAGTTGGAGTCTGAAATACACAAAGCTGTTGCAGACCAGCAATGTGCCGCTGTTGAATTGACTCAATCTGATCTGGATGGGTTTTATTACGGTTTTAGCAATAGAACTATATGGCCATTGTTCCATTATTTTATGGAGTATGTAGAGTTTGATAATGACAATTGGGAAATTTATAAAAGTGTGAACTGCAAGTTTGCACAGGTAGTTTTGGAAAATATTGAAGACGGAGATAATGTCTGGGTGCATGATTATCAGTTGATGTTATTGCCACAAATGATTAAGGAACAACGACCTGATGTTTCCATAGGATTCTTTCTTCACATCCCGTTTCCTTCCTTTGAGGTGTTTAGAACGCTGCCATGGCGGGAAGAAATTCTTAAGGGTTTGCTGGGTTCAGATTTATTGGGTTTTCATACCTATGATTACGAGCGTCATTTTTTGAGATCGGTAAGTAGGATTTTGGGCTACGAGGTTAGTTTTAATGACATTACCTATAAAGATCGAATGATCAAGGTCGACAGTTTTCCTATGGGTATTGATTATGATAAATTTCACGCTTTCGCGAAAGCGAATCAAGAACAGACCAATAAAACACAAAGTGAGTTACAGCGACGCCTTGACATGCATGCAACGGCCTCACCAGATGCCAAAATGATCCTGTCTATAGACCGCCTGGATTATACAAAAGGGATTGCTAACAGACTTAAGGCATTTGAACATTTCCTAGAGAAATACCCAGAATACACTGAAAAGGTAAGACTGGTCATGCTGGCCGTTCCTAGCCGCTCTAATGTTCCTCAATACCAAGTCCTTAAGAAAGAAATAGACGAATTGGTAGGACGTATCAACGGTAAGTTCTCAACGGTAAGTTGGACGCCGGTTTGGTACTTTTACCGTTCGATGCCGTTTAATAATTTAATCGACCTGTATACGTCTTGTGATGTGGCGTTGATCACTCCTATTAGGGATGGAATGAATTTGGTTGCCAAAGAGTATATCGCCACAAGAACCGATCAAACTGGAGTATTGATCCTTTCTGAAATGGCAGGCGCTGCAAAGGAGATGAATGAAGCTTTGCTCATTAACCCAAACAATATAGACCTTATCGCAGACACTATTAAAGTAGCGCTAGAAATGCCTGAGGAAGAACAGAAAAAACGAAACAAGTACATGCAAAGTCGCTTGAAACGCTATAATGTAGAAAAGTGGGCCAGTGATTTTATGGTTAAACTCCATGCAGTAGAAGGAAATAGAAGTGTGGTTAAAGCAAAACATATTAATGAAAAGCGACAGGATGAAATACTCCAGCGTTTTAAGAATGCTAAAAAGCGTATGTTCTTCCTAGATTATGACGGTACCTTACGAGGCTTTGTCAATAATCCAGGTGATGCAAAACCAGATGCACAATTACTAGAGATGGTTTCAAAACTACAAGCTGATGACAAAAGTGAAGTAGTGATTATTAGTGGTCGTGATTCTGTAACACTAGGAGAGTGGTTTAAAGACGTGCCTGTAACTTTGATTGCAGAGCATGGTGTTCTTAAGAAAATATATGGTGCTGATTGGGAACTCACAGAAACTATGAATACCGATTGGGTACCAACTATTCAACCGGTTTTACAAACTTTTGTGGACCGCACCCCAGGAACTTTTATTGAGGAGAAAAAATATTCTCTGGCATGGCATTACCGCAAGGCAGATCCAGAACTTGGAGAAAAGCGAGCTAATGAACTCTCCAGCGTGATCAGAGAACTAACTAGTAACCATGGTTTAAGTGTGCTTTCTGGAAATAAAGTGCTGGAAATAAAGAGTAGTAATGTCCATAAAGGAAAAGCGGCAAACAACCATATTCTGAATCAGAAGTACGACTTTATATTTTGCATAGGGGATGATTGGACCGATGAATTTATGTTTCAAGACTTGCCAGAAGAAGCGGTTACGGTAAAAGTGGGAGTAGCTAATACTGCGGCTAGGTATTATGTGGATGACACAGATCAGGTAAGGGATCTATTGAATATCTTTTTGAGCTAGTGATTTTAAAAAGAATCATTAGTGTCCGATAAAGTTTTCCAATACCGTTAAACATGCTGCCATTGAAGAGTTTCAAAAGAAACATTTATACAACCACCATGCTTTTGTCGTTCTTCATTATTTATGAAATGAATGCGCTTAGAATAGGAATAAATCAAATGATGATTACTGTTTTTCAGTTAGTTATAGTGTCGTCTATATGCTATGATCTTAGAGCGAAGCGATCTATGATCTTTTTTCGGACATTAGTAAAGAAGAATAATACCAATGTTTTATATCACTCCGGAACACGTAAAAAAAAGACCTTTAAAAAACATTTTTATTCCATGAAAATAGTTCAACTTACTGGGGTTGTGTAAACTAAAGAGGTTTCTCTTAAGTCTATTTTACAAGCTTCTCTTTTTTTAAAACACTTCTAGATATTGGGTTAAATTCTATTGACATAAAACAGGAAGTTCATGTTAATGCTCACCACCTCAAAGAAGCATTGAAAGTAAACCGAAAATCGGTTTTTTCATTTTCGCAAACGATATTGTTTGGTATCTTTACCGCAATGGAACATGTAAAAATTATCGAATGTCCGCGTGACGCCATGCAAGGAATTAAGGAGTTTATCCCAACTCATTTGAAGGTGCAGTACATTCAGTCTTTATTGAGATGTGGTTTTGATACGATTGATTTTGGGAGCTTTGTTTCTCCTAAAGCCATACCGCAAATGGTCGATACTGCTGAGGTGCTTTCTCAACTAGATCTTTCTAAAACCGATTCCAAGCTTCTTGCTATTGTTGCTAATTTACGCGGCGCTCAAGCAGCTTGCGAGCATCCAGAAATTCAGTATTTAGGGTATCCATTCTCTATATCTGAGAATTTCCAAATGCGCAACACCCATAAAACTATTGCTCAAAGTGTGGAATTGTTGCAGGAGATCATCGATCTCGCTCAAAAGAACAATAAAGAATTAGTCGTTTATATTTCTATGGGCTTTGGTAACCCTTATGGAGATCCCTGGAATGTGGAGATCGTAGGGGAGTGGACGCAAAAGCTTTACGATATGGGGATTAAGATTCTATCGCTTTCAGATACCGTAGGAACTTCAGATCCAGAAACCATTTCTTATCTATTCTCCAACCTCATCCCTAAATATCCGGAGATCGAATTTGGCGCACATTTACACACCACTCCCACAAAATGGCATGAAAAGGTAGATGCTGCTTATAAAGCGGGATGCCGTCGTTTTGATGGGGCCATACAAGGCTTCGGTGGTTGCCCTATGGCAAAAGACGAACTCACTGGTAACATGCCTACAGAAAAAATGGTCAGCTATTTCAATACGACAAAGGCAGACTCTAATATAAGTGCCATGTCTTTTGAAAGCAGTTATAACGAGGCAACTAAGATTTTTACAAAATATCATTAACAGTCTAGAATGATGAGTTATGAGTGCAGCGTTTAAAATTTGAATTTAATTTTTACTTTTAAATTGTTTCGTGTCTCAGAAAATTTAATTTTCCCTCATCCCTCATCCCTCATCCCTCATCCCTCATCCCTCATCCCTCATCCCTCATCCCTCATCCCTCATCCCTCATCCCTCATCCCTCATCCCTCATCCCTCATCCCTCATCCCTCATTTTTCAAATCTTACAACAGCCTTAACCTAAACTAAGCAAGCTTCCGCTTATTTTTGATAAAAATCAAAACCTCATGATGCTTTTAGGGCCTATCATTAAAACCGCTTTAAACATACACGATTCGATTAGGTCCACGTCCAGTCATGTGGAGCTACAAAGGGAAGTGCTCAAAAACTTATTGAAAAAAGCTAAAAAAACTTCTTTTGGTCTTTATTACGGTTTTGACAGCTTTTTAAAAGATGATGATTTAGAGCACGCTTTCGCGGAAGCGGTACCTTTTTTCGACTATCATAAAATGGAGGAGCAATGGTGGTCGCGCACCAAAGAAGGAAAGCCCAATATCAGTTGGCCAGGCACTCCAAGGTTTTTGGCAAGATCCAGCGGTACAACAGGTAAAAAGTCCAAAACTATCCCAGTCTCTGATGAGATGATTGCAGCTATAAAAGCTGCTGGTACCAGACAAGTAAGCGCATTAACTAATTTTGATTTGCCCTCAGGTATTTTTGAAAGTGAGGTACTTGCTTTAGGGAGTTCAACAGATTTAACAGAAGAGAATGGATTTATCATCGGGGAAATCAGTGGTATTTCAGCCAGTCAGATTCCTGAATTTTTAGACTCATTTTACAGACCGGGTAAAGAAATTTCCTCCATTGATGATTGGGATGAACGCGTTCAAAAAATTGCAGAGGAAGCCAAAAGTTGGGATATAGGAATGTTGAGTGGTATTCCATCATGGTTGGAAATGATGTTGAAGGAAGTTATGGAATACAACAATGTAGACTCCATTCACGATATATGGCCCAACTTATGTGTCTATACTTCTGGTGGAGTTGCTTTTGAGCCCTACAGGACGAGTTTTGAAAAACTATTTAGTAAACCAGTTCAAGTTGTAGATACCTATCTTGCCAGTGAAGGGTTTATCGCTTGCCAGCAACGTCCAGAAACTGATGCCATGCAACTTATTACAGATGGGGGGATTTATTTTGAATTTGTACCCTTCCGACCAGAGAATATAGAGCAAGACGGAAGTATTGCTGCAAATGCCCCCATAGTTACTATGGCCGAAGTAGAGCCAGAAGTAGATTATGTACTTATTATTTCTACTGTTTCTGGCGCATGGCGTTACCTGATAGGGGATACCATCAAATTCACGGACGTTGAAAAAGCTGAAATAAAAATAACAGGCAGAACCAAGTTTTTTCTCAATGTGGTAGGAAGCCAGCTCTCCGTTTTAAAAATGGAAACAGCCATTATTGAGCTGCAATCTAAGTTTGATACTACCATAAAAGAGTTCACCGTTTCTGCTAAGAAGATAAATGGTGATTTTTATCATGTTTGGTATTTAGGTACAGAAACACAAACTTCAGAAAAACAACTCGCTGAGGCTCTAGATCAGTTACTTCAGGAAGCTAACAAGAATTACAAAGTAGCTCGATCTAAAGCATTAAAAGGAGTTCAAGTAAATAAAATACACCCAGAAACATTTACCAAATGGAACAACCACAATAATAAAAAAGGGGGTCAAGTAAAGATGGAAAAAGTAATGGATGAAGAAAAATTTAAAGACTGGGAAGCCTTTGTAAAAAGTCTTTAAAAACTTTATCACCAGAAGTAACTTAAAAAGTCAAGCCGTCGCAGGACGGCTTCGCTTATTATAGTTTTAAATGTTTAGTAAGAAGATTAATGACTATGTGCCTGCGGCGCTAGTTCGTCCTCACTAGGTTTTTCACCTGTTGCTCCATACCTATTAATGAGTTCTAGGATCTCTTCAGGGGATAGGTAAAACTTGCGCATGTGTCGCTTGTATTTTTCTGACAGACTGCTGTGATTAAGGATAAATTTTTTAGTTTTTAAAAGGAATGCTCCCATTCCATGACGCACGGCATAATCGTCTGCGGCTCGCTCTACTTTTTGAATGTGAGCGTGTGAATACAGGTATTTTAATCCGAAAAAAATCATTCCTATACTGCTTCGTGCTCGATAATCCATCACGTGTCCCAGCTCATGACCTAACCATCCTATAAGAACCTCATGAGGAATTTCATCAATAGTAAAGACTTTGTTTTCTACCTTAAAGACTTTACTTATCAAGATGATATAACTGCGATTGCTTCGAGATTTGAATATGCTACTGTAAGTAGGTTGTGCTTGCATGAAGTTTTTACGCACCTTATCACTGAATCTAAATTCGATGGGGGTATCTTTTAATAAAGGATAAAAAGACATGGCTTCGTCTGCCTCTTTTAAAATAGATTCAGATGCTGTAATATTAGGATACTTCATAGGTAACAAGATACGATGCAGTTCCAATTAGGGTCGTGAAATTCAAGTTAAAGGTGCATTTTTAAATTTATTTCAGTTTGAGAAACAAGGTACTTGTTTCTCAAACTAACAAGTGTTAGTTTTGTATCAACTTAACGACCTATATACAGTGAACACATTTCATAACATAACATTGTCCCAAGTCTATAAAGAGACGGAGGATACTACGGTCATCGCTTTTGACGTTCCTCAGGAATTGAAAGAGGAATTTAATTACCGGCCAGGACAGTTCTTGACGTTGCGAGCCATAATCAATGGTGAAGATTTACGACGCAGTTACTCGTTATGCAGCAGTCCGCTGGATGATGAATGGAAAGTAGCCGTTAAAGAAATCTTTGAAGGTAAATTTTCTACCTACGTTAATCGCAAATTAAAAACTGGTGATGTACTACAAGTTGCTGCGCCTAGTGGTGATTTTGGAATTGAGGCTGATGATAAAAATGAAGCTAAGAACTATATAGCATTTGCTGCGGGTAGTGGAATTACTCCAATGTTGAGCATTATTAAAACGCATCTCGCTAGCGAGCCAAATGCTAAATTCAAGTTATTCTACCTCAATAGAACGGTAAAATCAATTATCTTTAAGGAAGAAATAGAAGCGCTTAAAAACATGTATTTAAGTCGTTTTGAGGTGTTTTATTTCTTAAGCAGAGAGCGTCGCGATATCCCATTGTTCAATGGACGTTTTGATCAAGAGAAGATGCAAGCACTTACTCAAACCTTAATCAATGCACCACATACAGATCACGCTTTTATTTGTGGTCCAGAAGAGATGATCTTTTTGATTAGAGATGAGCTTGTTGCCGCTGGAATGAAAAAAGAGAACGTTCATTTTGAACTTTTTGTTAGCGGTTTGAGTGATGCCGATAAAGCTAGAGCAGCTGCAGCGCTTGAGAAAAAAGTGGATGGAGTAGATGTGACTATTATAGATGGAAGTAAAGAGTTCCATTTTGTATTAGGTAAAGATTTTGATAACCTGCTCGATGGAGCTATCAATGCTGGAGCAGATTTGCCTTACGCTTGTAAAGGAGGTGTGTGTAGTACTTGTAAGTGTAAATTGGTAGAAGGCTCTGTGGAGATGAAAGTCAACTATGCGTTGACCGATGAAGAAGTAGAAAAGGGATTTGTGTTGAGTTGTGTAAGTGTTCCCACTAGTAAGAAACTAGTCGTGAATTATGATGTGTAAATTGGCTTTTGGCAATTAGCTTTTCGCTTTCGCGAAAGCCTAATAACACAAGATAATAGAATTTAGATTTGAAAATTTAAGAGTTTATCAAAGTTCGTTTACGAGTTAACCACTGTATTTCCTAAAACAGAAATTTATGGACTTACTTCGCAGTTAAGAAGAGCGGCAGTTTCAATAGCTCTGAACATTGCAGAAGGACATGGCGATAGCGATAAATAATTGAATAAGTTTCTAAATATTGCACAAGGTAGTGTCAGAGAATGTGTAGTGTGTTTATCTATTGCGGCATCGCAAGCTTACATTACTAAACAAAAAGAACAGTAGTATAGAATCAAATTAATAGAAATCGGTAAGATGATTACTAGTTTTAAAAAGAAGTTGGATATAAGCTAATAGCAAATTGCTAAAAGCCAAAAGCAAATAAACCATGAGTGAAGCAGAAATCAAAAGTTTAGAAACGCAATTTGACGCTAAAATTGCAAGAGATGAAAAGATCGAGCCTAAAGACTGGATGCCTGAAAAGTATCGCAAGACACATATCAGACAGATCTCTCAACATGCACATTCTGAAATTGTAGGGATGTTGCCAGAAGCAAACTGGATCACTCGTGCGCCATCACTGCGACGCAAAGTAGCCTTACTGGCAAAGGTGCAAGATGAAGCTGGGCACGGTCTTTACTTGTACAGTGCTTGCGAAACTTTAGGCATTACTCGGGAGCAATTGTATGAAGATTTACATTCTGGAAAGGCAAAATACTCTTCGATTTTCAATTACCCAACGATGAGCTGGGCAGACATGGGAGCCATAGGCTGGCTAGTAGATGGTGCTGCGATTATCAATCAAGTGCCCTTGTGTAGCACTTCTTTTGGACCTTATGCTCGTGCGATGGTACGTGTGTGTAAGGAAGAAAGTTTTCACCAGAGACAAGGATATGAAATCATGTTATCGCTGTGTAACGGTACTGAAGAACAAAAAGAAATGGCTCAAGATGCACTGAACCGCTGGTGGTGGCCATCATTAATGATGTTAGGTCCTACAGATGCGGCAAGCACACATACCGAGCAATCTATGAAGTGGAAGTTAAAGCGCAAGACTAATGATGAGTTGCGCCAGCAGTTTATAGACCAGACAGTTCCACAAGCAGAACTCTTAGGATTGACCATTCCAGATGCAGATTTAAAATGGAATGACGAGAAAGGAAATTATGATTTTGGAGAGATCAATTGGGATGAATTCTGGCAAGTGGTAAAAGGCCACGGACCTATGAATAAAAAGCGACTGGACGACCGTCGTGATGCTTGGGAGAATGGATCTTGGGTACGTGAAGCAGCAAGTGCTTATGCGTCCAAACAGAAAGATAGGAAAGAAGAAATCGCTAAAGCGGTTTAAAGATTACCTTAAATCCCTTCCAGCGGAAGGGACCTTTCATTGTTACCTATTAAGGGCAATTTAATTTTTCCCTTTTGGGAAATGTCTGAAGGACAATGGGGCTAGTGCATGAGTAAACCTTTAAACTTAAACTTAAGTTTAAACTTAAATTTAAAAGAATATGAGTCAAGAAACGCCACTTTGGGAAGTTTTTATACGATCTAAAAACGGACTAGAACACAGACATTGCGGCAGTCTACATGCTGAAGATGCAGAGATGGCCATGAACAATGCCCGAGATGTATACACCCGTAGAAATGAAGGGGTCAGCATTTGGGTAGTAGAGTCCACTAATATCACCGCTAGTAGCCCAGAATCTAGTGGTGAGCTTTTTGAACCAGCAACAGATAAAGTATATAGACATCCTACTTTTTATGAGCTGCCTGATGAACTAAAACATATGTAGTTTTAAAAGGAAAATCAAAATCAAAACTAAAATCAAACCATAATGATTGAAAAACCTTATGATGTAGAAGATAGATTGATACTATTTGCAGCAGATGTGGTTAGAGAATTTGATTTTCCGATAAAACATATGCATCAAAATATTATGCGGAACAACTTATCCGTTCCTCCGGAAGTGCTGCTTTAAATTACGGAGAGTTTGCTGGTGCAGGAAGTAGTAAAGACAAGATTAATAAGCTTAGGATTTGTTTAAAGGAATTAAAAGAATGTAAGAATAACTTAAGGATACAACTTAAAGCCAATCTTTTAAAAAACGACCAAACAAATCTAGTAGATGAATCTTTACAGCTCAGTAAAATAGTTGCAACAATTATTAAGAACCAAAAATAAGCGTGCTCAAAATTGATTTTGATTTTGATTTTCGTTTTGATTTTTTAATCATTTCATTGATATGAAACAACCGATAAAAGAGTTGAATCCAAAATTTTTGGAATCAACACAAAACAAGGAACACTTAATCAACTACCTGCTAGGAGTTGCAGATAACTATCTGATTATAGGTCAGCGATTAGGAGAGCTTTGTGGTCATGGTCCTAACCTAGAGCCAGATATTGCATTGACTAACATTTCCCTAGATATGTTGGGACAAGTGCGTAATTTTTATCAATACATCGCCCAGTTAAGAGGAGATAAATCAACAGAGGACGATATCGCATTTCTAAGGAAAGAAAGAGAATATAAAAACGTATTGTTATTAGAACAACCCAACACAGATTTCGGTTATGTGATTGTACGTCAGTTTTTCTTTGATGTGTACAATAAATTATTTCTAAACGCTTTGCAACAAAGTGCCGACGAAACCTTGCGAGCCTTTGCTTTTAAAGGAATTAAAGAAGCGAGTTATCACGAGCGTTTTTCAGGAGACTGGTTAAAACGTTTAGGAGACGGAACAGAACAAAGCAAGAAACGAGTTCAAGAAGCTGTAAATGACCTTTGGGTTTATACCGATGAACTCTTTCAAACCACCACTGCAGATGATGCCATGATTGCTGCGGGAGTAGCGCCAGATATGTCAGCATTTCGGGATACCTACTATGAAAAGATAAAAGACTTACTCACTCTAGCAACACTAGATATCCCAGAAGTAGAGTACTTCCAAAAAGGAGGTAAAGAAGGATTACACAGCGAGCACCTTGGATTTATACTTACCGAGATGCAGTATATGCAAAGGACGTATCCAGATTCGAAATGGTAAGTGAATAAACTCGAACTCGAACCTGAACTCGAACTCGAAATAAAAGAATAAAAAGATAATATGGTTTATAAAGATCTTGCAGAGCGTTTAGAAGATTTTGCTGCTGATATCATCAAGCTTTATATCAAAATGCCTAACTCTTATGCCGCGCAATATCTTGCTCAACAATTGATTCGTTCAGCATGTTCTTCAGCTTTAAATTACGGAGAAGCACTGGGAGCTGGAACAACAAAAGACCGAATAAATAAACTGCGAATTACCCTAAAAGAACTTCGAGAAAGCTTGAGAAACTTAAGGATTCAAAATAAGGCAAATCTTTTAGCGACCGATAGGTGTGAACCTTTACAATCTGAAAATGATGAGCTTATTAGAATAGTAGTAACCTTAATTAAAAAGACAAATGACTAAAGATTCAAGTTCAAGTTCGAGTTCGAATTCAAGTTCGTCTAAAATAGCGAAATCCATTTATTCAGACTTACCTCCATCTATAGTATCCATTCTAGAATCCGTCATGGATCCAGAAATACCTGTTTTAAACGTGGTAGATCTTGGAGTGATTAGAGATGTGGTAGTAGACGGAAAAGAAATCACCATAAAGCTCACCCCTACTTATAGCGGTTGTCCAGCAATGGACGTAATAGGCGACGATTTAGAGAGCGCATTTACGGCTCTTGGATACACAACACATATACAGTTGATCATGAGCCCGCCATGGACGACGGACTGGATCACAGATCGCGGTCGCAAGGCACTGGAAGATTATGGCATCGCTGCACCACTAGAAGAGTCTGCAGACAAGGATGTCCTGCTCAATGAAAAAAAGATGGTGAAGTGCACCAATTGCGGCTCTAAGAATACCAAGCTCGTAAGCCAGTTTGGTTCTACAGCATGTAAAGCCATGTTTCAATGTGAGGATTGCTTAGAGCCTTTTGATTATTTTAAATGCTTGAAGTAATTAGGCTTTCGCGAAAGCCTAATATCTAACATAATTATCAGTTCAATTGTTAGTCTTTAACCAACCAACCAACCAACTTCTTTTTCCATTAATGGCGTAGGATATTTTTTTAATACGTGTTTTTAATCGAATGCTCTAAGAGCTAAGTATGATCTTTAATCGTTGTAATTGTTCTTTTAGCGAAAACAGAACATCATTAACATTATTTTAAGAACCTAGTTTTGTTTGCAGAATAAATTTGGCTTTCCCCTAAGAACATAAAGATGAAAGAACGATTACTTATTACGACTTTTTTGTTGTTATTATCAATAGCATTAAATGCACAGGTAGGTATAAATACCGCTGTTCCTGATACTTCCAGTATGTTAGATATTAGTTCTTTTGATAAAGGAATTTTAATACCCAGATTGGAACTGCAAAGTACAACTGATGTAACAAGCATAGTAGACCCTGCTAATAGTTTACTTGTTTTCAATCTAGTTGCTGTTAATGATGTTAGTGTTGGTTATTATTATTGGAGCACCCCTCTTTCTAAATGGATTAAAATAATTGATCAGCAAGATCAATCAACTAAGTTTGGCACCCTTTTCGCAACTTTTGTAAGTACTAAGACGCAGGTGCAGACGGATATTTTAAATGGTCCCATTGTTTTTAATTACGCCTCAACCAATAGGTATAATACTATTGAAGGAGCTTCTTTATCCGGTAACGATTTAACATTGCCGCCAGGCGACTATATTGTAGAATCATCAGTTTATATAGCGTCAGGTAGTTTTGATTATATATTAAGAATAAACACTGTTCAAAATGGATTAATAGGGACTATGGCTTCTGTAAAGACTCAAATTGAAATAGTTCAACAAAAACAAATTGCCGTATTTACAACTACCGAAACTTCTACGGTTGACTTTATTGCAACTGATTCTTCTGGGGAAGATATAAATGGTTTTATAGATGTAAATCCTGATTTATCTTATCTAAAAATTACTAAGCTGTAGTTTTTAAATTTACCAATAGATAGGAGCTATTTGGATCTTAGGTTTAAAGAGCCTCTAAAAAATCTAATATGGATCTTTTGGTAATGCTTGTTATGCTTTTGCGAAAGCAAAACTTCTATGATAACTATAGAGATTAAAACATTACTCTTTTAGCAACTTAATGCTGGCTACTTTTCCTTCAAAGTTTACCTTCAAAATATAAAATCCAGAATTAATAGCGTTTAGAGTAAGTTGGCTATTTGAAATGTGTCCGCTCCATACTTCTTTACCATCTAGGGAATACAATTGTGCTTTTCCAGTAGCTATATTTTCAAAGAATAAGGTGTTTCCTTTAAGTGGAATAGGGTAAACAGCTCCTAAACGTACATCACTTAAAGATGCAGGTACGTCAAAGCTAGTGAGCCAAGTTTCTGTAATTACTGGAGCATTGTAATCAAAAAAGATACTGGCACTCGCAGCGATAACATCACCTACCGCATATCCAGGCAAAGGTTTAATTCTATATCTTATGAATCCATTGCTGGCCTCAGGATTATTTACCTCTGGAGCAAGTTGAATATGATCAAAAAACCAATCTAGGTCACTAGCATTTTTAGTATAGGTAAAATTATGACTGGCTGTAATCATCTCAAAAGTCGCTGGATCAAGTTGTGGATCTAGTGTAGAAAGCACTCTCACAAATTGCGCGCTGGCTGTTCCTAGGTTTTGGAAACGGATCGTGTATTCTAAGTAATCCGTATTTGAAAAAGTATTAATTGGTATTATCTCGCCTCTAGCCTCGGCCACATCATTAGGATCATAGGAGGCCACTACATCTACATTTAAAGTGGCTGTATTATTTGATACATCGTTATCGATAGAAGTTGGGTTTATAGCAGCTGTATGAGTAAATGTATCTCCTATTTGGACTCCATTTATAGGTGTAGACAGTAATACATAGAAACGATTTTGATCAAAATCATTTAAAGAGTATGACATACTCAAACTGCTAGCACTAGCATTTAAAGTAGCCGTTCCATTTAATAGTAAGTCTGTACCGTTTGAATCAAATAATGAGACAATACCAGCTCGTGGGTCGTAGTTAAACTGAAAAGTACCAGAAGCCGTGCCTGTATTGATGTTGTCAATAATAATAGAAACAACACTTTCAAAACCAGGATTAGGTGATATGAAGTTAGCTAAATATACAGAAGTATCTCTATTTGAAGAAGAAACTTCTGATACTGCAAAATCAAGCACGGTAGTGGAACCGCTGGTTGTGGTAATATCATCAAAAAACGCTGTGTTTACAGTGAAGAATCCATTGTTGTTACCCATAGTTGCGGTAATATCATTAAGTTGGTTACCTGGAGAAAAGTCAAGTTTAAAAACTGCATTGCCAGTTCCATTATTTATTACAGCACTAGTTGTAGGATCATTGTTAGATATAAATTCAAAATCTACATGAGGTACGTTTATTTCATTTGATTCTCTGGTTCCGTTGTTATTTGTGTCAAGAAAGGCTCCAGCTTGTAGAGTTCCAATATTGCTATTAGGCACAAATCCATTTTCATACACAAATTGAGAAGCTAGAGTAAGTTCTAAACTAAAAGGAACGCCTCCATCGATAGGTTGATAGTTTACAAAAGCAGCAGGAAGTGATGATCTGTCGATTACGGCTAAGTTTTCAGTAAACAAAATTCCGTCTGGTAAATACCACCATCCAGTCTCGTTTGTTTGAAGAATGGCTTGGTTACCTATATCATCTGCCACGTTGATAGTTACTCCTGGAATAATTCTATCAGAATCTGGGTCATAACTACTATTAAGATTGTCATCTACATAGATGACCCCATAGTTTTGAGGTTCTGAAATAAAATAATTAGAATACCCATCATCTACTCGATTTCCTTGCGTATCATTTCCATCTGATAGTTCTGTTATGGTAGTACTATTCATTGTCCCGGTTACCGTTGCCTGCGTACCGCCTAAAAATGGTATCATACCATTTACTCGATTGCCTGAGATGGCAATTCTCCCAGTAGCTGTTGCACTGGCACTCGGAGAAAGAGTAGAAGGGTTTAAAACAAAACTATTTACTACTGCATCTGGATGATTAATCGTTATGTTGGTTATATCACTTGAGGAGTTGTTTGTAATGATATATGTAATATCGCTATAGCCTCCTAGACGAGCAGATGTAGCATCCATATCAAAATCAAGTTCGTTTTGAGCAGTAGCAAATAGTGTAAAAAGAACAGCAATTAAAAAATTACCTATTTTCATGGTGGTTATTTGCTATGAAATTAATCAATCCTAATACAACCTTGGCAATCATCAGGTTGATTTATTATTAAAAATATGGCGGTGTTCTCGCTTTCGCGAAAGCCTAACAACCATTATCTTTATAAAAATTAAAAAGATCCATGTCAGATTCCATCCTCTTGCAAGTCGAAAACGGCGTTGCTACCATAACTCTAAACAGACCAAAAGTATTTAACTCGTTCAACCGTGAAATGGCTTTTGCTATGCAAGACGCACTAGATCAATGCGCTACAGATGAGGAAGTAAGAGCAGTTTTGATTACAGGTGAAGGAAAAGCATTCTGCGCAGGACAAGACATTCAAGAAATAACTAATCCAGAGTTGCACCCAGGTTTTAAAGCCATCCTCGATGATCATTACAATCCTATAGTTTTGAAGATTAGAAATCTAGAAAAACCGGTAATAGCTGCTGTTAATGGAGTTGCTGCTGGAGCAGGCGCAAACCTGGCATTGTGTTGTGACGTAGTTATCGCCACAGAAAGTGCCGCTTTTATTCAAGCTTTTTCTAAAATAGGATTGATTCCAGATAGTGCCGGGACTTTCTTTTTACCTCGATTGATAGGATTTGGTAAAGCAAGTGCTGCTATGATGTTAGCCGATAAAATTTCAGCAACCGAAGCAGACCAAATGGGAATGATTTACAAAGTCGTAAAGGATGATGAGTTTTTCGCTTTCGCGAAAGCGACCTCACAAAAACTAGCAGATCTACCTACAGTTGCGTTAGCCAACACAAAAAAAGCCTTAAACCAGTCCTTTTCTAATACCGTAGAAGAGCAACTCGCACTGGAATCCAAACTTCAAATTGAAAGTGCCGCCACTGAAGATTACGCCGAAGGTGTCGCCAGTTTTATGGAAAAACGCAAGCCAGTTTTTAAAGGCAAGTAAAGGGATTTACGATATTGGATATTTGATTTGCGATTTTTGATTTAAAAAATGGAAATATGAAAGCTCAGGATTTAGAAAACAGATTAATAAATTTTGCAGTTTCAATTATCAAGGGCTGTAAGTATGTAGATAAAAGCTTTGCTTCAGAACATTTATCAAAACAATTAATACGCTCTTCAACTTCCATAGCTCTTAATTATGGAGAAGCGCGCGGCGGCGAATCTACAAGAGATTATCTTCATAAAATGAAAATTTCTCTCAAAGAACTGAGAGAAAGTTATATCAATCTTAAAATTATTAAGGGTGCTGAATTAATGAGTAAAATTGAAACTTTAGATCAATTGATTGATGAAAATAATCAATTAATATCAATTTTTGTCGTGAGTATCAAAAATACCAAGACTCAGTAAATCAAAATTCTAAACTCTAGAATCAAAAATCTTTAGATGGAAAATCAAAAATCAAAAATCAAAAATCAAGATTCATATATCTCCAAAGTAGGAGTCATAGGCGCTGGAACCATGGGAAGTGGTATCGCTCAAGTAGCTGCCACAGCAGGTTGTCAAGTAAAACTATTTGATGTCAATCAAGAACAATTGGATAAAGCAGAAGCGGCTCTTGAAAAAATAATGAATCGGCTTATTGAGAAAGGAAGAATTGACCTTGACGAGAAAAACCGCATACAGTCTAATATTTCTTATGTGAGTGCGATCAAGGATTTATCAGATGCTGATTTAACCATCGAGGCGATTGTAGAGAATCTCGATATCAAGAAAAAAGTATTTCAGGAGTTAGAATCACATGTTTCTCAAGATTGCATTATTGCTTCTAATACCTCTAGTTTAAGTATTGCGAGCATTGCCGCATCTTTGGTTAAACCAGAACGTTGTATAGGAATTCACTTTTTTAATCCAGCTCCTTTAATGAAGTTGGTGGAGGTAATTCCAGCAGTGCAAACCGCTCAAAATGTCATAGATACTTGTGTTGCTACCGTTGAAAACTGGAAGAAAGTAGTGGCTGTGGCTAAGGATACGCCAGGTTTTATCGTAAATCGAGTGGCGCGACCTTTTTATAGTGAATCCCTGCGTATTTATGAGGAAGGAATGGCCAGTTTTGCCACTATAGATTACGCATTAAAGTCATTAGGTTTTAAGATGGGACCTTTTGAACTCATGGATTATATAGGTCATGATGTAAATTATGTGGTGACAGAGACGGTCTTCACAGCTTTCTATTTTGATCCCCGTTACAAGCCGTCCTTGACTCAAAAGAGATTGGTCGAGGCAGGCTGGCTAGGTCGCAAATCAGGACGCGGATTTTATGATTATGTGAATGCAGATAGCGAGCAGGCTTTCGCGAAAGCGGAACCAGAAAAATCACCTGAACTGCTTAAAGAAATCCAAGATCGCGTATTGGTAATGCTCATCAATGAGGCTGCAGACGCCTTATTCTTAAATATTGCCACTGCTCATGGAATAGACAGTGCCATGACCAAAGGCGTAAATTACCCTAAAGGATTGCTGGCTTGGGCAAACGAAAAAGGAATCGACTGGTGCGTGAATGGACTGGACGCTTTGTATGATGTATATAGAGAAGATCGCTATAGATGCTCACCTTTATTAAGGAAAATGAAGCAAAGCGGATTGGTCTTTGAGTCTCTGAGTCTTTGAGTCCCTAAAAGGAAAAATTAAATTAAATATGTTTAAAAGTGAGTATCATTTTAAGTTGGAAGATTTAATTGTTGACAGAAATTGGAAAAATGATCTCAGCCTCGATACAAAGTCCTAAAAATAAAGAACACTTTTAATCACCAAATCACCAAATCACCAAATCACCAAATCACCAACTCATCAACTCACCAAAACCATGACTCAAAAACTAGACGGAAAAAAGATACCTGCAAAAATGCTTTCGTTAGATCCTTATTCTACTTGGTTAGGGATGGAGATTTTATCGGTAGAAATAGGATGTGTAAAACTGGGAATGAGCATACGACCAGAAATGCTCAATAGCATGGGGAAAGCACATGGCGGCATTACTTACGCGTTGGCAGATACGGCTTTTGGTTTTTCGTCCAACACACATGGTAAATTTGCCGTTTCAATTGAGACCAGTATCAACCATATCGAAGCACTAGAAGAAGGCGATTACATCACCGCCGAATGCACCCTTGATAAAACCAAAACCAAAGTAGGTTTCAACATCGTTGAGGTAAAAAAAGGCGACGAGCTGGTGGCGCTTTTTAAGGGAGTTGTTTTTAGGACGAATAAGGATTGGGAATAATCTAGAAGATTGGTTGATGTGATGATTAGAAGAATAGTTGTCTTATTTTCGTAAAATGAGTAGTAAATATCATTTTGCTTTTGAAAAACTAGATGTTTATACTAAGTCTATCGATTTTGGTGAACATGTTCAAGTTCAAATAAAGCAATTCCCTAAAGAAGAATTATATGCATTGTCAAGTCAATATAGACGCGCTGCTGATTCCATAGCACTTAATATAGCAGAAGGTTATCCAGGAAGTGATGCTCAATTTATTAAACACTTGAACATCGCAATTTATAGCGCAAATGAATGTGTAGTTTGTAGTACAAAAGCTAGACTGCGATTATACATATCTGATCAGGAAGATGAAGAAAATCGTATGTTAATAAGTGAATTAACAAAAATGTTATCTTCTTTTAGAAAATATATAAGAAATAAAACACCTTAATCCACTAATCCACTAATCCACTAATCCACTAATCCACTAATAAATGAACACATACATCATCGACGGAGTAAGAACTCCAATAGGAAGCTACAAAGGAACTTTATCGACCATACGGCCAGATGACCTTGCAGCACACGTTATAAAAACTGTCGTAGAAAGAAATCCCAACATACCAAAAGACGCCTATGCAGACGTGATCATGGGTTGTGCCAATCAGGCTGGAGAAGACAACCGCAACGTAGCGCGTATGGCTGGATTGCTGGCAGGATTACCAGTTTCGGTTCCTGGAGAAACAGTGAATAGATTGTGTAGCTCTGGATTGAGTGCTATAGTTCATGCGCACAGAGCCATACAAACAGGAGATGGAGAGGTGTTTATTTCTGGTGGAGTAGAGAACATGACTCGAGGGCCACTGGTCATAGCAAAGCCTAGTAGCGCTTTTGGTACCGACTCTAAGATGTATGATTCTAGTTTTGGCTGGCGATTTGTCAATCACAAAATGGCCGAAATGTACGGTGTAGACGGTATGGGGAATACCGCTGAAAATCTAGTAGAAAAACATACTATTTCTAGAGAAGATCAGGATGCCTTTGCTGCTTGGTCACAACAAAAAGCAGCTGCTGCACAAAAATCAGGAAGATTTGCTAAAGAAATTGTAGCAGTAGAAATCCCACAACGCAAAAAAGATCCGATTATCTTTAAGGATGACGAATTTATACGTCCAGGTACGACCAAAGAAGTTCTTGCAAAACTGCGTCCAGCTTTTAAAAAAGAAGGTGGCTCTGTTACTGCAGGAAACTCAAGTGGGTTAAACGACGGTGCGGCGGCGACTATTATTGCCAGTGAAGATGCCGTTAAGAAATACAACTTAAAACCTATCGCAAGAGTGGTGAGTAGTGCCGTAGTAGGTGTAGAACCTAGGATCATGGGAATAGGACCTGTTGCAGCTAGTAATAAAGCACTAGAGAAGGCAGGCCTTTCTATGGATGATATGGATGTGATTGAATTGAACGAGGCTTTTGCATCGCAAGCACTTGCTTGCACCAGAGCATGGGGACTGGCTGATGATGATCAACGCATCAATCCTAATGGGGGTTCTATTGCTATAGGTCATCCATTAGGTGTTACAGGAACACGTCTTGCTTACAGCGCAGCATTAGAGCTTCAACTGACTGGTAAAAAATACGCATTGATCACCATGTGTGTGGGAGTTGGACAGGGTTATGCGATGGTAATTGAAAATGTGAGTTAGATGGAACTAACTAACACTTGTTAGTTTTTGCCAGTTGTTTTGTATTTTCGTGGAAAGGTTTGGATTCCGCTTCCGCGAAAGCGATAAAAAGACAATTTTTATAAAAAAATTATGATCTTAGAAAGTTACATCAATGGCCAGTGGCAAGCTGGTGAAGAGAAGTCTGCAAGCAACATGTACGACGCAATTACTGGTGAAGTAATAGGACTTACCAGCACCGAAGGACTGGATATAAAGTCTGCGTTAGAATACGGGCGTGATCACGGAAAAGTCTTGCGAGACATGACCTTCCAGCAACGTGGGAACATGATTAAAAAGCTGGCACTTTATTTAAATAAGAGAAAAGCTGCTTTTTATGAAATAAGTTACCGAACAGGAGCCACTCGAGCAGATAGTTGGGTAGATATAGAAGGAGGATTTGGTAACTTGTTTGCCAATGCGAGCTTGAGAAAGTTATTTCCAGATCAGTCATATGCCGTAGAAGGCGACCCTATAGACCTATCTAAAGGAGGACGTTTTATGGCGCATCATATTTTGGTGCCTCGCAAAGGAGTTGCGGTACATATCAATGCCTTTAACTTCCCAGTTTGGGGAATGTTAGAAAAATGTGCGGTCAACTGGATGGCTGGAATGCCAGCAGTTGTATTGCCAGCACCACAAACAGCTTTTTTAACAGAGGCCGTAGTACGTGAAATTATCAATTCTGGAATATTACCAGAAGGATCTTTACAGTTATTAAGCGGTTTAACAACAAACATATTAGATACGGTCAACTCTCAAGATGTGGTCACATTTACAGGTAGTGCACTAACAGGAAGAAAATTAAAATCACATCCTCGTTTGCTGGAGGAGTCTGTTCCATTTACTATGGAAGCAGATTCATTGAACTCCTCAGTACTAGGGCTAGATGCGGTTCCAGGGACTCCAGAGTTTGACATATTTATCAAGGAAGTCCGCAAAGAAATGACTTCTAAAGCCGGTCAGAAATGTACAGCGATAAGGAGAATCTTGGTTCCAGAAAACCTGATGGAAGATGTGCAAATTGCTCTTGGAAAACAACTTTCTAAAACGGTAATAGGAGATCCGTTGTTAAGAGAAACTCGTATGGGTGCCTTGATCAATGAGAATCAAAAAACTGCGGTAAAAGATCAAATTAGTAAAATAGCAAAAACCGCAAAATTAGTCTATGGAAGCATGGATGAGGTAGAGGTTTTGGGAGACCGCGCTCAAAAAGGGGCGTTTATGTCCCCTATTTTAATGCGAGAAGACCAGCCCTTTAAAAACACATCGGTTCACGAGATTGAATGCTTTGGTCCTGTGAGCACGTTGATGCCTTATAAAAATATAGATGAAGCGATAGAACTGGCTCATATGGGTAAAGGTTCTTTGGTGAGCAGTGTGGTTACTAATGATGACGCTTTCGCGAAAGCGTACACCATCAACGCCGCATCATCTCATGGGAGAATATTAACTTTAAATAGAGACAGCGCGCCACAATCCACAGGTCATGGATCGCCATTACCATTACTGGTACACGGAGGTCCGGGAAGAGCTGGTGGTGGTGAGGAAATGGGCGGTTTGCGCGGTATCAAACATTATATGCAACGTTGTGCGGTGCAAGGAAGTCCAACTTCGTTAACTGAAATCACTGGGATTTACCAGCCTAATGGAGCTTACAAAAAGACGGAGAACCATCCGTTTTCTTACCATTATGAAGATATCCAACCAGGCATGAGTCTGGAGACTCATAAAAGAACTCTCACAGATAGCGACATTCAGAGTTTTGCCAATCTTACTTGGGATCATTTTTATGCCCATACCGATATTACCAGTTTAGAAGGAAGTATTTTTAAGAAGCGCACAGCTCACGGTTACTTTATTATTAGTGCTGCAGCAGGACTTTTTGTGTATCCTAATAAAGGACCCGTAAGTGCCAACTACGGTCTAGAAGACATTCGCTTTTTAAGACCTTTGTATCATAATGATACAATTTATGTACGACTTACTTGTAAAGAAAAAAGAGAACGAGATGTAGCTGGTCGAGAGCATCCATCTGGGATCGTAAAATGGTATGTAGAAGTTTTTGACGCAGAGCCAGTAGATTATGAAAACGGCAAGACGGATGAGGAAGCTACGGCACTTGTTGCCGTTGCCACTATCTTAACCATGGTAGAGAAAAAGCAAACTGTTTTTTCAGAAATTACAGAGAGCTATATTAAATCTTCCTTGTCAAAATTAAAAGAAGATGCAACACCTCATTGGGGAACGTTGACCCCACAGCACATGGTAGAACATCTAGAAATGAGTTACCGTATTGCCAGTGGAGAGATCCAAGACTTTGAAGTAGCTACTCCAGATGAATATCTAGAAAAAGTAGCTGCAACCTTGTGGAACTTTGATAAAATGCCTCAAAACCATAAAATGCCATTTATGAAAGATGGTGCACTGGAAGATTTAAAGCATGCCGACTTAGAAACTGCGAAAACGCAATTGCTGGAAGCAAGAAATAAATACTTAGATTTTTACAAAAGAAATCCAAAAGCAACAACTAAGAATGCTGTTTTTGGAGCTTTGAGTAAATATGAATGGACCTTGTTGGAGAGAAAGCATTTAAGTCATCATTTTGAACAGTTTGGTATAGTAGACTAATGTCAAGCCGTCGCAGGACGGCTTCGCTACATCACTAACGAGAAGATTATGAAATCAATGTACACCTACATCATGGCTCATATGAAGAACAAACTATTTTATGTAGGCGTTACAAACAATATAAAGCAACGTACTTTTGACCATAAGCAAGCCACTTTTGAAACGCATGTTGGCAAGTACAATATCAAACAGCTGGTGTGGTATGAGCATCATGATACGCCACTAGAGGCGATCAATAGAGAAAAGTTGATTAAAAAATGGAAAAGAGTATATAAAATAAATTTGATTGAAAGCAGGAATCCTGAGTGGAACGATTTAGCAGCGGATTGGGATTTTACAGGATATGTAACGAGTAAAGAGAGATTTGAATAAACACTGAGACAATTATTACGCGAAACCGCTCTGCAGCGGCTTGACATCTAGGACGTCAATGCGCTGAAGGGTGCGTTCGCTTCATACAAACTTAAAAGCCTATAAATATGAGTGATCCCTACGTAAAAAAACAAACAGAAAACGCAATAACAACCATAGAATTCTTTCACCCGGCACACAATTCATTGCCTGGTGCTATTCTAGCAGAACTAGCACAAGCGATTACCGATGCAGGGAATGATGAGGCTACAAAAGTGATCGTATTAAAATCTGGAGGAGAACGCACTTTTTGTGCTGGAGCAAGTTTTAAAGAATTGATAGCCATAAATGATGAAAAAACTGGCGAAGTATTCTTTTCAGGTTTTGCAAATGTGATCAATGCGATGCGCAAATGTCCTAAGTTCATTTTAGGTCGTGTCCAAGGAAAAACCGTTGGAGGTGGAGTAGGAGTTGCCAGTGCGACAGATTATTGTTTTGCAACTCAATTTGCCAGTATCAAACTGAGTGAACTCAATATAGGAATAGGTCCATTTGTGGTGGGCCCAGCAGTAGAACGCAAATTAGGATTGACGGGCATGAGCCAGATTGCTATCAATGCAAACGAATTCTATTCCCCAGAATGGGCTAAGAACAACGGGCTTTTTGCTGAGGTTTATGATTCTACAGAAGAAATGGATGCGGGAATTCAGGCGTTTGCTGAAAATTTGTGCACCTATAATCCAGATGCTATGGCCGAAATGAAAAAGATGTTTTGGACCGGCTGTGAAAATTGGGACCAATTGCTTTTTGAAAGAGCTAAGATCTCCGGGAGATTAGTCTTAAGCGAATTTACAAAGGAAACCTTGAAGAGATTTAAGTAGATTTAGGCATGAGGCATGAGGCATGAGCTTTGAGCCGTGAGCTTTGAGTGGATTGTTTTTTGGTAAATGCAATTAATTTTATTAAAAAGTATAAATGCAATTTGAAAGCGAATATCATTTTAGTTTTGAGAATCTGAAAGTTTATCAGAAAGCGATGGATTTTGGAGAAGTTGTAAATGAGTTAGTAGAGCAATTTCCTAAAAAAGAATATATAGGCTGTCATCTCAATTTTCCCGCGCCGCAGATTCCATAGCAGCAAATATTTCTGAAGGATCAGGAAGTACTGATCCTAATTTTAACCGATACTTGAAAATGGCATGGGATAGCAGTCATGAATGTGTCACTTGGAATACTAAGGCATATTTACGTGCTTATATTTCACAACAACAGTTTGAAAAAAATAGAGCTGCACTTACAGAAATAGGTAAAATGATTTCAGCATTGCGGAAAAAACTTAGAACAAAATAGTAAATTTCAGAACGATATTTTTATTTTTCGCTCAAAGCTCAAAGCTCAAAGCTCAAAGCTCAAAGCTCAAAGCTCAAAGCTCAAAGCTCAAAGCTCAAAGCTCAAAGCTCAAAGCTCAAAGCTCAAAGCTCATCACTCACAACACATGATCTACTCCTTCAAATCCCATATCCCAGTCATCCACGAGTCTAGTTTTGTACATCCGCAAGCTACGGTCATAGGTAATGTAATTATAGGTAAAAATTGCTATGTAGGTCCTAGTGCGGTCATACGTGGCGATTGGGGAGAGATTATTCTGGAAGACGGAGTTAATGTTCAAGAAAATTGCACGATCCATATGTTTCCTGGTAAAAGCATCACACTTAAAGAAAGTGCTCACGTAGGTCATGGAGCAATTATTCATGGCGCCAACTTAGGTCGCAATTGCATGATAGGAATGAACAGCGTGATCATGGATGACGCTACAATAGGAGATGAATGTATTGTAGGCGCCATGGCATTTGTAAAAGCCGAAGCTGTTTTTGAACCTCGTTCTCTTATAGTAGGAAATCCTGCTCAAAAAATCAAAGAGGTCTCTGATGAAATGATGGCCTGGAAAACCGCTGGGACTCAATTGTACCAACAACTACCTACCGATTGCCACGAGACGATGACAGAGGTGGAACCGCTTAGAGAGATCCCTAAAAACCGTCCAGTTCAGGAAGATTTTTATAAGACACTTCAAGAAATGAAGAAGAAATAAAGGGGTTGAAGGCATCTCGCTTTCGCGAAAGCGGAATTACAACATAATTTTACATACTAACGAGCGTTAGTTTTCTTATTTTTATCCCATGGCAAAGACTATGGATTTTATACTCCCAAAAATGGGAGAATCAATTACCGAAGGAACCATCTTAAACTGGCTTGTTCAAGAAGGGGAATCCTTTGAAGAAGGCGATATTCTAGTAGAAGTGGGAACTGATAAAGTAGATAATGAAGTTCCAGCGCCAGCCGCTGGAATCATGTCTAAGCACTTATACGCTGCAAATGATGTAGTGGAAATAGGAAGTGTGCTCGCTCAATTTGAAGCGACTGATGGGGCTTCTACTACAGAATCTGAAGCTCCGAATAAATCTATCGATAAGAAAGAAGAGATTCCGCATCAAGTGCTGAATGACAAGAAACTAAAAGTTTCAAGTTCGAATTCAAGTTCAATTTCGAGTTCATACATCAACCAAGATCTTTTTGTTAGTCCATTGATAGATGCTATAGCTCGAAAAAATCATATGTCCTATGAAGAGCTAGCACGCATTCCAGCAACAGGAAACGAAGGTAGGTTGCGCAAGAGTGATGTGGTGAATTACATCAATGAGGGAAGGCCATTCCAGTTTGCACAAGCCGTGAGCAATGAACCAGACCCAACCGCTTACCGCATACCTCAATTAAAATTTGATAAAGGAACTGGTAAGATTGTTGAAATGGACCGCATGCGCAGGATGATTGCTGACCGCATGGTCTACAGCAAGCATACTAGTCCGCATGTGACGGCTTATGTAGAAGCAGATTTAACCGATTTAGTCAACTGGCGTAATAAGAATAAAGCTCCTTTTCAAGAAAAACATGGGGAGCGATTGACCTTTACACCGTTATTTGTAGCTGCTGTGGCACGAGCGATTAAGGAATATCCCAATATCAATGCAAGTGTAGACGGTAAAAACATTATCGTTAAAGAAAACATTAATGTAGGAATGGCAACGGCGTTGCCCTCTGGAAATTTAATTGTTCCAGTAGTGCAAAATGCCGATCAAAAATCCCTACCAGAAATCGCAGCCGATGTGAATCGGATGGCAAACCTAGCGAGAGAAAACAAACTAGGAGGGGATGATATCAAAGGAGGTACTTTTACCATTTCTAATGTCGGAACTTTTGGGTCCCTTATGGGAACCCCTATTATCAATCAGCCAGAAGTAGCTATTCTCGCGACAGGAATCATCAAAAAACGCGCTGAGGTAATGACAAAAGATGGTGTGGATGCTATAGAAATACGCAGTATGATGATGTTATCCTTATCTTTTGACCACAGAGTAGTAGATGGATTTTTAGGAGGAAGTTTTTTAAAGCAAGTGGCTTTAAATTTAGAACAAGCGCCGGATAAAGATTTTTAAAATACAGAAGACAGATATCAGTCTGAGCTTGTCGAAGACGATTTAAAAGTCTATTGAATTAATTATTAAGCGAAGCCGTTCTTCAACGGCTTGACATAAAAATAAACAATTGGAAAAGTCATTATTAGAACAAGCATACAAAAACCTAGTTACTGCTAAGTCCATGACGGAACTCTATGAAGCAAACTTCAAAACTGTTTCTAAGTATGTTCACGCGACCAGTCGCGGTCATGAGGTGATACAGACTGCGTTAGGGATGCAACTATTGCCGCAGGATTATGCATTTCCCTATTACCGAGACGACGCGATGTTACTGTCTATAGGAATGAAGCCTTATGACTTGATGTTGCAACTCTTGGCAAAAAAGGACGATCCGTTTTCTGGTGGACGCACCTATTACTCGCATCCCTCTTTAAGGGATGATGACAAGCCAAAAATCCCGCATCAGTCCAGTGCTACTGGAATGCAGGCTATTCCTGCTACAGGTGTAGCTCTTGGATTTCATTACCGAGAGAGCTTAAGTGAAGAGCAAAGAGCAGCCGTAGATGCTAGTTCAGATTCCAGTGTGACTTCAGATTCTATAGTAGTCTGTTCCTTAGGTGACGCCAGTGTGACCGAAGGAGAAATTGCTGAGGCTTTTCAAATGGCAGCGCTCAAACAATTGCCTATTCTTTATTTAGTACAAGATAACGGTTGGGATATTAGTGCTAGTGCGGCCGAAACACGTGCTCAAAACGCTGCTGAATATGCTGCAGGGTTTCACGGTATAGAAGCTATTTCTATAGATGGGACTGATTTTGAAGAAAGTTACAACACCTTAAATGAGGTGATTGAAAAAATAAGAACCGAGCGCAGGCCATTTTTGGTTCATGCCACCGTGCCATTGTTAAATCACCACACGAGTGGTGTGCGCATGGAGTTTTACCGTGATGATTTGGAAGAGGCGAGAAGCCGTGACCCATACCCGCGTATGAGAAAGTTACTTTTCGATAATGATTTTAGTGAGCAGGATGTGGATGCTTATGACGCTTTCGCGAAAGCGGAAGTAAAAAAAGCACTAGACCTCGCTTTACAACAACCTGACCCAGAACCAGCCGATTTATTTACCAACGATTTTGCACCAACACCAATTACAGAAGAAAAAGGAGAGCGTTCTCCAGAAGGTGCAGAGAAGGTGGTCATGGTAGATTGTGCCTTATTTGCCATCGAGGAATTGATGAGAAAACACCCAGAATGCTTGCTCTACGGACAAGATGTAGGAGGAAGATTGGGCGGTGTTTTTAGAGAAGCAGCAACCTTGGCTCAAAAATTTGGTGACAATAGAGTATTCAACACGCCTATACAAGAAGCCTTTATCGTAGGAAGTACGGTAGGAATGAGTGCCGCAGGATTAAAACCGATTGTAGAAGTACAATTTGCAGATTACATCTGGCCTGGGTTGAATCAGCTGTTTACAGAGGTGTCACGTTCTTGCTATTTAAGTAATGGAAAATGGCCAGTATCCATGATATTACGAGTACCTATAGGTGCATATGGTTCTGGTGGGCCTTACCATTCCAGTTCTATGGAAAGTGTAGTTTCTAATATAAGAGGTTTAAAAATTGCTTATCCATCAAACGGCGCCGACTTAAAAGGACTGATGAAAGCGGCCTATTACGACCCGAATCCGGTAGTGATTTTTGAACATAAAGGATTGTATTGGTCTAAAGTTAAAGGAACTAAAGGGGCCACGAGTGTGGAGCCTAGTGAGGATTATGTATTGCCTTTTGGAAAAGCTTGGGTACTACAAGAAATCTGGAAAAAAGAAGAAGAGGAAACGCTGAGTATCATTACCTATGGAATGGGTGTGCATTGGGCAATGAATGCCACTGCAGAGCTTGGTTTACAAGATAGAGTAGAAATTGTGGATTTAAGATCCTTGCATCCGCTGGATTATGAGACGGTTTTTACTAGTGTCAAGAAATGTGGTAAATGTTTGGTGGTAACTGAAGAGCCTAGTGATAATAGTTTCTCTCGTGCCTTGCAAGGTCGTATACAAGAAGAGTGTTTTAAATACATAGATGCACCAGTAATGGTCATAGGTTCTGAAAATATGCCTGCCATACCACTGAATTCTATTTTAGAAGAAACCATGATTCCTAGTACACAGAAAGTGAAGGACAAGATTGAGGAGCTTTTGAATTATTAAATGCATACTTTTATTAAATGTTTGAAAAGCTATTGGGTTATTTAGAACGCAACACCATTTCTTTTGACCTAAGGTCTCTAGGACTTTTCAGAATTGCATTAGGTTTTGCTCTTATCTATAATTTAATTGTTTATCGTTTTCCAGCTGTAGGTGTTTATTACAATAATAACCAGTGGCTTCCAGAAGCAAGTGCGAGCGATTATTACGGAAAGAGTTTTCCCTTATTTAATTGGTCAGATTCTAATCTTTGGTACTATTTTTTGCTGTCTTTAATGTTGTTGCTCAGCATTTTGTTTGTGATAGGCTATAAGACAAAATGGATCACACCAGTGCTTTTCATAACTTTCGCTAGTTTGATAACTACCAACCCTTATCTCTCTCATGGCGTGGAACACCTAGAGGAAACGGCCTTATTCTGGGCGATGTTTTTGCCTTTGAATCGTAGATTTCAATTTTTCCAGAATCAAAAGGCAAGCTTTTTTAATTTTGGGAAGTTGGCTCAGTTGGGTTTTCAATTTCAATTGTTCTTAATATATTTTTCTAGTTGGATTTTTAAAAACGGAGAATTATGGCGTAAGGGGCAATTGCTCGAGGTAGTTTCCAATGATTTGATTCACGCCAGACCATTGTTACAACAATTGGGTACCTATCCAGAATTGGCTCAATCCTTTACTTACGCAGGTTTTTATTTAGAAGTGCTGGTTTCTATATTGCTATTGCTCTCTTTCTTTTTTCAAAGAGCAAGATACTGGTCGGCAGTATCTATTATTTTATTGCATGGTATTATGGCCCTATTCCTGCACGTAGGCACCTTTTTTCTTATAGGATTAGCTTTTGGAGTGCTTTTACTACCTCAAAGTTTCTGGAGTTGGAAGGTGTTTCCTGATCGTTGGAGGTATCAAAACTCTATAGGTTTGGACATACTTTCGGTTCGCTGGAAAAATTTTAAAAGGTTTTTTATTTTAGTAACCATGCTATTTATCTTGCACGGTAACTTATACCACTTGAGTAAAAATAGTTATTTGAGTCCTTTTTTATCTAGTCTTCCTTTATATAAATACACCATAGGAAAGCAGTTAGCAGATCCTGGTATTTTCACTGGTTTCTGGCATCAATCCTGGAAATTTTTTCCGAATAATATATACGATGATTTGGGTGATTTTTTGTTTATCGGTTATGATGAGAATAAAACTCCTTTCGAATTAAGAACATCAGAAAAGCTATATATGAGCAGTACTAATGGTTCTTATCATATAGAACCACTACCTACTGCCTCTTATTTTGGAGCTGAGTTTACCTTTGGGGTTTATTATAAATTCTATCAAGATCGTTTTCCAGTCTCCACGCAAAAAGGATGGCTAGAATTACAACTAAATAAATACAAGCAAGCGCACCCTGATAAAATTATTTCAAAAGCAGAATTATGGAAAGTACAACGATTTCATACTTATGAAGGGGGTCAACTTATTTTAACTGATACTGTTTTTAAATTAGTAACTAAGAATAATTTCGATTATTGAAATAAAAATTAGAGTTGAGTAGATTTGATATGATGATTTCTATAATTTTTTAAAAGATGAAATGCCTATAAAGCTGTTGGAATATATAAAAAGCAGAACAGTTTCCTATGACTTTAGGTCACTAGCTTTATGGAGGATACTTACTGGTATTGCTGTTCTATATGATCTAATTTTCTACAAACTTTTGTTTTTAGAAAAATATTATTTTTCTGACGCTTTGCGACCAGAGTCTACCTTGAATTCTTTTTTTGGTAACGGATTTGGTTTAATCGAGGCTTTGGGAACAACTGGCTTCACTGTTTTTGTTTATTTATCCGTTTTACTCACCCTTTTTTATACCGTTGGTCTTTTTGATAAACTGGTTAAACCAGTATTGTTTTTGTGCTACAGTCTTATTGTAATAAATAGCCTTTACATGCTCAACGGGTTTCATTTTATGATACTGGTGTCTGTTTTTTGGAGTATTTTTTTACCTACAGGAATCGTTTGGAGTTTAAGTAAAACCAAAGAAGTAGCTATACATCCACTAGCAGTTTATGGTTTTTATTTACAAATTGCTTTCATTTACTTGACAGGTGCAATGCTTAAAAATGGTCCTATATGGACAGAAGGTAGTGCCATTGAATTGATTGTGCAGGATGAATATTATGCTTCCAACTTTGCCTTTATCCTTAGAGACTTTCCGGAAATATCGCAAATGCTGACTTACGCCTCCTTGATGTGGGAGTTTTTAATTCCGATATTTATTCTATGGCCTTTTAAAAGGAATTTAAGGCTTATTGCAGCCATTATGATCGTACTGTATCATATAGGAATAGGTATGCTAGTGCAAGTAGGTCCGTTTTTAATTATAGGAACTGCATTTAGCGCAGCTCTTTTACCCAGACAGTTTTGGGAGCGTTTAGAGTTTTTAAAGATTAAGAAGGTGCTGGAGTTGCCATTAGTAAGCATTCGTAAAACGACAAATCACATAAAAACCTTTGTATTATTAGTATTGATCCTAATGATGGTAAAAGGTAATTTACGGTACTGGTATACTGGAAGTTATGTTAGTTCTTTGATGCAAGCTGTTCCTAATAGTTATGATTTATTCTATAAAAGATATATACCCTCCTATTTTCTCTATGGTTTTAAAGACCAGCCTTGGGTGTTTTTTCAAATGGATGCTCAAGACGACTTGGGTTTATTTGTAATAGTCGAAGAAGATAAAAGCGGTGTATTTACCTTAAAAGGGACCCAAATCAAGAAAAATTCAAAAGACACTTTTATTTTAGATCAATCAAAATTCAAGAATGGCTTTGAGCATGATTTGCAGTATGCTGATTTTAATTACATGGTAAGTTTAAAAGGAGTTTCTGATGTGTTTCCAGATTCTGTTTACAAAGAGTTGCTGATGGATCACCAACTGGAGGGGAGTCAAAAGAAACAAAAGACCTTGTCTAATCTATATCTTTGCTACTTATCAAAAAAGTCAAAACTTACTGGTTTGTTTTATGAGTATGATTATAAACTGGATTGCTTGTATGAGTTGAACTTGAAGAAATTAGAAAATAAGTAAATATGAAAATCACCATAGAAAGAAAAAACAAGGATTACCTGATGGAAGCCACAGGCAAGTCAGGTAATAAAGTAATGATAGACCACAGTGGTATGGAGGTCGTTCAAGGAGTAAGTCCTATGGAATTATTGCTTATGGGTGTAGGTTCTTGTAGTGCGATTGATATGATTTCCATCCTTAAAAAACAACGCCAAGAAATTACCAGTTATAAAGTAGAAGTAGAAGGAGAACGTTATTTACTAGATGACTCCAGACCTTTTAAAGAAATGCATGTAAAAGTATTTTTGGAAGGAGCTATCGATCCAGACAAAGCCCAAAGGGCTGCTGACTTAAGCTTTGAAAAGTATTGTTCGGTTTCTAAAACCTTTGATAAAATGGTTGCTATACAGTACAAAGTATTTGTAAATGCTAGCTAAGTAGAGGGAAACCAGTTGAAAACCAGTTGATAATTGCAGATTCATAATTCTCAGACTCCTCATAATAAATGAGTGGTGATAGGATCAATATAGTATCTTTATACCTTCTTTTGAAGGTTACTACATGCGTCATATTATTCCACTTTTTCTTTTTGCAGCGGTTTTTATTTCTTGTAAAAAAGATATAAAAACAGGCGACAACTACTCCTTTTACCACTGGAGTACCACCTATCATCCTACAGAGAAAACAGATCAGTTGATCAAAGATGGTGGTACTTATAAAGAATATGTGCGCTTTTTTGATTTAGTAGTGGACCAAAGAGCCAATAGTGTATTTCCAATAGCAACCATTCAGTTTGATGAGGAGTTACAAATTATAGCTCAAGAAATTATCCCTGTAGTTTATATACGCAACGAGGTTTTTCTACATAAAGATGCAGGTAGAAAGAACTTAAATAAACTAGCTAAAAACACGGCAGAGAAGATCAAACGCATTCAAAATAAACATTTGACGGGTAAAGTCGCGGTGAAACAAATACAGATTGATTGTGATTGGACCGATCGTACCAAGACCAATTTTTTTAACTTTTTAAGAATCTTAAAAAAAGAAATGCCAGGTTATGTCATCAGTTCTACTTTGAGGCTTCATCAAGTAAAATTTAAGGAGCGCACTGGTGTGCCTCCTGTGGATCGAGTGGTTTTAATGGTGTATAATGTAGGCGATTTGGGTGATGTAGAAGAAGTTAATTCCATAATAAGCAATGAGGTTACCGCTCAATATCTAGAGCAGCTAGAAGACTACCCGTTGCCTTACGATGTGGCACTACCGCTTTTTGAATGGGGGGTTCTTTACAGAGATGGAAAACTCAAAGGGCTTATTAGAGATCTTACTCCTAGTTTGATGGAGTCCGCTTTCGCGAAAGCGGGAAAAGAAAACAGCTATAAAGCCACATCAGACTCTTATATCAACGGCATATTTATTTATAAAGGCGACGACTTAAGGGTAGAAACGGTGAACAAAGAAAAACTTCAAGAACTCTCTTCCCTGATCAAAAAAGCCTCTGGATCAAACGCTGATTATGAGACTATTTTCTATCATATCAATTCCCCATTAACTTTAAAATTCTCTTCTGATGAACTATCGTCTTTTGCTCAGTAAAATATGGTTGTTTTTATTTCCTGTCTTAGGCTTTGGTAGCACTATGAATAATACCACAGGAGCTTTTTGTGGTTGGGACCCAGCTTGGGAGGATAGTTACTATCCCATTATCGACCAATTTTCTTTGGTCAATAAAGATTTTCACGCTTTTTTAAATTGTCCAGACAACCCATTTTGCGATAATATATACAGTAGCCTACCATCGATCAATATACAAGAATGGGTCACCTACTTTGATGGCGAATTTACTGAAGCAGAACTGCGAGGTATTATTTATACAAGACCTTTAGAATGGTTTTTAGGAGAAAAAGGTTTTGAAACCTATGATGATGATTTAGGACGAAAACTTACTAATAAAAAATTCCAGTTTTTTAAAGAATATCTAGTCCTTGCTAAACAGACGCAACATACGTCTAGTGACACCTCTGGCGGTAGCGGCTGGTATCAAGGGGAGCGATCTGAGTATCAAGAGCAACAAAAAACAGCAGATAAAAGGGAATTACTTTCTCAGGCACTAGAGCTTGCTGCCAAGGCTCCTGACGACTTTATGCGCAATAGAGCAGGGTTTCAAGCTGTAAAAATGGCACATTACCTTCAGGAGAATGAAGCAGCGATCAGGTATTTCTACACCATCCTTAAAAAAACAAGCGATTATAAATACATTTACTATCGTGCTATGGAAGAAATGGCTGGTGCAGCCTATCATCAAAACCTTCAGGTTTTAGCAGCGACTTCCTACTTAGAAGTTTATGATCAATTACCAGATAGACGCAGCACCTGCGGTATCAGTTTAAGGTTTTTGAATTGGGAATTATTAGAGAACAACCCAGAATTTGTTGCTGCAAATAAAAATATGGATGTGAAGAGTTTTTTCAAAGCCTTTCACGGTCGTGGTTCTGTTCTACGTGAAATGGAAAACATCGCTCGCAATAATGTGAATTCGCCTTATTTAGAAGTGCTTGCTGTACGGTATTTAGATCAAATGCAATCCAGTATTTTTGAACATAACGAGTCGGGTTATTACGATGAAAGTGAACCTGTCGAGGGCTATGCAAACCAATTGCAACTTTTTACAACAGCCATTCTCAACGATGAAAAGCTTAAAAATAAAGAGGTATGGTCACTGGTATTAGCTACCACTTATTTGTATCAAAATGAAAGTAAATCAGCCTTAAGCTATATAGCTGCATTAAGTCCTGGGCCTGCATATAAAAAGCATTTTAAAAGGTTAAAAACAGCGGTTCAATTTATGAGCATTAAATCTTTGGATAGAAAAAAAATCAATCAAATTTATGAACGTATCGCTCTTGATGAAGAATTGCGAACTCATAAGCCTACGGTAGCAGCTTTTTTCAATCATATCAGTGCGTTGTATAAAGATGCTGGAAATCCGATCACGAGCGTATTGGCCTCTGTAGATTATAACTCTTATTCAAATGATCAACCATATGATTGGACTGGAGTAGGGAACTTACACGGGAGTAGTTGGGAGTACGATGCTAAACATTTTTACCTGAAAGAGGAGTACATCAATAATTTTGACGTATTTGTTGGACTGCCTTATCCCACATCATTTGAAAAGACGGTTAAACAACGAATGAAAACGCAGCCTAAAGATTATGTTCACGATCTACGAGGCACATATTACTTGAGAAGAGACCAGCTAGAAGAGGCAATTATCGAATTCAAGCAAGTAAAAAAGCCAGAAGTTTTTTGGGAAGAATCGGTGCGTACAGAGTTGTTTTCTGCCTCGATTAAAGAGTATATGAATGTGCCTTTTACTTCCATTTCAAATGACCTTCATGTTACCTATTCCAATATTCTGGGAGAAAATGCAAAAGATATTAATTCCAAAACAAAACGCGAATCTTATAAGGACAACAAGATTCAATTAGCGCAAACACTGATGCGACTAAAACAGCTTGCACAGATCGATCCAGATAAAGCCGCTGATTACTATTATATGATAGGTAACGCTTGGTACAATATGAGTCATAAAGGCTGGTTTATGAACAGTGCTTATTACATCACCAATGACCATCGCAATACGTTGAACACCTCTAGCTATGGTGATGAAGACGCTGAAGAAGAAGTTCCAGATGATAGTTTCATTTTGGAACAAGCAAATAAGTACCTCTTAAAAGGACTGAACTCAGAGAGAGGCTCTAAGGAAACAAAAGCGGCTGTACTGTTTATGCTCGCCAAAACCAATAGCTGTGAAGATGGAGGTTATGATAATGATAGGAATACCTATAAGCTTCATATTTGTGGGGAGCACAAAGCTTATTTCAATCAATTGAAAGACGGCTATTCTGATACCGCATATTATAAAGAGGTGCTGAAGGAATGTTCTTGGTTTAAGAATTATGTGGAGTAATTCTAAAATAATATTCTTCTAAATAAAAAGATAGCATACTTAAATAAAAGGAGACTTCGATCGAACAAAAAAGATAAGGTAAGAAACTATCCCTTTTTGTCTTTAAGGGTAAGATCGTACATCATGATAACATCAGTTTAAACAAAAAAGTCCCATTTCAACTTAATGAAATGGGACTTTTTATAGTTGATGCGATCCTAGTTTCTAGGCATTGGTGGAAACTGTTGTAAGATTTCTTTTACGATTTCATTAGTTCGTTCTACCTTCTTTTCTGGAGTAGATTTCAGCGGTGCTTTTCCAACTCCTTGCCAGATCAATTCTTTTTTCTGAGCGTCTATTAAATCTATGTAGAGAATACCTTCGGTAGTTCTAGTGACATTGTTTCTCATGTTATTACCCCAGAAGCCGCCGCCCCAGCCCCAGCCGTAACCAAAGCCCCAACCCCAGTTGTTGTTGTATACATCAACACGTTCTTTAGAGTCTGTGAAAATACTGACCAATAGGTCTGGGTTTTCAGATTTTGTAAATCCTTTTGCTGCCATTTCTGTATCGATAGCTCTTAAGATTCGTTTCTTATCTAATTCTGAAATTTTTGCCTCATCCACGCCTTTTTTGTAATAGGCATATGTTTGATAGTTGTTGAATGGAGTACCTAAGGCATAATCTTGTGAGACACGCACGGTTTGACAGCTTGCTAATAAGGCAATTACTGCGAGAAGAGTAAATAGTTTTTTCATTACTTTTTTTGTTATGCTGGAGTTTGTATGGAGCTTCTTGAACTAAGTTTTCTAGTACTGAGTTCTTCAAAGTGTTGAACTAATAAATAGTTAGACTGTTAACACCAACAGGTTAGACCTTGTTTATCAAATCATCACTGACCAAATTAGGAATCGTGACTTTTAAATTTGGATTTGTTTCCATAGCTTTTTTTATAGTAAAAACAGCATTTTCATTTCGTGCCCAGTTTCTCCGAGCGATACCATTATTCACATCCCAAAACAGCATGGATTCCAATTTATTTTCTGACTCTTTACTCCCATCAATTACCATTCCAAAACCACCATTGATCACTTCACCCCAGCCTACGCCGCCGCCATTATGAATAGAAACCCAAGTAGCACCTCTAAAACTGTCCCCTATGACATTCTGAATCGCCATGTCTGCAGTAAAACGAGAGCCGTCATAGATATTAGAGGTTTCTCGATAAGGTGAGTCCGTTCCAGAAACATCGTGATGGTCACGTCCCAAAACAACAGGTCCTATTTTTCCGTCAGCAATAGCTTTGTTAAACGCTCGGGCAATTTCAATCCTCCCCGTGGTATCTGCATAAAGAATACGTGCTTGTGAGCCTACTACTAATTTGTTTTCTTGCGCTCCTTTGATCCATTTAATGTTATCCTGCATTTGTTGCTGGGTACGTTTTGGCGCTTCTTTAGATAATTGTTCTAGTACCGTAGTCGCGATTTGATCTGTTTTCTTAAGATCTTCTGGATCATTGGAGGCACAAACCCATCTAAAGGGTCCAAAACCATAATCAAAACACATGGGTCCCATGATGTCTTGGACATAAGAAGAATAACGGAATTCTTTGCCTACCCCTTCAATATCAGCATGAGCACGGCTTGACTCTAGCAAGAATGCATTCCCGTAGTCAAAGAAATAGGTTCCTTTTTCTGTGTGTTTATTGATGGCATCAACATGACGTCGTAGCGACTTTTGCACTTCTATTTTAAATTGGTCGGGTTGATTACTCATCATATGGTTAGACTCCTCAAAAGAAAGGTCTACGGGATAGTAACCTCCAGCCCAAGGGTTGTGTAAACTGGTCTGGTCGCTGCCTATAGCGATATGAATTTGCGCATCATAAAGCGCTTCCCAAACGTGAATTACGTTTCCTTCAAAAGCAATGGATACGGTTTCCATATGTTCTTGCGCCTCTCTTATTCTTGAGATTAAATCTGCCGTATTGCGTACCACTACGTCCACCCATCCTTGTGAATGTCTGGTATGAACGGCTTTAGGATTTACCTCTGCACAAATAGTAATACAACCAGCTATATTTCCAGCTTTGGGTTGAGCCCCGCTCATGCCGCCTAATCCTGAAGTAACAAATATATTTCCTGTAGGTTCTTTTTTAATTTTTCTAAAGGCATTGAGAACGGTGATGGTAGTACCATGAACAATTCCTTGTGGTCCTATATACATAAAAGAACCTGCGGTCATCTGTCCGTATTGTGTAACCCCTAGCGCATTGAACTTTTCCCAGTCGTCTGGTTTTGAGTAGTTAGGAATCATCATTCCATTAGTTACTACACAACGTGGCGCCATTTTATGAGAAGGAAATAATCCCATAGGATGTCCAGAGTACATGACTAAGGTTTGCTCGTCAGTCATCTCACTGAGGTACTTCATGGTAAGAAGGTACTGCGCCCAGTTAGAGAAAACAGCTCCATTACCACCATAGGTGATCAACTCGTGCGGGTGCTGTGCAACGGCATGATCGAGGTTGTTTTGTATCATCAACATGATTCCAGCGGCTTGTTGTGACTGCGCTGGATAATCTGCTATATTTCTTGCTTTAATCTCATACTCCGGCATAAAACGATACATGTAAATACGGCCGTAAGTATCTAGTTCTTCTTTGAATTCTGCTAATAATAACTCATGATGTTTGGGATCAAAATACCTTAAAGCATTGCGCAAAGCCAGTTTTTCTTCATCAGGAGTAAGAATCTTTTTACGTTTAGGAGCATGATTCACATCAGGATCGTATCGATAAGCTGCTGGTAATGTTTCAGGAATACCTGTTTGTATGCTTTCGCGAAAGCCTGCTATAGAACTGTTGTTATTCATGAAATCTTAATTTTGGCTGTTTGTTTTCTTATCATAACCGTATGGGCAATGACGACAACCGCTTTCACAACAATAACCTCTTTTAAGGTGGTATTGCTCTGTAAAACAACGGTATCCTTGTGGCGTCGTATAATAATCGCCTTCCTCGACCGGAATAATTTTTTTCATTTTATAAAAATACGACAGTATAAAGACAAAAAGGAATGGATAAAGAGTTGTTTTAGCAAGGAAAAAAATGATTCCGTATTAAAGTTTATAGCTGCTTCTTAATTCAATAACTTTGTAATGATGTTTCCTTTAAAAATTAAATACTCGAGCAATTATAACGGCAGGAAGTTGTGGCCATTTTTGTTAGTAAAGCAAAAGGAATATGCAAAGGACTTTGTTGTTATGAATCAGGAACATATTCATGCGGCACAGCAGAAAAAGCTTTTAGGTTTGCTTTTTTATATAAGGTACACCATGGATTATTTGATTCAGTTTTTAAAAGTTAAAAACCACCATAAGGCTTATAGGGATATCGTCCTTGAAAGAGAAGCTTTTGCCAATGAAGCAGATCTCAATGATCTAAATAACCGAAAGTTGTGGTCGTTTTTGAAGTTTTACAGTAAAAAGTATGTGTATGAATAGGCTTTTTACACCAAAGGATTCTGTTAATCAAAAGTTCAAATCTTTTCCAGATTCAGAAATTGAGGTGGACATAAAGAGAGAAGACTTGCTCCACAAACAGGTTTCAGGGAATAAGTTGCGCAAACTCAAATACAATCTTCTTGAGGCTCAAAATCAAGGTAGGCAAACTATTCTGACGTATGGCGGTGCTTTTTCTAACCATATCGCAGCAACTGCAGCAGCAGGAAAACTTCTGGGTTTACATACTATAGGGGTGATACGTGGAGAAGAGTTAGCTAAGGATCTGGAAAAGACATTTGCTTATAACAGCACTTTAAAAAACGCCCATGAAAATGGTATGCAGCTTCATTTTGTTTCAAGGGAAGCCTACCGAGAGAAAGACACTAAAGCATTTCAGCTGCAGATGGAAGCTATTTTTGGCTCGTACTACCACATTCCAGAAGGTGGAACAAACAGTCTTGCGGTACGAGGAACGGAAGAAATTCTCACAGAATACGATACCACCTATTACCATATGATTTGCGTAGCTGCTGGGACTGGCGGTACAGCTGCTGGAATTATCAACAGTGCTTCACCACATCAAAAAATTATTGTTTTTTCTGCTTTAAAAGGAGATTTTATAAAAAAAGAGATAGAACAATATACCCTCAGAAGGGATTTTGAGGTGGTGAATGAAACGACTTTTGGCGGTTATGCAAAGTCTGATGATCGGTTAATTGATTATATGAATACTCGCTTTCGCGAAAGCGTAACTATAGAAAACCCTTATGGAATCCCATTAGAACCTATTTATACTGCAAAAATGATGTACGGCATAGAACAAATGGTTGAAAGTGGCGTTATCAAAGGTAAAACTCGTATTTTAGCTGTCCATACTGGCGGTCTGCAATCCATCGTTGGATATAATAAAATGCTAGAAAAAAAACGACGCCTTAAGCTTAGTTATGAAAATCAATTTTAGACTCCTTTGTTCCTTGCTATTAGCTGGAATGTTTTTGGTCTCTTGCGGCTCTAAGAAGCACGTTAGAACAACCAAGCAAAAATCAAAAAGAACCACAACGACTCCTAAAGCACCAGTAGTTTCACAGGAAGAGGATAAGGTTACCATTACAACAACATCAACACGCAGTACAGATAAGGTTGCCAACTATGTGGAGGATTTTAAAGATGTTGCTATTCAAGAAATGAAACTTTATAAAATCCCGGCAAGTATTACTCTTGCACAAGGAATTCTAGAAAGCGGTTCTGGTAGTGGAAGACTAGCTGTAGAAGCAAATAATCATTTTGGAATCAAGTGTCATACGGGATGGATCGGTGGACGTATCTATCATGACGATGATGAAGCTCAGGAATGCTTTCGAACGTATAATGATGCGAGTTATTCTTATAGAGATCACTCTTTGTTTCTAAAAGACCGCAGCCGTTATGCAGGACTTTTTGAATTAGAAAAAGACGACTACAAAGGTTGGGCAAACGGCTTGAGAGAAGCTGGTTATGCAACTGATAAAAGGTATCCTGAAAAATTGATCAGTCTTATTGAACGGTACGAGTTGTATCAATATGATAATATCGCTTTGGGTAAGTCCGTTGATGAGAGACCTAGAGTCATAGAGGAAGTAAAAGAAAAAAATACGACTAGTTATAATAAGGAATACGTTGTCGAAAAGGGAGATACCTTATACAGGATTTCAAAAAAATACGCCATCACTATTGAACAACTTAAAAAGCTCAATAGACTAAAATCAGACGAGTTAAACATAGGCCAAGTGCTTATTGTTGAATAATTAATCCATTTTCATGTCATTTATTTACCAAAGAAGTAGTGCGCTTTTTCAAGAAGCAAAAATATATATCCCTGGAGGGGTGAACTCTCCAGTAAGAGCTTTTAATGCCGTAGGGGGTGACCCTGTTTTTGTAGAAAGCGCAAAAGGTGCGTATTTACAAACAGAAGACGGTCATCAAATTATAGATTACATCGCCTCATGGGGGCCTATGATTTTAGGTCATGCTTTTGAGCCTGTTGTAGAGGCCGTGATCAACGCAACAAAAAAAGGTACTTCTTATGGAATGCCTACCGCTATTGAAACAGAAATTGCAAAACTCGCCCTTTCTATGGTTCCTAACGTGGATCAAATCAGAATGGTGAATTCTGGTACAGAGGCTTGCATGAGTGCCGTAAGACTTGCTAGAGGTTATACCGGGCGAGACAAGATCATAAAATTTGCTGGATGTTACCACGGTCATAGTGATTCCTTTTTGATTCAAGCGGGTAGTGGTGCAGTGACTTTTGGTAGTCCTAATAGTCCTGGCGTGACTCCAGGTACTGCAAAAGACACCTTACTGGCACCCTATAATAACTTAGATCAGGTAGCTGATATATTTAAGAAAAACAAAGGGGAGATTGCCTGTGTAATTATAGAACCTATTGCTGGAAACATGGGGTGTATCCCACCCCAAGAAGGTTTCTTAGAAGGCATCAGATCGTTGTGCGATGAAAACGGCGCTTTATTTATTTTTGATGAAGTAATGACTGGTTTTAGACTGGCTCAAGGGGGTGCACAAGAAACTACTGGTGTAAAAGCAGATATAGTTACGTATGGTAAGGTGATAGGCGGCGGACTGCCTGTAGGGGCGTTTGCTGCTCGTCAAGAAATAATGAACCACCTGGCTCCATTAGGACCAGTGTATCAAGCAGGAACCTTAAGCGGGAATCCGCTGGCGATGAGTGCTGGTCTAGCGATGTTGTCTCATTTGAAAAATCATCCTGAAGTTTTTGATAGCTTAGCTGCTAAAACCGAGTACCTCCATAAAGGAATAGACAGCGTACTTTCTGAAAAAGGAATTGATTACCAGATCAATCGTTATGGATCGATGATGTCGGTACATTTCACAGATCAAGAAGTAGTTGATTTTGCTAGTGCAGCAACTGGTAATAACGACTGGTTTAAGAAGTTCTTTCACGGCTTGCTAGAGCGAGGTATTTATTTACCACCTAGTGCTTTTGAATCCTATTTCTTAAATGATGCCTTGAGTTATGAAGATCTCGATAAAACTATTGAGGCCAGTAGGGAAGTGGTAGCAAAGTGGTAATCCTATAATGGTGTGCGCTATAAGCATTGCAAAATTGCTGTAGCGAACTAACCGGGAAACTCACTCCTTTTAAGACAGCTGAAATGAAAACATAAAAAAAACCGTTCTTTATTCAAGAACGGTTTTTTTATTTAGGAGCCCCCTTTTTATTTAGGACTTATACTGCTTTGAAGTAAGTTGAATTTTGATTCCCCTAATAATTTTTTCATCAGCTCTTGGTAGTTATTCATGATATCGTTACGTCGTCCTTGATAATCTTGGGCTTCGTTTCCTTCACGATCGAGACGTATCAATAGCATTTCTTTAGTAGCAACTATTTCTTTAAGTTCTGAGTGTTTCTTTTTGTCCAGCTTTGTGATCTCAACAATCGCAGCCACTTTAGTATCTATTTTTTCATTAAATGCTTGAACTCTTGCACTCGTATTTTTACTCAATTCTTGTTGTGAATTGCTTATTTCCTGTTGAGCAAAAGATAAAGATCCTGCAAGGATCGCAACTATAAAAAGTAATTTCTTCATGATCTTATTTGTTATAATTTTTAAAAGTAAGGATTTAATTGGATACCGAGAGCTCATTTTGACTTTTCTTTCCCCCTCAAATTATTCAAGATATGATAGATTTTATGAAATCGTAGCGTTGTAATGATCAGATTCCATGAAAGGGGCAAAAGGGATTCTAAATAAAATGCTGGCTTCAATTAAGAAACCAGCATGTATTAATTTAATAGCTATACGTTAATGGGTGTTTGTTATAAGTAATCAGGCTACCTAGGATTTCTTCTTTCACCTCTTCTGTTTTTCCCGCCTTTAATTTTTGCTCTTTTAGCCATCATTTTCTCCCAACTCTTATATTGATCTGCATTTAAAATGCTTTTCATTTCACGCTTCACGGAGATCCTCTTGTCGAGCATGGTTTCCATTCTTGTAAGCTTTTCAAGATCGTTAAGTTGCGCTCTATCTTTCTTGTTCATTTTATGAGTCTGGCGTTCTTTTGCGTTGACTAATAACAGTTGTTCAACTCTTGCTTGTTGCTTAGCATCGAGATCTAAAGCTAAGGTCATTTTTTTAGACTGAATAGAGGCTACTTGTTCTGGATTGCGATCTCTTTTAGCGTCTTGTGCCTGCGAAATTCCTACCGCTAGGAGGCTCATTAAAAACAAAATCTTTTTCATGTGTTTGTATTTTATGTTACCATTCTATGACCTGACATTTTAGTTATGGTTTCATTTAGGGCAAAAAAAACCTGCTTATCAGTGATGATAAGCAGGTTTTTAACTGTTGTAGTGGGGATTAAGCAACCTCCACAAAAAGCCCTTCATCTGTTTTAGAAACTTTAGCTGCTTTTTTGCCGGTCAGTCCTTTGATAGATTTATCCCATTTCTTATTACTTAATCCAGTTTGATCTTTTAATGCGTTCAATTCGATTTTTCCTGACTTAGAAAGCAAATCAAAAACCAATTGTTCCTCTTCATTAAGCTCTATTGAAATAGTGTTTTCTGGCTTCATCTGTGGGAAGAACAGCACTTCTTGAATCGATGGATTATTAGTTAAATACATGATCAATCTATCCATTCCTATTCCCAATCCAGAAGTAGGAGGCATACCGTATTCCAGTGCTCTTAAGAAGTCTTGATCGATAAACATCGCCTCGTCATCACCACGATCGGCAAGGGCAAGTTGGGTTTCAAAACGCTCTCTTTGTTCTATAGGATCGTTTAGCTCTGAATAAGCATTTGCGATTTCCTTACCACAAACCATTAATTCAAAACGCTCGGTTAATTCTGGATTATCTCGGTGTTGCTTACATAAGGGAGACATTTCTTTAGGATAATCTGTGATAAAAGTAGGCTGTATGTAGTTGCCTTCACATTTCTCTCCAAAGATCTCATCGATTAACTTTCCTTTCCCCATGGTAGCGTTGACTTCTATTCCTTCCGCTTTCGCGAAAGCGAACAACTCTTCCTCATTTTTCCCATCAATATCAAAACCTGTGAAATCAATAATCGACTGGCGCATGGTTACTCTCGGGTAAGGTGCTTTCCATTCAATTGTGTGTTCTCCAAATTGGCTGGTAGTTGCTCCATTCACACTCACCGCACAATGCTCCAAAAGCTCTTCTGTAAAGTCCATCATCCAGTTGTAGTCTTTATAGGCTACATATATTTCCATAGCTGTAAATTCTGGATTGTGCGTGCGATCCATCCCTTCGTTACGGAAGTTTTTACTGAATTCATAGACACCGTCAAAACCACCTACGATCAATCTTTTTAAGTACAACTCATTTGCAATACGCATATAAAGCGGCATGTCCAGCGAGTTGTGGTGCGTGATAAATGGTCTTGCTGCAGCTCCACCAGGAATAGGTTGTAGGATAGGCGTTTCTACTTCAAAATATTCACGGTCGTTAAAAAACGAACGCATCGCATTAAAAAGCTTGGTTCTTTTAATAAACACTTCCTTCACATGTGGGTTTACGACAAGATCTGCATAGCGCTGTCGGTAGCGCATTTCAGGATCGTTAAATTCGTCATACTTCTTTCCTTCGGCATTTGTTTTAGGGAGTGGTAAAGGTTTTAGGGCTTTACTCAATAAGGTATATTCCTTAATGTTGACTGTAATCTCTCCTACTTGAGTTGTAAAAAGCTCTCCTTTGATCCCTATAAAGTCTCCAAGGTCAAGTAACTTTTTAAACACATCATTGTACATGGATTTATCTTCTCCAGGACAAATCTCGTCGCGGTTAAAATAAACTTGAATACGTCCATCGGCATCTTGAATTTCTCCAAAAGAAGCTTTTCCCTGTATCTTCTTACGCATCAAACGTCCAGCAATAACTACCTGTTTACCTTCTTTGAAATCTGCTTTTATCTTTTTAGAGGTAGAGTCTACTGGATAAAGTGCGGCTGGATAAGGGTCTATTCCCATCTCACGCAGCTTGCCGAGTTTCTCACGGCGTACGATTTCTTGTTCAGAAAGTTGCATATTGTTTCTTTGAATTAAGCTTGCAAAGATAACTTGGTTAAATGGTGTAACAAAATGGTTTTAATACAGTCCTATTTTAAGTTATCAGTCGCCGTTTTAATAAATGAAGCAAATAAAGTTTTTAGTACTTCTAAAACTTTATTTTGTAAGTTGCGACTGCAAATTACAATCGATTAACCACTAACAAGTAACTAGAGTATGAGCGTCTGGCGTGTTATCCTTTCCATTATTTTCCCGCCACTAGCCGTCATAGGCAAAGGCTGCGGTTCTATAATTATTGTTTTTATACTTACCCTATTAGGCTGGATTCCTGGTGTGATTGCTGCATTGATTATTTTGAATAATCCAGATAGGTAAATCCCACACTTTCTTTAAGGTAAACTGACTTCTTACTTTTACCTTTGTAACATGAACAAAAAAGTAAATTTCCAGGATCTAGGTCGCAAGGATTACAAAGAAACTTGGGATTATCAAGAACAGCTTTTTAAGACTGTTCTAGATACTAAAATCAAAAACAGACGAGAGGATGCTGGACTGGAAACTTCCAACCATTTACTTTTTGTAGAACACGATCATGTTTATACCCTAGGTAAAAGTGGCGACCTTGAAAATTTACTAGCAAATGAAGCTCTATTGGAAAAAATAGGAGCTACTTTTTACAAGATCAATCGCGGTGGTGATATTACCTATCACGGGCCAGGTCAGATTACTGGTTATCCTATTCTAGATCTGGATAATTTCTTTACCGATATTCACAAATACCTTCGTTTTCTAGAAGAAATCTTTATTAAAATCTTAGCTGACTATGGCCTTAAAGGAGAACGTAGCGATGGAGAAACTGGCGTTTGGTTGGATCCAGGAACACCCTTTGCTCGTAAGATTTGTGCATTGGGAGTACGCGCAAGTCGCTGGGTGACTATGCATGGCTTTGCCTTTAATGTGAATACCAATTTGGGCTATTTTGATCATATCATTCCATGTGGTATTGATGATAAAGCGGTCACCTCACTAGCTGCGGAACTCAAAAGAGAGGTAGACCTAGAAGAAGTGAAATCTAAAATCAAAAGGTACTTTGCAGAGCTTTTTGAGGCAGAGTTGGTTTAAGTCGTTGCTAATTGTTGGGATTAAATGCTTTCATTTATGCAGACTATATGGATACCTAATCTGTAGATCACAACTTAATTTTAGCAGCTGATACCATAATCGTGATTGATAAAAGTTGACGGGTTTTTTTATGCAGAGTTTGATCAAGTCTTGATTCTTTATTTTTATCGCTTTCGCGAAAGCGAAGCTTCCCAATAGATCATTCAACAACACATAGCTTTATATGCCTTATTATCAGTTAGATAATCTTTATTTAGAATCATTCTATATATTTTATCAATGATTTTGAGTCTTGGTATCAATAATAACAATTGTTAAAGTCAGGCCTTATGTTTATTTATTCTAAATAAGCGTTTTAAATTTGCATCCGAATTTAAAACTCTATTTATAATTACTCTAAATAAATGAAAAACATACTAAGTCTCATTGTTATAATTGCAAGTATTCAATTATTACAATCCCAAAATGAACAACCGACAGATTCTGTTGAAAATCTAAAAGTGATTCACCTCAAGCCTAATTCTTTAATAGGAAGTAAATTTGAAGCTCAAAATAGAACAGGATCTTCTTATTATATGTCGCAAACAGATCTGACTAAATTTAATTATACCGATGTGAACAGAGCTTTACTCTCTATTCCGGGTGTAAACGTTACCGAAGAGGACGGTTTTGGATTGCGACCTAATATCTCCTTAAGAGGTACACAAGCAGAGCGATCTTCAAAAATCACCTTGATGGAAGATGGGGTACTTATCGCACCAGCACCATACTCATCACCTGCAGCTTATTATTTCCCTAATGTAGCTCGCATGGAAGCTATAGAAGTATTAAAGGGTAGCAGTCAGGTGCAATATGGACCTTTTACCACTGGTGGGGCCATCAACTTTGTGTCTAGCTCCATTCCTGACGAGTTAAATGGGTATGCTCGAATGAGTATGGGTAATTTTAATTCGAGACAGACAGAACTTCGTATTGGTGATAGTGGAGAACAATGGGGTTATATGGTAGATTTTCTCAACTTTAGTAGTGATGGTTTTAAAAGTCTAGATAATGGTGGGAACACCGGTTTTGACCGCAACGATTATAGTGCAAAATTAAGTTACAGGTCAAAGGCGTCTGCAAAAATTCAGCAATCGTTGACTTTAAAGTTGCAGTACAGCGAAGGCTTAGATAATGAGACTTATTTAGGTCTTTCGGATGCAGATTTTGAAACAAATCCATACAGAAGGTATCTAGGTAGTGCAGCAGATAATATTGTCACTGAGCACGATCAAATTCAATTGACACACCTTATCACACCTGCTCAGAATATTATTGTTCAAACCACTGCCTATTCTAATAACTTTAAAAGAAACTGGTATAAACTCGATTATGTGAATACAGGAAATGGTGCTACATCTCTTAATAACATACTTACAGACCCTACTACTTATGCAAGCGAGTACAATGCTATTTCTAGTGGGCAAGATACTGCCGAAGATGTTTTAGGAGTAAAAGCAAACAATCGAGTGTATTACTCTAGAGGAGTTCAATCTAAAGTGAATATAAGATTCGGTAACGATATATTGAGTGATTTAGAATTAGGCGTGCGTTACCATACCGATCAAGAAGATCGCTATCAATGGGTGGATTTATTCGGTGTAGAAAATGGTCAACTCACTCGAACTTCTCCAGCTACTAGAGGAACAGATGCCAATCGTGTATCAGATGCTGAGGCGATTGCTTTTCATGCCCTCTACAAAGCAAGTTTTGGTAAGTTAACATTAACTCCAGGTTTGAGATATGAAGACATTACACTTACTAGAGATAATTACGGAAGTAATGATCCTGGTCGTACTGGTGCCAACTTGAGCTCTCGGGAAAACAGCGTTAATGTGTTTATTCCTGGGATAGGAGCAAATTACCGTATCAATAATTTATGGTCTTTCTTTGGAGGTGTTCACAAAGGATTTTCCCCTCCAGGAAGTGCTCCTGATGTAGACGCTGAAGAAAGTGTCAACTATGAATTAGGATCTCGTTTTCTGATAGGCGGTTTAAGAGGAGAGACTACGGTATTTTTTAATGACTATAGCAATTTATTAGGAAGTGATCTTGCTGCTAGTGGTGGAGGGGGAACTACAGATATGTTCAACGCTGGAGAAGTAAATGTCGCTGGAATAGAGGTAAGTTTTTCTTATGATCTACTCGAGGGTAACAGTAATTGGTCCTTACCCCTAACCTTAAACTACACTCATACACAAACCGAATTTCAAAATGCTTTTGAAAGCAACGTTTATGGAGAGGTAGCAATAGGAGATAAAATTCCATATATAGCAGAAAATCAATGGAACTTTCTTGCAGGTCTTTCCCACTCAAAATTTGATATCAATGCCAATGCTAGATTTGTAGGGGAAATGAGAACTGTCGCGGGGTCAGGTAATACGATAGCTTCAGAAAGGGTAGATAGTAACTTTATAATTGATGTCTCTGGAAGGTATCATTTTAATAAAAACCTTACCGGTACGTTAAACATGATCAATGTGTTGGATAATGAATATGCCGTATCTAGACAGCCAGCAGGCTTGAGGCCTGGACACCCATTCGGTATCAACGCTGGATTAATAGCTAGGTTTTAATTTTTAGATTTTCAAGAAGTATTTTATCTTTAGCCCTCATAATAAAGATACCAACATGGGAAAATTTGAAGTTTATAAAAACAAGTCAGAAGAATACCGCTTTAGATTAAAAGCAAGTAATGGGCAAAATATATTAGCTAGTGAAGGTTATAAAACTAAAGCATCTCGCGATAATGGAATCGAGTCGGTTCGTAAGAATTCGCAAGCGGAGAAGCGCTATACTAAAGGAGTGAGTACTTCTGGGAAGCCTTATTTTAACCTTACTGCGACTAATGGTCAAGTCATAGGAAAAAGCGAAATGTACGAGTCAGAAAGCGCTCGTGATAACGGCATACAAAGCGTTATGAAAAATGCGCCAGATGCTGAAGTGGTCGACTCTTAGAAATAGATTGCATTCTATAAAAAAATCCCTTTTCAAGTTATTGAAAAGGGATTTTTTTGATTTATTTCATATCCAGAAATTAATTCAACGTCAAGCCGTTGCAAAACGGCTCCGCTTTAATTGATCTCAAGAATTAGTTTTCAAATTCAAATTCAAGTTCGAGTTCGAGTTCAAGTTCGAATTCAAGTTCAACTTCAACTTCCTTTCCTCGCCTTGACCTCAAACAAACTAGGACTCAAACCGTCTTTGATATAATAAAGTCCGTCTTCTTTTTGTTCCATATCAGGAAATACGTCATAAGGACTGCCATCATGTTCTGCAAATAATTCTAGAGTTAGACCTGCCTCAAGTAAGGACTGGATCACCTCGCTTAGAGAATGGTTCCATCCGTACTCTTTAGATATCATTTTTGAATTAGGATCTGCATAGGTGCCGGGATATTCATCGTAGATGGCTTCGTTTTGCGAATAATGGTATGTTAAAATAGGTTTTTCTTCACTGTAGTCAAACATCCATAAAATAGGATGGAACTCTACCATATAAAAAACGCCGCCAGGTTGTAATCTTTGGGCTATCATTTGCGCCCAAGGTTTTAAATCTGGCAACCAGCCTATGCTGCCATAACTGGTAAAAACAATGTCAAATTGCTCTTTCACATGTTGCGAAGTCTCCAAAACATTACAGCACACAAAGTCGACTGGGATTTCTAATTCGATGCTTAGTTTTTTTCCTAACTCGATGGCTTTATCAGAGATGTCCACAGCGGTTACTTGTGCGCCTTTATTTGCCCAACTCAAGGAATCTTGTCCGAAGTGGCATTGCAAGTGCAGTAAACTCTTGTCGGTTACCTCTCCAAGGGTGTTGATCTCGTAAGAATTTAATGAGTTTTTCGCTTTCGCGAAAGCTTGCTTATCATAAAATTTACTTTCATAATGAATACCTGTTTTGGTATTCCAAGTTTCTTTATTGAGCTCAAATGCTTTTTGTAAATCCATACAGCAATTTAATAAAGTTTAAACATTTCAAAAACCGCATGCGAAAGGGTTTTGTTTTATCTTTGAAGATATAAGTTAAACAAATGAAACACATCGGCCTTGAAGAACTTCAGAATTATGAACGTATTTATCGGGGCAACTTGGTGAACAGTATCACTGGATTTAAAAGCGCTAATTTACTGGCGACTCGATCAAAAGAGGGTGTGGATAATGTTGCTGTTTTTAGTAGTGTGACTCATTTAGGGAGCAATCCAGCGCTATTTAGTTTTGTGCAAAGACCCTTGGGACATGGTGTAGGTCATACGTATTACAACCTTAAAGAAACGGGTAAGATCACACTCAATCACTTACCTCAATCCTTGATAGATCACGCACATCAATCCAGTTCCAAATACGATGCTTCTATTTCGGAATTTGAGAAGCTAGCTATTGAAAAGATAGAAAGAGATGGGTTTTCAACGCCTTTTGTAAAAGATGCTCCGGTGCAACTCGCAGCAGAATATGTGAATGAATATTACTTAGAAGAAAACAATTGTATACTGGTGATTTGTAAAATTACCGATATCTTTTTGAATGAAAATCACTTGGCAGAAGATGGTTGGGTAGATTTAGGAAAAGCTGGAACGGTCACTATAAATGGTTTGGACGGTTACGCTCTCGCCAAAGTAGAAAAGAGACTCAGCTATGCTCAAGTAGGTAAAGATCTGGAAGAAATCTCTATGAAAACAGGGAAGGAGGAGTGAACTTGAATTTGAACTTGAACTTGAACTCGAACTCGAACTTGAACTCGAAAATGGAACAAGACGCCCAATTCATTCGGCGTAATAAAAAAACGCTGTGAGGCGACAGAACAATTTATAGAGGCAGAATTCATTCTGCCTTCTTGAAATCGAAATCGAACTTGAACTCGAACTCGAAAATGAAACAAAAGCCGAATTCATTCTGCCTCCCTGAACTTGAACTCGAACTTGAAAATGGAACAAGACGCCCAATTCATTCGGCGTAATAAAAGAAGGTTGCAGGGGCAGTATTTCTTCTGCACTTAGAAGATAATTTTAAAAAGCTATAGAGAAATTATATAGCAAAGCCGTTTTGCAACGGCTTGACTAGTAAAAGAGGTTTGCGTTAATGCGGAAAATGTTATGAAACAAAAAGCACGGAATCAACATCAGTTACCTGCCAAGGTTTGTCCAGTTTGTGACCGCGAATTTACCTGGCGCAAAAAGTGGGAAAAGAATTGGGAAACCGTCAAGTACTGCAGTAAGAAATGCAGTTCAAATAAATAAGCCGAATTCATTCGGCGCCATAAAAAAAAACGCCTTGAGGCGTCAGAATAAATTCAAAGAGGCAGAATTCATTCTGCCTTCTGCAGCAAAAAATGCAGTTCAAATAAATGATTTGACGATGTGGTAATTTGATAATGCTAGTTGGAGCGATAGTCGAAAACGTTTATTGATTTGATGATTTGAAATTAAAAACTAGTTAAAATGAAATTGGTTCAAGATCAGGTAAGCCGAATTCATTCGGCGTCATAAAAGAACGCCGTGGGGCGTCAGAATAATTTCACAGAGGCAGAATTCATTCTGCCTTCTTGAAATCGAAATCGAACTTGAAATCGAAATTGAAAATGGAACAAGACGCCGAATTCGTTCGGCGTAATAAAAGAAGGTTGCAGGCGACAAAAGAAACTTACAGGGATAAAATTCATTCTGCCCTTTGAAGATGGTTTTAAACGACCATCGAGACAGCATATAGCGAAGCCGTTCTTTAGCGGCTTGACAAAAAAGAACAATATGAACAACCTAGTTTGGTTTAGAAATGATTTAAGAGTAGCAGATAATCAAAGCTTAAAAGCGGCTTGTGAGATGGAGGGCGATGTCATTGGGGTGTACTGTTTCGATCCTAATTTTTACGAAAAAAGCAGTTTTGATTTAGAGTTCGAGATGCCTTTTGGTAAAACAGGCAAATACCGCGCTCAGTTTATTAGGGAAGCCTTAGAGGATTTACGCGCCCATCTTGAAAAGCACGGTATTCCGCTTTTAGTCTTTCACGCCACACCAGCTGAAGTACTTCCAGAATTGATAGAGAAGCACGATATATCCAACATTTTTCTTCAAAAGGAATGGACTCGTGACGAGTTGAAACAAGAAGAGGAATTGGGTAAGGCGATAGAAAGCGCTGGATTAAAAGATAAAGTAAAAGGGCATCGTTTTTACGACCAGTTTTTGTACCACCCAGATGAAGTTCCTTTTGAGACTTGGAAGCAAGTGCCTAAAGTCTTTACAGAATTCCGTAAAAAATGCGAAAAGCTTGCTAAAGTTAGAGCACTTGTAGACATTACCGGTTACTCGCAAGGTGCACCAGTAGTAGAGCAAACCACTATCCCAACTCTCACAGAATTAGGATTAGAAGAGTTTGCAAAGGACAGTCGAAGTGCTTTTCCTTGGGACGGTGGTGAAACAGCAGTATGGGAACGTCTGGATCATTATTTCTGGCAAACGAAGAAACTACAATATTATAAACAGACCAGAAACGGCCTGATAGGTATCGATTACAGCAGTAAGTTTAGTGCATGGCTTGCGATAGGTTGTATATCTGCGAGGCAAATTTATTGGGAAGTAGCCCGATTTGAAAAAGAAATTAAGAAAAATCAAGATACCTACTGGCTTGTTTTTGAATTGGTATGGCGTGACTTTTTTAAGTATGTGTCCTTAAAGCACAAGGATCAAATATTTCAGATAGGAGGGATTTTACAAAACGATTACGAGTGGAAATCCAATGATCGCGAACTCAAAAAATGGATAGCAGGGGAAACGCACGAGCCTTTTGTAAACGCAAATATGAAAGAACTCGCTGCTACTGGATTTATGAGCAATCGCGGCAGACAGAATGTGGCAAGCTATTGGTCGATGCACAAAGAACAAGATTGGCGTATCGGAGCTGCTTATTTTGAGCACATTCTTATCGATTATGATGTACATTCTAATTACGGCAACTGGATGTATAACAGCGGTGTAGGTAACGACCCAAGAAATAGAACATTTAACATACAATTTCAAGCGAGCCGTTATGATGCTGATGGCAAGTTTCAACAGTTGTGGTTGCAACAAGGGCTGTTTTAGATGAAATGGAACCTGAATTCGAACTTGAATTCGAACTCGAACTCGAAAATGAAACAAGACGCCGAATTCATTCGGCTTCATAAAAGATTGCCGTGAGGCGATAGAATAATTTCACAGGGGTAGCATTCATTCTGCCTTTTTGAAATTGAACCTGAAATGGAAATTGAATTCGAACTTGAATTCGAACTCGAACTCGAAGTCGAAAATGAGACAAGACGCCGAATTTATTCGGCTTCATAAAAAAAACGCCGCGAGGCGACAGAATAATTTCACAGGGGTAGCATTCATTCTGCCTTTTTGAAATTGAACCTGAAATGGAAATTGAATTCGAACTCGAAGTCGAAGTCGAAAATGAAACAAGACGCTGAATTTATTCGGCTTCATAAAAGATTGCCGTGAGGCGATAGAATAATTTCACAAGGGTAGCATTCATTCTGCCTTTTTGAAATTGAACCTGAAATGGAAATTGAATTCGAACTTGAATTCGAACTCGAACTCGAAGTCGAAAATGAGACAAGACGCCGAATTTATTCGGCTTCATAAAAGATTGCCGTGAGGCGATAGAATAATTTCACAGGGGTAGCATTCATTCTGCCTTTTTGAAATTGAACCTGAAATGGAAATTGAATTTGAACTTGAATTCGAACTCGAACTCGAAGTCGAAAATGAGACAAGACGCCGAATTTATTCGGCTTCATAAAAGATTGCCGTGAGGCGATAGAATAATTTCACAGGGGTAGCATTCATTCTGCCATTTGACAAATGATTAAGCGAAGCCGTTATGCAACGGCTTGACACCATAAAAAGATTTCCGCCTGCGTGCGGTTGCCATTTGGAGAACACCATAAAAAGATTTCTGCCTGCGCGGAAATTAAATACAACATATGAAAACACTGAGATTAGTACTGGGCGATCAACTCAATCATAAACATTCCTGGTTCAATGGGGATCAAGAGAATGTGACTTATTTTATGGCAGAGATGCGTCAAGAGACTGATTACGTTACGCATCACATACAGAAAGTAGTGGCGTTTTTTATGGCGATGCGTGGTTTTGATTCTTGGATAAAAGAGAGAGGCTGTAATAGTATCTATTATAATCTTGATGATAAAAAAAACACTCAGGATCTCGTAAAGAATCTACAGCAACTCATCAAAGAGCAGGATATTGAAAAGTTTGAATACCTCGCTCCAGATGAATGGCGACTGGATCAACAATTAAAAACATTTTGTAAGTCGCTGGATATAGAATGGCAAGCTTATGATACCGAGCATTTCTTCACTAAGAGAAATGATGTAAAAAAGTTTTTTGAAGGTAAAAAACGCTGGACCATGGAATATTTCTACCGCGATATGCGTAAGAAGTACCATATCATGATAGAAGGCGATAAGGAGCCCGAAGGTGGTAAATGGAATTACGATCATAGCAACCGCAATAAATGGGATGAAAAGACGGCTATCCCTCCTGAATACGGATTTAGAAAAGAGGTCACTGAAATTACGGACTTGCTGGAAAAGGAAGGAGTGAAAACCATAGGTCGAATCGATGCTTCTAATTTTAACTGGCCCACTACTCGGCAAGAAGGATTAGACGTGTTGAATTATTTCTGTGAGCATTTGCTTATTCATTTTGGCGATTTTCAAGACGCCATGCATACGGATCAAGACTACCTGTTTCATTCTAGATTGAGCTTTGCGATGAATTGCAAACTCCTTTCTCCTATGGAAGTTATAGAGGCTGTTTTGTCTCGCTTTCGCGAAAGCGGAACACCACCAATAGATATCTCCCAAGTAGAGGGATTTATAAGACAAATTTTAGGCTGGCGCGAATTCATGCGGGGGATTTACTGGAGTGAAATGCCTGGTTACCAGATGAAAAATGCTTTAGAAAATAGAAACAAACTTCCAGAATTCTACTGGACGGGAGACACTAAAATGAATTGTCTAAAACATTCCATTAACAACTCGCTAGACAATGCTTATGCGCATCACATTCAGCGATTGATGGTCACCGGTAATTATGCACTACTCACTATGACAGACCCAAGTTATGTGGACGAGTGGTATTTGGGGATTTACATCGACGCCATAGAATGGGTAGAAATCACCAATACCAGAGGCATGTCTCAATGGGCAGATGGAGGGATTGTTGCTACCAAACCATATGTTTCTAGCGGTAGTTACATCAATAAAATGAGTAACTATTGCAAAGGTTGTGCGTACAAAGTAACTAAAAAGAAGGCCGAAGAAGACGCTTGTCCATTCAACTCCTTATATTGGAATTTTCTAGCAGAAAAAGAAGCGTATTTGAAGAACAACCAGCGTATGAACATGATGATGGCATTGCTGCGCAAGATGGATCCAGAATTATTGAACAAACACCGTCAACGTGCTCAAAAGGTGATCGATTCTCCAGAAGACTTTTAATTTGTTTTATCCAATCACCAAAGTTATGGATTTATAAAATTTGGTGTTGTAGAGGCAAGATACGATTGGACTATTGTAGTTAAATGGTTTAGTAATTTTAAGGCGTCATTTTATTCTTGCACTTAATAAGAATAATAAAGCCTGTCAAAGCAATAATTACTTTAACAGGCCTTATATTATAAGTATTCTAGCTTACTTACTCCACTTCAAAAGTAAAACTCACTTCTGCATCGGTCTCGCCGCCAGCACCAATTAAAGTGTTGTCATTAGGTTTTATAGGTTCATGACGCAATACTAGGATTAGCGTTCCCGTTCCTATAGCGCCAGTTTGGAAGGTGGTTAATACCCCTAGCGGATTTCCATTAACATCCACATCTGTTTTTGTAATCGTAAGATCGGTAATGCTAGAGGTGTAAAAAACCTCATGTTCATTTGATTCTTCAATTACTTCTTCAGTAATGTCTTCAGATGGTGCTATAGATTCATTTAGGAAACGCACTGCGCCTAGATAAGTACTGTTAGCATTTACAGTTCCTGTAATAGTAATCACTGGGTCGTCAGGACCTTCACCATCTATGTCGACTGATTTCAATAAGACCACATTAGTGGCATCAGCGGAGTTGGTGAGTTCTAATTCTACCGTAGTGATCAGTTCTTCTTCATTGATAATGGTAACGGCATCGTCATCTGTACAAGAGGTCATAAATAGCAAAGCAATAATGCTTAAAAAAGGGATGGATGTTTTCATTGTTTTCATTGTTGTTTTTCTTGTTTTCATTGTTGTTTTTTAAAAGTTATAGATAATTTGTAATTGAATGTCTCGACCTACTTCGTCAGCATAGAAACGTTGTCGGTTGAGGTAATTGCGGTACTGGGTATTAAATAAATTGTTGGAGCTAAGGTTGACTTTGGTATTCGCTTTCGCGAAAGCGTAACTCACCCCAGCATTCCATAAACTATAGGCTTCGGGTGGTTCAGAAATTTCAACGAGTACAGTTTCTAGCATACCCTGATCATTAGGGATATCTACAGTGTAATCAAAGTCTGGAAACCTGTTTTGCATTAATACGGTTTGATTTGCAACGTGGAAATCAATGTTAGAATCCAAAACATTAAACCAAGTAACTTGGTTTTGAAATTGCAAAGGAGGCATGTCTATTAGAGGTAAATCGTTAGAAGAATTCGTTCCATGAATGTAGGAGAAATTGGTTTCTAAGCGAACCAGCTTTTCCATTTTATAAATCATTTCATTAGGATTGGTTTTCATCTCCTCAGCAGTTTTTTTAGTCCAGAAATCATAAGTAGCATGTAGATCTATTCCATATAATCTAGCGTTAATTTGCTCGTATTGAAACACTGGAAACGCTCCACGTATAGTTGTTTCTAGTCCATTAGGAACCAGCTGTATAAAGTCATTTACAAAGTTGATATATGGATTGATTTCAAAATCTAGATCGCCTTCATTCCCATGAAAAGTAGCATTTACTTTATAGGACTGTTCCTTTTTCAAGTCCAGTCTTCCCAGCTCAATAGTTGCTAGGGCATGGTGCAACCCATCGCTGAATAGTTCACTAGGATTAGGAGCTCGGTTAGCACTACTCAAATTTATAGCTAGATCGTAATGCGTATCTAACAAGTATTTTGCGCCAGCGGTAAAAGCAAATAAATCGTATTGGAATTCTGGATTGGTCATAATTTGATTTCCTTGTTCGCTTATTTCAAAGGCAGCAAATTGCTCGTCATAACCCAAATCTTCCCAGCGGCTTTGCAAGTAGAATTTGGTCGCATTGATATCATAACGATCGTATCTCAAGCCTGCGTCCAACACCCATTTTTCAGATGGTTCGTGTGTCAGACTGGCAAAGGCACCTATTTTATTTGCATCATAATCTGGAATCAATCTTCTCACACCGGTCTCAGCATTGGGTCTGTTCAGTTGGTTCATATAATCTATTCCGGCTTCATAGGTGGTCTTTTCAAAAGCATCTGCTACAGCATATACACTTATGTTTTGAGTTTGCAGGTCGATGTCTAGAGAAGCCAGACCCACATTTGCACCACGCCTGATGTCAAATTCCTTGCGGTTATTGAACTGAAAGGAATAGTCCATACTCAATTTACCTAATCCAGCAAATCGTTTAAAAGCATTGAATTGCAACCCATGATGAGCCACTTGTTGTTTTGGGGCGTCTATATCATAAGTAAAGTCATTGATAATGAGTGGTTGCCTAGAGTTGATGCTGCGCACTAAATCGCTTGCGCTTCCTATATGGGACGCTCTTAAGATTCCTATGTCGCTATTGTAGAAGGAATATTTAGCACTTGCTCCATACTCAAATGTTTTGAACCCTACTCCCAGATTTACAGCAGCTGTTTCACTTCCTGTATTACTCAATACATAGTCTGGTGCTTCAAAATCACCCAGCTTTTTATAGGTAAGCGTTGCTTGCTGGTACCATCCAGATGCACGATAATTATTAATGGTCGTTGTTGCGCTACCGCCACGACCATTGGTCTGTCCTTGTAGTATTGCATGTCCTCTTATGGTATCTTTTGAAATGACACGAGCAGGTTCTATAAGAATAGTACCGCCTATAGCATCCCCTCCGTATCTCAATGCACTGGCTCCTTTGATGATTTGGATGTTGCTAGCGGTATTGATATCTATATTAGGCGCATGTTCAACTCCCCATTCTTGATCTTGTTGTCGCAACCCATCATTTACGATAGCTACACGGCTTCCATAAAGACCATGTATAATAGGTTTTACAACACTATTCCCTGTTTTTAAGGAGCTTACCCCTGGGACTGTTGCTAGTGCATCACCTAAAGAGGCACCGCTGTATTGCTGAATTTTTTCGGCATTAATTCTGGTGCTCGATTGTGTGCTGGCATGATTATCATGAACGTCTGCAAGTACTTTTACTGTTTCTAATTCGCTGATATGATGCTCTAAAGAGATATCCAGTGTCCTATTTTGATCTATTTCAAATTTTGTTCTCTTGGTCTCACAATCGTAATGGGATACGCTGATGTCATAAGTGCCCGGGCAGAGACCGCTGATTTCATAAGAGCCATCTGCTTTTGAGATATACGTCTTTTGTAATTGAACCACATAAATTTGTGCCAATTCCAAAGGTTTTGAATCGTGAAAATCTATTATTTTTCCTTGGAGCACAAGATTGCATTCTTGTGCATTGCTGAAGCTAAAACTGAGAAATACAGCTATAGCGACGAGTTGTTTAGTACGCATGTTTGAAATTTAAATGATTGCTAGGTGTTGGGGCGAGAAGCCCACTTTATAGGAAGCAATAACTATGTAGATTAAAAAGAAGGGATAAATAATTGGAGTTGTTCTTCTACCAAATAACTGATAAAAATAAAGTGGAGCTTTAGCTGTGCTTTAATTTTTAAGTAAATAAGAGTGAAAAAGAAACGAATTATAGGCGACCTTTAATTTAAATAGTGTCCATTGAAAATGGCGGTGGTCGTGTGGTATGTATAATGGATTGGGATTCCGCTTTCGCGAAAGCGAGATCAACAACAATATTCTCCTTTATGCTAACAAGTGCAATAGAATCAAATTCTACTGCAGCAGATAAGTCAAAAGATTGTGTTTGAAAATTCTGAGCAACTATACATATAGCACATTCCGTACTGTCTTCATCATGAGAGAATTCATGGACGACAGAGATTTGTGCTGCTGTAAATAACAACAACAAAAAAGAAGCGATAATGGATTTGCGTATAGCCACGGTCAAATATAAACAGATGTCGTCTTAAAAAACTCTAAAATTTTACAAAAAGAAATTCCAGACCATCCCAAAACGTATACTAAAGTCCCGATAGGGATTGCGCGGTGCACTAAAATAATCGGTATTGCTGGCAAAAAGCTGGTTGGCATGTTCCAGTTTAAAGAAGATTCTGGTCTGTCTGATTTTTGCATTTACAAAAAGGTCTATCATCGGGAAACCACCAAGATTCTCTGTGTTTTGACTGTAAAACTCTCCCAAAACTGGATCGTATCCATCCATGTGATATGCAGTAAAATACTTTGCTGTGATTCCTGTCTGAAGTAACAAGGCGTTTTTAAAGAATCTGTTTTTGTAGTAGAAGGTACTGCGCGCTGTCAGGTCGGGTACGTTGATGATGTCATCGGTTTGTGTAACTTGTTGATACATCAGCGTATTATCAAGTCCAAAGTACCTCAAAAAGCTAATGTCTTTATTGAGTTTAATTTTGAGATAGGTAATATCTCCACTGGCCTGGAGTGGTAAAGCGTTGTAGCCAGTTATTTCATTATTGGTATTGGTAACCAGGCTTTGTGCAAAATACACATGATCTTGTAGGGTGGTAAAAGTCACTTGAGCGTTGACATATTTCTCAGAATCGATGAGGAAGCTTAGTTCTTGTTTTTCGATGTTGTTAAAGCTGTTTTGCCAGTTGTAGTTGAGGTAATCGCTTTGATGAAGTGTAAAGATAAAATCTGGTGCGCGAGAACTGATCGCTAGTCCAGCTTTTACAGCAACATCCTTAAATTTATAGGAAGCTTGGCCAGTGATGAACTGTCCATTCAGGTCTCCTGCGATATTCACACCACCATTTGCCGTAACATCAAATTTACCGATGCGCTTTTCAAAGGCTGCTTTGAATTGATACAATTCTCCTATAAGTCGGTTATTGATGACCCCGCTGTTTTGATTGATCAATCTATCGTAGCCGTAGTTGTACTTATGTCTAGCAACTCCAGCTTTATAAAACCCTAACAAATGATGGTCATAAGAAACGCCAGCTTCTATCATTCCCTCCTCAAGATTTGTTTTGTCTTGTAGATTAGAAGAAATATAAGCGTCACCTAGAAAGTCTTCGTCAGCACTGGTTTGAGAAAATTGGTAATATTTATCTTCGTAATAGGCTTTGTTATAAATGCGACCACTGTAATAAGAAGTGCTGTCTTTTTCTCCTATAATTTCATAATCGTGGTCTATATAAAATCTTTTCCCGTCCAGAAGGCTTTGGGCATCGGTGAGGTTGGGCTCTAGTCTTCCTCTGTTTTGAAAATTGGCCTCGTCATCTATAAAGCCTTGTAAAGAAGCTGCTTCTAGACCGCCGTTTTCTTCATTTAAATGATCTTGAAAAACGCTGTGAACTCTCAGTCGATAGGCTTTGTCTTTGGAGGTGTAATTGGAGGTGAATTTAAAATTACCAGAACTGGTCAAGGTGTTGACGTAGTTACCTGCGCTGCGCACTCCTTTATAGCTGATAGAGAAATTGAATTGAGGCGACAAGTTAGTTGTAAATAATGCTTCTAATTGCTGTCCTTGATTCACTACCGTTTTAAAATATAAATCTGTCAAAGGAGTAGGTACGTAGTAGTCAAAAACATCGTCGATCTCATAATAATTTTGATGTCTAGCTCGAGATCCTAGTCGGGGAGAAAGAAGATCTAGGTCAAAACTTTTACCCAACTCGTTATAAGGTTGTCCAACGTTATGAAAGGGCATGAGTTCAAAATCGTCTTGACGCAGGTAGTTGAATTTAAAATCCTTTGCCATGGTAAGTGTGGTGTCCAGATAAGTGGTATCGCGTTTTTGGGAGATGATCAGGTAATCTGTAATAGGTGGTTTTTCTCCAGCTACAGTTACTTCCTTGTTGCTAATAGATCTGTTTTGATCGTTTCTATCACCTTTTTGCAAGGGCGGTTTTTCCTTTTGCGCCAAAAGGGCCAGCGGCATCAAAAAAAATAAAAATAAAAATTGTTTCATAAACAGTACGGCATACAGAGTTCAAAAGTAATACCTATTTTAATCATAAAAGGACGAATAAGAAACGAAGTTGCTTTTTTGATGCCCGAAGCGGTGAATACGTTTCATAGAACCGGCTATGGAAAGTATAAAGAGCAACTTACAACGAAAAAGAAACAAGTGTAGAGGCCTCAAATGATCTTTATGATTGGTATCTTGATTTAAACGATTTTAAATTGCTGCTATTATGTACTTTTGAAAATGCTTTTGAATCAGATTCATAAAGGAATAGTAGAATGCGGTACAGACGAGGCTGGTCGAGGCTGTCTTTGTGGACCAGTAACTGCTGCTGCTGTAATTTTACCGCTGGATTTTAAATCTGAATTGTTAGACGATAGTAAGAAGCTTTCGCGAAAGCGCAGGTATGAACTCAGGACCTTGATCGAAGAGCAAGCGCTGGATTACCATGTGTCGCATGTGATGATGGAAAAAATAGATGAGATCAATATTTTGCAAGCCAGTATTCTTGCCATGCATCAGGCCATAGATGGATTAACCATACGTCCAGAGCACATCGCTGTGGATGGTAATAAGTTTAATTCCTATCGAGAAACACCAGCAACTACGGTGATAAAAGGAGATGGAAAGTATTTGCACATCGCAGCGGCTTCGGTTCTTGCAAAAACCTATAGAGATGATTTTATGTCGCGCATTGCACAGGAACATCCAGAGTACAGTTGGGAAAAAAATCAAGGTTACCCTACTAAGAAACACCGGGAAGCGATAAGAAAACACGGTGCAACACCTTATCATCGCATGACTTTTAAATTACTTCCAGATCCGTTGATATCAGACTTATAAGTTGTTCGTATTTATATCGTTTAGAAGGATTATCCTATTTATTTTTGTGTTTATTAAATTGACTTCCATGCGCAATCTTATTGCCCTTATTATCATTGTATTTACCTGTACATCTTGTCAGGAAAATAGCGAGATCAACAACGACTTGATCAACCGCATTCCTACCGATGCTAAGATCATTGTTCATATAGATAATTTAGAAGATCTGGATCAGTTTTTTAGCAGTAATGAATTGTTGAATAAACTCTCAAAGCTTTCTCGTATAAGAGAAATAAAGGAAGCCAGTTCTTTTCTTAAAAACTACAACCTTAAAGGGGAGGAGTCCCTGATCGCTTTGAGTATAGAAGGTAAAAATGAAGTGGTCATCACACTTATTACTTCACCCCTAAAAAAGACTATAGACACTACTAACACTACTTCTGAAATTATATATAATGAAGCAAAAATCATTAAAAAGGAAATTGATAAGAAGAGTTATTATTCATTGAACCACAAAGGAGTGCACCTCGCGAGTTCTTCTTTGTTAGTGTTAGAAAGTATAGTTCGAAGAGACGTATCTGATTATGTTTTTGACGACGGTTTTCAAAATATTTATAACCGAACTAAAAGTGGCAGTACCTTTTACATAAAAGCGACAGAAAAGAAGTGGTTGGAGCAATTCCTCTTAGGTAATAATATCAGTGACAATGGAAACCATGCCGAGTGGTATCAACTAGAAGCTCGTACCGGAGGTACTTATTTTCAATTAGATGGTGTTATTACATATCAGGACAGTCTAAAAATGGATCACGACTTGTACAACAACTTAGATGCTGCAGAAAATCATATTCAAGACGTCCTTCCTCTAAGTTTTAGAAGTTTAAAATCTGTTACTTATCAAAAGCCTTCCCAACTTATAGATAACTTGAAAAGATACCACAGCAATGAGATAAAAGTAGGAAGCCAATTAATGGAGATTCTTGATAACACTCAAGAAATGAGTGAGGTGAAGCTAGAGAAAACAAATGCACTGGTATTTACTTTAAAACCATACGAATCTGTTTTTATGAATCTAGACAGTCTTTCAACAGCAAAGTTTACTTATCGAGATCACCTGATTTATGAATTGGCTAATCCCATAAAGACTCATGCTATACGGCCTTTAGTACAAGCTAAGGAATACAAATTTGTCACTGTTTTAGATCAACATCTTATCTGTTCTAACAGTGCTAGTGCACCAGAAGAATTCATCTCTAATTACCAAAACAAAACTGTTTTATCAGAGCAACCTTGGTGGAACGACTCTAGAGAGGCCTTGAGTAATAGCAGTAGCCTTCTTAAAATCACTAGTGCCAAAGAGTTTAAAGAGTTGGCAAAAGACACTGATCAAGAAGATTTGAAGCTGATTCAAAAACTTGATGAAAATGACTTTCCATTAATGATCAGTCAGTATGTTCATGAAGATGAATATGCGCATTACCACCTAGTGGTTCCTTACGCAATGGGAAGAAGTAATAAGATGCAAGTAAGTCAAATAGGAGCGTATAAGTCGCCTAAAAAGATCATCGCTGGGCCTTTTTTATTCCCCAATCATTTGAATAAAAGACATGATGTAGCTTTTCAAGATGAGGACTTCACCTTGCATTTACTTTCTGAATTTGGAAAAAAATGGTGGAGTAAAAACTTAGACGGGCCTATTCTTGGAGAAATAGAAGTGACTGATGCCTATAAGAACGGTCGCAAGCAAATGGCCTTTGCTACTAATAAGTCCGTATATTTTATCGATAGAAATGGTAAAGATGTGAACGCCTATCCTCAACAGTTTAAAGATCCTATCACACAGCCTTTGAGTGTTTTTGACTATGATAACAGACGCGAGTATCGTTTTTTAGTAACCCAGGGCAATGAGTTGATCATGCTGGACAGAGATGGGAAAACGGTGAGCGGTTTCACTTATAAAAAAGCAAAGAACATCACCAGCCAGCCGCAACATTTTAGAATAGGGATAAAGGATTATATCGCTTTCGCGAAAGCGGATAATTCTATAGCATTATTGAGTAGAACAGGTTCTATGCGTACCAATGTCAAAGAAAAGCCAAAGCTAAATACAGCGCTCTATTTAAATAAAAATAAAGCTTTAGCACTAACAGAAGAAGGGAAGTTGATGGAATTAGATCCAGTAAAAGGAACGGTAAATTACAAAGGTACTTACCGAACTGATGCTACCTTGCAAGCCAATTCAAAAATGCTGTTGATTCAGAATAACAATGAGCTAAGTATCAATAGTTATGATGTAACATTACCTTATGGAACCTACTTACCAGCTCATATAACGCGCCTCTCCAGCGGTGATTTTATTCACCTTATTGAAACAGGAGAAAACAAGGTGTATATCCTAGATAGGAAAGGAGACCTGCTTTCTTCCTTACCCGTTTATGGGAAGACCCAAAGTGCGATAGCCCAATCTAAGAATCGATACCTCGCTACTTTAGACGGTGATGACGTGATTATATATAAATGGTAAGTGTACTTGAATTGTTTTGAAAAGAAGTCAAGATCGTTTGCTATAAGAATATAGAATCAAGATGTTTTATTCATATCATAGGTACGAGCTTAAGTACTGAATGTTGCTCCTAGCTCGAATAAGAGCTTTTTAATGTCTGTTCGAGCGGCAGTCGACAACTATTATGCTTGATTTCATCAAACTACTTCTTGTAAGATGCTTATAAAATATAGGAATTTGTTTTTTGTAGCATGCTCGTACAAAGATTTGAAATACCAACTGTTGGAATGGGCGTTGTATAAAATGGATCAGTAAGTTGTTTTCCTAGAAATGTGGCTTTTAAATCATAAATAGTGAGAATTATCATCTTTTTATAAACCTTTATAGAGGCTGTTTATTCTAAAAGAAATAATTGATAAATAATTAAGAATAATAAAATCAAGCACAAGAATTAAATTGGTATCTTTGCATGCAATAAAATTTTATTGCATGATCTCTCACGAATCCAAGTTTTTAGGCGAAGGTTTAACCTACGACGATGTACTTCTTGTACCTGCTTATAGCGAGGTGCTTCCTAGAGAAGTAAGTATCAAATCTAAATTTACTAGAAATATAACCCTGAACGCACCCGTAATTTCGGCAGCGATGGATACTGTTACTGAAAGTCGCATGGCTATTGCTATGGCGCAAGAAGGCGGTATAGGTATTCTTCATAAAAACATGACCATTGAGGCTCAAGCTCAAAAAGTACGTCGTGTAAAACGTGCAGAAAGCGGTATGATTATCGACCCAGTAACCTTGACAGAAAAGGCTACCATAGGAGATGCTAAGGCCAGTATGAGAGAGCACAGTATAGGCGGTATTCCTATTATTGATGCAGATGGTTATATCAAAGGAATCATTACCAATCGCGATTTGCGTTTTGAAAAAGACGATTCAAGATTAGTATCTGAAGTAATGACTTCAGAAGATTTAGTAACAGCAAAAACAGGGACTTCTCTACAAGAGGCTGAGATTATTCTCCAACAACACAAGATTGAAAAACTACTCGTTGTCGACGAGGAGGGCAAGCTGGAAGGTTTAATTACCTTTAGAGATATTACAAAGTTAACCCTACAACCTAACGCTAACAAAGACCAATACGGTCGTTTGCGCGTTGCGGCCGCTATAGGGGTTACTGGTGATGCAGTAGAAAGAGCCCGTGCGTTAGTTGCTGCTGGAGTAGATGCTGTAGTGATAGACACCGCCCATGGTCATACAAAAGGTGTGGTAGATGTATTAAAATTAGTAAAAGCAAGCTTTCCTGATCTAGAAGTAGTGGTAGGAAATGTAGCTACTGCTGAGGCTGCAAAATACCTGGCTGACGCTGGAGCAGATGCAGTAAAAGTAGGAATAGGTCCTGGATCAATCTGCACGACTCGTGTAGTTGCCGGAGTAGGCTTTCCACAATTAAGCGCTATAATGGAAGCTGCTCATGCCTTAAAAGGAACTGGAGTTCCCGTAATTGCAGACGGTGGAATACGATATACTGGGGATATACCTAAAGCTATTGCCGCTGGAGCAGATTGTGTCATGCTAGGTTCTATGTTAGCAGGAACGACAGAGTCTCCAGGAGAGACCATTATATATGACGGTCGTAAATTTAAATCCTATAGAGGAATGGGTTCTGTAGAAGCCATGCAACACGGTTCTAAAGACCGTTATTTCCAAGATGTAGAAGACGATATAAAAAAATTAGTACCAGAAGGAATAGTAGGTCGCGTACCTTATAAAGGAGATTTGGTAGAAAGCATGACTCAGTTCTTAGGTGGTTTACGCGCTGGAATGGGATATTGTGGAGCAAAGGATATTGAAACCTTAAAAGCAACAGGTCGTTTTATAAAAATTACCGCTGCTGGAATGATGGAAAGTCATCCTCATGATGTGACCATCACTAAAGAGGCTCCTAATTACAGTAGATAAACTATGAAAATTATTTGCATAGGCAGGAATTACACAGATCATATAGAGGAGCTAGCAAACGAGCGACCTGAGGAGCCTGTAGTTTTTCTAAAGCCAGATACTGCTATACTCTTACACAAGCAACCCTTTTTTATTCCGCCATGGACAGACGATGTACACCATGAAGTGGAAGTAGTCGTTAAGATCAACCGCATCGGTAAACATATCGATGAGAAGTTTGCCCATAAATATTACGACGAGATAGGCCTTGGTATAGATTTTACAGCTCGAGATGTACAACAACAACTCAAACAAAAAGGATTGCCTTGGGAAAAGGCAAAAGCCTTTGACGGAGCAGCAGTGATTTGCCGAGATTTTATAAACAAAAGCGAGCTTCCAGAATTGGACGATCTCGATTTTCAATTGTTTAAAAACGGCGTTTTACAACAAGACGGAAACACTTCACATATGTTGTGGAAGATAGACGCGATCATCGCTTATGTTTCCCAATACTTCACCCTTAAAATAGGAGACTTGATTTATACAGGAACACCTGCGGGAGTTTCTAAAGTATCAGAAAACGATGTTCTAAGAGGGGTGCTTCACGGTAAAGAGCTTTTTGAAATAAAGGTTAAATGAAAAAAGTGACTTACGGTTTATCGCAGATGATCCAAATGTTCGATAATGACCCTGTTTTTATAGAAGAAAGGTCTACTGACCTTGATCGTGTAACACTGGCTATAAGAGAAGAAGATCGAGACGATGTGCGTCGCTATGCTCATAAGATAAAGCCCTCTCTAGAAATGTTCGGGCATCAAGGATACTGGAATGCATTGGTGCTAGAAAATTGGGGGAAAGGCGATGAAATAAAGGATACCAATAAAGATTTTATGTTCTTAGATAAAGAACTACAAAAAACGCTGATTCAGCTTAAAAGAGATTTCTAAATGAAAGCGACCATAATTACTATAGGTGATGAAATACTCATAGGTCAGATTGTGGATACTAATTCTGCATGGATGGCACAAGAACTCAATAAAATAGGAGTTCATGTATACGAGATCATCTCTATAAGCGACGATAGGCAGCATATTCTGTCCGCTTTCGCGAAAGCGGAATCACAATCAGACATCGTGCTTATTACAGGCGGATTAGGACCTACAAAGGACGATATTACCAAATCTACGATTTGCGAATATTTAAATGATGAGTTGGTACTTAATCAAGAAGTATTGGATCATGTCACCCAATTATTTGCCAAGTACATTAAGGATCCTATGGTTTCCATGAATAAGGCCCAAGCTATGGTTCCATCCAGAGCAGAGATCCTTAAAAACGATTATGGAACAGCACCAGGAATGTGGCTGGAGCACCATAAAGTGATTTTTGTTTCTATGCCCGGCGTGCCTTTTGAAATGAAAGAAATCATGAGCAGCGGAGTGCTGCCTAGAATTCAAGAATTTCCAGATTTACCTCATATACACCACAGAACAATTTTAACCGCTGGGCAAGGAGAGAGCACTATCGCAACCCGAATTGAGCTTTGGGAAGAGGCGCTTCCTATTCATATCAAACTGGCTTATTTGCCAAGTTTAGGAACGGTTAGGCTGCGTTTGTCAACTGCTGGAGCAGATAAGGCGCTTCTTGAAAAAGAGGTCGCTGAGCAAATCAAAACACTTTACCATCTTATAGAAGATATTATAGTAGGAGAAAGTAATGAAGAGCAGCTGGTAGATCAAGTAAGTCGTTTATTTAAAGAACAACATAAAACACTGGCCACAGCAGAAAGTTGTACGGGCGGAAAAATAGCCAACTTAATTACAGAAATCCCAGGAGCCTCTGAGTTTTTTAAAGGAAGTACGATCACCTATGAAACAGAGTCAAAAGCGGCTATATTAGGCATCGATCCAGCACTTATTGAGCAATACTCTGTAGTGAGTGGTGAAGTGGCTGAGGCTATGGCGGTAGCCGTAAAGAAACTATTTAAATCTGATTATGCTGTGGCTACTACAGGAAATGCGGGTCCGTTAAAAGGAGACAGCGATGCTGCCGTAGGAATCGTTTATATTGGTATAGCTACTGAGCAGGAGAGTTTTGCATTGAAATTTATGATGGGAAATCATCGAGAACGAGTAATTCAAAAGACAGTTAATAAGTCGTTTGAATTGCTTCAAAAAGAATTATTAAAAAAGCAGCTAATTTAGACTTGTGAGATCGAATTAAATATCGTTATTTTGCATTCCGATTTTAAACAACAATAATCATGTCTCGAGTTTGTGAACTTACTGGAAAATCAGCGATGACCGGAAATAACGTTTCCTTCGCTATGAATAAGACTAAACGTAGATTTAACGTAAATCTTTTCAAGAAGAAATTCTATCTACCGGAAGAAGATAAGTGGGTTACACTTAAAGTATCTGCTAGAGCAATAAAAAACATCAATAAGAAAGGAATTACTCAAGTAATTAAAGAAGCCCGAGCTAAGGGTTTTCTTACTAAGTAATTTTATAAAAGTTATATAAGATGGCAAAAAGTAAAGGAAATAGAATACAAGTGATTCTTCAGTGTACAGAACATAAAGAATCTGGTATGCCAGGGATGTCTCGTTACATCACTACAAAGAACAAGAAAAACACTCCAGATCGTGTTGAGCTCAAGAAGTTCAATCCGGTTTTGAAGCGTATGACTCTTCATAAAGAAATTAAATAAGTAAGACATGGCAAAGAAATCAATCGCATCCCTACAAACGGGAAATGTAAGATTAACGAAAGCAATCAAAATGGTAAAGTCTCCTAAAACAGGAGCTTATACATTTGTAAGTGCTATTATGGCGCCAGATTTAGTAAACGATTTCTTGAATAAGAAATAAGTTGGTTAAATAAATGTTTAGAACCGTCCTATGTAAATAGGACGGTTTTTTGTTTTGTAGCTATCCCAGCATCCAAGTCTTTCTAAGACTGGGTCGTTGAAGAATCAGACCCTTTTAATTTCCTAAAGGCAGAGCTGCTGCCATACTTTTTATTCTATTCTCAATACTGTCTTAACATTTAATGGTCAGGCACGATCTACGTCAGAGCATAGGTCCTTCCAGCTGTTGTTAGTAAGTTTGTGGTCAGCTCGTCGCAGAAAACAGCCTTGTATGACCTCTAAGCATAATTTTATGGAACCTGTCTTCCTGTTCTTTCATCACAACTATAGTCATTATTGGCGTTAACTTTCTTATTTTTGTACTCATTCTAAATAAGCCATGAGTTTTTTCAAAAACATATTTTCTAAAGAGAAAAAAGAAACCCTAGACAAAGGACTGGAGCAAACTAAATCCAGCTTTTTTGACAAACTAGGAAAAGCAGTAGCCGGTAAATCTACCGTTGATGCTGACCTGCTCGATGATCTAGAAGATGTGTTGATCTCTAGTGATGTAGGGGTAGCCACCACTGTAAAGATCATTGATCGCATAGAAGCTCGTGTAGCAAAAGATAAATACCTAGGTACTTCAGAATTGAACCAAATCTTACGTGAGGAAATCGCTGGATTAATGAGCAAGGTGAACCAAGGTGACGCTACAGAATTTACCATTCCAGAAACCGATGGTCCTTATGTCATCATGATTGTAGGAGTCAACGGAGTGGGGAAGACTACTACTATAGGTAAACTGGCGTACCAACTTAAAAAGGCGGGTAAAAAGGTCGTTTTAGGAGCTGGGGATACCTTTAGAGCCGCTGCGGTAGAACAATTGGATATCTGGGCACAACGAGTAGGTGTAGAGATTGTAAAGCAAGCTATGGGAAGTGATCCTGCAAGTGTTGCTTACGACACCTTACAAAGCGCTGTGGCACAAAATGCAGATGTCGTTCTTCTCGACACCGCAGGCCGTTTACATAACAAAGTGAACTTGATGAACGAGCTTTCTAAAGTAAAGCGAGTGATGCAAAAAATAATTCCTAACGCTCCTCACGATGTGATGTTGGTGCTCGATGGTTCTACAGGTCAAAATGCCTTTGAACAAGCAAAGCAATTTACTGCAACTACCGAAGTAACCAGTCTTGCCGTCACAAAATTAGACGGTACCGCAAAAGGTGGTGTGGTGATAGGGATTTCTGATCAGTTTCAGATTCCTGTGCGCTATATAGGCGTAGGAGAAGGCTTGGAAGATCTTCAGGTTTTTAATAAAGTCGAGTTTGTGGACAGTTTCTTCAATTAGAATGAGGAGCCTCTCCATAAACGGATGTATTTCAGTTGCTGTATAGAATAGAAAGACGTATTTCTTTGGCTCGAGTTCATTTTTTTTCTACAATAATGAAGCGGTTTGTTCCTTTATTCTAGCAGCACAGCGGTCTTGTGTCTTTTTACTCTGGCAGTATATAAAATTATCTTAAATAGTATATTTTACCAGTAAGAGTTTTATTTTTAGGCAAACTTATTTCATGAAAAAATTGCTGCTTTTCTTGCCGTTGCTATTCTTAGCCTGCAAGTCTTCTGATAGGTCGGTACAACCTGCTGTCAATGATTTTAGAGAATTCAAAGTACTGGATTCTAACTATCTAGATAAGGACCAGATTTTTGGCGACTTGTTGGATGAAGTGGTAAGCTTTCGCGAAAGCGATAAACTCAAAGGTCTTATTCTTGAAAAGAGTATTCCAGAAATTAAAGAAGCCATTGCTAGTGGGCAATTTTCCTGCCGAGACCTGACTCTTTTCTACCTGAAAAGAATCTATACCTACGACAGGGAGAATCCCAAATCATTGAACGCTGTGATTGCCATCAATCCCAATGCCTTAAAACAAGCTGATGCTGCCGATCAAGACTTGGCCTATGCAAAGAAAAAGGGGGAGGAGCTTGCTTATTATTCCATCAAAGGAATGCCTATTTTATTAAAAGATAATATAGATACAAATGACATGCCTACCACTGCTGGTGCGGCTGTATTGATAAAAAATACCACTGCTCAAAACGCTCAAATTGTCAAGAATCTAAGACAAGAAGGTGCGGTTATTTTAGGAAAAGCCAACTTAAGTGAATGGGCTTATTTCTTTTGTGGCGATTGTCCGAGTGGTTACAGCGCAGTAGGTGGACAGACCTTAAATCCTTACGGAAGAAGATCTTTAGATACTGGCGGGTCCAGCAGTGGAAGTGGTGTTAGTGTCGCAGCAAATTTTGCCGTAGCCGCAATAGGATCAGAGACTTCTGGTTCTATTTTATCACCATCTTCTCAAAATAGCGTGGTGGGTTATAAACCTACTACAGGAACTTTTAGCGGTGTTGGAATTGTGCCTATTTCTAGTTATTTAGATACCGCTGGGCCGATGACCAAAAACGTGATGGATAATGCCATTCTAGCACAAGCATTAGGTGCGCCTTATGATGTGATCGATCAATATGGTATTAATAGTTTTGAAACGGCTAGTTTAAAAGGAGTTCGCTTTGCCGTATGGACTTCCTTTAAAGAAAATCCTTTATATGCGCAGGCTTTACTAGATTTAGAAAAGTCCGGAGCCGTACTTATTGAAATAGACGATACCAGACCACAATTAAACGGATTCTTAAAACTGCTCAATGCAGATATGAAAAAGGACCTGCCTGCTTATTTTGCGGGCCAAGCAAATGCTACATATCGCGGATGGGACGTTGCTAAAGTCATGGAATGGAACAGAAAGGATTCTTTAAAAGCCATGCCTTATGGGCAGAGTCTTTTTCAAGGAATTATCGATGAGCCTGCTATTTCTGATGCTGATTTTCGGGAATTTAAAGAGGCGATGACGGCTACTGCTCAAGAGTACTTTTATAATTTGATAAAGGAGCATGATCTCAATGGTTTTGTTTCTATCAATAACTATACAGCAGGAGCTGCTGCAGCGGCTTTCTTTCCTGCGATGACTGTTCCTATGGGTTATGACGATAAAGGACAGCCTTATGGCCTTACTTTTATCGCACCTAATGAAGCAGATCAATTGCTTTTTAATTGGGCTGCTGCTTATGAGAAAATAACCAAACACAGAGTATTACCAGAGAATTACAAAAATTAATCAGGCTTTTTAAAGAGGCTGTTTTTCAGATGGAGATAGAGGTATACATCTCTTTAGGATTTCTGGAAAGGATCAGGTTGTGATGCGACTGAATTAAAAATAGTTAAGAAAAAAGAATTGGAACAAGAACGACCACCATTATTCAACGATCGAAGCCTTCAGGTAACCACTAAGATAGTGGTCATTTACGCCGCTTTTTATATGTGCACAGTAGTATTTCAGTTGCTGACCAATCCATTAGAAGACAGCCCGCTGGCGCCACAAAATGCCTATGACCCGTTGTATTTTATGGCCGTGGTACACTTGGTAGTATTTGTAGTTACAGGTGCTAGTGTGGTGTATAAAAAATACTTTTGGCCACTTACGCTAGTCGCTGTTGCTGTTGTTGCCATGGCTAGATTTTATTACAACGACATCGCTCTATGGATATGGAGTCTTACTTCTTAATAGGATGAAAAACACCCTTACTTTATTAGTACTCGCTATTAGTCTTAGCCTATTTGCTCAGGATCAGGAGCAGCAATCTATAGAATACCGAAAGGAACTTTCTTTAGAATACAAATCTGGAGAGAATAAGGTCTTAACAGAAAGGGAAAAGAAAAACTTTGGCTATTTAAATTTCTACGATTTTGATCCAGAATTTGTGGTGGTGGCCAGATTTGAACCACTAGCTAATACAGAAGAACTGCAATTAGAAACTTCAACTACGCGCATTGCCTCTTATGTAAAATACGGTTATTTGCATTTTACTTTAAAAGGCAAGAAATGCAAACTACTTGTTTTATCCAGTCCTAGTTTAAAAGACGATCCAGAATATTACAATTATTTATCGGTTTATTTTACTGATCAGACCAATGGAAAAGGATCTTATAAAGTAGGTCGTTATATGGACTTGAGATCGCCTTTAAGTGAGAAGGTTATACTTAATTTTAATAATACCTACAATCCTTATTGCGCTTACAGCAAGAGATTTTCTTGTCCTATTCCTCCAGTAGAAAACCATTTACCTGTAAAAGTTACTGCTGGTGTCCAGGGAGGGTTTAGGAGTTTTAGGAAGTTTTAGAAACCAACATGCAAAGTATTTTTCTTGGCATGTTTGGTTGAGTGTTGAGATGTTAAAACTATCGATCATCAATCCAAAAAGTAAAAGTTACTGCTGGTGTCCAGGAGGGTTTTAAGAGTTTTAGAAACCAACATTCAAAGTATTTTTCTTGGCATGTTTGGTTGAGTGTTGAGATGTTAAAATTATCGATCATCAATCCAGAAGGTAAAAGTTACTGCTGGTGTTAAGGAGGGCTTTAGGAGTTTTAGGAAGTTTTAGAAACCAACATGCAAAGTATTTTTCTTGGCATGTTTGGTTGAGTGTTGAGATGTTAAAACTATCGATCATCAATCCAAAAAGTAAAAGTTACTGCTGGTGTCCAGGAGGGTTTTAAGAGTTTTAGAAACCAACATTCAAAGTATTTTTCTTGGCATGTTTGGTTGAGTGTTGAGATGTTAAAATTATCGATCATCAATCCAGAAAGTAAAAGTTAAAGCCTTTGTCTAGGAGGGTTTTAGGAAGTTTTAGAAATACAATTAGTCAGTTAGCTTATTTAGATCTTTTGCGACCGGTCATTTTATTAGCTGCAAAACTTTGGGTATCGTTTAAAATCTTTCCAGCAGCTTTGATTTTAAGGAGGCTTTTGTTTTTAAAACTGCGGACAAGGCTTTTGCAGAAAACCGCTTTCGCCTGGAGCCGCTCCCCGATCAACTTCCATTTTCTTAAGAAAACAGAAAGCCTGTTAAAAACACCAATAAACCACGCCTAAGTTGTAAATTTGCAGCCGCTTATGAGAACAAAAACAAGAAAAAAGAACAGGATCAACGTAATTACTTTGGGTTGTTCTAAGAATGTGTACGATAGTGAAGTGCTGATGGGTCAATTGAGAGCCAGCGGTAAAGATGTAGTGCATGAAGAAGAAGGAAATATTGTAGTGATCAATACCTGTGGTTTTATTGATAATGCTAAGGAAGAATCCGTTAATACCATTCTTGATTTTGTAGAACGTAAGCAAAGAGGCGAGGTAGATCAGGTATTTGTATCCGGTTGTCTTTCGGAGCGTTATAAGCCAGATCTCCAAAAAGAAATTCCAGATGTGGATCAGTATTTTGGAACTACAGAATTGCCATCACTTCTTAAAGCACTAGGTGCCGATTACAAGCACGAGCTGATAGGGGAACGAGTAACCACCACACCAAAAAATTACGCCTATTTCAAAATAGCGGAAGGTTGTGACCGACCATGTTCTTTTTGTGCGATTCCTTTAATGCGTGGTGGTCACAAAAGTACCCCTATTGAAAACCTTATTATCGAGGCTGAAAAGCTTGCGGCAAAAGGGGTAAAAGAATTGATTTTAATCGCTCAAGACCTGACCTATTACGGTCTTGATTTGTATAAAGAAAGAAGATTAGGTGAATTGCTACGAGAGCTAGCAAAAGTAGAAGGAATCGAATGGATACGTATGCATTATGCCTTCCCAACTGGTTTTCCGCTAGATGTTTTAGACGTCATGAAAAGCGAACCTAAGGTGTGTAATTACCTTGATATACCGCTACAACATATTTCTACGCCTGTATTAAAATCCATGCGTCGTGGGACTACTTTTGAAAAAACGAATGCCCTTCTAGATAAATTCAGAACGCTGGTTCCAGAAATGGCCATACGTACCACATTGATCGTAGGCTATCCTGGTGAGACAGAAGAAGATTTTGAAATATTAAAGCAATGGGTAAGTGACCAGCGTTTTGAACGTATGGGATGTTTTACTTATTCGCATGAAGAAAATACGCATGCTTACAAGCTAGAAGATGATGTTCCAGCTGAGGTTAAGCAAGAACGCGCTAACGAGATCATGGAAATTCAATCTCAAATCTCTTGGGAGCTGAATCAGCAGAAGATAGGAAAGGAATTCAGAGTGATGATCGATCGCAAGCGAGGGAATCATTTTGTAGGTCGTTCCGAATTTGACAGTCCAGATGTAGATAACGAAGTACTTATAGATGCAGACAAGCACTATTTATCTGTAGGTTCTTTTGTGAATGTAGTGATTACAGAAGCAGAGGACTTTGATTTATTTGCAGTGCCTGTTGAGGAGGAGTAGGTTTTAGTTTCAGTTTTTAGTTCTCAGTCTCAGTCTCGGTCGCGGTTTTCTGTATAGGTTTTCAATGCGCATTCCTCTCACTACTTCTGTCCCTCGTCGGATGCAAGATTTATAAGGGGAAAGCTTTTAATTTGTTGCAACTACTAGATAGTTAGACGTACAAATGCTTTTTTAAATCCCTGACCATTCCCATAAGATGCAGCATCTCTTGATTTAATTCCCGACCTATGTGAATCGCACAACACCAGCCTTTCCCTTCAGCTGAAGGGAAAACAGGTTCGCAGTCTCGGCTTTGCCGAAATGGAGAACCAAAAGGGTTTGAAGCGATTTTAGAATTGCGAGCACATCTAGATATATAGAAAACTTCCAGCACCGTGAAACCCCTTATTTCATTCGTACACGAATGAAATGTTCCCCTTATTTCATAAGGGGAAAGCTTTTAATTTGTTGCGATGTTGGAATTGCTAGCATAGTCTAGAGGTATAGAAAACGTCCAGCACTGTGTAACCCCTTATTTCATTCGTACACGAATGAAATGTTCCCCTTATTTCATAAGGGGAAAGCTTTTAATTTGTTGCGATGTTGGAATTGCGAGCATAGTCTAGAGGTATAGAAAACGTCCAGCACTGTGTAACCCCTTATTTCATAAGGGGAAAGCTTTTAATTTGTTGCGACGTTGGAATTGCTAGCATAGTCTAGAGGTATAGAAAACGTCCAGCACTGTGTAACCCCTTATTTCATAAGGGGAAAGCTTTTATTTTTGGGGAGATACAGGCTTGATAGATGTACAAAAGCTTTTTATTATCTTCCTACCTTGAATAAAAAACGGATCCATACCAAAAAGTCTTTAGAATACTATCGAAGAAAACTGCGTAGCAATAGCACTCCAGCAGAAAAGTATTTGTGGTCGCACCTCAAATCAAAACAACTCGACGGTTTGCGTTTTCAAAGACAACATTCTATTCGTAATTATATAGTCGATTTTTATTGTGCTTCTATAGGTTTAATTATTGAGCTGGATGGAGAAATTCACAATCATCCAGAAGCAAGAGATCAAGATGAGCGAAGAGATCAAGATTTAGAGGAACTTGGTTTTACGATTCTTAGATTTGAGAATAAAATGGTCTTTGAGAATCTGGAACATATTTTTGAATGGATACGAGATGTGGTGAGAGAGAAAAGCTCTTAACGTAAACTTCCAGCACCGTGAAACCCCTTATTTCATTCGTACACGAATGAAATGTTCCCCTTATTTCATAAGGGGAAAGCTTTTAATTTGTTGCGATGTTGGAATTACCAGCACAGCTAGATATATAGAAAACTTTCAGTAATGTGTAACCCCTTATTTCATTCGTACACGAATGAATAGTGCATTCCTCTCGCTCCTTTGGTCGCTCGTCGGATGCAAGATTTATAAGGGGAAAGCTTTTTAGTTTTGGTAACATACAGGCTTGATAGACGTACTAATGCTTTTTAAACCGGCTGACTATTTCGCACTAGGGGCCGCGCCTGATCCTGCCTTTCCGTAAGCATATAAATCGCACTACACCAGCCTTTCCCTTCAGAGGAAGGGAAAACAGGTTCGCAGTCTCGGCTTTGCCGAAATGGAGAACCAAAAGGGTTTGACGTGATGTTAATGGTATTCAGAAAAGCTGTTTCCAACCAGAAGTTTTCAACTGATACCTAATTCCTGTCTACTTAGATTTGTGAGCTTGCGAGCAAAATTATTTGGCGATTGCTTGCTGTAAGTTAAGGGTCAACTAATTAGCAGCAATCTGCTCACTCAATTCCAGCCATTCCATTTCAGCTTCTTCTTGCTGTGCTTTGATTTTTTCTAACTGAATGGAGTTTTCAGTCATTTGATCTTGATGTATGCTGGGGTCTAAAAAGCTGTCTTGAAGCTTTTTCTTTTGCTCTTCTAGTTGCTTGATCTTGTTTTCCGTTCTTGAAAGCATTTTTTGTTGCTCTCTAGTAGGTCCAGAAGTAGGTTCAGGTTTTGGTGCTGCGATGGCTTTTGGAACAGCTGCTGCAGCCACTGCTGCTGCTTCTTCGGTGTCTTTGTCTAAAGCCAGGTCTGTATTTCCTACATAAGCTCTAAAATCACTGTAGTTTCCAGGGAAGTCCGTAATGTTCCCCGACTGATTAAAGACAAATAAATGATCGACGATCTTATCCATAAAATAACGGTCGTGACTTACTACTATGATACAACCAGGGAAATCCATTAAGAAATTCTCCAGTACGTTCAAGGTAGGAATATCCAGGTCGTTAGTAGGTTCATCCAGTATCAAGAAGTTGGGATTTTGAATAAGAACCGTACATAAATACAACCTCTTTTTCTCACCACCACTCAGTTTCTCTACAAAGTCGTGTTTCTTCTTGTTGTCAAAAAGAAAACGTTCCAAGAGTTGGCTGGCACTGATGATCTTTCCTTTGTTCAAGGGTATGTATTCACCGTATTGTTTGACCACATCGATGACTTTTTGCCCAGGTTTGGTTTCCATTCCGTCTTGCGTGTAGTAACCGATTTTTACGGTTTCTCCTATCACTACTTTACCAGCATCTGCTTCTAAGGCACCGGTGATCATGTTCAAGAAAGTCGATTTTCCAGTTCCATTTTTACCGATAATTCCCAGACGTTCTCCACGCAAGAAGTTATAAGAAAAGTCTTTAATCAAATGCTTATCGCCAAAGGATTTGCTGATATTATGCAGTTCCACCACCTTAGTTCCCAAGCGTTCCATATTGATTTCTAGTTCTACTTGATGATCTTTACGTCTGTTGCTGGCTGCTTCCTTAATTTGATTGAAATCTTCTATTCGAGACTTGGATTTGGTACGTCTAGCTTTTGGCTGGCGACGCATCCAGGTCAGCTCCTTTTTAAAGAGTTGTTGTGCTTTTTCTTGATTGGTTTGTTCTACTTCAAGGCGTTCCTGTTTTTTCTCTACATAGTAAGAATAATTCCCTTTGTAGGTGTACAGTTGCCCTTGGTCCAGTTCTATAATTTCATTACACACCCGATCTAAGAAATAACGGTCGTGAGTCACCATAAGAATGGTGTAGTCTTCTTGTTTAAAATAAGCTTCTAACCACTCGATCATTTCTAGATCCAGGTGGTTGGTAGGCTCATCCATGATCAACAACTGCGGGTCTGACAGCAATGCCATTGCCATAGCGATACGTTTCTTCTGTCCACCACTGAGGTTACCTACTTTTTGGGTCAGGTCATCTAGACGTAATTTGGAGAGGATTTGTCGGTATTTGGTTTCAAAGTCCCAAGCATTTGCCGCATCCATCGCATCCAGTGCTTTTTGCATCATGTCAGCATCGTCTGGGTTTGCCATGGAGTGCTCATAATCGGCGATAATTTTCATGGTAGGTACATCACTATCAAGAATCACTTCTTCTATAGTCATGTTGGGATTCAGATCAGGTTCTTGAGATAAGAAGGCCATTCTTAAATCTGTCCGATACGATACATTACCACTGTCCGGCTGTTCTGCACGGGTGATGATGTTGAGCAGCGACGATTTTCCATATCCGTTTTTTGCTACAAAACCTATCTTTTGTCCTTGATTGATTCCAATGGAAAGGTCTTTAAAAAGCACTTTATCTGCAAAGGCTCTGGTAACGTTTTCTACGGTGATGTAATTCATTTGTATACTACTTAATTAGAGATTGCAATATTACGGCCTTAAGCAGTTAGATCAGTATGTTAATCCCACAAAATTTGGTTATTCCTTGAGATGCTGGTGTTCAAATAGTCCTTTCCAATTTTATCGGGTAGGGGCTGGTTTTATCGGATTTGTTTGTTTAGTTATTTCGCTTTCGCGAAAGCGAGAACAAGATCAACCCATCCCGACCAAAAAACGATCAGAAGTTGGCAGGTGTCGGTTAAATCTTTGGTATTTTTACGTCCATAATATTTTTAACTATGGTTCATCAAGATCTATTGCATCACAGCATACAAGCAGCAATTACGGCTGGAGATGCTATTTTAGAAGTCTATCATCAGGAACATATAGAGACGATGGCAAAGGCCGATGAGTCCCCACTTACCCAAGCAGATCTCGCGGCTAACGCAATTTTAATGGAGCAGCTCGGGCTTACCGGAATACCCATCATCAGTGAGGAGATTAAAAATGTAGCCTATTCAGCCCGTAAAAACTGGGAAGAATGCTGGATCATTGACCCGCTGGACGGCACCAAAGAATTTATCAATAGAAATGGAGAGTTTACCGTAAATATCGCGCTACTGACTGATGCAAAGTTGCAATTGGGCATTATTTACGTGCCGGTTACTGGAGTGCTGTATTTTACCAATAGTACGATGACGGCAGCTTACAGATACGATTACAAAAATGAATTGCCTGAAATGGAAGTACTGCTTGAAAAATCAGAGCAGTTACTACCGCATAAAAGCGAAGAAGAGCTTAAGGTTGTGGGAAGTAAATCCCATATGAATGAGGCCACGCTTGGCTTTATTGAAAATCTTAAAAAAGAAACCGAACGGGAAGTGGTCATTGAAAGTGTAGGCAGCTCTTTAAAGTTTTGCCTGGTCGCTTCGGGAGTTTGTGAGGTCTACCCGCGTTTTGGTCCGACCATGGAGTGGGACACGGCCGCAGGGCAAGCCCTATGTGAAGCTGTAGGATTGCAGGTTTTAGATGCTAAGACCCAATTACCTTTGCAGTACAACAAAGAAGATTTGTACAACCCCTTTTTTATAGTCAACTAATATGGAAGTATCCAAAAAACGACATATTGCAAAAACCATTACCTGGCGTGTTATCGCTAGTGTGACCACTTTTATTTTGGCTTATGTATTCTTTAGGGAAGATCCTGAAGCTATTACGAAGGCCTCTGGAGTAGCTATTGCAGAGTCATTTATTAAAATGTTGCTATATTACTTCCACGAACGTTTTTGGTATAAGAGTGATTTTGGAATCAAAGATAGAAACCTAAAAGATGGAGAATAATATTTTTGCTTACGATTACGAAGAGCTTCAAAAGCAGCGCACCCGCTTAAAAGGTCATTTGCCTTTGGTGGTTTGGTTGACGGGGCTTTCTGGGTCTGGTAAATCTACCATTGCAAAAGCCTTGGAAATCCAACTCAATGCCGGTGGTTTTCATACCACAACCTTAGATGGGGACAACCTGCGAACTGGATTGAACAGCGGTTTGGGTTTTAGTACCGAAGACCGTCAAGAAAATTTAAGACGAGTGGCAGAAGTAGCTAAAATAATGATGGAGTCAGGACTGGTTGTTTTGGCCGCATTTGTATCTCCGTTGCAAGCTCAAAGAGAACAAGTAAAACAAATAGTAGGAGCAGATCATTTTGTTGAAATTTTTATAGACACCCCTTTATCCGTTTGTGAAGAGCGGGATGTAAAAGGTCTGTACCAAAAGGCAAGAGCGGGAATTATAAAAGACTTCACGGGAATCAACGCTCCTTATGAAGCACCAAAAAATCCCTTATTACACATCGCTACTTCTGAATTAAGTATAGATCAAGCAGTTGCGATGATCGAAAAAGAAGTGCGTTTAAAAATAAAAATATGAATAAGTTTTACTTAGATTATTTACAAGAATTAGAGTCAGAAGCTATTTATGTGATTCGAGAGGTCTGGGCACAATTTGAAAAACCAGTCATCCTATTCAGCGGTGGAAAGGACAGTATTGTGTTGACACATTTGGCACAAAAAGCTTTTTATCCAGCGCGGATTCCTTTTAAGTTGATGCATGTTGATACAGGTCATAATTTCCCTGAAACCATCGCTTTTAGAGATGCGGTTGCTAAAGAAAAGAATGTGGAGATGATCATAGCCAGCGTTCAAGAATCTATTGATGCAGGTCGCGTACAAGAAGAGAAAGGAAAAAATGCCACTAGAAACGCGTTGCAAACCACCACATTACTAGATGCTATAGAAGCTCATGGGGTGGATTGTGCTATAGGTGGTGCGAGAAGAGATGAAGAAAAGGCCAGAGCCAAAGAACGTTTCTTTTCCCATAGAGATGATTTCGGTCAGTGGGATCCTAAAAACCAACGACCAGAACTTTGGAACATCCTCAACGGAAATCATTACCAAGGAGAACATTTTAGAGCCTTCCCTATCAGTAACTGGACAGAAATGGATGTTTGGAATTACATTCAAAGAGAGCAGATTGCTATTCCTAGTTTGTATTTGGCCCATGAGCGAGAGGTGGTTTGGTTAAACGAAGCTTGGATCCCAAATTCTGAATATTTAACTGGGGTAAACTCTAGCGAAGTGGTGACTAAGAAAATAAGATTTAGAACCTTAGGGGATATCACGATTACCGGCGGTATGGAGTCTGATGCAGATACTATTGAAAAAATTATTCTAGAAGTATCTGCTTTAAAGCAAACCGAAAGAGGGAACCGCAGTGACGATAAAAGATCAGAGACCGCGATGGAAGACAGAAAGAAACAAGGTTATTTTTAAGAGCGCATACCATGAATATAGATAACAACCAATTATTAAGATTTACGACCGCAGGAAGTGTAGATGATGGAAAGAGCACCTTGATAGGTAGGCTGCTGTACGATTCCAAATCTATTTTTCAAGACCAGATCAACGCTGTAGAAAACAGCAGCAAGCAAAAAGGGCTGGAATCTATAGACCTCGCTATGTTTACTGATGGACTGAGAGACGAAAGAGAACAAGGCATTACTATAGATGTGGCCTACCGATACTTTACCACTCCTAAAAGAAAGTTTATCATAGCTGATACTCCTGGGCATATTCAGTACACCAGGAATATGGTGACTGGAGCTTCTACGGCAAATGTAGCCTTGATTCTTATAGATGCCCGACACGGAGTGATCGAGCAAACCAGAAGACATGCTTTTATCGCTAGTTTATTAAACATCCCTCATATTATTGTATGTGTGAATAAAATGGATTTGGTAGATTATGACGAGCAGGTGTACAACCAAATCATAAGAGATTTTGAAGAATTCGCTTCAAAAATGTTGACCAGAGATATTACGTTTATTCCTATGAGTGCGTTAGATGGGGATAATGTGGTCCACCGCTCTGAAAACATGAAATGGTTCCAAGGAGCACCCTTGTTGTACACGCTAGAAACTTTACATATTAGTAGTGATTTAAATAAATTGGATTTTCGCTTCCCAGTACAAACAGTGATCCGACCACAATTAAAAGGATTTGAAGATTACCGAGGTTATGCCGGCCGCTTGAGCAGTGGTGTGGTTAGAAAAGGGGACCAGATCACCGCACTCCCTTCTGGCTTTACTTCAAAAGTAGCCAGCATTCACTTGGGGGATCAAGAAGTAGAAGAAGCTTTTGCCCCTATGTCTGTGGCGATCACTTTGGCAGACGATATTGATGTAGCAAGAGGAGACATGCTGGTGCGTTCTAATAATGTGCCGGAGCTGTCACAAGAATTTGATATCATGATGTGCTGGTTAAATGATCAACCATCCATGCCACGTAAAAAGTATAAAATCATGCACTCCAACAACGAACAGGTTTGTATGATCAAGGAGAAGGTCTATAAAATTGATATTAAAAGCCTCAAACGTATGGATACCCCAGAGGAATTTCAAATGAATGAGATAGGACGGGTGACTCTTAAAACCAGTAAGGTGCTGATGATAGACCCGTATAGAGAAAATAGAATGACAGGAAGTGTGATTCTCGTCGATGAGCAAACCCATGAAACCGTAGCTGCGGGGATGATCGTTTAGGTAAGGCTTTTAGTTACTGAGTTTTTGAATCGTTGTGTTTTGAAGGATGTGATTTTTTGAATATAAAATTCGATTTTCTTGGAATTGGATTTCTAGTGTTGTCTTCTTTTAATTCTGCATTTCGATAGACTCAGTACAGGGAATCATAGCCCAGGTTGCCTCTTCATAAATTCCTCTCGTTTTGTTGGTCACTCTATGCCTATAAGAAGTGGAAAATGAAACCCTACTTCTTTGCTGATTAATTTTTTACTTTTCAATTCAAAGCATGCCTGTAATTTGCGGCAATAATTCTATATTGCAGCTTATTTTATTTTTAATACATGAGAAAGCTGTTAGGCCTGTTCGTAATTTTTTTATTGTTGCTTGCTAGTTCCTGTGTACCTACTCGTAAAATCACTTATTTACAGGAGTCCAAAACTACTTTAAATGATTCCTTAATCACCATCAGAAAGATGCAACCACCTTATCGATTGCAAATCAATGACGTGCTTTCTATTCAAATAAAAGCACCTTTAGATCCAGACTTGGTCCAGATGTTTAATATAGCAGGTGAAGGTGGTGGTGGACAAGCTGGAGGGCTCTACTTTACAGGATATTCCTTAGACCAACATGGAGACATACGCATACCTCAATTAGGCAAAATAAAAGCTTTAGGAATGACGGTAGAAGAACTGCGAGAATTGATAGAAAAAAGGCTGGTCAAGGAGTATTTTAAAGAAAATGCCAACCTATTTGTTACCGTAAAACTAGATGGACTGCGATATACCATGGTAGGAGAAGTAGGGGGTACCGGACAAAAAACTATTTATAGAGACCAAGTAAGCATTGTAGAGGCTATCGCAGACGGTGGCGGCGTGCCGATTACTGGGGATTTAACGGCTGTTAAAATAGTACGGCAGTACCCAGATGGTGTGCGTACCCATGAACTGGATTTGACCACTATAGACGTGGTTTACTCGCCTTATTATTACATACAACCCAATGACATGATCGTCGTAAGTCCATTGCCACAAAAAGCTTTGGGGACAGGGACCACCGGCTTGGCTTCCTTTACGACTGTCATATCGGTATTTACCACATTAGTCACCACATTATTATTCTTTACACGTTTATAAAATGGAAGAAGAAGAAAAAGAAGTCAATTCCTTAGCTGGAATATTTGATATCCGACAGTTTGTATTAAAACTGCTTAATTTTTGGTGGTTGTTCCTTTTATGTATTGGTATCGCCTTTGGCTACGCCTATTATAAGAATCAGTTCATACAAACGGTGTACAGCGCCAGTTCTTTAATCAGCATCAAGGACAATTCCAATCCCTTATTTACCAGCAATACCAGTCTGACTTTTAATTGGGGAGGAACTACCGATAAAGTCACCACGGCTATTGTACAATTCAAGTCCCGGACACATGCAGAGCAAGTAGTGGACGAGTTGCAGTATTATATCAATTATATTAAAGAAGGTGATTATTACAATACAGACGCCTATAAGCAAACCCCTTTTTTTGTATATGCAGACTCCAGTAAAGCCCAGCTTTACGGTAGGTACATGCGGATCAAAGTATTGGATCAAGAACGCTTTGAGCTTTCCACTGAGTTTCCGAGTCCTAAGGCTTCTGGCTATCATTATGGACAAAAAAGAAACCAAAGCCTAGCGGTGCCACAAGGCACTTGGAAACAGCAGTTTCAATTTGGAGATTCTATACAATTGCCCTTTTTAAATGCAGTGGTAGAAAAACGCGGGGCAACTATTGCTACCGGTGGAGAGTGGTTGTTTAATTTTGGAAATTATTGGGGTACCGTCAACCGCTATAAAAACATTGCGATCAGACCATCTCCAGAAGGCTCTTCTATTTTGCTTTTAAGTTTGACTGGTGGAAATAAACAACGATTGATCGATTACATCAATAGCAGCTCTATCATACTAGAGCGTGGGGAGTTGGAGCGTAAAAACAAGTTTGCCGTCAGTACGATCAGGTACATCGATAGCTCCTTGGTCTTACAGGAAAAAGCCTTAAAAAACTCAGAACAAAAGCTGGAAGATTTTAAAGACAAGTCCCAGTTGCTGGATGCTTTGACTCAAAATTCTGATTTCAACCAGCGCTTGACCGAATTTGAAATCCAAGAACGCGGCATTCAAAATAAAATAAATTACTACGATAATTTAAAGACCTATCTTAAAAATAAAACTGATTACACCGTCATTCAAGCCCCATCGGTAGTAGGAATAGATGAAGGGAGTATTTCGGGTGCAGTGGCGCGATTGATTGCTCTTTCTGAAGAACGTAAAAAAAGAGAGTTTGCCATGCGTGCAGACGCCCCTGTTTTTAGAGAAATTGATCGGGATATCAACGCGATCAAGGAGGTGATTTATGAAAATATCAAAAGCTCCAAAAGCCTGCTCAATAGAGAATTGAATTTATTGTATACTCAGATAAGCGAGGTGGAGGCCCAAATTAAAAAATTACCTAAAGAAGAGCAGGAGTTTTTAAGGATACAGCGGCAGTTTGACCTGGATAACAACGCCTATAATGTGTACATGTCCAAACGGGCAGAAGCAGAATTGGTAAAAGCAGCTAACGTGTCTGATGTTTATGTGATTGATGAAGCTAAAGATACTGGTGTTGGTGGTACCCGACGCGATTCCAATATCAATTACTTAATTGCTATGCTCGTAGCTTTGGCCATTCCTATCGCACTGGCATTTGTACTGACTATTCTGGATAATTTTATTCACTCTCCCAAGGATATAGAAAAATTATCTCCCATACCCACCATAGGGGTGGTGGGTCAAACGAACCATCCTACCAACCTTATTGTAAAAGACAAGCCCAAGTCCACTATTGCCGAATCCTTTAGAGGCATACGTTCCAGTTTGCATTTTATTTACAATCAAGAGTCGCTTGATGGATCGCGTACCATTATGGTGACCAGTAGTGTGAGTGGAGAGGGGAAAACCTTTACCAGCATCAACTTGGCTACGGTTTTTGCTTTAAGTGGGAAACGTACTTTGTTGATCGGACTGGATTTAAGAAAGCCCAAAATATTTGATGATTTTGAAGTGAAAAACGATCTGGGCGTCTCTAATTATTTAGTGAATGATTGCAGCCTTAAGGATATTGTACTTCCTACAAGTATGGAACATTTAGACATTGTGCTTTCGGGTCCGGTACCGCCCAATCCGAGCGAATTGATCATGTCGAGGCGGGCTGGAAAAATGATTGAACAGTTTAAAAAAGACTACGATTACATCATTCTAGACACTCCACCTTTGGGTCTGGTAGCAGATGCTTTGGAGATAGCTAAATACGCCGATGCGACTCTGTATTTGGTACGTCAAGGTTATACCAAAAGAGGAATGCTGGATGTGGTGAATGAAAAATACCAACGTGGAGAGATCAAAAACCTGAGTTTTGTGTTCAACTACTTTAAAGATCGGGGTAAATACGGTTACGGCTATGGTTACGGCTATGGCTACGGCGCCTATGGGAATGGCTATCATGAAGACGAGAAGCGAAAAGCCGGTATTTTAAAGAAAATTAAAAAATTAATCAAAAGAATAGGATCACTAAAATAAGGGCCCAAAGCGGTAAAGCCTTGCTCCTGATTTGACTTTTAAAGAAGGAAGCTGGACAGATTGTAATAGGCTTTTGCCTAAATGTAGAGCGTGGGCATATGCTCGAGTTACAAATAATGATGAGGTCAATACACAAGAATGGCTTTATAAGATCAAATTGTAAATTAATAGGACCTATTATATCCTATTGGAAAAGTTTTTAGAGATAAGTTCAATGGGTAAAAAAATACGTTTGTACTGGTGGAGCGAGATTTTTATTCAAAAAAAACCTCGAGAGAACTATGGCGATTTATTGGGTAAGTACCTGGTAGAACAGCTATCTGGTAAAAAAGCAGTATGGGTAAAAGCGCCTAAATTTAATGTCCTCAATTATTTCCAGCCGCTTTATGTGACCATAGGAAGTGTGCTCGCTCATATCAATACCTATTGCATCGTATGGGGCAGCGGCATCAATGATAAAAAGGAGCAGGTAGCTGCAGCCACCTTTCTAGCCGTAAGAGGGCCGCTTTCGCGAAAGCGGCTCTTAGAACTAGGTCATGAATGTCCAGAAGTTTATGGAGATCCAGCACTCTTATTGCCCCTGTACTACCATCCACAAATAGAGAAAAGCTATGCTTTAGGCATCATACCGCATATCAACGATTTAAAGCAAGTCAAAGAATGCTATCAAGGCCACTCCCATATAAAGATCATCGATTTCAATACCAATGATGTAGAAAAGACGACCAATGAGATCCTTTCTTGTGAATCTATTTTATCCTCGTCTTTACATGGGATCATTGTAGCGCATGCTTATGCTATTCCTGCTATACAGGTTCAATTTTCAGATCGTATATTTGGCGACGGAGTGAAATACCATGATTATTTTTTATCAGTAGGATTAGACACCTATTTACCAGAACCAATGCATAGCTCAGTTTCTTTAGAAGAAGGTGTTGCTATAGCTAAAAAACATACCAACTCATTGCCTCAAACGGCGCATATTGCCCAGCTGCAAAAAGACTTACTGGCGGTCTGTCCTTTTAAAACTATAGATTTATGATTATGTGTTTGAGCTTATTATCACCCTATTATTTAAATTTAGTCGCAGGAAGCTTTATACAAAGTTCCCCTAAAAAATGATGTATAAACACCAGTTCAATTCTGTTGCTTTTTTTATGTATGAAAGCAGCTATATAAAGATAAAATCACCAGTATTATGGCTTTAGAAACCAAGGTATACCAAAGAGGTAATTCCTTAAACCTCACCCAGATTCTTAAAGGTTCTTTAAAAGATATCTATACGTCTAGGTTTCTCGCAAAGCAGTTGGCTAGCAGAGACATTAAATCTCAATATAGAGAATCTCTTTTGGGCATTTTTTGGGCCTTTGTGACTCCTTTGAGTACCGCTTTAGTATGGATCTTTATCAATAATTCTGGAGCCGTTGCTTTGGATGATACAGGAGTGCCTTATGCCTTATTTGTGTTTTCGGGCACCTTGATGTGGTCGACGCTGACTGATGCGATTAATATGCCTATGATGATCACTAGAGGATCTATGGGTATTATGAGTAAGATCAATTTCCCTAAAGAAGCCCTTATTATTTCTGGTTTTTATAAGCTTTTGTACAACAGTTCTTTTAAAATTTTGTTACTCGTATTTTTCTTTATTTTTTTTAGTGTCTCTTTGAGTTGGAACATGCTGTTTTTTCCACTCACCTTTTTTATATTAATAATGGCTGGAATGACCCTAGGTTTATTAATCACTCCTTTGGGGATGTTGTTTAATGATGTTTCTAAATTTATTGCTTTGGCATTGCGTTTTGTGATGTATGTCACTCCAGTGGTATATACGATTCCTAAAGAGGGTATATTAAAAACCTTAATGGAATGGAACCCATTAACACCTCTTTTATTGATCAACCGCAATGTGCTGTTGGGGCTGGAACTATCTTTTTTAAATTATTTTATAGGTATTACACTGTTTATCATCCCTCTACTTTTATTGGCATTGTTGATATACAGAGTTTCTATTCCTGTGATTGTAGAACGTTTTAGCGCATAATATGGAAGAAAATCAAGAAGTACTCGTAAAGGTAGAAGGACTTTCTAAAAAGTTTTGTAAAAGCTTAAAGAAGAGCTTGAAATATGGGATGTATGACCTGGTCGCCAACTTACGTGGTAAGGATACCAGTGATGATCTAAGGTCTGATGAGTTTTGGGCCTTAAAAGACATCAATTTTGAGTTAAGAAGAGGGGAATGTCTGGGATTGATAGGGCACAATGGTGCTGGTAAATCTACTTTGCTTAAAATATTAAATGGACTCATCAATCCCGACCATGGTAAAGTCACCATGCGTGGTCGAGTAGGAGCGTTAATTGAGTTGGGTGCCGGTTTTAATGGAGTGATGACGGGTAGAGAAAATATTTATAACAATGGAGCCGTTCTAGGTTTTACACGAGAAGAGATTGATGCTAAAGTAGAAGAGATCATTGATTTTGCTGAGATCAGAGAATTTATAGACATGCCGGTTCGCAACTACAGCTCTGGTATGAAAGTACGCTTAGGATTTGCGGTGGCGGCTCAAATGGAGCCTGATATACTGATTATTGACGAGGTATTGGCTGTTGGGGATGCTGGTTTTAGAGCTAAATGCTTCAATGTATTGGAAAAATTAATTAATAAATGTGCGGTTATTATTGTTTCGCATTCGATGCCTCAAATTTCGAGAATTTGTACTGATCTAATTTTATTAAATGGCGGAAGCATCAGTGTTCATGAAAAAGATAATCTTGGTCCTGCAATAGAGGGATATTATAAAATTGTCGGGAAAACTGATAAAACTGAAATAGGAAGCGGTAAGGCAAAAATATTAAATTTTGACATTAATAATGATGGCAAAGAAGAAATTGATATTCATTTTAATGATCCAATATCTTTTAATATAGAACTTGATGTACAGCCAGTCATATCGAAAATTTCAGTTAGAATTACTTTTTTTGATGTTGAACAGAAGCCAGTAGCTCAAATAAGTTCGGCAAATGATAATGTATCAATTAATTGTTGCCTTAAAACAACTATAAAATTAAAAGTAGATAATTTGCATTTAAATAAAGGTGCTTATACCGTACATGTAGCTATACATGATTTAAATGCAAGAAATAAAGAGGGGGAAATTCTACATATAATAAGATCAGCAAAAGTTATTAATGTAGTTGGAAACCCATACTATTCGCATGCACCGTGCCTAATCCATGGAAAATGGGATATTTAATTAATTTAAAATAGAATAATCTTGAAAAAAATTAAATCAAAAATCAGTTCTGTTATAAGGGAAATAGTAAAAAGAGCTATAGTGGAAGTCTTGGAAGAAAGAAATTTCAATTTGAAAGAAGGTCTTCAACAACTAGCTAAAAGAGAAACTAGTTTATGGATTCAAGATAACGTAACTTTAAATTTGATGTTTGATGATAGGCTATCACTATTAACAGAATCAATTAGTAAAATAGAAATAAGTGATGGTTTAGTTTTGGAGTTTGGTGTGTATAAAGGACAGACTGTGAATCATATAGCTAAAAGTTTGAGTAATACACATAAGGTCTTTGGATTTGATTCTTTTGAAGGTTTAACTGAGCCATGGATTTTCAGGGACAAAGGTGGTTTTTCCGATGTAAACGAAAATGAGATAAAATTTGAAGATAATGTTGAATTGATAAAAGGCTATTTTGATGAAACTTTACCTCATTTTGTAGAGAAACATTCAAAACCAATAAGTTTGCTGCACATTGATTCAGATTTGTATTCTTCTGCAAAAGTAATATTTGACAACTTGGAAAAACAAATATTAAATGGTACGGTAATTGTTTTTGATGAATTTTTTAATTATCCCAATTGGAAAAATGGAGAGTTTAAAGCATGGAATGAGTTTGTAGAAAAACATTCGGTAAAATTCGAATATATTGGTTTTACTTTTCAAAGAACACACAATAAAAAATCAGGCAATCAATTGGCTGTTAAGATAATTAGTAAATAAACATTTAAATTTAATATTGTGGTAAAGGATTTTGCAAATACATTCTATAAAGGTATGCATAAAGAAAAGGTAACTTGTCCTTTATGTGATTCAAATAGGCTTAAAAAATTATACGATAATGATAGATATCAAATGGGTGTCCAAACTGTAATTTGTAAGAATTGTAGTTTGATACATATAAACCCTAGACCAACAGAACAAGAAATGGTTGGTTTTTATAAAAATCATTATAGAAATTTTTATGAGTCCATTGATGTACCTACAAGCCACTATATTGCTAACGGTCCGTTTATCCCTAGAGCTAATTTTGTATATAAAGTATTAAATGATTATTTAAACCATGCTAATAATATTTTAGATGTAGGTTGTGCGGAAGGAACATTATTAAAGTTGATAGAAGATAGTTATCCATCTATAAAAACTCAAGGAATAGAACCGAGTAATGGATTTGGTAATTATGCTAAGGGTCAACTGAGGGGAGAAGTTTTTTTAGGAGGATACCAAGAGTTCGTAAAACAAAGTCCAAATATTAAGTTTGACATTATTACGACTACTCATGTTTTAGAGCATATCTTAAGTCCAAAGGAATTTGTAGAAAGCTTAAAAAGCATGATGCATGAAAGCAGTGTTTTATACATTGAAGTACCTAATATTATGAGCGATAATTTAAAAGGTCTAGGAGCAATTCATTTAGGCCATGTTTTATCTTATGACTCTACTACTTTAAAATTGTTGTTAAATCTATGCGGACTTGAAGTTATTGATTTTTATACTGAAGGACTTCCAGCTTTGACCCCAGCAATGGGTGTGATTTGTAAAAAAGCCAATAAGTATAATAAAGTTACTTATTCAACTCCATCTATAGTTGATCAAAAGGCTAAGTTATTTATAGAAAGAATTCTTCCAGCAAAGGAGGAGAAACGCAATAGTGTAAAGAAGAAATTAAAAGTATTACTCAATAAACTCCTAGGATAGATGTTCTTTAACAACAAAAGTATTAAGAATAATCATTTTATTATTGCTGCGCCACGCTCCGGAACAACATGGTTAAATAAAATGCTCAACGTACATCAAGATGTCAATTGTATTGAGCGTAGATTATTTGGAGATTATGCAGATTTCATTTTAGATGAAGGGAACTCTAATCCTAGATTAAGAGTAACTCTGGATAAGTATGTAAATAGTATGCTCCTACATCACGGTCTTGATCAAAGTAGAAAACAAAGTTTGACAAAAAACTTAATAAATGGTTTGATTAAGGAGGAAAAAAAAAGCCGTAGTAAAAAAGTAACAATTGATAAAATAACCCCATATTTAAATACTTCAAATATTGTTTTAGATCAAATCAATAATTTTTTTCCTAAAGCAAAAATAATTTTTTTACTGAGAGATGGTCGCGATGTTATTACCAGCGGAGTATTTCATTGGTTTAATAAAATAAAAATTTCTGAAGATTTATCTGATTTTGAAAAACAAAGGCGAGATATATTTTTAAACAATAATACTAATGATTTGAGGCGTTTTTTCCAAGATAAAGAAATTGTCCAATGGGCGAATGAATGGAAACAAACATTAGAAATAATTGAAAAAGCAAAACTTCATCATAACATTAAAATAATAAGATATGAGAACATGTTGGAGAATCCTTCTTTGATCTTAAAAGAATGCTTCTCTTTTCTTAATGTTCGTTTTAATCAAAGTATAATTGACAATAGTGTAAGAGCAGGTAGTTTTAAAATAATGTCAAAAGGAAGAGAATTGGGTGAGCAAAAAGTAAACGCACATGTAAGAAAAGGTGTTACTGGTGATTGGAAGAACTATTTCACTAAAGACGATGCTATACTTTTTAATGAAATTGCAGGTAATGCATTGATAATGCATGGTTATGAAAAAAATCTAAATTGGTTGGATGAATTTAAATAAACATGCATATGATATTACATGTCATTGGCACAAAGCAATTAATTTTTGTCCAGTCTATAATGGTATCGATTATAGTCAAATTATTCGGTTTTATTTGTGGGATAAAATAGGTCGCTCATTAAGAATAAAATATAAAATTGACTATGGTGAAGAACTTGTTTATAAAGATGAGTTCAAAAGTTATCCAGTGTATTACGAGCCATTTATATCTCAAGGCAAATATTCGAAAAGCAGAATCTTTAAACAAAAAGTAATCTTCATTCCTTTTCCTGCTGCACACACTTTAGAATTAATCAAGGAATTAAGAAAAGAGAAAAAGGTAAGGGTAATTTCTAAGTATATTAACAACGACTTTAAAATAAAAGATGTGGTTAAAGGCTTTGATTATCATAATAATGAAGAGTGGTCTCAGACTTTACATGAATCGGTTTTAAAAGCATTAAAAGTTTTAGATGTCAATTTAATTGAAGAGGACATAGATTTGTTGAGATTACAGATTTTCGGTGCTATTGAAATCACTTCATTGGCTGAAAAAGAATTGTTGTACAGCAAACCCTCTGCTTTATATGTCCACTCAGATAATCATCCTCCGTTTATTAATTATGTTTTAGCTGCTAAAAAGCATGAAATTCCAACCTTCACTTATCAGCATGGTTTGGATTGTGAGCAATATTATCTAGACGATTGTTATGCTGATTATGTAGGAGTTTGGGGAAATAAAAGGAAGGAGCATTACGAAATATATTCTAATTTTTCACCTAAAAAAATAGAAGTTTTAGGCAATATATTTATAGATAATTCACTTATCAATAGAACCTCAGGAATTAAAAACACTATATTATTTTTGACTAGACCACACAGGCCTATAAAATGTTATTCACCAACAAGAAATCACATTGAAGGTATTTCCATATTAAATGTGATTTTAAACTTTATGGAAGTTAACCGTGAGCTAACTCTAACGATGAAATTACATCCAATGGATGATGTAAAGAGTTACGAGAAATTGGTTTTACCCTTTGAAGATCGTGTAAAATTTTCATCAGAATCTATTTATGAATTGTTTGCTAAAACTAACGTTTTGATAACAGAAGATAGTACAGCGGGAGCAGAAGCTTTATTTTTCGACTTACCATGTATTCATGCGCATTTTGCTAGTAGTAAGCCTGTTTTACCTTTTGTGGATTATGGTTGTGCTCTACCTGGTTTCAATTCAGAACAACTAGTGATTAGTTTAAATCAAGCGTTGAAAATGTCACATGAAGATATTTATGAATTACGTTCTAAAAAGACCGCATTTATACAAGACTTTTTACCAAAAGGTAATGTTCAAGATTTATATAGGTTTATAGTTTCAAATATTAAATAAATAAGATTTCGCTTTTTTTTTGACTTTAAAAGTTTGTCTTTCTATAGATTGATTTATGTAACAGTAAAAGTTAAATTAATAGATTTATTTATCAAATTGAATTTTATAAGTAGACTTGAAAGAATTAAAATGATATCTATTTTAAGTAAAATCGATCGCTTAAATTAAGTTGTATTAACATGAAATATTGCCAATTTAAATGTTTAATTTATAGTTATGGGAGAAAAAAAAAAACTAGTAGTAATTTCACTAATGGAAGGTTTACCATGGGGAGGGAGTGAGGAGTTATGGTTTAAAACTGCTGTGTATGCATTAAAAAGTGAAGTTAATGTTTACGTTTTTCTTAAAAAGTGGCCTGAAGATCATGAGAATGTTAATTATTTAAAGAAATTAGGGGCTCGTATTTTTTTTCTTCCTAATAGTAGCTTGCCAAAACTTAATTTTTTTCAAAAAATATTTCAAAAAAAATCATTTTCATTTGATCAAAAAATCAAAAATTTAAAGTTATCGTACTCTGACATGGTTTTGATCAATCAAGGAGATACCTTTTCAGCATTTAATTCTCCAATTTTCCGCCAAATAATGCATTTCAATAAATCAGTCTGTTTAATAAGTCAGCATTTATCGGACAATGAGACAATAAATGAAAACTTAAAAAATCAAGCTAATGAATATTTATGTAGGATTAATAAATTCTGTTTTGTTTCTAAACGTTCTTTAGAATTGACGAAAAAACTATTAAGTTCAAATGGCGCAAATTTTCACTTAGTTAATAATCCTGTTAAATTAAAGGAAAAAAAGGTTATCAAATATCCGGTCAGTGAAACCCCTAGTTTTGCGGTGGTCGCAAGATTAGATTGTAAATATAAAGGGCAAGATTTATTATTGCAGGTTTTAAGTCAAGATAAATGGAAGTTGAGAGACTGGGAATGCAAACTCTATGGAACTGGTAAGGATAGAAACTATTTGAATAACCTTATTATAAAATATGATTTAATAAAGAAAGTAAAACTAAAAGGTTACTGTGATTCAGTAGAAAAGATATGGAGTGAAAATCATATTATGATATCACCATCCATAAGTGAGGGAACACCGTTGTCATTAGTAGAAGCTCATCTTTGTGGTAGAGCGGCAATTGCCAATGACGTGGGAGGTATATCTGAAGTTTTAATTGATGGAGTTACTGGATGGTTGGCAGCTTCACCTTCAATAAAAAATATTGATATAGCAATGGAAAGAGCTTGGAAAAATAAAGATAATTGGAAGAAGGTAGGTGAAGAGGCTTTTGAATATACTTTAAAGCGATATAGTGTAGATGCTGGAGAGGAATTATATGACCTAATATTTAACGAATGATTAATATTTCAATAATAGTTTGCTGTTACAACAGCCAAAATGTGATAATTGAAACATTGAAGCATCTAGCAAACCAGAGGACAGATCATAGGTTTGAACACGAAATTGTTTTAGTAGATAATAATTGTTCTGATGAAACTGTAATAAGTGCTAGACAGTTTTGGGATCAATTAGAAATCACTACTAATTTAAATATAATATCAGAGCCAACGCCTGGTTTATCTCATGCAAGAAAAAAAGGTGTAAACAGAAGTAAAGGAGATCTAGTGGTTTTTTGTGATGATGATAATTGGTTGCAAGAAGATTACTTGTCAATAGCTTATGATTTTATGCAAGAGCATCCAGAGGTGGGTGGTTTAGGAGGGCAATCTATTGGTGTTTTAGAAAGTGCTGCGCCTGAGTGGTGGGACATGAAGAAAACTAGTTATGCAGTTGGGGAGCAAAGCATTCATAGCGGTGACGTTTCAACCAGAGGTTACCTATGGGGAGCAGGGTTGGTTATCAGAAAAGAGATTTTGTTAAACTTAGAAAAGGTAAAGTACAGATCATTACTTTCAGATAGAAAAGGTGAACAATTGAACTCTGGAGGAGATAGTGAAATGTGCAAATGGATTTTATTGATGAATTATAAATTATGGTATCTAAAGGAATTGAAATTCTATCATTTTATAACAGCTAATAGGCTTGAAGATACTTATTTGGAGAAATTATTTGAAGGACATTCAAAGGCGCAGCCTATTTTAAATTTATACGATCGCTTTATAGTTTATGTCAAAGGAAATGAGGGTATTCGTTCATCTATTTTGCAGGATTTTCAGATTTTTAAAAAAGGAGTGAAATATTTTTATGAAAAAGATACAAGGTGGAAAGAATATATACAGCTAGCTTTAGGTTCTAGATTTAAGTTCTATCCAGATTTGTTTATGATTATCAGGACTTATCAAAAAATTAAAAACTTTTCTTTAAAATAAAATCATATGATCAGTTTACTTAGAAAAGTTTTTATAAGACTTTAAACAAATTTAATAACCTTGTATGTTTAAATTATTAAAAAATAAAGTTAGGTTGTTCATATCTTAGAAGAGGTAAAATATTAGGACTTACGTTCTGAACTTGAAAGATGTTTCTTACTCAATTTATTTACAATCTGTTGCAAATAATAAATCGTAAATAAAATTAAACAAATAACTTATTGTTGCCTTAATGAATTGTATTTAATTAAAAATCGCCATGATCAAAATTATTTTAAAAAAAACCTTCAGTATTTTAGGTTATTCTTTGCACAAAAAAAAGCAACCAAAAAAAGAGCGACCATCTATGCCTATTGAGGTAAATAGGGCTTTTAATATGCAGGGTGCTTTAGAACGTTGTATGAAAAGAGGCGTGAAGGTTTCTACAGTAATTGATGTAGGTGCTTCTGATGGAAGATGGTCCAGAGCATGTATGAAATCATTACCTGATGCTAATTACTTTTTAGTTGAGGCGCAATCAATCCATAAAGATGGATTAGATCTCTTTAAACGAGAATTCACAAAAGGGGATTACGTACTTGCAGCGGCAGGAAAAAGAGATGGGAAGATCTTTTTTGATAATGAAAATCCATTTGGTGGATTAGCTTCAGAAACTAAGTTGGAGCAAAACTGTATCGAGGTGCCTGTTGTATCTATTGATAGCGAATTAGAAAGGCGTAACTTAAAAGGTCCTTATTTACTTAAATTAGATACTCATGGTTTTGAAGCACCAATATTAGAAGGTGCAAAAAACACTATAAAGGATGCTAGCTTAGTAATTATTGAAACCTATAATTATAAATTAACCCATGACAGTCTTCGTTTTTGGGATATGTGTTCTTATATGGAGAAACTAGGGTTTGCACCCATTGAAATGGTGGATTTGATGTTGAGAGAATATGATAATTCGTTTTGGCAAATGGACACGTTTTTCATACCTGTTGATAGTAAAGAGTTTTCATATAATAAGTATATATAAAAAGTGGTTGACGAGAAAGAATACCCTAAAATAACGGTAGTAACACCAAATTACAATCAAGGTGATTATATTGAACAGACTATCACGTCTGTATTAAATCAAAATTATCCAAATCTTGAGTATATCATCATGGATGGAGGTAGTACTGATAATTCGTTAGCCATTATAAAAAAACATGAAAAAGAACTTGCTTATTGGGTCAGTGAAAAGGATGCTGGTATGTACGATGCACTTAATAAAGGGTTTTCCAAATCTTCAGGAGATATAATGTGCTGGATCAATAGTGATGATGTTTTGTGGGAGGACTCTTTATTCTATGTAGCTAAAGCCTTTCAAAACAAAATCCAATGGCTTCAAGGTTATCCTTCGGTAATTAATGAGAATGGAGAGCTAATTTTTCAAAGAGCACCAGTGTATTCCAAGTATTATTTTTATTTATTTAGATACATTAAAAACTTCTCTTTTATTCAGCAAGAGTCCACATTTTGGTCAAGAAGCTTATGGGAAAAAGCAGGTAGTAAACTGGATTCAAGTTTTTCAGTAGCAGCTGATTTTGATCTATGGTTAAGGTTTTTTGAATTTGAAACGCTCTATTGTACCAAAAAACAATTAGCAGCTTTTAGAATTAGGCCAGGTCAAAAGTCTAGTGATAAGGAAAAGTATCTAAGGGAAGTAAAATTTTCGATAGATAAACATTTAAAAAATATGAAGTATTCCCAAAGAATATTTATTAAGGTTTTAAGAATCGTTAATATTGTGAAGTTTAATAAACCTAATTATTTGAAATAAGTAGCGTTCAATTAATAGAACTTCTTACTTATTGAGCAAAAAGATCAATTTTGACTTACCATGAAGCCATTTTTCACGATAATTATTCCTACTTACAATGCTGAAAAACTACTTTCTAAAGCACTGGATAGTGTTTTAGAACAAAGTTTTCATGATTATGAGGTGATAATTATGGATGGTCTTTCAAGTGATAATACTTTTGAATTAGCTCATACGTATGCTGAGGGCAATCCACAAATAAAAATTTTCAGAAAAAAGGATGCTGGAATCTATGACGCTATGAATAAAGCAGTTAAAATCTCCCAAGGAAAGTTCTTATTTTTTTTAGGTAGCGATGATGTTTTTTATGACGATAAAGTTTTAAAGAATGTAGCTGAAGCGATAAGTAAGCAAAAAACAGACGTTATTTACGGCAATGTTTTTAGTACTCGATTTAATGGTCTTTATGATGGAGAGTTTACGATTAAAAAGCTAATGTCAAAAAATATATGTCACCAGGCTATATTTCTACACAAAAGTGTTTTTGATAAAATCGGTAATTTTAATTTAAAATATAAAATTCATTCTGATTATGATCATAATATACGCTGGTTCTGCAAAAAGTCTATTACTAAACAATATACAGATTTGACAATTTCAAATTATGCTGATGGAGGATTTAGTAGCTTAAATAATGACTTGATTTTTCAACAGGAAAAAATTTCTGTTTTTAAAAGTAACTTTGAAACTATCGATTTAATAAAATACTATTATGGTAGATTTAAAATTAATATCAAAAAGGTTTCAATTTTTAAAAACAAATAAAGTACATTCATGAATCAACCACTAGTTTCCATATGCATACCTACCTATAATGGTGCCGCCTTTCTTCAAGAGGCATTAGATTCTGTCTTAACTCAAGACTACAATAACATAGAGGTCATCATTAGTGATGATAATTCACAGGACGATACTTTAATTATTCTTAAAGCATTTAAGAAGAGATGCCAGTCTCCTGTTACCATAATGAACCACAAACCTAGCGGTATAGGAGCAAATTGGAATAATTGTGTCGAAAATTCTCAAGGTACGTTTATTAAGTTTTTATTTCAAGATGATTTGTTACACCCTACTTGTGTTTCAAAAATGGTCGCCCTAGCAAATAAGGATAATGATATCGTTCTAGTTACCTCTGACAGGAATATAATTTACGACGATAACAAAGAATCTCATTTGCATTGGGTACAGTCATTTGGTAATTTAATTTCATATTGGTCTGTTGTAACCGTTAAAGATCAGTCTGTTGTAAAAGGGAAGATATTGTTAGGAGATGAAAATTTACTATCTGAACCTCATAATAAAATAGGAGAACCTCCGACAACTCTTATTAGAAAGTCGGTTTTCAAAAAAGTAGGATTGTTTGATCAAGAGCTTAAGCAAGCATTAGATATTGAATTTTGGTATAGAGCCATGAAAGCAGGAAAAGTTGGTTTTCTTACAGAAAAATTAATCTCCTTTCGATTACACGATAATCAAGCTACTATGGTTAATCAGAAAGCAGGAGTCAGTGAAGTGTATGAAATTATTAGAAAGATAGGTGGATCTTCTTTTTGGCATCTTCATTTTAAATTTAAAAAAGAATACCTTTATAGAAATACTATTTTAGGATTATATTATGCCAAAATCAAAAAGAAGATTATTGTATAATTTAATAAACTTAATTTCTATTATAAGCATATTTTGCATTAAAAGCTACATCAATTTTTCAGATCAAAACATTCAACAGCACTTATTTTACAGATGCTGTTTTATTAAAGATATTGAAATACCCTACCTACAAAGCCCATAATACTAAAGCTATTACCTCTGTAAGAGAGATGTTATAGACAATTCTATTCTTATGAGAATATCCATCATCACCATCAACTACAACGACGTCCAAGGTCTCGAGCGCACTATTAAAAGCGTCCAAGAACAAACGGCGACCAACTATGAGCATATACTTATAGATGGCGGCAGTACTGATGCTAGTAAAGAACTTATGGAGTCCTATAAAAACAACTTCAGTTTTTACTCCAGTGAACCGGATCATGGGGTGTATGACGCTATGAATAAAGGGATTCTAAAAGCAACAGGAGACTACCTGCTTTTTTTGAATAGTGGGGATACCTTATACAGCAATGATGTTTTAAGTAAGGTGCAACCTTATTTAAATACAAGCTTAGCAATAGTATACGGCGATTTATACATCATAGGAGAAGATAGACCTAGCTTTATACATCGTTACCCTAGTGAGTTGGATTTTAATTTTTTTAAAAACACTTCCTTAGGTCATCCAGCGACATTTATTAAAAAAGAACTCTTTGATGTTTACGGCCATTACCGCACCGATTTAAAGATAGTATCTGATTGGGCATTTTTCTTAAATGTGATTTGTGCGGAGCATGTTTCTTATCAAAAAATAGACCTTACCATTTCTAATTTTTATGAAGGTGGTATTTCTACTTCGGCAGATTTTACGGAGCTAAGAAAACAAGAGATCAAAACAGTTTTATTAGATCATTATGATCTTTATGACTCTAACTATGATGCATTAATAAAGGAGAACAATAGTAAAGCAGCTATTTATGATTTGGTGCATCCACAAATAGGTCTGATCACTACTAATAAAACATTACTCAAGATATTGAATAAATTCATTTCCCTTCTTTCCTTCATTTTAAGAAAAAAACGTTCCTTATAAAATGGAGTAGATCGAATCCATAGATGGGTGTTTATTTCGCTTCCCGAAGTGAATTTGGGAGAAGTTTCGCGAAAGCGGAACAATTATAATAAGTATACCTATTAAAAAGGCTAATTTTGTTTTATGCTTGTATCTGCTATTATTCCCTGTTATAATGCCCAATCTACCATAGGTAGAGCAATGGATAGTCTCTTACAACAAACCGTAGTCATAGACCAAATTATTGTGATCAATGACGGCTCTACTGATGCTTCTCTTGAGGTGCTTAATGCCTACCAGTTACAACACAACCAGATGGTTATCATCAATCAAGAGAATCAAGGTGTTGGTGTGGCGAGAAACAATGCTATTAGAAAAGCATTAGGAACTTATATACTCACCTTAGATGGGGACGATTTTTTTGAGCCTAGTTTTGTGGAAAAAGCACTTATTAAATTTTCTGAAAATGAGAATCTAGGAGCTGTAATGTGTGGCTATACGAGAGTGGTTAAGGGTGAAAAGGTACTGCCTTACATTCCTGAACCAATAAGCTTCCAATCTTGTTTGATACGTAATGGCGCTATTGCATGCTTGCTATTTAAAAAGAAAGCCATCATAGAAGCTGGGCTGTATGATGAAGAAATGCAGTTGGGGTATGAGGATTGGGATTTAAATATCCGGATCTTAAAGCTGGGTTATGCCTACGGAGTCGTAAGAGAAGTACTTTTTAATTACACAGATACAGATGCCTCCAGAAATGATCGTGCAGAGCGCAAGGACCTTGAATTACGCATGCAACTATTTTATAAATATCGAGAAGATTATGAGCAACATAGCGCCTATTTTTTTAAAGAATTTATAAAAGAAAATAATAGGTTAAAGAAGGAAAATCAAAGAATTAAAAACAGCACTTCCTTTAAATGCAGTCATTCCATTATTACCCTCCTAGAACGACTGAAAAACATATTCAAGTCCAATTAAAAAGAACCTATGATTTCCATCATTATCGCTACCTACAATCGAGCAACATATATTGAAGAGACACTAAAGTCCATCCAAAATCAAACCTATACAGACTTTGAATGCATTATAGTAGACGATGGATCTACAGATCATACAGAGGAAATAGCAGCTGCTTTTGAGAAAGCAGATGATCGGTTTATCTATGTAAAAAGGCCTGCGCATATTGCCAAAGGAGCTAATCATTCCAGGAATTTTGGTTATTCACTTTCTAAAGGTTCGCATATTAAGTTTTTTGATAGTGATGATGTCATGCTGCCACAGCATTTAGAGACAAGCATGAAGCATCTAGAAGAGGGAGGGTACGATTTTGTAGTAGGGGATTGTATCAATTTTGACACTACCGGCCTTTTAGAACGGCCATATGAGATCGATAGAGATAATATAAAACTTAGTGCTACTTTATTTGCTACGTTCAAAACAGCATGGATTACAAATGATTTATTAGTAAAGAGAATCTTTGCAGACCAGATAGAGTTTGCTGGTAGTATTAGAGATCAAGCAAGTGAGTATCAATACAATATTAAATTACTTTTACTTACTCAAAATGGTTATTTAATCAATGAAATTTTAAGTCATAGGAGAATTCACGATGATGGTTTTGTGGTGAAAGCGCGCAAAGATTCACTTTTTGTAGACAAAATGAACGCAGAGCTTTATTATATTACTGCTTTATATTTGAAGGATATAGCACCTAAGTCTTTATTGAAATGGTTGCTGTCATGTTATATACAGTTGTCTTTTAAACTAGCAACCATAAAACAATGGCCAGAAAATATATCGGGCGCAACCTCTTTATTAATAAAATACAACGGGATTAAAGGTGTTTTATATCCTATGGCTATGGCACTTTCCTACCTAACAGGTAAAGGTTATCAGTTGGTAAAATATGTGCGTAAAGGATTAGAATAGTTGAATCATTTAATAGAGTCCAAGGTGAATCTTAAATATATGTTTTATCATGTCAAATAGCCTAAAAAGCGATGTAACTGTTATTATACCTTGTTATAACGATGGACTTTATATAACACAAGCGATAGACTCTGTGTTACATCAAACTGTGCTACCAGAAAAAATCATCATAGTTGATGATGGATCACAGCAAGAGACAAAAGACATTCTTAAGTCGCTAGATAATCCTTTGATTCAACTGGTGTTTCAAAATAATCAAGGTGTTGCGATCGCCAGAAATAATGCTATTGAGTTAGCCGAAACTAGACATATTCTAAGTTTAGACGCAGATGATCATTTTGAACCTACATTTATTGAAAAAGCATTAATAATTCTTCAAAAGGACAAAGAAACGGCGGCGGTTTGTTGTTTTTATCAAAAGCATAGGAGTAACAAATTCATAGAAGATGTTATTGAGCCTCTGGGTGGTGGCGTTACTAATTTTTTAGTAAAAAATAATGGCATCGCTTCTGGTATGTTTAGAAGGTCATGCTGGAAAAAGGTAGGTGGTTATGATACTAATTTTAAAAATGGTTATGAAGATTGGGAGTTTTGGATCTCTATTTTAAAGAATAATGGGAAAATGCATATTATTCCAGAGGTGTTGTTTTATTATAGAATTAAAAACACTTCTCGTGATCAAGTAGCAGTAGCTCAGTTTGATGTAGAACTAAGAAAAGCGATCTACAGAAAGCATCAAGACTTATACCTTGTAAATTCGGAAAAGGTATACCTACAAATGATCAATCAAAATAATAAATTAAGAAATTCGATTGTAAATATGCAGAAAAGTAAAGATTACCGTCTAGGCTCATTTCTCTTAAAACCTCTTAGATTTGTGAAAAACCTATGGAGTTAACTAGATGAATATAAAGCAATCTATGGTTTCAATTATTGTTCCTTGCTATAAGCAGGCACATTTTCTTGATGTAAGTTTGGCGTCTGTTTTAGATCAAACCTATCAGAATTGGGAATGTATCATTGTAAATGACGGCAGCCCAGATGATACGGCAAGAGTAGCACAAAAGTGGTGTAAAAAAGATGTTAGATTTAAATATGTTTTTAAAGAAAATGGCGGATTATCCAGTGCTCGTAATAGCGGAATTAAAACGGCAACTGGAACCTACATCTTGCCATTAGATGCGGATGATTTATTGCATGAAGATTACCTAACTAAGTTAGTTCCAATACTGGATTCTAATGAAAGTATAGGAATCGTTTCTTGTTATACTGCGATTTTTATCAATAATATTTCTAATGTCATAGATGAATTAAAACCCAAAGGAAACAACGTAATAAATCTACTCTATCAAAATCAATTAGTTGCTACATCGTTATATCGAAAATCGTTATGGACTGAGGTAGGGGGCTATGATGAGGCGATGAAAAACGGATTTGAAGATTGGGAGTTTTGGATCTCTACGACTAAACTAGGTAGTTCTTATGCAATCATTCCTGAATTTTTATTCTTTTATCGCAAGGCAAAAAAGTCCATGCTGGTGAATACCATAAAAAACCACTTTGAGGATAATAAAGAATATATTATTAAGAAACATAAGGAACTTTATATTAAGGATTTCGATAATTTTGTATCAGTTATGTTTTACAACATACGCACACATCGCGCCTCAGAAATACGTTTAAAAAACAATAAATTTTTGAAATTTTCAAAAATCTTTTTAAAACCAATTGCCATATTAAGAAATAGTTTAAAATAATACCATGAAGCTTTCTGTAGTCATACGTAATAAAAATCAGGATAAGGCATTAGGTTTTTTACTCAAAAACTTAAGAGAACGCTATGCTGATGATATTGCTGAAATTGTAGTCATTGATAACCTGTCTACAGATAAAAGTGAGGAAGTGACAGCCAGTTATAAAGCTCGCTTTGAAAGTATTGAAAAGTTTAGCTATGGTGGCAGTGCGAACTTTGCTGCTCAAAAAGCCTCTTGTGATATTGTAGTGATCTTTAGCGCTCATTCTTATCCAGTCAGTCATGATTTTTTCAAATTGATAAAAATGGCGTTTGAGAAGAATAAAAATCTAGCAGGAGTACGGTGCCTTCATAATTCAAATGATTATAAAAATTATATCAATAAACTAAGTTCAAAAGAAGATCCTAATAGAGCAGGATTGATATTTTCAGGATCTGCCTTTAATAAAAAGGTTTGGGAAAAGCATCCCTTTAATGAGGAGGTAGCTACTTTTGAGGATAAGGAATGGTCCAAACGAGTCTTAGAACACGGCTACGAGATTGATTTGGTACCCGCTATTTTTAATTATGAGATCAAACGCACTAAACAACAGTTGTTCTTTAGATTTAAAAATGACCTTATAGGGAATTACCAACTATGGCATCAAGATGTTTACTATAAGTCAGCTTTCAACGGTTTAATTATGGGCTTTTACCGCGCGTTTAAGAACTTAATCTCTGATATATATTATGTGTGGAAACGTTTTTTTTACGTGCTATCCTTTGTGAGCAACAAGCCTAAAAAGTTTTAATGATTCAAAGACATCATAACAACTTCGATTTTCTAAGGTTTGTATTTGCCTTGTTCGTTTTAATCTCGCATTCTTTTGCGCTACTAGGTATAGCTGATCAGGAATGGTTGGTGAATTATACCAATGGCCAACTCAGTTTTTCAGATATAGGACTAGCTGGTTTTTTTGTAATCAGCGGTTATTTTATTTATAAAAGTTTGGTACGCAGCTCTGGCATTTGGGATTATTTGAAGAAACGATTTTTAAGACTTTTCCCGGCTTTGTTTGTGGTGTTGTTCTTGACTATTTTAATCATTCCCATTTTATATAACGGGTCTGTACCTTTAGGGGAGAATTTAAGTTATTGGACTTACCTTCCCAATAATTTATCTCTTTATGGTTTTCAAGGTACGGTAGATGGAGTATTTGCTAATTTACCTTATCATTCTATCAATGGCTCTTTATGGACTATTCGTTATGAATTTAGCCTCTATTTATTAGTTATGCTTTTCTTATTGATAAGAAAGAAGCCCGTTAAGATCATCATTATAGCTAGCTTGTTGTTTCTTATTTGGATGGTGTTTTTTCAATTCGGACTAGATCGTTTTGGGGGTTCCAAACTATTGGGTATGCAAGGTTTACCCTTATTTAATCTAGGCGGCTTTTTTATTGCGGGGGTGCTCTTGGCAGTTCTTGATTTTAAAAACTGGAACAAGCAATGGATACTGTGGTTAGGGGTGATCTTGCTTGCAGCTTCCCTATATTTTAATTTTTATAGTGTCGTCAAACATGTGCTATTCCCAATTGTAATACTGGGATTAGGTTTTACGGCTATTAAGGGTGTTTCAAGCTTTGGTAAATATGGAGATCCATCTTATGGGATTTATATTTATGCATTTCCTATTCAACAAATTTTAATATTTTATTTTAAATTTGAGCTAGTTGAGTTCATCATTTTTTCTATCATACTGTCGATAATTATGGGTTATCTGTCATGGCACTTTGTTGAGAAAAGGGCATTGAGATATAAATAGGAGTATTTAAATAAAATCACACACACACGCGTTCAAATCATTATGATAGAAATAGCTTTCCTATCTTACGACTTTATAAATAGTACCACACGTTTTTTTTATGTCTGATAGCATCACTATTGTAATTCCTAATCGCAATCGTAATTTAGAAACGGTAGGACGCAGTTTATCCTCTATTGTCCCACAATTAGGTGATTCCACTAAGCTGGTCGTTGTTGATTATGGTAGTTCAGAGTCATATCAGTCAGATCTGGGATCTTTAATCAATTCTTTTACTTCCGTACATTTGATTTTATGTCCAACCCAAGGTCAGCTTTTTCATAAAACACGTGCCATTAATATGGTGTTGAAGGGTAGCACAACTACTTATTTTATGGTATTGGATATGGATTGTATCGTTCATCCTCAATTTATAAAAAAAGCCATGCAATTAGCGAGGGAAGATGTTGTTTACAATTTTCCTTATGGTTTTTTAAAAGAAGACGAGGCTGAAGTCTCCAAAGAGTTCAAGGACTACGAAGTAGATTTTATTGGGGGATTAACAGGTAGCGCTATTTTTAATACCCAGAAGCTACAAGATTTGAATGGTTTTGATGAGTTCTATCACAATTGGGGTGCCGAAGATGCCGATATGTTTGATCGCCTAGAACGCATAGGAGTAGCAACAGTTCTTTATCAAGAAGAATTACTGCTCTTACATCAGTGGCATGAAAAAAACTATAGAAATCCTAAAAGTAAGCAAGCCTTTCACAGCCATTTAGAGAAGGTGAATCACGAATATTATGAGCTTTCGCGAAAGCGGAACACTACTAAAGCCAATTTAAATCACCAATGGGGTTTGCTTTGTGATCCTAAGGAGTATACTATTTTAAAGGATTCTTTGGAGACCTGGCACATTAAAAATTACAGACAAGAAGTGGAAGGCTTATTCGTCAGTTTAGTAGAACATACACTAGATCGTCCGGTGCTTATAAGGATCAGTAAAGTATCCATAAATCTTAAAGAGGCTACCAAAGGTCTGATAAAGAAAAAATCAAAACCAATACTATCTATGGATGAGGTCAATAATAGGTTGCTGGAACTGATTATTTTGCATTACAGAAACAGGGCGTATTCTTATGAATACCTACAGCAGTCAGGGGTGATTCTCTTGTCCATTCATGGAGATATAAAGGGTTAAATGGTAAAAGGAGTTGCAAATTTTCAGGAAATCAAGAAGTTTATTCTAGATATTGAGCAAAGATATCCGGTAGATCAATGGGTCTATAATGATATTTATTTCTGGCCACATATAAGAGTAAAATTGTACTACGCGCTTATTCATTCTTTAAAAAAGGAGGGTTTCAAGGCTGTGCTAGAGCAGCATACTGAGAAGACAAGTATTTCCAAATTGGATGGTCTGAAGCAATTATGGAAGTCTTATATAAATTATAAACGATTCTTTAAAAGTACTACTTCTAAAGCATTACTATTTATGAGTCTGAATATGCATAAGGTGCAACACGAGGGCGCCTATTTCAATAGGTTTTTTGATAGCATGATCTCCGCAAATGAATTAGAAAACGACTCCTTTACTTTTGAAATAAAAAAGAGTTTGGAGCCTTGTTATCATCAAAGTGCCGTTGAGGAAGTAACTCCGTATTTAGATTTCCATTATAAAAAATATAAACTGCTATGTTTTTTTAATAGGATCCAAAACAAACAAGCTCACTATGTGGAAGGGCTCGATCAATTAAAACAATTTCTTATTGAATGTGGTCTTTATAAAGTTGCTGATCAGCTAGTTGAAAATAAAATAGATCTCTGGTCTACTAAGATTAGAGTATATGCTGATTTTTATACTCAATATTTAATAAAAACTCAGACAAAGAAAGTTATAGCAGTGAGTTATTATGGTTTTGATAGTATGTGGTCTTGCATGTTTGCTGCAAATCAATTGGGTATTACTAGCGTAGATTTTCAACATGGCCCACAAACCGAGGTACATATGGCATATGCCAGCTGGACTAAAGTTCCAAAAAACGGTTTTTCTATAATGCCCAAAGAATACTGGTGCTGGGATGAAGAATCTGCAAAAGAGATTAATAGGTGGGCAGTTCCAGTAGGTACTACTGCAAAAGTTTATGGGCAGCCGTGGCTCGCTTATATTCAGAATAAACAAGTACAAGAAGGGCCTCAAGAAAGGGCACTGGTTGTTTTATATTCACTACAAACTTTTCCTTTATTTACTCTAGAGAATACGTTTACCCCAGAGATTATTAAGTTGATAAAAAAATCTAAACACAAATGGGTGCTCAGGTTACACCCTAGTAATACTCAAGAGTCTTATCTCATTGAAGACTATTTGAATAAACATGAAGTGGAAAAAGGAAAATATACCATTCAACGGCCAAATGATACTCCATTACCTACCGTTTTATCGTGCTCTTTATTACATATTACTAATTATTCTGGTTGTACAATTGAGGCAAGGGAATTAGGGGTTAAAACAGTATTAATTGATGCTGTAGGCTTAGAAATGTTCAAAAATTATATAGATAAGGAACTTGTCATTTATCTAGATAAAAAAAGAGCCGGTTTTTATAATGATCTAGAAGAGGTTATTGGGTCTACAGTAAAGAATAATGTTTTTAGAACTAAAGATATACCTAACCCTTTATTTTTTTAAGATAGCTGCAAAAATAATTCTTCTTTTTATGATGACTCATAGAATTCCATATTTCTATAAGTACTCTTTATTGAAAAACGACTACCATACATCTTTTTATTATTAAGCAGTTCAAGTGGGAATTCTAATAGAGATGTTTAAATTTACCTCGTGAAAATACTATTAGTTTCTATGAATAACCTCCACTTTACTCGCTGGTCTGACCAATTGCGAGAAAGTGACCATGAGGTGTTTTGGTTTGATATTAAAGATCAAGGCTATTCTCCATCTATGAGTGGGATGACACAAGTTGTGGGTTGGAAAAAAGGCTTTTTAAAGAAAAGAGGCAGGTCTTTTATTAAAAAAAGAGTCCCTAAATTCTTTTCCTTTTTGTCCTCTCAATTAGATGTGCCAGTAGAAAAAGCTTTTGAAAAAGCCTTGCTCGATATACAACCAGATGTAGTGCATAGTTTTGCTTTGTACATTTCTTGTACTCCTATTTACGAGGTGATGAATAGATACAAAGAAGTCAACTGGTTGTATTCTTCTTGGGGCAGTGATTTGTATTATTTCCAACATCATACAGCATACTTGAAAGATATTCAAAAGGTATTGCTTCGTATGGATTACTTGATTACAGATTGCCATAGAGATCGTCAGATTGCTTTAGAACACGGTTTTAAAGGAAAGTTTCTTGGAGTTATTCCTGGTGGCGGTGGTTTTGAATTGGACTCAATACAAAATAAAATACAAGCTGTTTCAGAAAGAAAAATCATTCTAGTAAAAGGGAACCAGAACAGATCAGGTAGGGCTTTACCGGTATTGAAAGCTTTGGTCGCTCTACCAGGATTACTTTGCGATTATGAAATTGTAATTTTTGGTGCACAACACCCAGAAATATTTGAATTTCAAAAGGAAAAAAATCCGACTATTAGGGTACATGGCTTGCTGGATCATTCACAAATTCTAGAGCTGATGTGTGCCTCTTTAATCTATATTGGAAATAGCAATTCTGACGGCATGCCGAATACCTTGTTAGAAGCTATGTGTTGCGGGGCTTTCCCTATTCAGAGCAATCCAGGAAATGCTACAGCAGAAATTGTGACGCATGCCTCCAACGGTTTACTTATTGAAGATTGTGAAAACTCAGAAGAGATCCAACAGCACATAAGCTTTGCTATACAAAATATCGCTATGATTCAGAACGCCTTTGCGTACAATCAAGCATATGCTCAGGAACATTTAAGTCGCGAAGTGCTTACAAAGAAAGCCTTGAAAATGTATCAAAGCATACCAACAACAGAAGGCTCTATTCCCTTTGAAAGCTGAGACTTACTCCAAAAAAACAACAGGTGAAATTAGAAATAGTGATAAGGCTTCTTGTCATACGGTACCCTATGAACAGGCTATAAGAACCTAGTATACTTGACGATTATTTATTAAATTTTGATCTTATTGTAAAACTCTAAAATTCAGAGACTTATAAAATCAGGAAGAGAGCCGGAGTGGTGTTAAAAAATAGCAGGTCCGTACGTCGATTAAAAGTTAATATTTTAACAGGTTATCCGCTTGTTTCCTTAAATTTGCTCACAACCTCAAAACTATGAAATCCATAGGATTTATCCCATTACGTGCAGGCTCTAAAGGTATTCCTGGTAAAAACAAAAAAAAGCTTTTAGGAAGACCTCTTTTTTGTTGGGTACTAGGAGAGGCTATTGCCTCACAGCTTGATAGCGTTTATGTATATACAGACGACGATGCCATCCTTTCCTTTATAGAAAAAGAATACCACTGGACCGATAAAGTAATAGGTGTAAAACGCAGCGATGCCAGTGCGACAGATACCGCCAGTACCGAGATGGGTATCCTGGAATTTGTCGATAAATTAAAAGCTAAATTTGATATATTCTGTTTGTTACAAGCCACATCGCCTTTTACCACTGCAGTAGATATCAATACCTGTATAGAAGCCGTTGCCCACGGAAAGAATTATGATAGCGCATTAACAGTAGTGAATTCGCATCGTTTTACTTGGCATGCAGACGGTACTCCTAAGAATTATGATATTTTTAATCGGCCTAGAAGGCAAGATTTTGAAGGCCTGCTTATAGAGAATGGGGCTTGTTATGTGACGACTCATTCTGCTTTACGCGAAAGTAAAAACAGAATAAGCGGTAACATCGCAACGGTTGAAATGCCTGAGGACAGTCTGACAGAGATTGATTCCTTAACCGATTGGAAAATTGTGGAAGAATTGCTAGCTGCTCGTTTGAAGTCAAAGAAACAAAGTGAGCGCATTACCCACCTCATTCTCGATGTAGATGGTGTCTTTACGGATGGCTGTATTTACTATGGAGCAGATGGCGAGATGATGAAGAAGTTTGACATGCGAGACGGAATGGGATTAGAGATCTTACGTCAGTATGGGGTAGAAGTGATGGTCATGACTTCAGAGGACTCGCAAATTGTTGCCAGCCGTATGGAGAAATTAAAAATTGACCATGTCTTTTTAGGGGTTAAAGACAAGTACAGCTTGCTTTCTAGAATCGTTAGAGATAAAAACTTATCCTTTTCGCAAATCGCTTATATGGGTGATGATGTGAACGACTTGGCCAATATGTGTGCAGCCGGCTGGTCACTTGCTCCAGCAAATGCCACACAACCTATAAAAAATCACGCAGATATCATTTTGCAAAAAAACAGTGCCGAAGGAGCCATTCGAGAGGCAACAGAATTTATTATCAAATACAACAATCGTTATGAGTAACTATAAAAAACCCTATACCATCGCAGAAATAGGTGGAAACCATAAAGGTGATATGGAAATCGCTAAAGAATTGATCAAAGTAGCTGCCATCTTTTGTAAAGTGGATGCCGTAAAATTTCAAAAACGTTATAACAAAGAGTTTCTTACAGAAGATCAGTACAATGCACCTCACCCTAATCCAGTGAATTCTTATGGAGATACTTATGGTGCACACCGGGAGTTTCTTGAATTTGATGTGAACCAACACGCAGAGTTAAAAGCCTATTGTGAAGAAGTAGGGATTACTTATTCTACTAGTGTTTGGGATACCACCAGCGCTAAAGAAATTGCAGGTTTGAATCCAGAATTTATCAAGATTCCAAGTGCTTGTAACAATCATTACGAGATGTTGGGTTGGTTGTGTGAAAATTACAAAGGGGAAATTCACTGTTCTACAGGAATGACTACTAAAGAGGAGATGGAAGAACTGGTTCAGTTTTTTGAAAAACACAATCGTGCAAAAGATTTGGTATTGTACAACTGTACTTCTGGTTATCCGGTACCCTTTCCTGATGTGTGTTTGCTGGATATCACTACCATGATAGAAAAGTATGGCAAGCGTGTAAAGACCATTGGTTTTTCAGGTCACCATTTAGGAATAGCTGTAGATATAGCCGCTTATACGCTAGGTGCAAACGTGGTAGAACGTCATTACACATTGGACCGTACTTGGAAAGGAACGGATCACAGTGCTTCCTTAGAACCTGCAGGAATGAGAAAATTAGCTAGGGATTTAAAAGCAGTACACCAAGCATTAGATTACAAGAAGACGGATATCCTACCTATTGAGCAAGTACAGCGGGATAAGTTGAAGTACCGTAAGGCCTAAATTGAACTTGAACTTGAACTTGAACTCGAATTTGACTTTGTACGTGAATTTCAAAAAATAAAAAAATCTGTGTCAGCTACAAATCCTAATAAGTCTAAGGTATTCATTCTTTTTCCTGATGGAGTAGGGCTGCGCAATTTTGCATTTACGCATTTTAAAGAAATAGGAGAGCAGCAAGGCTTTGATATCACCTATTGGAACAACACTATTTTTCCTTTGGAGAACGAATTAGGCTATCCAGAATTAAAGATCAAAAGCACCAAAATACATCCCAAAACAGCGGTACTCAGTCATGCTCGTAAAAGGGTCGAATTAGCGCTTTCGCGAAAGCGTACCAATGATCAAGTATATCCTACTTATAGATTTCCGTTGCGATGGAACAGCCTTAAAAACATACTAAAAAGTGCTTTTGTAACATTCCATGAAACTTTTAGCGCCAGCCCTCAGGGTTGGCAAAAATTGATGGATCAAATGAATGCTGCAGAGCGCTCTACGGTGCGTTATCAAGAGGTGAAAGCACAGTTAGAAGTACATCAACCAGATATCGTTTTTTGTACGACCCAACGTGCGACTCAAGCTATAGCGCCACTTCTTGCGGCACAAGATTTAGGGATCAAAACCGCTTGCTGGATCTACAGTTGGGATAACTTACCAAAAGGGATGAGTACGGTGGAGACGGACTATTATTTTGTCTGGTCCGAATTGATGAAAGCACAGCTGTTGGAATATTATCCCAAAACAAAAGCAGCACAAGTTTTCGTTACCGGAACACCGCAGTTTGAGCCTCATTATGATGCTTCTTTATTGCTTTCGCGAAAGCAATTTTGTGAAGCTCATGGTTTAAACGCTAACACCAAGTACATCTGTTTTTCGGGAGATGATCAAACCACTTCGCCATTAGATCAATATTACTTGGAAGACACGGCCATCGCTGTACGCCAATTGCGTAAAGAAGGTCGTGACTTGGCTATTATTTATAGAAAAGTACCTATTGATTTCTCCGGAAGATACGATGCTGTTTTAGAGCAGTATAAAGACGTCATCACTCCTATAGATCCTTTGTGGAAACCTATAGGGGAACAATGGAATCAAGTCATGCCCACTAAAGAAGATTTTGCTTTACTGGTCAATACCTGTTACCATAGCGAACTGGTGGTCAACATTTGCTCCAGTATGGTATTTGATTTTGTGATTCACGACAAGCCTACCATTTATCCTAATTACGAGCAGCCACAGCTCCAAAAAGGAACTCGCGACATAGGACAAAATTACAACTACGTTCATTTTCGTTCCATGCCGGACTATGATCAATCAGTGACTTGGGCGATGCGTAAAGAAGAAATTTACGATGGCATCAAGGGCTTATTAGATGGGGAGTTGAATCCAGTTCCTGTGACTAAAAAGTGGTACGAAATAGTCAACAAACCAGAATCACCTGAAAAAGCTAGTGAACGTATTTGGGAAGGAATTAATGAGATTTTAAAGTAATGCTTTTTAATTCCATAGAGTTTTTGATTTTTTTACCAGTGTGTTTTATCATCTATTGGTTCGTGTTGCAGCGCTATTTAAAATTACAAAACGCCTTTATTCTTATTGCCAGTTACTTCTTTTACGGATGGTGGGATTATCGTTTTTTAGCACTGATCGCTTTTAGCACCTTGGTGGACTTTGCCATAGGAATAGCTATAAGTAATTCTTCGGTAAGATCTAGAAAGAAACTACTGCTGTTGGTGTCACTGTTGGTGAATCTTGGTTTGTTAGGCTTTTTTAAGTACTATAATTTCTTTATAGATTCTTGGGTAGATGCTTTTAACTCTCTAGGTGTTGTCATGCATAAAAGCACTCTAAATATCATTTTACCAGTTGGGATTTCTTTTTACACCTTTCAAACCTTAAGTTATACCATTGATGTATACAGAGGAAAGCTACAAGCATCTCGGCATTTGATCAACTTTGCAGCTTATGTAGCCTTTTTTCCACAGCTAGTTGCTGGTCCTATAGAACGAGCTACCAATTTATTACCCCAATTTTCTAAGAAAAGGGTGTTTAAGGAAGATCAAGCCATTTCTGGAATCCATCTTATTCTATGGGGGTTGTTTCAAAAAGTCGTGATTGCAGACAGTTGTGCTCCCTATGTCAACAGTATTTTTGACAATTATGAAAACATGAATAGTGCGAGTCTGATTTTAGGTGCGGTCTATTTTGCCTTTCAGATTTATGGTGACTTTGCAGGATATTCTAACATAGCCATTGGTACAGCTAGGTTACTAGGCTTCGATTTAATGCGTAATTTTAATTACCCTTATTTTTCAAGAGACATGGCCGAGTTTTGGAGACGCTGGCATATTTCCTTATCCACTTGGTTCCGTGATTATTTGTACATTCCTTTAGGAGGTTCTAGAGGTAGTAAATGGATGCAATTGCGCAACGTGATGATTATATTTATGGTCAGTGGTTTTTGGCACGGAGCCAATTGGACCTTTATTTTTTGGGGTTTTTTACACGCCTTATTCTTCTTGCCTATTTTATTGATTGATAAAAATCGAAAAAACTTAGATCAAGTTGCAAAGGGAACATTATTACCAAGCTTGAGGGAATTAGGTCAAATGTCTTTTACTTTTATTTTGGCTTGTATAGCTTGGGTGTTTTTTAGAGCTCCTAGTTTTATGGAGGCTGTAAATTATATAAAAATCATGTGTACCAATGCTCGTTTTGACATTCAATATTTGAATATCGAGCGTTATAATGTGGAGATGCTCCTTATTATTTTTATTTTTATTGGCCTGGAGTGGCTTCATAGACAATATGAGCATCCATTTATTGGAAAATGGAAGTGGTTTAAAATTACCGCTGTACTCATCATGTTGCTTACTTTAGGCGTATACTCTAATCATCAAGACTTTATATACTTTCAATTTTAATGATCAGGTTTTTAAAATATACGGGATGGATGTTAATCATAACAATAGCTAGTGCTTATTTGTTAGAGATCATATATACGCATGCCTTTACGACCGGTTTTTCGAGAAACAAAACACAGTATGTAGTTCAATTAAAAGAGGCACATATTGATTATATATTCTTAGGCAGTTCGAGAGTGGAAAACAATATTGATTGTGAGTTAGTTACTCAACTAACGGGTAAAAGCTGTATTAATTTAGGCTTGCAAGGAAGCTTGGCGAATGATTCTGCAGCATTATTACAAATATTAAAAGATCATAAAGTTACTTATGAGAAAGTGTTTTTTCAATTAGATTATGCTGTCAATTACGATTCTTATGCACCAGCCTTTCTTTCTTCCATAGCTCCTTACCAAAACACAGATTTACTCAGCTCAGAATTTAAAAAGCAGGTACATACACCAGCCATGCAGCTTCCTTTTGTTCGCTATGCTGCAAATGATAAAATGATAGGATTCAGAGAGGTCCTATTACAACTTTATAAAAAACCAACTAATATAGACTTTACTAATGGTTTTTTAGCGAGGGATCATGTAGGAAGTAAACTAAAGGGGTCATTACCTACCGAAATCTCTGATGCCAATCAAGGCGTAAACTGGTTGAGGAAAAGTGAACCTAATCACCTTATTTTGTACACAGCACCTTATTGTAAAAATGCCTCAAATAGAAATATATTTGTAAAGAAACTAGAAGAAGCTTACCCGCAAGTAATTAGCTTTATCGACTTATTTGATCAAACAGATACTTATTTTGCAGATTGCGGTCACCTTAATAGAAACGGAGCCTCAGGTTTTACGAGAATACTTGTAGAAGAGTTATTATTAAATGAAAATAGCAACTAATGCACATCGCCTACCTCACACCAGAATATCCGCATAAAAAAATCAGCAATGCTGGTGGTATGGGGACCAGTATAAAAAACTTAGTAGAAGCACTAGCGGCAATCGGGCATAAGACTAGCGTATTTGTATATGGGCAAAAAGAAGATGGTGTTTTTGAGGAAGCTAATATTACGTTTCATCTCATAGCTCAAAAGACATATAGATTAGGTGGTTTCTATTTTTACCGCAAGCATTTAGAAAGATATATTAAGGACAACTCCAAAGGCATAGATGTACTGGAAGCTCCAGATTGGACTGGAATTACTGCTTTTATGAATCTAAAAACTCCATTAGTGATTAGGTTTCACGGCAGTGACACTTATTTTTGTCATATTGAAAACAGACCTCAAAAATGGAAGAATAGATTTTTTGAAAAAAATGCAGTAAAAAAAGCAAGCGCATTTATCGCACCTACTCATTATGCAGGAGAAGTATCGATGAGGTTATTTGATTTACCATTGGATCGATTGAAGGTGATACACTACGGATTGCAATTAGAGAATTTTCAAAACAACCAACCAGAAAACTATATTCCATATACCCTACTTAATATAGGAACATTGATCCGTAAAAAAGGAGTGTTTCAGTTGATAGAAATATTTAATAAACTGGTCGAATTAGAGCCTAAAAGCAGCCTGATTTTTATAGGTGGGGATAGTGGAGATGTTCTAACCGGTGCTACTTCTACTTGGGAATTAATGAAAAGAAAAATGACCGCAAATGCTGCAGCTCGAATTTCTTACCTAGGTAAAATACCTTATGACGACGTACAAGCACAGATGAAGAAAGCTCATGTTTGTGTTTTTCCATCACTTGCCGAAACACTGGGAATGGTCACTATCGAGTCCATGGCTTTAAAAAAGGCAGTGGTAAATACCAATATAGGATGGGCACAAGATTTAATAGATCATGGAGTGGATGGTTTTATGCATCATCCAGATCATACTGATGTGTATGTAGCTACTTTGCAACATTTATTCAAAGATCAAGAGTTGGTAAAAAAAATAGGTCAAGCCGCTAGAGTAAAAATAGAGGCAAGATTTGATATCAATAAAATAGTAGGTCAGAATTTAGAGTATTATAAAAGTGTTTGTTCCCAATGATTTACCTGCTTTATCATAACGGCATGGCCATTACTAGGGGTTATGAAGGTCTACCAATAGTGGAGGCCATTTATAAATGTGCTCAATCAAATCCTGATGATTATTTGTTGGTTCATGAGAAAACAGCAGACATTGATACATTCAAAAAAGCTTTACAAGAATTAAATCACCAGGCCTATTTCTTTTCTAATTACAACCATACACATGAAGATTTTGGATATGTAGAGGATGGACCTTTTTTAAATATCAATAAAAAAGTTAGGTATCCGACTTGGCTAAAAGGGACAGCGATTGTGTGCGTACATGCAAAGCTAGTTCACATGACTATAGCTACTCATTCTTCGGTAAAGAACTATTTATACTGGTTAAATTCCATTGGTAGATTGTCCAGACCTTTAGGTGTTTTAAATTATCAAATTCCTACAGCCATTCAAAATGAAGAGTTTAAAGAGAAAGACCTTTATAGGTTTGTAAAGCAGCATTATAAAACTAGCTGGGTTTTTATTTTATTCTTGTGTCATTTGTGGTATGAGAAGCGATTTCCTATAAGCTCTTTTATTAAAGCGCTTTTTTACAAAAAGAAACACTTGAAAATTCAGATTCAGGAGTTGCAAAAAAATAGAGAAGTTGATACAACTATAAATTTTGATTACGATGTAGTAATTCCTACTATGGGTAGACCTAATTATTTAAAACAGGTGATGGAAGATTTAAATGAGCAAAGGTTCACACCTAATAAGCTCATTATCATCGAACAAAATGCTGATATCAACGCAACAAGTGCATTAGACTTTATGGAAGAAAAGCGATGGCACTTTGAAATTATTCACGAATTCACTTCTATTACGGGAGCCTGTCGTGCTCGCAACAGAGCAATATCGCTAAGCAATGCCAGCTGGATATTGTTATTTGATGACGACCTGCGTGTTCAAGATGATTTTTCTGATAAAATACTAGGCTTCATTAATGAACGTAAAGAGAAGTGCATTACCTTTTCTTGTTTGCAAAAAGGGGAACAAGAAAGACAGCATACATTTAAGCAATGGGAATCTTTCGGCTCAGGCTGTTCTATTGTTCATAGAGAAATAGTAGAGCGATGTAAATTTGATATGGCTCTGGAACACGGTTATGGAGAAGATGTAGATTATGGCATGCAAATACGTCAAGCTGGCTATGATGTGATTTATGCTCCTCAAATACAGTTGTTGCATTTAAAAGCGCCTGTAGGTGGATTTAGAAAACCACATCTTTTTCCGTGGCAAGAAGACGAGGTTCAACCGAAGCCTTCACCGCAAATCATGTACCATCGTAAGAAGAATTATACTGCCAAACAATTATTAGGATACAAAGTCACTTTGTTCATCAAGTTTTACAAGGATTATTCTATTAAGAATCCTATATCTTATTATAAATATTTTAAAAAGGCTTGGAATAAAAGTATGTATTGGTCTCAAAAATTAGCTCCAGATGCAAAAGTGTAAACTAAGCCTTATTGTTTGTACCTACATGAGACCAGAACCCTTATCCAGGTTGCTGAAATCTGTGATGTCACAATCTCAAGTGCCCGATGAGGTGTTGATTATTGATGGTTCTACTGATGATAAAACGGAGTTGTTATTTCAAGATAGTTCAGAGTTCAGAATTCAGAGTTCAGAGTTGGATAGTTCCACTCTCCATTCAAGTTCAAGTTCAAGTTCAAGTTCAAAATTAAGATATTTCCAAGTGCCAGCAGAACATCGCGGCTTGACCAAACAACGCAATTACGGAATTGAAAGAGTAGGTAGCGATATAGATATTGTTGCTTTTCTAGACGACGATACCCTACTTGATCCAGATTATTTTAAGCAATTAATAGATACCTATACGCAATTCCCAAATGCTATAGGAGTTGGTGGCTACATTACCAATGAAGTTTCTTGGGAGCCAACAGAAACAGAAGATAAAAACGACCTTAATTATTTCTACTATGATGGTTACCGTCGTAAAGAAAGCAGCCGGTATATACTGAGGAGAAAATTAGGTCTCGCACAACAAACCCCTCCAGCCGTTTATCCGGAATTTGGACATGGTAGATCAGTTAGTTTCTTACCGCCCTCAGGTAAAATATATCAAGTGGAACAATTGATGGGAGGTGTGTCTAGTTTTCCCTTATCCGTATTAAAAGAGCATAAATTTTCAGAATATTTTGAAGGATATGGCTTATATGAGGATGCAGATTTCACACTGCGATTATCACATATAGGAGATTTATATGTCAATACGGCCGCACAATTAGAACACCATCACGATGCGGCAGGAAGACCGAATAAGTATGCTTATGGAAAAATGGTGGTGCGCAACGGCTGGTACGTATGGAGAGTAAGACATCCTAAACCTTCTTTTAAAAATAAATTAAAATGGTATCAAATCACCCTATTGCTTACTGCTATTAGATTTCTCAATATCTTTACTACTCGGGAACGCAAAGAAGCCTTTACTGAAGCAATAGGAAGAAGTGTAGGAATTATCAGTTTACTCTTCAATAAACCTAAATAATGAAGTTTTCTAAAGACATAAAAAGATATACCGATTATAGTGGGAAACCTGCCATTATCATGCTGCTCACACAGCAAGGCTTGTGGGCCTTATTGCAGTACCGCTTCTTTAACTGGATTTATACATCTTCATTACCTAAGATTTTAAAATGGCCTATATTAGGAATAGGAGTGCTCAAGTTAAAGGGTATTGAAGTGCTTACAGGAATTACAATCCCTTACAGTGCCACCATAGGAGAGGGGTTTTATATAGGTCATCATTCTGGAATCATCATTAATGCAGGAGCCATCATTGGAAAAAATTGCAATATATCGCAAGGAGTTACCATTGGAGTAAGTGGTCGTGGAGATAAACGCGGTATTCCAGTTATAGGAGATTATGTGTACATAGGAGCAAATGCAACAGTAGCAGGAAAAATTAACATAGGCGACAAAGCTGTTATAGGTGCAAATAGTCTTGTTGTTACAGATGTTGCAGCTGGAACTACGGTAGTAGGAGTTCCAGCGGTTAAGGTTAGTAATAATGACTCAGCCGATTATATTTTATGAAGCTGCTCATCATATCTGACGCACCTATTCTTTTTAAAAATAAGGAGAACGTGGCCTATGCGCCATACGTTAAGGAAATGAATATTTGGATGAAATACGCGACTTCAACCACATACGTTTGTCCGACTAGGTACCATCGTTCCTTGCTCACTAAAGCTTTCGATCGCCAAGATTTTGAAATAAAAAGTGTCAGACGTCTTGAATTTCACAGCCTATTTTCAGCCATATTTTCTTTTCTTAGTATACCCTATCAATTCATAGTTTTGTGTTTTGCTTTCGCGAAAGCGGATCATATACATTTAAGATGCCCAGGAAATTTAGCTTTACTGGCTAGTATGGTACAAATCTTATTCCCTAGTAAAAGGAAGACCGTTAAATATGCCGGTAATTTTGATCCTCAAGCGCTACAACCCATGGCTTATAGATGGCAAAAGAAACTACTTTCCAATACCTTTCTCTCTAAAAATATAAAGGTGTTGGTCTATGGAGACTGGCCCGGTCAAACTAAAAATATCCAAGCCTTCTTTACAGCTACTTACCGCAGGAATCAGATTCAGCCTGTTGCCAATAGGAATTGGAATGGACCTTATAAAGCAGTTTTTGTGGGAACCATGGGAGCCAATAAAAGACCATTAGAAGTTTTTGAACTCATAAAAGAATTACGGGCTAACGGAATTGCTATTTCTTTAGATTATTACGGTGATGGTCCTTTGAAAGCAGTCATAGAAAACCGTGTAAAAGCAGCTGGATTAGAAGATCACATCAGCTTGCACGGTAATGTGGAGAACAGCATCGTTACTCAAGCCTATAAAAAGGCACATTTCTCTTTTCTATTATCAAAAAGTGAAGGTTGGCCCAAAGCCGTTGCTGAGGCCATGTTTTGGGGTTGTATTCCAGTGGCAAGTAAAGTGAGCTGCGTCCATTGGATGCTGGGTATAGCAACGTCCAACTTTCAACTTCCAACTTCCAATGCAGATAAACAAACCTACCCTTTAGGGCTAGGGAAAGCTCTCGATGCCAGTTCGAGCGATAGTCGAGAACGATTACAGAATAAAGAAACCTACCCTTTAGGGCTAGGGAAAGGTTTCGATGTCAGTTCGAGCGATAGTCGAGAACGATTACAGAATGAAGAAACCAACCCATCAGAGCTAGGCAAAGGTATGGATTCCACTCAGCGAGGTATCTTGATCAATGACATATCACAAGCAGGAACACTAGCGGAAGAATACCTAAAACATCCAGAATTCTTACAGCAGGTGTCACAAGCTGCCGCGGCATGGTCGCAACAATACACCTTAGATGATTTTGAAAGAGAAATTGCTTTGCTTTTAAAAGAAACGCATCCATCAAAAGCCCCTAAGAAATGAAACTGCTTCAAATCATAGACAGTCTAGAAGCCGGTGGCGCAGAACGTATGGCGGTGAATATTGCTAATGTGCTCACTCAAGAAGGTCACGACTCCCATCTTTGTGTGACTAGAAAAGAAGGCTTGCTTCAAAAAGCAATTGCCCCAGAGGTAGCCTATCTTTTTTTAAATAAGAAAGGCAAGATAGGATGGCGTGCTGTTTTTAAATTGAGGACTTATATACAACAGCATCAAATAGAAGTAGTTCATGCGCACAGCACTTCTGCTTATATAGCGGTACTTGCTTTAGTTTTCTTGAAGAACCCACCTAAACTGATTTGGCACGACCATTATGGTAAGGCTGACCAATTAGATCAAAGGCCTGACAAAATATGGAAGTTGATTTCTGTCTTTTTTGACCAAATAATAAGCGTCAACAAGCGATTAAAAACTTGGGCAGAGAAGGAGCTGAAATGTAAAAAGGTGCTGTACTTAGAGAACTTTGCTGTAAAAGTTCCGACGGTTCCGCTTTTGAGTCCGCTGGGTGGAACAGAAGGAAAGCGCATCGTATGTCTTGCCAACTTAAGGGAACAGAAAGACCACCTGCATTTGCTTCAAGCTTTTGAGAGGCTAGCGTCAGAATATCACGAATGGACCTTACACCTCTGCGGTCAGGATTTTCAGGATGCCTATTCCAATGAATTGAAGCGTCACATACAAAAGCCAGCTCTTGCAAGTCGTGTTTTCCTATTGGGATCACGACCTGATGTAACAGCCGTTCTTAATGCCTGTGATATAGGAGTGCTCTCTTCTAAGTCAGAAGGATTGCCGGTCGCCTTATTAGAATATGGGTTGTGTTCTTTGCCAGTCGTAGTTACCGATGTAGGCGCTTGTAAAGAAGTAGTAGCTGATTGCGGACTCGTTGTTCCTCCAGAAAATCCGGAGCTTCTAGCATCAGCTTTAGAAGAACTAATGTCAAATCGCGAATTAAGAGATCGTTATGCCCTTCAATTCCATGAACATGTGCTGCAGCATTACGGCAGTGATCGTTATGTGGAGAGGCTTTTGGAGGTTTATGATTCTTAATCCCCATTATCCTGCAGACATTATGCATTCCTCTCCTAGCACTCGTCGGATGCAAGAAGGGGGAAGAACTCGTTAAACAACTCTCGGGAATTGTAAAGGATTCGGCATCAAGTGCGGAAAATAATTTCCAAAGCTACAATTATAAAATACTGCCTACTCAAATTTGTGAGCTCGCTCACAAATCAACCTGCCTACTGCCTACTGAAAACTGAGACTGATTCCAGCAGGCCCCATTGTCCTGCGATCATGATGCATTCCTCTCCTAGCACTCGTCGGATGCAAGAAGGGAAAAACTCTTCAAAAAACTCTCGGGAACTGTAAGTGATTCTGCATCAAGTGCGGAAAATAATTTCCAAAGTTACAATTATAAAATACTGCCTACTCAAATTTGTGAGCTCGCTCACAAATCAACCTGCCTACTGCCTACTGAAAACTGAGACTGATTCCAGCAGGCCCCTTTGTCCTGCGGACATTATGCATTCCTCTCGTTGCACTCGTCGGATGCAAGAAGGGGGAAGAACTCGTTAAAAATTCTCGGGAATTGTAAAGGATTCGGCATCAAGTGCGGAAAATAATTTCTAAAGCTACCATTATAAAATACTGCCTACTCAAATTTGTGAGCTCGCTCACAAATCAACCTGCCTACTGCCTACTGAAAACTGAGACTGATTCCAGTATGCCCCTTTGTCCTGCGGACATTATGCATTCCTCTCGTTGCACTCGTCGGATGCAAGAAGGAGGAAAATAGGTTTGAATCGCGTTGCTCTTTCTTTTATTGCCCTATTATCCTGCAGACATTATGCATTACTCTCCTAGCACTCGTCGGATGCAAGAAAGGGGAAGAACTCGTTAAACAACTCTCGGGAATTGTAAAGGATTCGGCATCAAGTGCGGAAAATAATTTCCAAAGCTACCATTATAAAATACTGCCTACTCAAATTTGTGAGCTCGCTCACAAATCAACCTGCCTACTGCCTACTGGAGACTGAGACTGATTCCAGCTAATAATAAATTCCTAGGATTATTTACTGGCAGCATGCTGCTCTATAGCATCCCAATATTCATATGCACGGCGCAGATGAGGTATCACAATCGTTCCACCCACTAATGTAGCGATGGAAAGGGCTTCTACAACTTCTTCCTTAGAAATACCTTCTTTATGGCTGGCTTCTAAGTGGTATTTGACACAGTCATCACATCTCAACACCGTACTAGCAACAAGACCTAAAAGTTCTTTGGTTTTCTTATCTAATCTACCTGCTGTAAAAGCATTGGTATCTATATTGAAGATGCGTTTGATGATTTTATTGTTGTCGTCGAGAATGGCATCGTTCATTTTTGCGCGATACGCATTGAATTCTTCTACTTGATTACTCATAACTTATAACTTAGCTAATTTTCTTTTTCTTCTTTTCTGTCGGTAAAGGACAAATTTAGAGATGAAAATACTCACTTCGTATAAAATTAACACAGGTATAGCAACTATTATTTGACTAGCAATATCTGGCGGTGTGATAACGGCGGCTACAATCAGTACGATGACTAAGGCAAACTTCCTGTTTTTTCTTAGTCCTTCTGGTGTAGCAAGACCTATTTTAGTCAAGAAATAGATGATGACAGGCAATTCAAAAAGCAATCCAGAAGCTAAAATGGAGGCTCTGATATAGCCTATATAACTGGATAAACTAGGTTCTGTCGATATTTCTGGACTTAAGTTATACGTCATCATAAAGTGAACCGATAAAGGAGCAATAACAAAATACCCAAAGGTTACCCCAATAAAAAATAACAGAGAACATACAATGATAAAACCGCTGCTGTACTTTTTTTCTGTCGATTTTAAACCTGGTGATATAAACCTCCATACTTGATACAATACCCATGGAAAAGCAACTACAAAACCTACTAAAATGGAGGTCCAAATATGAGTAGAAAACTCATCAGACATCTCTCTAGATTGGACTTTGAAATTAAAATCTGGATTGCAAAAATCACTTACAATTCCGAAATACTTCCCAAAGTCACAAAAGAATTCATAGGTGATAAAAGTACCTCTCTTCGGTCCAAAAATGATAACGTCAAAAATGAAGTCTGTAAAAACACCTGCAATTACAGCACCTATTAAAATTCCAACTATAGAACGTATCAACGACCAACGCAATTCTTCTACGTGGTCCAGGAATGACATCTTATTAGGGTCTACTTTTTTACGAGCCATGTTATACGATTCCCTCTCTTATTAAATCATGAATATGAACCACTCCAGCATAACAATCCTTTTCATCCACGGCAATCAATTGAGAGATGTTTTTTTCTTCCATCAATTCTCGAGCTTGTACCGCCATAGAATCGGCTGTGATAGTTTTAGGATGGCTGCTCATAATATCTCTTGCCACTAGATCATCGATATTTTTACCGCTGGAAAGCATGCGTCTTAAATCACCATCAGTAATAATTCCTATAGCTTGATGATGATCAGTCACTACTGTCATTCCCAGCATATTTTCTGTAATATTCACAATCACATCTCTTAAAGAGGTAGTGGCTTGTACTTCTGGTTTGTTGTTTTTCTCGCTGATGTCTTGAACACGCAAGTATAATTTTTTACCTAAGGCGCCACCTGGGTGGTACCTCGCAAAATCTTTATCGGTAAAGCCTTTTAATTCTAGTAAACTTACCGCAAGCGCATCACCTATAACCAGTTGAACAGTAGTGCTGGTGGTAGGAGCCAGGCCATTAGGGCAAGCTTCTTCTTTGATCGCTGCATGAAGAACATAGTCTGCTTCTTTCCCTAAAAAGGATTCTCTTTCACTTGTGATCGCAATCAATTTATTATTGAAATTCTTGATCAATGGCACCAGGACTTTTATTTCTGGAGTATTTCCACTTTTTGAAATACAGATCACCACATCATTGGTTTGTACGATTCCTAAATCGCCGTGAATAGCGTCGGCGGCATGCATAAAAATCGCAGGGGTGCCTGTGGAGTTCATAGTAGCCACTATTTTCTGGGCTATGATCGCACTTTTGCCTATTCCAGTGATAATAACTCTGCCTTTTGAGTGGTGTATATGCACTACCGCTTTCGCGAAAGCGGAATCAATACCATCCACAAGATCTGTAATAGCCTGTGCTTCAATGCGAATAGTTCTTCTCGCAACTTCTAAAACTTTATTTTCTTCTTCCAAAAATGATTAGTTATATCTATAATTTGTGATAAGCAAATTATATCGTAAATTTAGCTTACAAAGATAAACAAAACGCAGCAGCCGCATGGCAGATACGCAAATAGGATTAGAAGAAAATCTAAAGAAATATTTTGGATTCGGGCAATTTAGAGGATTGCAAAAAAAGGTCATCACAGCACTACTTAATAAAGAAGATTGTTTTGTCATTATGCCTACGGGCGGTGGGAAGTCACTGTGTTACCAATTACCAGCTTTGATGCAGGAAGGAACAGCTATTGTTGTTTCTCCACTAATTGCATTGATGAAAAATCAGGTCGATGCCATACGTGGCATTTCCGATCATGACGGCGTAGCGCATGTACTCAACTCCTCTCTTTCTAAAGGAGATGTACAGCAAGTAAAAGATGACATTGCTAGTGGGATTACTAAGTTGCTTTATGTGGCTCCAGAATCACTGACCAAAGAAGAATATGTGGATTTCTTAAAGCAGCATAAAATATCATTTCTAGCCGTAGATGAAGCACATTGTATTAGTGAATGGGGACACGATTTCCGTCCAGAATACAGAAACTTGCGCAGGATCATCGATCGTATAGGATCCGATATTCCTATTATAGGATTGACAGCTACAGCGACTCCTAAGGTGCAAGAGGATATTCTTAAGAATTTACAAATTACCAACGCCACTACTTTTCAAGCTTCCTTTAATAGGCCCAATCTTTATTATGAGGTGCGCCCTAAAACAGAAACAGTAGATGCTGATATTACTCGTTTTATAAAACAAAATGACGGAAAATCTGGTATTGTTTACTGTTTGTCTCGCAAGCGTGTGGAAGCGCTGGCTCAGGTATTACAAGTAAATGGGATCAAAGCAGTTCCTTACCATGCAGGACTGGATGCCAAAACAAGAGTACTGCATCAAGATATGTTCTTAATGGAAGATACTGATGTGGTGGTAGCTACCATAGCCTTTGGTATGGGAATCGATAAGCCAGATGTGCGGTTTGTGATTCATCATGATATTCCTAAAAGTATCGAATCTTATTATCAAGAAACGGGTCGTGCAGGACGTGACGGCGGAGAAGGGCATTGCCTTGCTTATTACGCTTATAAAGACATTGAGAAATTAGAAAAATTCATGTCTGGAAAACCTATTGCAGAGCAAGAAATAGGTCATGCACTCTTACAAGAAATGGTAGGTTACTCAGAAACGAGCATGAGCCGCAGACAGTACATCTTGCATTATTTTGGGGAGCAGTTTGATCCGGCTACAGGAGCTGGTGGTGATATGGATGATAATATGCGCAATCCAAAACCTCAAAAAGAAGCCGTAGAAGAAGTAAAAAAACTGATTCAATTGATAGGCGCAGCAGGGGAGCGATATAAATCTAAAGACATTGTCAATATCCTTATGGGTAAAAATAATGCGATGATTTCTAGCCACAAGTTAGATCAACACGACTATTTCGGAAGTGGTCAGAATAAAGAAAAAGCATTTTGGACGGCTCTGATACGTCAGGTATTGGTCGCACGTTTGATCAAAAAAGATATAGAAACCTATGGCACCCTTAAAGTGCTGGATGCAGGTCGTGAATTTGTAATCACTGGAAAGACATTTATGATGAGTGACGATCATACCTACCATCAATCTTCTGACCAAATTGTAGGAGCTTTTAAAGGTGGCGCAATAGACACGCAACTGGTGAAGTTCTTAAAGGATTTACGCAAAAAGGTGGCGTCTCAAAAGAACGTGCCTCCATATGTGGTTTTTCAAGATCCTTCCATAGAAGATATGGCCACTAAGTATCCCATCACTATGGAAGAAATGGCAAATATCCACGGAGTAGGAGAAGGAAAAGCAAAAAAGTATGGAAAGTCATTTGTAGAATTGATTTCGACCTACGTAACAGATAATGATATCCTTAGACCAGATGATTTGATCATCAAAAGTACGGGAGCAAAATCTGGAAATAAAATGTACTTCATTACGAGTATAGACCGCAAGCTGAACTTTGACGACATGGCAAGTGCAAAAGGCATGGACATGAATAATTTGATCGGTGAATTAGAAAGTATCGTTTATAGCGGTACCAAATTAAATGTAGGTTATTGGATTGATGAAATACTGGATGAAGACCAGCAAGAAGAACTACATGAGTATTTTATAGAATCAGAATCTGATAAAATAGATGCCGCAGTAGAAGAATTTGAAGGGGATTATGAAGAAGAAGAACTGCGCCTCTACAGATTGAAGTTTATCAGTGAAGTAGCTAATTAAGTATTAAGACCTGATTGGAATACATCAGGAGAGTAAAAATCCCAATAGGAAGATTCCTGTTGGGATTTTTTTATACCATCATCATATATAATTTTAAAACTGCAATGGTCTTTTGACCTCTTTTGTGGGTTGCTTATTTCTTAAATTAAAATTCTAAGAAGTGTAAAATCAGGTGTTGTTTATTTCTTTTGAGGTTGGTGTGAGAATTCCGCTTTCGCGAAAGCGAGAATAAAACACAGTAAATCGACAGCTTACACCAGGAGTTGATTTACGGAGTTCCAAAGCATCTAGTTCATGGCGCGGCTCTTGAAAGTAGTTGAACAAGGGCCCTCCAAAAACCTGATAGACTAGGCGGGATACCCATACAGAAATAACTCAATTTACTTTAAACGCAAGTTAGTTCAACAATAAAATTTCATAAATGAATGAGTAAGGATACCTCTTGAGATAAAAGTCTTGGTGGGTTTTTATGTGAATAGCGTCAGATAATTCAACCGGATTTATGGATTATTGTAACTTCCTTCTTCTAGTTTAGTAATATCTTCTTCATTAGTAATTACTCTAAAAGCCAATTTAAAACCTTCATAACCTGCAAAACCGTAAAATAATACGTCCATAAAACCAAATGTTTCTTTCATCATTGGAATAAACAGGGAGTAATCAAAGTTTAAAAAGGCATCTAGATAACCTATTTCATTATAATTGGCTATAAAACCAATCGTACTTAAGAAATTACCTAAAAAACAGCTAAGAATAGCAATCGTAGCACCAATAATCCCAAAAATCATATCGACTCCTTTACCACCCAAGCGTACGGCATGCCCTACTATAAAACCAATTCCTATAGCCATAAAGGCTATTTGGTATTCTGTAACAACAGTAATCACTGCCCATATAACAGCGCCTACAACTCCTATACCTATTCCTGCAAAAATTCCTCCAGCTAGATTTTGCTCCTCGCGTAATTTTTCATTTGTCGCTGCTGAAAGTCTGTGAAGATTCACAGTACCATCTTTGTCTAAATTGACCGTTTGGGGTACAGTTTCATTTTTAATAAAATCATTACAGGAGACTTCAAAATCAGCTTTTCTATCTGTTAAACCACATAGGATGCCTTGTTGAAAATCTTTTTTACGATGCGTACATTTTTCACAAAAGGTGAGGTGTTCTGCTCTGGTCATTGATTGGTTTTTATGGGTTGGTTTTTTAAAATAAAAACAACCAATATAAGAAGTAAAAAAAACTATACCAGCATTCTGAAGACTGAATTCTAAAGAATTACCTTTGTAGCATTAAAAAAAAACAACAATGCAAGAAGGAATCTACGCAAAATTTGATACTACTAAAGGAGAGATCCTCGTACAACTACATCACGACAAAACACCTGGAACGGTAGGAAATTTTATCGCACTCGCTGAAGGGAACTTAGAGAACAAAGCCAAAGAACAAGGGACACCTTATTATGACGGTTTAAAATTTCACCGAGTAATCCCAGATTTTATGGTGCAAGGTGGAGACCCACAAGGAACTGGTTCTGGCGGGCCAGGTTATAATTTTGATGATGAGTTCCATCCAGAATTACGTCATGAGGGTCCTGGAGTATTGAGTATGGCAAATGCAGGACCTGCAACAAATGGTTCTCAGTTTTTTATTACTCATATAGCTACGCCATGGTTGGATGATAAGCACACGGTCTTTGGTAAAGTAATAGAAGGACAAGATGTGGTTGATGCCATCGCTCAAGGTGACGAAATCAAAAAACTTACTATCTTAAGAGAAGGTGATGCGGCAAAAGCATTCAACGCTGTGGAAGAATTTCGTCAGTTGGAAGGAGCTGTAAAAAATCGCAAAGAGCAGGCTAGAAAACAAGCAGACCAAGAGATCGATGAGATCGCTATGGGTTTTGATAAAACAGAAAGCGGTTTGCGTTATAAAATCATCAATCAAGGTGATGGTGTGCAGGCTGAAAAAGGAAAAACGGTTAGCGTTCATTACAAAGGAATGTTGCCTAACGGTAAAGTGTTTGACTCTAGTTATGACCGCAAGCAGCCTATAGATTTTGCTCTAGGAATGGGGCAGGTCATCGCAGGATGGGATGAAGGGATCCAACTTTTAAAAGTAGGAGACAAAGCTCGTCTAGTGGTACCATCTGACATGGCTTATGGAAGTGCTGGAGCAGGTGGCGTTATTCCACCAAATGCAACATTAGTGTTTGATGTAGAACTCGTTGCTGTAAAGTAATTAGTTGTTTATTGATATTTAAAAAGCTCTGTTCTCTGTTAGAGAATGGAGCTTTTCTTATTTTGTGGCATGTGGCATGTGGCATGTGGAGTAGGAGGAACTATAGAATTCATAGCCTTTAGCCGAGAGAAAAAGAGGTGTCTTTGTTAAACGTAAAGTAATGATCATTTTAAATTGGAAGATCTTATTGTTTATTAAAAAGCAATGGTTGTTGCAGCGACCGCAGATTCTTAAGTAAAAGAAATTCCTCCAAGAGATCTTGTCAGAAAAGAAGTGACCGTCATTCAAAAAATGTTGACAAGTTTGCGCAGTAAGACCAGGTCAAGAAGCTATAAAAAATAATTTTCCCTCATCCCTCATCCCTCATCCCTCATCCCTCATCCCTCATCCCTCATCCCTCATCCCTCATCCCTCATCCCTCATCCCTCATCCCTCATCCCTCATCCCTCATCCCTCATACCTCTTCCATCCTCTATCCTCTATCTTCCATCTTCCCCAACTCAAAGGCTCACAAATTCGCACCTAATTCCTATATTTACCCTTTAAATAAAAAAGCATGAAAGCATTAGTTCCTTTTTGCCGATGGTTTGTCGGTATATTATTCATATTTAGTGGTTTAATTAAGTTAAATGATCCGTTAGGCTTCTCTTATAAATTGGATGAATATTTCAGTGCTGCCGTCTTAGGACTGGAGTTTTTACAACCGTTTGCACTTCCTATGGCTATTTTTGTTGTCATTTTTGAAGTGGTCTTAGGGATCATGCTTCTCCTTGGTTTTCAGAAAAAATTTACGATCTGGTCCATATTGCTCATGATTGTTTTCTTTACATTTTTAACTTTCTATTCTGCATATTTTGATAAAGTGACGGATTGTGGTTGCTTTGGTGATGCTATTCCTTTAACACCTTGGCAATCTTTTTACAAAGACGTGGTGCTATTAGTGATGATATTGGTTTTGTTTTTTAATATGGATAAAATAGGTTCCGCTTTCGCGAAAGCAAAATCCTCCATCATTATTCTCGTAGCTACGGTCATTTGTTTTATCATCGCCTATTACGTGTTGATGCACTTACCTATTCTTGATTTTAGAGCCTATAAAACAGGGGTCGATATAGAAGAGGCGATGAAGGAAGATCCTAATCATCCTGCTATTTATGGGTACGACTGGTATTATACAGTTGATGGGAAAGAAGAAATAATTACTACAGATGGTTTGCCTCCAGAAGGTCGTCCAGGTTATGATAAAGTGGAAACACGTGTTATTCAAGAGGCAGCACTTCCTGAAATTCATGATTTTTCTATAGAAACAGATGGCGAAGATTACACTCAAGAAATCTTAGATAAAGAAAAAGTAGCCTTTGTCATGATTTACGATATGACCAAAGCTGAAGACGGCGGTATGCAAAAGTTGGCTGCTTTTATACAAAGAGCGCAGAAAGCCGGTTATGAGGTGATAGGTCTGAGTGCAAATCCTATAGATCAATTGCAACCTTTACTAGAAGCAAATAGTGTGGAGATCCCATTTTACACTACAGATGGAACTCAAATCAAAACTGCTGTACGATCTACACCATCTATAATGACGATTAATAAAGGGGTGATTACTGCTAAGTCGCATTGGAATGATTTTGAGCAACTGGCTTTATGATAAGCTATGTGCTTAAAAAAATAGGCTATGCGATACTGACATTATATGGAGTGGTTACCGTAATTTTTCTTTTATTCTACCTTTTACCAGGAGATCCAGCCCAAATGATGCTGGGGCAAAATGAGTCAGAAGAGCAACTGGCAAATGTGAGAGCTAAATACGGTTTGGATCAAACGATAGGAACTCAGTATTTGTATTTCCTCAATGATTTATCACCTGTATCTTTTCACAGTAAGCAGGCGTCTGATTTCACCTACGACGATGGGCAGTACACGGGTATAAAACTCATTACAATAGGGACAACAGCTACTTATATCAAATGGCCATACCTGCGAGAATCCTTTCAAAAAACGGGTAAAAAAGTAAGCTATATCATAGGAGAAACCTTGCCCAACACCATGATTTTAGCCCTAGCAGCAATTAGTATTGCATTGGTTTTGGGATTGGTTTTAGGGGTGATTTCAGCTTTGTATAAAAATAGCTGGATCGATCAAGTCATTCAACTGGTAAGTACGATGGGAATGAGTATTCCTAGTTTTTTTAGCGCCATCATTTTTGCGTTTATTTTTGGCTATGTGTTGCATGAATATACCGGATTGAAGATGAGTGGTAGTTTATATGAAATGGATGATTATGGAGAAGGAATGCAATTGCAATGGCGCAATTTGATTTTGCCCGCAATAGTACTTGGAATACGACCGCTAGCCGTTATTTCTCAACTTATGAGAAACAGCCTGTTGGAAGTCATGGGGCAAGAATACATTACTACAGCTTATGCCAAAGGACTGACTACATTACAAGTGATCAAAAGACATGCGTTTAAAAATGCACTGAACCCAGTAATAACTGCGGTAAGCGGTTGGTTTGCGAGTTTACTTGCTGGAGCTGTGTTTGTAGAATATATTTTCAATTGGAACGGAATAGGAAAGGAAATCGTAGAGGCTTTAAATACCCAAGATTTACCGGTCATTACAGGAGCGGTTCTCGTTATTGCTACCTTGTTTATCCTTATCAATATTCTGGTGGACTTGCTCTATGTATGGCTGGATCCACGTGTGAAGCTGGAATAGCTATAAGGATGCGGGATGCTGTTAGAATACCGAGTATCGAAGAGGAGAGGAATATCGAGAGAGGAAAAGAGTTGATATATAAGTAAGAGCAGACATCTAAGCTGGAGCGGCAGACAAGAATATAGATCTAGGGAATAAAATAAGGAGACCTCAGTCCGTTTCTCAAGCTGCCAGCGCAATCGTTTTTTGCTATTTAAAAGTCAATACCTTTGCATTCATTTGCACAATAATAATAAAAACGGCAATTTTGAAATTATCCTTCAATTGATAATTACCAAAAAAAAATACCATGAGAAAAAATATAGTAGCTGGAAACTGGAAAATGAACTGCGATTTACCGCAAACAACAGACCTCATTAATGATTTAAAAAAAGGTCTTTTAAAGGATGTTAATTGCGAATTGATGATCGCTCCATCGCACCCATTCTTATACCATGCATTTAATAGTACGACCGATACAGTAATAGAAGTAGTGGCGCAAAACGTATGTGAAGCTCTAAATGGCGCTTATACAGGAGAGGTTTCTGTAGATATGTTAGATAGCATAGGAATTAAAACAGTGATTATAGGTCACTCGGAGCGCAGAGATATTTATGGAGAAACGGACGAACTAATCGCTGCCAAAACTATAACGGCTCTTGAAAAAGGCATGCGAGTGATCTTTTGTTGTGGAGAACACTTAGAACAACGCAAAGCTGGTAACCACTTTGAAACGGTTACTCAACAAATTGAAAAAGGACTTTTTGGCCTTACTTCAAAGCAAATGGAAAAGGTGGTTGTTGCTTATGAGCCAGTATGGGCAATAGGTACTGGAGAAACCGCAAGTCCAGAACAAGCACAAGAAATGCATGCACATTTGCGTTCTTTTATAGAATCAAAATTTGGAAAGGAAACCGCAAACAACACCAGTATCCTTTACGGTGGTAGCGTAAAACCTGCAAATGCTGCAGAGATTTTTGCAAAACCAGATGTAGATGGAGGTCTTGTAGGTGGCGCGTCACTAGACGCACAATCCTTCCTCGATATTGCGAATGCATTTTAAAAACTTATTTTCACTCCTATTCCTGACCATAAGCTCACTAGTAGTAGGTCAGACGGAGTATGGTATAGAAGTAGCTGCCGCGGCTGAAGAGTTGACTAAAGATCAGGTGATTTATAACGGCAGCTATTTTAATATTCCCTATCCTAATGGAGATGTTCCAAAACCTTATGGGGTTTGTACAGATGTAATCATTAGAACCTACAGGAAGCTTGGAATCGACTTGCAGAAGGAAGTTCATGAGGATATGAAAGCTCATTTCTCTAAATATCCGCAAAAATGGGGATTGAAGAAAACAGATACCAATATCGATCACAGAAGGGTACCTAATTTGCGTACTTTTTTCACCAGTAAAGGAACGAGTCTAGTTCTAAGTCAGCAGGCTATAGATTACCTACCTGGTGATGTGGTAAGCTGGGAGTTGAGCAACGGACTGACGCATATAGGGGTGGTTTCCAAAACAAAATCAAAAGACCAAAAACGCTATTTAATGGTGCATAATATAGGCGCTGGACAAGTCCTAGAAGATTGCCTATTTCATTTTAATATTACAGGACATTACCGATATGGAAAATAGTACAACCGATCAAATTTATGTGGAATACAGTTTTAAACTAACCCCACAACAACCTTGGAATGATGTGCTGATGGCACAACTGGGCGAGGTAGGTTTTGAGAGTTTTATAGATACAGAAGATGGGATCAAGGCCTATGTGTTACAATCTCTGGATAGTGAGCATATACTCGATACAGTAGATCTTATGGATAATGACTTATGTGATATCGCTTTCGCGAAAGCGGATATGCCAGCAACCAATTGGAATGAAGAATGGGAAAAGAATTTTGATCCCATTACAGTGAATAACCGATGTGAAGTACGCGCACCATTTCATAAGGCCAGCGGTGTCGAATTTGATATTGTTATAGAGCCAAAGATGAGTTTTGGTACAGGACACCATCAGACCACGCACATGATGATCCAGCATTTATTAGAAGAAAATGTTGCAGGTCTGGATGTACTGGATATGGGTAGCGGTACCGGAGTGTTAGGTATTCTAGCTCAAATGCGAGGCGCTGCGGCAGTGGACGCTATAGATATTGATACTTGGTGTTATGAAAATGCACAGGAGAATGTAGAGCGCAATAAAATGGATAAGGTAAACGTCATCTTAGGAGGAGCAGAGCAGCTGGCAGGAAAATCTTATGACTTTATCATTGCAAATATCAACAGAAATATATTACTTCAAGATATACCAGTATATGCTAAAAGTTTAAAAAGTGGTGGCACGATACTTTTCAGTGGTTTTTACGAAGATGATTTAGAACACATCAAAAACAAGTGTAATGAGTGTGGTATTGTTTACGACTCACATCTCAAGAAAGATAATTGGATAGCTGCTAAGATGTTGAAAGGATAACTTTAACGTTATAGTTGATTTTTTTTAAATGGATTTGTTTTAAATTTAAACCTATGAAATGGAGCACACAAGAACAAGTACTTCCAGAATTGGAAATGGAAGTCTTGGAGCAAAAGGAAAATAAAATTGTCCTTTTTAATGATGAAGTAAACACATTTGATCACGTCATAGATATGCTGGTGGCAGCATGTGATCACACACCTATACAAGCAGAGCAATGTTCTCTTATAGTTCACTATAAAGGAAAATGTAATGTGAAGTCAGGAGATTACGATGATTTAGAGCCGCGTTGCACCGCTTTATTAGAAGCTGGATTAACCGCTGAGATTCAATAGAGATTTTGCTTTCCCCTTTTTATTCCATTATGGATAAAACATAAATGCCTGCTCTAAGTAGGCATTTTGGGTATAAGGAATTTTTAACTAAGCTTTAAAAGCCAGCGAGTTGCTCAAAAAAGGCGCCTATCTTTTTTTGCCTGTCCACCAAGTGAATTTCTATAATCCAATGACGCTCCTCTCCTTGAGCATCTGTCTCATTCATAGGAGTATGATTTTCTGGATGTATGTAATTTGTTTTTACTTCTGTTTCTAATTTTTCATGAGGAAAGTGACCTATCAAATGACCAGCTATAGGACCACCAAATTCCCAGTCATGACCTTCAGCTAGCTCGACACAAAAGGTGTATAACTGTGCGCCAGTAATTGTAGGGTTGTTTTTAAAGTGCTCATTAGCCATCAACCATAGCTTTTCTGAATCTTCAGCCAGTTGTTTTTTATAAGGATCAGATCCAATAACGTAAGTTCTACCATAGTCTGCCTCCCAGTGTTCAAGGATAGGGCCGAAGTCTATAAAAACAATATCATCTTCTTTAATAACTAAGTCCGGCGGATTCTCATCATAAGGATGTAGTGTGTTTTCTCCAGCCCTTACAATACGTTTGTGCCAGTATTTTTGAATACCAAATAATTCATCAGCCAGTTCAAAGATGTTTGTGTTGATCTCTTTTTCTGTCCTGCCGGTTTGTATGAGCTGTCTTTTTTCAATTTCTCGAAATAACAATGCGGCTTTTTCTTCTGCTTTTTGAAGTTCTTCTAAGATAATAGTCATCAGGTAAAAATACTATTCAAGAAGGAATTGACAATATGTTCTTGTGTTTATATGTAAGCTATTTCTTGTTCCATAGCAGCAGCTATGATCAGTAGAGTAAAGCAGTCATATTTAATAACGGGTTAGTTTAACACTTTTAGAGTTTCAAAGGAGTAGTTAGTCCTCAATCTTGATAATACGTTCCTGTTTATTGTAAAATAATTGATTTAGGGTGGTTGTATATTAAAAAATATATTGTTAATTAAAACTATCAATATCATATATTAATAGTAATACTATTATATTTGCGTCTTAATAAAACGCAATGCAAACACTTCTCAAAAATCTTAAAGTAGAGATCAATGATAAATTATACGTCAAAGACCCTGGGAGTTCTGACCTAGGCAAACGCATCCTTAGTTGTAGTATAGAGATGATTTATGAATTGGGCTTTGAACAATTCACCTTCAAAAAGCTTGGGCTTGCGATTAAATCTAATGAAAGTTCTATTTACAGGTATTTTGAAAATAAACATAAACTATTACTTTACCTTACTTCATGGTATTGGAGCTGGCTGGAATATCAATTAGTTCTTCAAACGTTGACATTGTCCTCTCCTAAAGATAAATTGAATAGAGCCATCGAGATTTTAACTCAAGAAGTGACACAAGACTCTGACTTCAGTCATATAAATGAAGTGCTATTAAATAAAATTATTATTGCAGAGTACTCCAAATCCTATTTAACTAAAGAAGTGGATACCGAAAATAAAGAAGGTTATTTTGCGGTGTATAAACGATTGGTTTTGAGGCTCAAGGACATGATTAAAGAAGTAAATCCTGTTTATGCTTTCCCTTCCTCCTTAAGCAGTATGATCATACAAGGAGCCTTGCATCAACACTTTTTAAAAGATCATTTTGCAGCCATTACAGATTGTAATAGTACGACATCACCGACCTCTTATTTTTTAAATCTCGTAGATCAACTTATTATATCAAATGAAAGAAAATAAAAATATACTCACCGCATGGCAGCGCCTCATCAGCATGCTCGAGTTGGACAAAAAAGATATTAGACAGATCTTTTATTATGCCATTTTTGCCGGTTTAGTAGGTCTTTCCTTGCCTTTAGGGATTCAGGCGATTATTAACTTGATTCAAGGAGCCCAAATCAGCACCTCCTGGATTCTATTAGTAGTATTAGTTACTTTAGGTGTGGCTTTTGGTGGGGTATTGCAAATTATGCAAATAAGAATTACGGAGAACATTCAACAAAAGATATTTACAAGGTCTTCTTTTGACTTTGCTTACCGATTTCCAAAAATCAAGATGAGTGCCTTGCGAGGTTTTTATCCGCCAGAATTAGCTAATAGATTTTTTGATACCCTTACCATACAAAAGAGTTTATCTAAATTACTAGTAGACTACCCTACAGCGATTTTACAAATTATATTTGGTTTATTACTCTTGTCGTTCTACCACCCATTCTTTATTATTTATGGAGCGTTATTAGTGGCCTTAGCCTTTTTTCTGTTCAAATACACTGCTGAAAAAGGTTTGAAAACCAGTTTATTAGAGTCTAAAAGCAAGTATAAAGTGGCGCACTGGCTTCAAGAAATTGCGAGATCACTCATCAGTTTCAAACTTTCTGGAATTACAAATCACGCCGTGGATAAGAACGATGTGTTAGTGTCGGAATACTTGAAGTATAGAGAGCAGCATTTTAAAGTGCTGATTACACAAGGGATTCAACTGATAGGTTTTAAAGTATTGATTACGGCAGGACTTCTCATTATAGGAGGATTGCTAGTGCTGAGTCAAGAAATGAATATTGGACAATTTGTAGCAGCAGAGCTTATTATTTTGATCATCATAGGAGCTGTGGAGAAAATTATATCTGGTTTAGAGTCATTTTACGATATATTAACTTCCTTAGAGAAATTAGCCCAAGTAGTAGATAAAGAGTTGGAACCTCAATTAGGAGAGCATCCTTTTAATAAGGAACAAAATTTTCATGTAGAACTCGATCAAGTAACTTTTACAGTTCCAGAAAGAACAAGGCCTATATTAGATGACATCTCACTAAAAATTTCTGAAACATGTACCATACTTATAAATGGTACTAACGGCAGTGGTAAAGCTACTTTATTACGACTTATCGCTGGAATTATAGAGCCTACTCAAGGAAGTATTTATGTAAACAATTCAAATTTAAGAGGTCTCGACCTTAATTATTACCGAGCAAACTTAGGTCAGTCCTTAACAGAAGAAACACCTTTTGAAGGTACCTTAAGGGACAATATCACCTTTGGAGATAAAAGTATTGCCGATGAGCGTATTTATTGGTCCCTTGAAAAAGTAGGTCTGATTAATTATCTTAAAAAACTACCTATGGGATTGGATACGGTTATTTTTCCAGAAGGAAAAGAATTGAGCTATACGGTTGGAAAAAAAATCGTCCTTGCCCGCAGTATCGTTAGACATCCGAAAATGCTTATTTTAAAAGATCCGTTGGACCAGTTTGAAGAAGAAGAAGCGACTAGGATCATGGAGTTTCTTACAGATCCTTCTAATGGATGGTCACTAGTTGTAGTTAGTCAGAATAAGGAATGGAGAAAACGTTGTAGTAGGTTAATAACATTGCACAACGGTAAATTAATTTTAGATCAATAATTATGCTTAACATATCTAAAAACGAGCTCAAAGATCAACTTAATTTGAATAATTTCAATGCAGGTAGAAAGGTATTGAAACGCAAGCATTATAAGTATTTCAATAGATTTTTAGGTGGATTTGCCCTCTTTGCTATTATTTTGATGTTTTTGCCGTGGACTCAAAATATTAGTGGGAATGGTTTTGTAACCACCTTAACTCCAGATCAACGTCCACTTACCTTACAATCTCCTATAGCAGGACGTATTGTAGAATGGTATGTAAAAGAAGGGGACCGGGTGACAAAAGGGGATACGGTATTGAAAATAAGCGAGGTAAAAAGTGAGTACTTTGATCCTAACTTGGTAAATCGTACCGGTCAACAAATTGACGCAAAAGCGGCAAGTGTAGAATCTTATCGAGAAAAAATAGGAGCTTTAGACAATCAAATAGTGGCCCTTGCTGGTGAAAGAGAATTAAAACTAAGCCAGGCGAGAAACAAACTCATCCAGTCCCAGCTCAAAATAGTACAAGACAGTATCGATCTTCAAGCGGCCAAAAATGACGAGAAAATTGCTCAGACACAATTAACACGTACCGAAACTTTAGAAAAAGAAGGTTTTAAGTCTACGGCAGATGTGGAAGAGAAAAACCTGAAGGCAAGAACGACTATGGCAAAGGCTATTTCTCAACAACAAAAACTACTACAAAGCAGAAATGAGTTAATCAATTCAGAGATCGAGTTGAACCGCATCAGACAAGAATATGCAGAAAAGATTGCAAAAGCAAAGGGCGATCAGTTCTCAGCACAATCCAGTCAGTTAGATGTAGAAGCGCAAGTCAGTAAACTAGAAACAGATCGCACCAATTATCAAATTAGGAATGACCTCTATTTTGTAACCGCTCCACAAGACGGATTTATCAATAAAGCTATTTTAGGCGGTATTGGTGAGACCTTTAAAGATGGCGAGCCTTTGATCAACATCATGCCTGCAAATTATGATCTTGCGGTAGAAACCTTTGTCGAGCCTATTGACTTGCCATTGATTCACTTAGGAGAAGAGGTTCGGGTACAATTTGACGGTTGGCCAGCTATAGTTTTCTCTGGATGGCCTAATGCGTCTTATGGAACTTATGGCGCAAAAGTTATTGCGGTAGAAACTTTTATAACCGAGAGTAAGGGAAAGTATCGCATACTATTAGCTCCTGACGAGAAAGATCATACGTGGCCAGATGCATTGCGTCCAGGTTCTGGTGCTCGTACTATAGCTTTGTTAGAAGATGTGCCTATCTGGTATGAATTATGGCGTAGACTTAATGGTTTTCCGCCCAATTACTACTTGCCTGAAACTACTAAAAAAGATAAGAATGAGAAGAAGTAACACCTTTTCACATGCTGTTATCCTATGTATGTTTTTAGTTTCTATGAGTTTAGTGGCGGTTCCGCTTTCGCGAAAGCAAGACCAACAACAAACCCCTCAAACTTTATCTCAGGACACGACAATAATGAGCTTGAGAGAATTTCTAGGTTATGTAAAAAAGTTCCACCCCGTAGTAAAGCAAGCGGGACTTTTAGTAGATCAAGGCCAAGCGCAATTGCTAAAAGCTCGTGGTGGTTTTGACCCAAAAATCGAAGTAGATTACGATCGTAAAGATTTTAAAGGCACTGAATATTACGATGAGTTGCGAGGTGCTTTTAAGATTCCGACTTGGTATGGTGTGGAATTTAAAGCTGGAGCAGAGCGCAATGAAGGAGCCTTTCTAAATCCGTCACTCAATGTTCCAGAAGATGGATTGTACAGTGCGGGAGTTAGTGTGCAATTAGGTCAAGGATTGTGGATCAATGACCGTATGGCCACCTTGAGAAAAGCAAAATTGTTCAGGCAGCAAACACAATCTGAAAGAGATTTACTGGTTAATGCCGTTTTATATGACGCCACAGAAGTCTATTTTGAATGGTGGCAAGCAGCCCAAGAAAAAGAACTGTTTCAAGGAATTTTAAAAAATGCTCAGATACGCCTTAACGGTATCAAGCGCAGTGTAGAAACTGGTGATAAAGCTGTCATCGATTCTGTAGAAGCTCGTATTGCCGTAAAGAAAAGATTGCTAGGATTTGAACAAGCAAAGATTGATTTCATCAAAAAAAGATTGGAACTTTCCAATTATTTATGGTTGGACGACATTCCTGTAGAATTACAAGAAACGGTTATTCCAGAAAAGGATCTGATTTCCCAAATTGATGCAGCCTTAGAAATAATGGGACAGTCACTAGATTTATTTACGGTAGAAAATCACCCTAAAATACTGGCATTGCGACTTAAAATGGACCAGTTGGATGTCGAACGACAACTTAAAGGCAATAAGTTATTGCCTAAAATAGAAGCCAGTTATGATGCCATATCTCCAGAATGGGATACTGGTAATTCTCTCCAATTGAGTAATTATAAAGCAGGTTTATCCTTTTCTATGCCCTTGTTTTTGAGAAAGGAACGCGGGGATTTAAAACTTGCACAAATCAAATTACAAGATGCAGAATATGATGTACTAGCGACTTCGCTCGCCATAGAAAATAAGGTGAAAACTATTTTTAATGAGATCGATTCATATCTCCTACAAAATAATATCACTCAAGAGATAGAACAAGATTCCAGGCTTATGCTCACTGCCGAAGAACGCAAATTTGAGTTGGGAGACAGCTCCCTTTTCTTGATCAACGCTAGAGAAACTAAGTTGATAGAAGCAAGTCTTAAAAAACTAGAAGTAGGAGTGAAGTTGTTGAGTTCTAAAGCAAGGCTTTTTAACAGTCTGGCCTTAGTTCCACAGAATTTATAAGATCTTTAGTCTAATTTTTTTGTACTCTGACTAGTCAGTCTATTCAACTCCGTGAGTTCTTCTGTAGTTAAATCTCTGTAAGTACCATGTGGTACGTCTAGAGAGACATTCATAATACGTATGCGTTTTAACTTAGTTACTCGGTATTCCAAGTGCTCACACATGCGGCGTATTTGTCTGTTAAGCCCTTGTGTAAGAACTATTCTAAAGGTTTTACGACCTATTTGTTCTACTTCACATTCTTTAGTTACCGTATCAAGTATAGGGATTCCTGAGCGCATTTTTTGAAGAAAACTTTCGGTAACACTGCGGTCTACGGTGACAATGTACTCCTTACCGTGATTGTTACGAGAGCGTAAGATTTTGTTGACGATATCACCGTCGTTAGTAAGGAAAATAAGTCCTTCACTCATCTTATCCAGTCTTCCTATTGGGAAAATACGCGTTGGATAATTGATGTACTCGATAATATTGTCTTTTTCTACTCTGGTATCTGTGGTACAAACAATACCCACTGGTTTGTTAAAGGCAATGTAAACCGGTTTTTCTTTTTTCTTAGAAATAGATTCACCATCTACAGCCACGGCATCATCGGGCATGACTTTAGTTCCCATTTCTGGAACCTTCCCGTTGATAGTGACACGCTCTTGCTCAATGAGTTTGTCTGCAGCGCGGCGGGAACAAAATCCTTGTTCACTTAAGTATTTATTAATGCGTATTCCAGTAGTTTCTGACATATTGCAAAGGTAGGATTTTGATCCTTATGATGCATTCCCCTATAGGAGACTTTATGCATGCTAAACGATTAATAAATTATATGTTTTTCTTTTCATTATAAACATATTGCAATGGGGTCATAATCTTCAATCGTCTCCTTGGCCGCATGCTTTTAAAAGATGTCCTTGTGATTTTATCAAGATAATTATTAAAAAAGAAATCTGTGATTTTGAAAAGAGCTGGTAACTAAATGAGATCACTTTGTAACTAATTGAATTTTTGGGCTACCTATAATCATAACTATCATTATGGAAACGAATCAAAATCAGGAAAATCAACAGCGCCCATCTGATTTTTCTCAGCAACAAAAACAATACCAACAGCCTTATTACCAGTATATGCCTACTGATAATTTAAGCACTTTTGCGACCCTGCATTTGGTAAAGGGAATCTTGACGATTTTATTTTCGTTATTCTTCTTACTCTATATGTTTGTAGGTACTGCCTTGACATTTGGATCTATGAATCACGGTCAGGACATGCCATTTCATCCAGGGAATATTTTTATTATTATAGGAGCAGTGGGATTTATAATTACCGTTAGCATTGGTATTTTAACTTTATTAGCTGGAAAATATATTAAGGAGCGACGCAATTATAATTTTATTTTTGCCATCGCCATAATCAATTGTATCACCGGTATCTTGGGAGTTCTTCTAGGTGTTTTTACCATTCTGGATTTAAATAAACCTCACGTAAAGGCACAATTTGAACCGGGTTATGATCCGCAAAATCCTTTTGGGCAACACTCTTAGAAAAAGAGTGCTGCTATCCTGCCTACCTATAAGCATAGCGAGAAAGTAAAATGATACTAGTTATGGTATTCTATAATTAGTATCGCTGGAATGTCTATAATTATAAGTGCTATTCATTAATATAAAAGAGGATAGCAGTACCTTTGCCATCTATAATAAAAAGAACCATGACTTTAGAACAATTCTTAACTGCTATCTTATTTAAAGACCTTGACTACAAGGTTACTGAAGAAGGCGTACAGGTATTCTCATCAGACGCTTTTAGAGAGGTTATCGAGAGAAGTATGAAAAATGGAGTAGGTATTTATCGTGTACTCGTATGGAAAAATGATGAGGTAGAAGAAATCCTTACACACGAGCAATTTCTTAAAAAAGCAACCGACTTAAGATGGGCTAAGACTGCTTATTTCAAATTCAGCAGAGAAGACGCCACTTATGAGTTTAGTGGAGAGTTCAAAGTGTCTGAAAAATTATTGGAAAGGGCAGCCTTATTTGTTCCTAAGGTCAAGAAAAAAGACGAAGAAGAGGAGTAAGTATTTCAACTCATACATCAAAAAAAATCCAACTCAAAAAGCTGGATTTTTTTTGTTTTAAAGGAAGTCATCGATAGACTCCTATTTATTTGTGCTACAAGTCATTACTTCACAATATCCCTCATGATTTTTAAGTGATGCTGGGTGTGAATCCTCATAAACTTAATCGCATCATTCAGATTTAAACACCCAAAAAGCGGATGTCTAAAGTGGTTGTTTTTTGATAAGTCGTTGAGGTTTTTTTTTGCTTCTTTAATTTTCTCAAGGGCAGAAAACAACTCTTCTTCTGAAATTTTGCCTGCAGGTATAGTTTGCTTAGGTGCGCGACCTTTTCCTCGCGGAATAAAGCCTGTTGTCATGATCATCAACTTAGGCAACGAGAACTTAGGTTGGTAATCTTCTGGATTAGAGTTGGTCAAAGCTTTTAAAATGGCATGCAATACCTGTAAACTGTGATCCAGATGCCAGTACGTGCCTTTATTGGAAACCTTAGGGTTGAATTGGTCACCCTTTTTAATAAAAGAGACTAATTCGCTTAATTGTTTATTCAATTTAGAGGACATAACAGAAAAGCACTTAATTATTAATACACTTTTAAAATGATCACATCTTGATCTTGAAACCTAATGACTTCACCTGTTTTTTTACCTTTCAATGCTTGACCTATAGGGGAAGATAATGATATCGCAAAACAGTCCATTTCATTCACGGAAAGTTTACCCATTCCAGCAGCTACATAGAATAAACCAGTAGGCAATAGAACTAATGCTCCAGGTTCTATCTGTTGGCATTCTTTATCTGGATCGATACGTAGCAATTGATCGAGGATTTTAGAAGTTTCAGCACGTTGCCTTTTGTAGAGCTCTTCTTCATTTTGAATCATGGCTCTACCGGTTTCATACTTATCTCCAGCACTACTTTTTGTTTCATTACGCTTAGCGTCCATTAAGGAGTCTAGGTTTTTTTCAATAGTTGTTAATCGTTCCCCCACTGTTTCAAGACAGTGCGTATTGATGGTTTTTTTAAATTCTGGGTAATTGATCCTATTCATAAAATGCGCTATTATGGTAAATATAGAATAAAAAAAGTCCCGCCGAAGAGCGAGACTTTTTAAAATTTTGGAGATATTTTAGTTACATAGGTCGTATCACAATATCTAAAGTATGAATGACTCCATTGACAGCAGTAACATTTGTAGCAGTTATGTTGGCTTGCGTCATCTGTGCATCAGTGATGACAATGCCAGACATGGTGTCTATAGAAAAGGTTCCTGCGGTAATAGGATCAATTACGAGTCCATTACTGATATCTCCAGAGCGTATGCGTTCGTTTCCTACTACATGATATAATAAGATATCGGTTAGATTGGTCAGGTCAAGAATGTCTTGTAGGTTAGTAAGACCGTCCATAGGATCTAAGGCTATTAAAGCTTGAAACCCATCGTCTGTAGGAGCAAACAAAGTAAATGGATCTTGCATGGTCCCATTTGTATTGGATAAAGTGATTTCTAATCCTTGTTGTAAAAGTGCGGTTTCTAGATTACTAAATTCTGGATTTGCAGCAATTAGAGTGGCTATAGTAGGTAAGTCTAAAACTCCGTCAATAATATGAACCACTCCATTATCTACCTCAATATCAGCTTGTGTTACATGGGCACTGCCGTTTAATACAACCGGAGTAGTAGCCTCTATAAATAAGTCTAGAGCTTCCACTTCTTCATCTTTACCTAGAGTTTTTACATAACCAGTACTTAATAAATCGCTAGTTACCTCAGCATTAATAACGTGGTATAGTAAAATGGCTCTTAACTCTGCTATAGGAACTGCTTCAATATTGGCATAACCGTTTGCCGTAAAATACTGATTGAAAGCCGCATTATTAGGAGCAAAAACGGTATAGGTTCCTTGTGAATCTAATGTCGCGTCCAGACCTGTTTGTATCAATGCCGTATTGAGAATACTCAAATCGGTGTTGGTTTCTGTCAAGTCGTATGCAGAGTTATTAGGATCTATGATATTCCCATTATCATCTGCATCTTCACATGAAATAAATACGATGGTGACTAGTGCAAGTGCTGCAACAGTATATTTTTTAAAAGCAGTCTTCATTTCTTTTCTTTTTCAAGTTGCAAAATAACGAAAACAAACTATTTAAATTGTTTATAAGGCCTTCAAAACAGGAAGTTATTTGATAGATAAATTACTTTCCACAATAAGAAAAATCTAATCAGTTGGCAACTTTTATCGACTGCTCTTATCGTATTTTTGCAGTATGGCAAAAGTAGTAGTAGGACTTTCTGGTGGCGTAGACTCTAGCGTTGCTGCATATTTATTAAAAGAACAAGGTCACGAGGTTATCGGTTTGTTTATGAAAAACTGGCACGATGATACCGTGACTATAAGCGATGAGTGTCCGTGGTTAGAAGATTCTAATGATGCGATGCTGGTCGCAGATAAGTTGGGGATTCCATTTCAGACGGTAGATTTAAGCAATCAATATAAGGAGCGCATTGTAGATTATATGTTTGACGAGTACGCTCGTGGGCGCACACCTAATCCAGATGTGCTTTGCAATCGCGAGATCAAGTTTGATGTCTTTATGGATATTGCCTTAGAACTAGGTGCTGATTTTGTAGCAACAGGTCATTACTGCCAGAAAACAACAAGTATAGAAAACGGTCAAGAAATACATCATTTGATAGGTGGTGCAGACACAAATAAGGATCAAAGCTATTTTTTGTGTCAGGTTTCTCAAAAACAACTCGCCAAAACGCTCTTTCCAATAGGTCATTTACAGAAACCTCAAGTGAGAGAAATAGCCGCTGCTCAGAATTTAATTACTGCTGGTAAAAAGGATTCTCAAGGATTGTGTTTTATAGGAAAAGTACGACTACCAGATTTTTTACAACAGCAATTGAAACCTAAACTCGGCGATATTGTGGAAATTGCTGCGCAAACCAGTCGCGAGAAGATGCTAGAACTTGTTCCTGTAAAAGATGCTGGCCGGGATAATGAACTGGTAACGCTTTCGCGAAAGCGGAAATACCATCCAACAGAAGGAAAAAAAGTTGGACAACATCAAGGGGCGCATTATTTTACACGTGGACAGCGTAAAGGACTCGCTGTAGGAGGAACGCCAGAGCCGCTTTTTGTCATTGAAACAGACGTGATTACCAATACGATTTATGTAGGTCAAGGAAAAAAACATCCAGGATTATACAGACGCGGACTTTTTGTGACAGCCGCCGAAACACACTGGATCAGAGAAGATCTAGAGATAGAAATAGGAAGTACTCTAGAAGTAATGGCACGTATACGTTACCGTCAGACTTTGGAGAAAGCGACATTGCATCGTACAGAAAATGGGCTGTACGTTATTTTTGATGACGAGCAAAGTGCCATTTCTCCAGGACAATTTGTGGCTTGGTATCAAGATAATGAGTGTTTAGGTTCTGGAGTAATTGCTTAGAAAATGAACTCGAACTTGAACTTGAATTCGAACTTGAATCCACTCTAAAATGTCAGTATAAAGAAAATAACGGTCCTTTCCTTTGGAAAGGATTTAGGATAGGACACAGAACTCGAAACCGAACTCGAACTCGAACCCACTCTCAAAAGCCAGTATAAAGAAAACAGCGGTCCTTTCCTTTGGAAAGGATTTAGGATAGGACAGAGAACTTGAACTCGAACCCGAACTCGAACCCGAACCCACTCTCAAAAGCCAGTATAAAGAAAATAACGGTCCTTTCCTTTGGAAAGGATTTAGGATAGGACACAGAACTCGAACTTGAACTTGAACTCGAACCCGAACCCACTCTCAAAAGCCAGTATAAAGAAAATAACGGTCCTTTCCTTTGGAAAGGATTTAGGATAGGACACAGAACTTGAACTTGAATTCGAACTTGAATCCACTCTCAAAAGCCAGTATAAAGAAAACAGCGGTCCTTTCCTTTGGAAAGGATTTAGGATAGGCCAGAGAACTTGAACTTGAACTTGAATTCGAACTTGAACCCACTCTAAAAAGCAAGTATAAAGAAAATAACGGTCCTTTCCTTTGGAAAGGATTTAGGATAGTACACAGAACTCGAACTCGAACTTGAATCCACTCTAAAAAGCAAGTATAAAGAAAATAACGGTCCTTTCCTTTGGAAAGGATTTAGGATAGGCCAGAGAAGTTGAAGTTGAATTCGAACTTGAACCCACTCTAAAATGTCAGTATAAAGAAAATAACGGTCCTTTCCTTTGGAAAGGATTTAGGATAGGCCAGAGAGCTTGAACTCGAACTCGAACTTGAATCCACTCTAAAATGTCAGTATAAAGAAAATAACGGTCCTTTCCTTTGGAAAGGATTTAGGATAGGACACAGAACTCGAACTCAAACTCGAACTGGAATCTACTCTCAAAAGCAAGTTTAAAGAAAATAACGGTCCTTTCCTTTGGAAAGGATTTAGGATAGGCCAGAGAAGTTGAAGTTGAATTCGAACTTGAAAAAACGATTAAAAGCCTTCCCTTGAGGGAAGGTTGGGATGGGTGTTGCGATGTTTATTGGATGGGAATGTATGAAATGAAAAACCGAGAAAGTATAAACAGATTCCGCATCAAGTGCGGAATGACAAGACACAAATAGATTCTGCATCAAGAGCGGAATGACAATTAAAAGAATAGCTTCCACCCTTTAGGGTTGGGGAAAGAAGCGGTAAAATGAACTTGAACTCGAACCCACTCTAAAATGTCAGTATAAAGAAAATAACGGTCCTTTCTAGAGGAAAAAATATAGGATAAAAATTTCGTAAATTTAAAGCCTATGAAAAACCTGTTGTTTTTAGTTGTTGGTTTAATAACGAGCTTGGCCAGTGCCCAAGATTTTCACGCTTGGATTTACTTTGCTGATAAACCCAATACGGTGGCGTCACTTACCAACCCACAGAGTATTTTAACTCAAAGATCACTAGACCGAAAAGCCAGGCACAGCATTCCTATAGACGATAGAGATATGCCTGTAAATCAGTTGTATGTCGCACAGATCAAAGCCCAACCGGGAATCACTTACAAAGCCCAGTCCAAATGGTTCAATTGCGTACATGTGGTAGGAACTACTACCCATATTGATGCGCTAGCAAATCTCGCTTTTGTGTCCAGCATCGATTACGCCGACCCTACAAAAAGTGCCTCTAGAAGTTATCGAGATAAGTTTGCTCAGACAGTCACCACACCACTGGCTTATGGTACGGCAACAAATCAAATACAAATGATAGGTCTAGACGATTTGCATAATACAGGAAATACAGGTTCTGGTATGCTCATTGCCGTGACTGATTCTGGCTTTCCCAATGTAGATGTCAATACGGGTTTTGCGCAATTGCGCACTAGCAATGGCATTGCTGGCGGTTGGGATTTTGTAGATCGAGATGCGACTATTTATGAAGACCACTATCACGGAGCAAGAGTATTGAGCGTGATGGCTGGAAATGACCCTGGTAACTTTGAAGGAACAGCACCAGATGCCCGATATCATTTATTCCGTACAGAAGAAGCCTTACAAGAAACTCCAGCAGAAATGTCTTATTGGGTGCAAGCCGCAGAGCGTGCAGATTCTCTTGGTGTTGATGTGATCAATGTATCTCTAGGTTATTTAGATTTTGACAACACCGCCGAAAGCCTCGATTATCAAGATATGAACGGTATCACAGCCTTTATTTCCCGAGGAACTAATGTTGCTTTTCAGAAAGGAATTGTAGTGGTTACCAGCGCAGGAAACTCAGGTAATAGCAATCTTCATCCCTACAATGCTGCCCCGGCAGATGCGTTGGGAGCATTTTCTATAGGCGCTGTGACTGCCACAGAAGTAAAATCAAGTTTTTCCAGTATCGGCCCCACGGTAGATGGTCGCATACGTCCTGATATTGCCGCCCAAGGAAGCGCTACGGCAACTATAGACGAATCTGGGAATCTGGTAGCTACAAGTGGCACCTCTTTTAGCGCACCATTGATTAGTGGTTCGGTAGCTTGTTTGATGCAAGCCTTCCCCAACCTTACACCTCAACAAATAGTCGATGCCGTGCGAGCCAGTGCTCATCAAGCCATGACTCCAGATAATTTGTTGGGTTATGGAATTCCTGATTTTGGAGCCGCACAACAAACCTTAAGTACGACCAGTTTCAATGCTCAGGATTTTAATTATTATGTAAAAGATAAAGAGTTGATTTTCAATACCGCTCCAGGCGAAAACGTCACCTCTTTCCAACTCTACAACTTACAAGGACAACTCGTTTTTGAACAATCAGCACTACAAGATGATCGTATAGACCTCCATCAAGTTGCTGCCGGGTTCTATCTTTTTAGAATTGATCAAAAAGAGACTACCTACAAAGTGGTGGTTCGATAGTTGTAACAATTACTTTTTATAAACAAGCATAGCAGATATTCTTAGAAATAAACTATTTACTACCGACTATTAGTTCAAATGACTCTCAGTCGAAGCCTTTCCTTTAAGCCGAAGGGAAAAATATCAGGAAGCGATAGCGACGGACGAAAAGGGTTTGGCGCGATGCATTTACCCATGGAATATTCTTAAATTTGCATCAAGTTTAAATTCAAGCAATCACCTTCATGCCACAAAATTCCATCACAAAATTATTCAATATTAAATACCCTATCATTCAAGGCGGGATGATTTGGGCAAGTGGACATAAATTAGTCACCGCAGTAAGCAACGCTGGTGGGTTGGGTTTAATAGGAGCAGGCTCCATGTACCCTGAGGTATTGAGAGAACACATCCAAAAAACAAAAGCGGGAACAGATAAGCCTTATGGTGTCAACGTACCCTTGTTGTATACGGATCTTGAAGAAATTCTAGAAATTATCATTGAAGAAAAAGTGCCGATTGTTTTTACTAGTGCAGGAAATCCTAAGACCTACACCAAACGATTAAAGGATGCTGGTATTACGGTAGTTCATGTAGTGAGTTCGGTAAAATTTGCCTTAAAGTCACAAGAAGCTGGAGTAGATGCGGTGGTTGCCGAAGGTTTTGAAGCTGGCGGACATAACGGCAGAGAAGAGTCGACCACCTTGACCTTAATTCCACAAGTGGCAAAAGCAATTGATATTCCACTGATCGCCGCCGGCGGAATTGCTACCGGTCGAGGAATGCTTGCGGCAATGATTCTAGGCGCAGATGGAGTACAAGTAGGAAGCAGATTTGTCGCGACAAATGAAGCAAGCAGTCACATTAATTTTAAAAAGGCTGTTGTAGAAGCTGCGGAAGGAGCAACGCATTTGACATTGAAAGAACTGGCTCCAGTAAGAATGATGCGTAATAAATTTTGGAACGATGTTCAAGAGTTGTACAAAACAGCACCCACTCCAGAGGCATTAAAAACACTTTTAGGAAGAGCAAGAGCTAAAAAAGGAATGTTTGAAGGTGATATGAACGACGGCGAACTTGAGATAGGACAAGTTTCAGGATTAATAGATGACATTATTCCAGCGGCTCAAGTAGTAAAAGATATGGTTGCTGAATACGAGGAGGCAAGAAAAGAACTTCTAAATAAATCCCTTGATGGCTAGAGTACAAACCGACCTAGAAGAGGTTTGGAATGTTATTACTCATGGGATTGGGTTTCTACTTTTTATAGGGATAAGCATTGGGCTATTTACAAATGCAGATTGGTCTATAGATTATATGTTAGCGGCACTTTTAGTGTATTGCTCATCCCAACTTTTCTTGTATGTATCATCAACGTCTTACCACAGAGCAAAAGAAGGAGTTTTAAAATTTAAACTTAGAAAACTGGACCATATTTCTATTTATGGTTCTATAGCTGGAACTTACACACCAGTTTGTTTGATTACTTTAGAATCCTCTAGCGGATGGTATATTTTAGCTGCCGTTTGGGGAGTCGCAATATTTGGTACGATTTGGAAATTGTTCTTTACAGGAAAGTTTGAAGCCTTTTCCAGTGTATTGTACTTGGTGATGGGATGGATGATTGTCTTTGACCTTCAGACCTTAAGCGATGCCTTTACTTTTTTACAGATGAATCTCTTAATTTCAGGAGGTATTTTCTTTACGGTAGGGATCGTATTTTATGTGTGGAATAAACTGTATTTCAATCACGTGATCTGGCACCTATTTGTGTTAGGAGGAAGCCTGAGTCATGCTGCTATGGTTTGGTTTGTGGTGAGTGGAGTTTAAATATTTTTTTACCATCCATCGACACATAAAGGTTATTTACCGTCAGTTATATGTGGTTTGAACTAAATTAGGTCGTGATTTTTCTTTTAATTACTCATCTTTAATGAAATTCATTCAAATTGGAAAGATTAAAACTAAAAGTACTTCTTATTGAGGATGATGCTATTGAAGTTATGAAGCTTAAAAGAGCTATCAAAAAGCTAGAACTAGATCATGAATTGATAGAGGCTAAAAATGGGGAACATGCACTTTCAATATTAAAGGATCACGAGTTAATTCCTGATGTCATATTTTTAGATTTAAACATGCCAAAAATCAATGGATTAGAATTTTTAAAAATCCTTAAACAAGATGAGGCCTTAAAATACATTCCAACTATTATCTTAACTACTTCTAGCAATCGTAAGGATGTTCTTTCTTGTTACTCGATAGGTGTAGCAGGTTATATTATTAAACCTTTAAAGTATGAAGATTATGTTGCTAAAATTAAAGTTACGTTTGATTATTGGAGAATGAATCAATTAATTAAATTATAATGAAAGGAATTGTTTTTACAGAGTTTATAGATCTGGTAGAAGAAAAATTTGGTGTTGAAATGGTAGATACCATAATCAATAACTCTAATTTGGCTTCAAATGGTGTTTATACGGCTGTTGGAACTTATAGCTTTTCAGAAATGCTAAGTCTTCTTAGGAACTTAAATAAAGAAACAGGTATAGCTATTAATGACTTACTTCTTATTTATGGAGAACATTTTTTTAGTGTTGTAGAAAAGAGCTACCCTTATTTTTTAACGCAGTACAATGATCCTATTGAAATGCTTTCTTCCATAGAGAATCACATTCATGTAGAAGTGCGTAAGATCTATCCAGATGCAGAATTGCCTTATTTTATGGTGGTAGAAAAAACAGAAACTACCTTGATTATGATTTATAAATCCAGTAGAGCCATGTCTTCTTTTGGAAAAGGACTTATGAATAAGACATTTGAGCACTTTAATACAAATGCGACCATTCTTGTAGAAAACATAAAAGAAAATGGCACCGAAGTAAAATTCAGTATAGCTACTCATGGATAGTAATAAAATCAAAATTTATGAACGGGCACTTGCGCGAGAAAAAGCCGCGAGAAAAGAAGCCGAACGCATACTTGAAGAAAAATCCAAAGAACTGTATTTGAAATCTAAGGAGTTAGAGATTTCAAATGAAAAATTATATAAACTATTACAAACTAAAACTTCAGAGCTTAAAGGAGTTTTTGGAAATATGCTAGACGCTTATGTTGTAATGGACCTTAAGGGTTTAGTATTGAGTATGAATGAGGCGGCACAAAAGTTACTTGGCTATTCTCTTGAGGGAAAATTGAATCTTTTTTCTATGGTATTGCCGGAAGAACGACTTAAAGTTCTTTCTAGTTTTCAAGAATTAATGGAAAACGGATCGATTAAAGATTTTCAGGTTAAAATTATAATAGCTAGCGGTTTAACCAGGATGGTACATATCAATGCAAGTATTGTTTATAACGGAAAAAATCAGCCAGTTGCTGCCCAGGGAATTGTAAGAGATATTACAGAAGAGAAGGCGGAAAACCAACTATTACTGGAATCTCAAAACCGACTCTCAACATTAATAAGTCATTTACACAGTGCCGTTTTACTTGAAGATGAAGACCGAAATGTAGTAGTCACTAACCAACGATTTTGTGAATTCTTTAAAATACCATTGGATCCAAAAGAAATGATAGGTATTAACTTTGCTGATGCTGCAGAAGAAAGCAAGCACTTGTTTAAAAACCCAAGTGAGTTTGTAAAACGCATAAATTTCCTAACAAAAGAAAAAAATCAAGTCTTCTCTGATGAACTATTTTTAAAAGATGGTAGTATTCTAGAAAGAGATTTTATCCCTATCTATGAAGAAGGTGAATACCAAGGTCATTTATGGACGTATCGAGACGTGACCCTTAAAAAGAAATATCATGAAGGTATAGAGGCAGAGCGACAGAAGTACAGCAGTATCATAGCCAATATGAATCTAGGACTTATTGAAGTTGATAATGAGGATAGAATTATTATGGAGAATCAGAGTCTGGAGCAAATGTCTGGATATTCTAAAAAGGAATTAATAGGTCGTCTATATTCGGATATGTTAATTGTAAAAGAAGATCAAAGTATACTTGAAAATGAAAACAGGAAACGTCTTGACGGACTTTCAAACTCATACGAAGTAAGGGTGAAAGCTAAAGATGGTTCTATAAAGCACTGGCTTATAAGTGGTGCTCCTAATTATAATATCAAGGGTCAAGTGACGGGGTCTATAGGAATACACCTAGATATTACACAACTGAAAAGTCTGGAATTACAAAAAGAAAATTTACTTGATAAACTGGAAAAGAGTAATGAAGAATTACAAGAATATGCTCATGTAGTTTCACACGATTTAAAATCTCCTTTGCTTAGTATTAGTGCTTTAATGAGTTGGATAAAGGATGATAATCAAGGTAAATTATCACATGATACTCTAGATAATTTTAAGATGATTGATGCTACTTTAGAAAAAATGGAGCTACTCATTTCTGATATTTTAGAATATTCCAGTATTATTAATAATAATGACTCCCCAACAGAAGTAGACTTGAATAATGTAATGGAAGACATTGTGACATTATTGCATTTTCCAGATCATATTGTTTTCAATGTAAAAAAGCCCTTACCTAAATTAATAGTAGATCGTGTTAAAATTCAGCAATTATTTCAAAACTTAATAAGTAACGCTATTAACTACTGTGAAAAGGAAAGAGGTTTTATAGAGGTAGATTATCAAGAAGGAATTGATGAGTACACTTTTTCTTTAAAGGATAATGGTATAGGAATCGACAAAGAATATCATCAAAAGATTTTCCAAATCTTTCAATCACTTAACGAAAAAGAAGAATCTACCGGTATAGGCCTTTCTATTGTAAAAAAAATAGTTGACCTATATAACGGTCGCATCTGGCTAGAAAGCAGTTCAGGGGAAGGAACTACATTTTTTTTCACTATAAAAAAATACTGATATGAAAACAGTACAGTTACAAAAAAAGTCAGGAGAAGCTTGGCAGTATTTAAGTAATCATATTGAATTAATTCAACCATTAGTTCTTGTTTTAGGAAATAGATTTCTTTTAGAGTCTGACTCTGTTTACAAAGAATTAAGGGACTTTTTTCCTCATGGACACTTAGTTTTTGGTTCTTCCTGTGGTGAACTAGTGGGCAGTTCTGTTAATGATGATCATATTACGGTAACTGCAATAGAGTTAGAGCGCAGTAGTTTTCAAATACAGACGTATAATATAAACGATGCCAATGGCGATAGTGAAATAGCAGGTAGAGCGGTAGTTCAAAAATTAAATCCGAAAGGGCTTAAATATATATTTGTCCTTTCAGAAGGAAGTTTTGTAAATGGATCTGCGCTGACTAAAGGCATGCAAGAAAGCTTGCCTAAAGTTTTAATCACTGGAGGTTTATGTGGGGATGATAGCCGTTTTGAAAAGACAATCGTATCCTACAATGAAGCACCTAAAGAAGGAGAGATAGTGGTTATAGGTTTTTATGGAGATACCTTAGAAGTTTCTTTCTCCATTTATGGCGGTTGGACACCCTTTGGACCGGAGCGTTTAGTAACTAAGGCTGAAGGTAATGTTCTATATGAAATTGATGGAAGGCCTGCGTTAGACCTATATAAGACCTATTTAGGAGATAAAGCAAATGAATTACCAGGATCAGCATTGATATATCCATTAAATGTAAAAAATCAGGAGAACAAACAATCATTTGTTCGCACTATTTTAAATATCGATGAAGAAAAGAATGCGATGATTCTAGCAGGTGACGTTCCTAATAATTCTACGGTGCAATTAATGATGACTAATATGGATAGTATTGCCGCTGCGTCAGAAACTGCTGCTATTAGAGCAATGGAAGGAAGAAGCCAGCCGCCGCAATTAGCGTTGCTTATTAGTTGCATAGGGCGCAAATTAGTGCTTGATCAAAGAATTGAAGAAGAAATCGAAGAGGTGCGAAGTGTAATAGGTGATGATGTAGTTATAGGAGGAATGTATTCTTATGGTGAGATTGCCCCTTTTTATGGAGAGCGCAGCTGCAAGTTACACAACCAGACCATGACGATAACATTAATAAGCGAATAAATGAATCCACTTTTAGTAAGACAAATACGTAAGTTCTTGCCTGACGGTTTAAAAGATAAAGAAGATTTACAGGTCTTTTTAAAAGCCGTAGGAGACTCTTATAACAATCTAGAGGACCAATTTAAATTAACTCAAAGAGCTATGAAAATAAGTTCTGATGAGCTTTTTGAGGCAAATACAGCACTTAGAGAAGAAACCAGTCAACAGCGCTTGCTTCTATCTAAACTACAAAATGTCATCAATGTTGTGCAACCTAGTGATATTCTAAAAAGTAATAGGGACAAATCTAAAAGTATTGAAGGGAAGAATCTTGCTAATTATATACGTGAGCAAGCAGAGCAATTAATAAAAGTGAATAAAGATCAGGAGAGGTTACTTGTAGAACTGGCTATTCAAAATAAAGAGCTCAATGATTATGCTCAAATAGTTTCTCATGACTTGAAATCTCCTTTGAGGAGTATAGAAGCTTTAGTAAGTTGGATAAAAGAGGATTTTGAAGACGTTTTAGATAAAGAAGGTAAAACGCATCTATCGTTAATTGTTTCTCATTTAGAAAAAATGGATGCGCTCATTTCAGGAATTTTGAAATATTCTACTATAAATAAAGAAGTGAGAACAGACCGTGAGGTTGACTTAAATCGATTAGTTCAGGACACTATTAAATTACTTCATGTATCAGAGCACATAGAAGTAAAAATGCACCAGTTGCCTTTTATTAATGGGGACCAGTTTAAATTACAACAGCTCTTTGAAAACCTGATCGATAATGCTGTTTCCAATATGGATAAAGTAAATGGGCGTATTGATATTATAAGTAGAGACTTGGATTCTAAGTATCAATTTGAAATAAAAGACAACGGTAAAGGCATTGACGCAGCTTATTTTGATAAAATATTTCAAGTATTTCAAAAGCTAGAAAACGACTCTAATACTGTAGGCATGGGGCTTTCTATCGTTAAAAAAATAATTACTTATTACAATGGAGAAATTTGGCTCGATAGTGAACTAGGTAAGGGAACTTCATTTTTTTTCACCTTACCTAAAAAATAATCAAATGGAACAACCTAATTTAGATTACATCAATGAGCTAGCAGCAGGAGATGAGTTATTTGTAAATAAATTATTGAAGGTGATAAAGGAAGAACTGCCGCAGGAGGTAGATCTTTACAAGAAAAATTATAATAGTTCCGCTTTCGCGAAAGCGGCGGAAAACGTACATAAACTCAAACATAAATTGGGAATATTAGGACTGGTTGAAGGCTATGAGACGGCCATGGCGTATGAAGAAGAATTGAAAGAAGGGAGAAACACCTTGAAAAATCAATTTGAAGCCATACTTAAGGACTGTAATCGCTTTATAAATCAGTTATAATATGTAAATTACATGGAACAAAAATCTTACAATTTGAATTGTATAATAATCGATGATGAGGCGGCATTTAGAACTATTATGACATATTTATGTAGTCAGGTAGAAAATTTAGATGTTATAGAAGAATTTCCTAATGCACTAAGTGCAATGAAATTCCTTAGAAAAAATGATATTGATTTAATTTTTTTAGATCTTCATATGCCTAATTTTAGTGGTTTTGATTTTATTGAAACGCTCCGTAAACCTCCTAAGATTGTACTTACCACTTCAGATAGAAATTTTGCTATTGAGGCTTTTGAATATGATTGTATAGTAGATTATTTACTAAAGCCCATTACATTGCCCAGATTTTTAAAGTCTATAGAGAAAGCACAAAAACAAAAAAGAACTACAGCTCCATTGCAACAGGTCCTTGCTTCTACAGCTCCAGTTTCTTCTCTAGAAAAGGAGATGTATGTGAACATAGATCGTCGTCTTGTTAAAATCATGTTTGAAAGTATTCATCTTATAGAAGCAAAGGGCGACTATATTCTTATCAAAACGGATACTAAGAATTATACCGTACATTCTACTCTTAAGAAAATTGAACAAAAACTTCCTGATTCCTTATTCTTAAAAGTACATCGTTCATACATCATCAATATCAAAAAGATCATTGATATAGAGGATAATAGTGTGCTTATAGAAAAAAATGTCATACCTATAAGTAGGTCTAACAGACCAGAATTAATGCGCCGACTCAATTTACTATAATCGTACCGAACTAGCTTAATTACTTAAAGCTACTGCACGTCGACACCAAAAATGATGCTAATTGTAAATTAAATTTTAAGGGCGTGTGCCATTGTATTTTTGACTTATAAATTAATAGCTCATGAATAAAATTATTTTAATTGCAGCGTTATTGATGAGCTCTATAGTTCTGTCTCAAAATCATCAATACCTTGGACCATTTAGTTCTAACGGTACATCAGATTATCTAGAATCGTTGGATGATGTGATCTCTGCAGATTTTTTGCAATCTATTAATAATGCACTCCCTGAAAGCTAACCTGAACCAGATTACAATCCTCAATACCTTTCTTCTGGTTATGATACAGATATTCTTTTAGAAGATCAGGTAGATGTATGGGTAACTTTTGTAGCAGAAGGTGCTGGATATAAAAATGTATTCTAAACATTATTAGGTTAGTCAATTTTACAGACCTATAAATCGACTGCTGAGTTGGTTTTTTCGCTTTATTAACAGCAGTGACCTCAATTTTAATTGCGGCTATTTATAACATTATCGGGAAAAGGAATTCTAAACTTTGGGAATTGAAATCGGTAAATTTTTTATACGCTTCTTTTGTTATTTTTAATTGATTTCAATCTGAATAGATGCTCCCAACACTTTGTGAGTTTTGACTGCTAATAGAATGATCATGCAAATCAAGTAAATATAATTAGGGTCTGTTTTTTAAGATATTTTAATATAAAGTTAAAAACACGCACAAACAGTTGAGCTCCTCGAGTAAACTAGACTTTATGACATAATTGATTTAATTATATAACTTTTTTTGAATTAGTAGATCAATTAAACCTAATATCTTAGGATAGGTAATCGTTCTTTATTATTTGAAATTTAAGCAACTATTACACACAATAAAGCCGCTTTTTTAGTCATTGAAAAAGCGGCTCGTAAAAACAATTGACAGCTCTAAACAATTAAAAACTAAATAACTTCCCTTTACCAATGTGCAACCTCAAGGAAACACCTATTTCAGTAAACTCAAAGCCTGCTGCTGTGGCGCTAGCGATGTTGCTGTATTTCCCATAAGCGCCTAATTGTAATCTTGATGAGAAGCTGTAGGTCATTCTTCCTTCGGCTCTTAATAATGTGGTGGGGTCGTCTTTTTCTACCAGTTGGTATCCGCTGGCTAGGTTGGCATTATAATTCCATTTCCCAGAAGTACCATTAAGATCAAGAAAAGCCTCGATAGCCTGATAGCGACTTGGGCTAAAGTACTGAGTAGGGATTTGCTCTGCATAACTCAGGTACTGGTAATTGATACCGCCTTTTAGAGCTGGAGAGTTGGTAAATGTGTAGTATAAAGAAGTGAAAAGCAGATTTCTAGAGTTTCCATCGGTCTGTTGTGTGTGTATCAATCCCGTGTACCATCCTAAGTTAAATGTAGTTCCCATATTGTAATTGAGTATGTAATTATTCAGGAAGATCTTCTCGTCTATCAATGCAGCATTAAAGTTTTGCAACTCTCGGCTGTAACCTATTTCTAGATTTTGTAAGGCAAAGGGTCGTGTTTTTAAGAAAATAGAACCGTTGATATCGGTATAGCTATTGGTATCTGCATTTGCTTTTGTAAAACCGATGTTATTTTCAATCCAAGTGTTGTTTTTGATGCGGTATTTAGCACCTACATATATATTAGTGTTATTGGCCATATTTCCTAGAGTCATATTTTCCGTCGTTCTATAACTGTAATTAAGACTGGCAGTAAATCGGTCAGAAAACGGAATCGTTGCATTGATACTACTACCGTAAGCCTCATTGTCTCCATTATCTCTGGTATAAGCAGCCGTAGTGTTTACAGAGGGACTAAGTGAATTATCTATGGCTGCCATCAATGATTTGGCATCTTTTTGTTCAGGATAATAGTGGAGTGTTTTTTGAGCAAACTCATAAGCTTTTGCCAGATTTCCTTGTCCGCGATACGCATTTGCAATTCCTAAATTTCCATTAAAGGAAGTGCTGTCTGTTAAAAGAATAGTTTGATAATATTCAATGCCCTTATTAATCTGTCCAGTGTACATGGATAGGGAAGCGCTCAGGGCTACAATTCTATTGTTGGATCCTAATCGATCCGTTAAAGAATCAATACTAGTTCTCGCTTGTTGGTATTTTCCATTCCAGATCAACGCTTGTATATAACGTTCCTGGCTATCCATGGTTTGAATGGAATCGTTCTGTACCAAATCAGTTGCGGTTGCAGCGAGTTCTAGTGCTTTTTTGTCCTTGCGCATTAAATGAGCTACAAGTGATTGCCCTACTAGGCCAGTTACTTTATTTTTTAAATTACTATAAATAAGATTGGCTTTTTCAAAGTCTTTACGGGTTACATAAACATTAGCTAGTGACTTATTAGTGTCGGCATCGTTGGGGAAATCTTGTAAATTTTGTTCTAATAAAGCGATGGCTGTTGTGTAGTCTTGAAATGCCAATACTTGTGACGCTTTGCCTAATCTCATGTACTTTTTAGAAACCATTGCATTTGCATTCCCTGGTAAAATGTCGAGAGCTTTACCTACATATAATAAGGCATTGTCATATTCTTGCAAGTTAGACAACGTATTAGCATATCCCAAAGTCGCAGGAAAACTTGTCGAATCTTTTTTTACCAGATCAACATATAGGGTTCTAGCATCTTCATAATCGTTATTCCATAATAGCGATTCAGCAACATTTAAAGAAACTTCAAAATCAGTTGGGTAATCTGCTTTCAAGGCGGTGAATAATTCTTTTGCAGCAACCGTGAGGCCGTTAAGTCCCAACGCACGCCCATAACAAAGTCTTGCCGTTCTATTAGTAGGGTATTTTTCTAGTATATTTTTAAAGAATACTTGTGCCTCGCTGTATTTTCCAGTTTCCAAGAGGGTAAATCCCGTGCCCATTTCTTGTCCGTATGATGTGGCGCTGATTAATAAAATGATAAGGAAAACTAACTTTTTCATCGTAGGTTTATTTATAGGTGTAATTTATAACCACATTCAGCAGTGTTAATCGGTGACTATCTGCCATTGAACTATACATTTCGTCGATTCAAAGAGCTTTTGGTCAGCTGAACGTCAGTTGTGTTAAAAACCTTCTATAAAACCCTTTTTTTAGAAGAACCTATTACCTCTATATAACGCCTGTTTTGTTTCCGCTTTCGCGAAAGCGGAATAACGACCAACCCATAAACAAGTTAAATGCCGATTAGTTGCCACTCGTCTATACCATATTTCATCTCGTCGAAATATTCGAGTTTTTACTTTGAGAAGCCTGCATATTTGTACCAGAATTTAAAACAACAATAATCATGCGACTTACACTTATAAAGAACGACAACGTATTAAGAGTAGTTTACAACGCTAGAACTGCGCTAGTTTATTCAGGCTTATCTGTAGTTCATAGAAGAGCCCACAGACGCGTGGTACAATTAGTTTTCTCTTTTAACTAGTAGTATGATCGCCGTCACACAGAAAATTAGAAAGACCTTTTCTCAGGAACAACTGTTCATGTTGAGCGCCTTTTTAGTCAATGGGGGGAACTATTTATATAATCTATTATTAGGTAGGTTTTTGGGCCCTACATTATTTGCAGATGCTGCAATATTGATCACCTTATTGTTAGTGCTTTCTTTTGTAGCTATGACTTTTCAATTAACAGTAACTAAATTTACGTTCGAGCTAGAAAATGCTCAAAGAGAAAGTTTAATCGCTAAAGCGTATAAATATGCTGCCAGTACAGGAATCATTTTGGGAATGGCAACCGTAATTTTTGCAGCGCAATTGCAATCGGTTTTTCAAACACATTCTTCAGGAATGTTTATTGCCTTTGGATTAGCTGTACCGCTTTATTTTGTCATGAGTGTCAATCGCGGATTCTTACAAGGGAACAACAGATTTGGTAGTCTTGCAATGACCTATCAATTAGAAATGCTTTGTAGATTGTTTCTAACTTTTACTTTTTTAATTCTATTTGATCTACCGTCAGAATATGCTGTTTCCATTGCAATAGCAGTTTCGTTCTTAGCAGGTTTGTTCCCTTTTAAGAAACCACTATTTATAAAAAACCAAACTCTAATTTTATCAAAAGAACATCAGGAAAAAATAATTATATTTTTTGTTTTGACGGCTTGTTATGAGCTTACTCAAATAGTATGTAACAACAGCGATATTCTATTAGTAAAACATTATTTCTCGTCTTATGAAGCGGGATTGTACGCATCTCTAGCGTTGATAGGTAGAGTTGTTTACTTTGTTACATGGATGTTTGTGATGTTGCTCTTACCACAGGTACTTAAAAGTCGTAAAGAAGGAAATAATGCAGTACCTATCTTAAAAAAATACTTGGGTTACATTTCAATACTTTCATTTGTGATTGTTAGTTTTTCATTTCTATTTCCAGAGCTTGCTGTAGATGTACTATTTGGGGAGCAATACAGAAGTATTTCTTCATTATTAGGATGGTATGCGCTGGCTACCTCTTTTTTTGCACTATCTAACATCTTTGTTTATTACTTTCTTTCTATTGATACGTATCAGCCTATTCTTATAACTGCAGTTTTTGGAATCCTACAAGTAGTAGCGATTGTCATTTTTCATAAAAGCCTTCTAAAAGTAGTTATGATACAAGTTTATGTTATGGCAGCTTTGCTTTTAGGTCAGATTTTTTATTTTATTTATCATACTTATCGCTCTAAAAAAGTCCAACCGCAATTAAATGATGATTCATTTATACATAATATCGATCTATCTTAATTTCTAAGAATCAAGCGAAGTAAGCTAGACCTTTGTACTGTCAAATAATATTAACAACATTTAAAATTACATATCATGGCATTAGAAATCAAAAATATAGAAGGGGTAATTTATTTAAGTGGCACAGCATCTAGCTCTCACATTCCAGAAGTGTTAAACTTCTTTAAGTCCTTATTAGAAACAGACAAAAATGTGATGGTAAATCTTTGCGATGTTAAAAGTGGTCAGGATTCTTTACTTCAAGAATTAAAGCGATTAAAAAACAACTTAAGCGACGACTACAGGTTTGTTTTTTACAGAGGGACGAGTAATGATGTTATTCCGTTATATAAAGAGATCAATAACCCCCTTAATTTTTATAGCATGGTAGCCTAATTATTCTTTTTAGCAATAATAAATTTTAAAATCTATATTATGATATTAGCTATAGTAACTGCATATCCGCCTAGTAAAGTAACTCTTAATGAATACGCCTTCCATTTAGTAAAACACTTTAGACAACACCAAGAGGTTACAGAGCTCATCTTATTTACAGATGATACTGCTGCAAATGCTATAATTGATTTTAAAGAAGAAGGTTGTCAAGTAACCCTAAAGCCATGCTGGAAATTTAATAGTTATTTCAACTTAATTTCTATCGCAAAAGCGGTGAGAAGCACTCAGCCAGACATGGTTTTGTACAACTTACAATTCATGAAATTTGGAGATAAGAAAATACCTGCTGCATTAGGCTTGTTTTCTCCATGGTTAACAAAATTGATGAAAGTAAAAACGACCGTATTACTTCATAATATCATGGAAACAGTTGATTTATCAAGTGCAGGTTTTACGAATAATAAAATTAAAATGAGTGTTTTTAACTTCATAGGAGAAATGCTTACTCGTGTAATTCTTAAAGCAGATAGATTAGTATTGACCATCAGTAAATACGTAGCCATTTTAGAAGATAAATACCAAGCAAAAAACTGTATTTTGATTCCTCATGGAACTTTTGAAATCCCTGAAGAACCAAGTTATGAACTAGCTGAAGGGCCTTTAAAAATAATGACTTTCGGAAAATTTGGGACCTATAAAAAAGTAGAGAAACTTATCGAAGCTGTAGAACAAGTTAGATTAAACACTGGTCAAAATCTTGAAATAGTTATTGCAGGAACTGATAACCCTAATACAATAGGCTATCTAGATGCGGTAAAAAAAGCCTATAAACATGTGTCTAATATTACGTTTACAGGTTATGTTGCTGAGGAAGATGTGCCAGTCATATTCTCTGAAAGTGCTATGGTCGTATTTCCTTATACTTCTACTACGGGGAGTTCTGGGGTCTTGCACCAGGCTGGTAGTTATGGAAAAGCAGTTGTAATGCCAGATTTAGGAGATTTAAGTATTTTAGTAAAAGAAGAAGGTTATAAAGGCGAATTCTTTGAGCCAGAAAGTGTAGAAAGCCTTGCTGCAGCTATTGAAAAACTAGTGGTAGATAAAACCTATAGAAACGAAATAGCAAAAACCAATTACCAAGCTGCTGCGGCACTACCTATGTCAATTATAACTAAGATGTATTTGAATGCGTTTAATGATCAACTAGTTGTAGAACCAGATTTAGTGGTTGCGGCTTAATTCATTGATTTCACGAGTAAATAAGCTGGCTTTACACCAGTAGAATCGATGATTCCAAAGTAGGCTTGCTTATTCTTGCGCCATGGAAGAGATCCAGCCACATCAGTAGGGATTTCATTAAAATCATACAGCGTCCAAAAGAGATAGTTGATACGGTCTCTTTTTTGTGTGTCTAGAAGTTGTCGGTAAAAAGCGGCCTGATCATTCACTGTGTTCCCATTAAAAGTCCATAAACCATCATAGCTAGGAAGTCCTATTTCTTGCAATACGATAGGTTTGGACGTTTTGTTTTTTAAAGATTGATGAGCAGTGCTTAACTCGGCTATGTCCTCATAATAATGATAGGATATAAAATCTACTTCTTTCTCTAATTTTAAAGCTGAGACAGTATTGGACCATCCTATGGTTACTGGATGAATAGTATCTATTTTCTTTACTGCTTTAATGGTTTGAGATAACCAAGAAAGAACACGCTCTTCCTTGCGATTTTTAAAATCAAGATTGGGTTCGTTTTTAATATCCCAAGCGAGAACAGCAGGATGATCTTTTACAGCACTGATAATGCTTTTTAAGTGCTGGTTAGTCAGCGTCCAGTTCTTCATATCATAATCTCCATAGAAATCAAAAAGGCTAATCATCACTTTTAAATCGACCTGGTGCGCTTGATTTAAAAGTGTTTGAAGCTTTTTAAGTTTTAGATCATTTACAGTTGCTTTTCCAAAATCTTCATAACCTATAAAAATGCGTATAGTATTTAAATTCAAGTCTTTTATAATTTTAAAATCTTGTGCAAAAACAGTAGAGTCTACTTTTTCATTAAAGGTATCCCAGGGATAGTTCTCAGGATAATAATTAATTCCTTTTATAAGTTTTATATCTAAAGGAATCGTTTTGTCAAAAGTGACAACTTTATTTATGGCTAGTTTCTCAAAATGCCTCACCCGCCAGAAACCATCTTCTAGTAAAAGGATGATTCTATAGTCTTCATTAAATTCTCTTTCTTTAATCAATTGATCGTTGCGATATATGTTCTCGATTCCAGTAACTGCTTTATCGGTTAATACAGCAATGGTACCGTCAGCACTGTAAAATTCTAGGGAGATGTTGTGGCTAAGAGTTGTAGATTTTATTTGAAGTTGTTGCGCCGCATTGTACGCAATTAAAGCGTTTACTTTTTCTTGAGCACTTTTTGTATAATGATCATAAATACCGTCTGTATTATTAGTTTCTAGAGCTAGGTTCTTTACATGCCAAGCATCTAGATAATCCTGTTCCAATTTTTGTTGGTTAGCAAACTCAAGAGGTCTTCCTGGATTATTGATAGAAACCCAAGTCACTTCAGGTAAATAATAATCGGTACGTGCCAGATCGAGATGTAATATTTTTGAAGTATCAGCACCAGTGTTGAGGTAAGCCATAACTTGACTTATACCATAAATAATCCCAGCATTAATACATAGAAATGCGATTATGATAATAGATCGATATAATAGTTTGTTTTTTTTCACCTTAATATTATGGGCTTTACGGTCGTTATACCTAAGGTTTTAATTTCTAAATCATAGGTGCCAGGTGCTATCATTTTTGTGTCATAAGAATGTGTTGCAGTACCGTTTTTTGTTTTTAGAATGATTTCTTTGGCGTTTAATTTTATACTTATTGGAATTCCATCTGGAACAAGTTGTCCTAAGTAACTGGTCAATGGACCAATGGTAATCCTGTTATTTTCTGTATAAGTAAAAGGAATTTGATCAATAATAGATTGGAAATTAATGTTTAATTCTGGACTTTCTACCATACCAGTAATCACTCCTTTTATCGTCCAGGCAGAAGGAGTTTGTGGATGTAACGCTTTCGCGAAAGCGTACCCATTTATAGTGCTTCCTGTAGTTTGCCATCTTTTATCAAGGTTGTCCTTTATGAAAAAAGTGACCAGTGTTCCATCAGTAGTAATGTTGCCATAGCGATCTTTAATCTGATCAGTTTTAAGAGTGATGATTTCACTTCCATCGGCATAATTGTGGTTGCTGTTTTCAGAGATTTTAAAAGCTGTGGCGATATCTGGAAATACATCTACAACTAATTCTTTTGAAGAAATAGTTTCCATGGTACTGCCCGTAATTAAACGACCAGTAGTCAATGGCGCTAGGATTCTTTGCCACGCAAAACCAGTGGTGATTTCTTGAGTAGTGGTTGTGATGTTGCCTTTAAATTGATGGCGCATTATTAATGGAGTTTTATCTGGCAACATATTATCCAAACTGTCTACAGGAATACTGACCAGCATGGTGTAATCTCGATCGTTAGAAATAATACTGCGTGGCCCGACATAGTTCTCCATGGTTTTTAAAGTTTTTGTGTTAGGTAGAAGTCTGAATGTGCCTTTTTGAATGGTTTTTCCATTACCGATAAGTTCCCACGTGAGCATTCCAGCATGTCTAGAAATAACATTTGGAATGTGAATGTTTAGTCGGATATGATCGAGCTTTGCTTTTAATACAGTAGTTCCATAGGTTCCTGAAATTAGAAGTTCTAGTAGTTTATAAGAGTTTTTATCAAAGGTTTTAAAATTAATATCAATACCTTTTTTAGTAACGACTTGGTCCATAGGTGCTTTTACTTGAAAGGCATTAGGAGATATAGCCACTTTTTTCAACTCCTTATTTTCAGAACAAGAAAAAGACATCGCTACAATAGCGATAAGAATCAAAAAGTTAATGAATCTATGCAAATTTCTCATCGCGGATTTCCTATATATGAATTAGTTGTAATAGAAATAAAGGAATAAGGCATGCCATTTATAGGTATTAAAAATTCCTTTTCTCCAGCGGTATTTCTGTTGGGATGTACTTTATCTGAAATACTTTCATTGGGCAATCCATTTACAGAAATATTCAAAAGACTTGAAGATACAACTATAGGCTGCTCTAAGTCTGGTAAGTCTATGGAAAAAGCTCTTTTACGTTGCGGTCGCACACTTTGATCTATATAAATGGACTCTGTCCAGATCAATTCTTTAGAGTCATTATAATAACTCAATAGTAACTGAGGAATGGTAGCAGCCTCTATACTGGGGTTGAACAAAAAGCCTTCCAACTGCGATCCGTTAATTTGAATTTGTGATGGTGTCACAGTTTGATGCAAATCTGTGGTGGCAACATTTGCTTTTACTTGCACTTCAAAATTTGTAGGTACCACAAAAGTTTGATCCTTATCATAAGTGATGTCAAATTGGATTAAAAACGGTGTAGTTTCTTTGGCCAGTAGTTTGTGTTTTACAATATCTTGCGCGTTATATCTAGCTATTTCATTATTCTCGCTATCATACAATGCTCCAGTAACTGCAATATCTGCTGGGATATTATCTACATTTTGAATAGAACCCACGATGTAAAAAATCGAGTCTCTTTGAATCATTTTTGCTGTAGTAACTTCTACGACCGGTTGTTTCAAAACATCTTCATGAAAGGTTTGTTCTGAGGTTATTTTACGTTTCCCATGATTAAAGAAACGTGTGCTGCTCTCAAGCATTAATTGATCTGGCGGGATATAAGGATCCACACTTTTAGGCACGATGTACCATTTACCTTGATGCTTTTTTATAGAAAGTGTGTCTGTAGTTTGAATTTCTTTGAGTGGTGTGATCCATTTGATTTTTGCTACTGCACTAGCGGTCCATTCATTTTTATCCAGAACGCTTACTGCAATACTATCCATTTTTGAATAAGAACTTAATAAACCATCAGTTACCGATACTTCAAGCATGAATTGTGAAATGTCTTTCTCACTGGCTGGATCTATATAAGAATGTGCTCTTTCAAACTCTTTAAAGTCTAAAGCATCATAATAAGCAGTGATCACACTTTCTGGGGTTAATTGAACGGCCTTTTTTATATAAATACCATAAACCATATAAGCGGTAAGCAGTAACATGATTCCTGACCAACATAAGGAGGTGCGGTATAACCATTTTTGTCCTTTACGAGATGTAAGGCCCTTATCAATAAGGAAGAGTTGTCTATCTTCTTTTTTTCTGAAGGAGTGGAACCACACACTTCTTAAATATAAGAATATGGACAAAATTACCGTAAAAATGGGAATAATTCCCCACATCAATTTTTGAAATAAAGGGACATCATCTTTAGGTAAGATGCTCGGTAAAGGAGTGATTCCTGCTTTTTCCCAAACCGTGATACCATTTTCTAATAAACTCAATCTATGCCAACCAGTAAAATAGAGTAGCGGATCATAAAACTTATCGTTAGAGAAAACATATTTCAAATGAAACTTCTCTGGAACGGTCAGAAACTGCTGTAAAGAGCCCAACCCTTCAATTCCATGGTGCTTAGAATTTTCAAGTCGTTCTACTGCTCTAGAAGTAAGTTCTGGTAACCGCCTTGCAGAGTGGTAATTGCCATCAACTGTAGTTGCATTAGTTTGTGCTGATAGCCATGCCATTTGATCTCCAAAACCTAATGGTAAATACCGCCATCTATCATGATCGTCCTCATTTAGGAAGTTAACAATGGGTTGCATATTGATTTCATCTGGCTGGATAGGTCTAAATATTCCTAAGGTCATGGTAAAAACTGCCATAAATATAAAAGCAATCGCTAGAAAACCACCAATGGATCGATGCAACACAGTACCCCATTTTTTTTGCAAGATTTCTTTATAGTCTCCATCTGTAAATCGGTAGCAAAACTCACCAAATAAAGGTAACGCCATGATCGATGCCCACAAAGTGAATCGGTCCAGGGTCAAAATATTAAAAGCGTTTTCACCTAATAACTTTAAAGGAATAGGAGTCGTGCCTCCAGTTCCCAAAATAAAAAGAAGACTAAATGAAAAGCCAAAAAACAACAACCTCTTGCTGTAAAATCTGTATAAAAAATATGGTAGAAACAGCAATAATACTCCCCATGGAATTATAAAAAAGACCAGTCCAGAAGATGTTACTTCTAAGAAGTTATCTCTGGAGCCATGAGGTATAGGTACCTGAGTAATGGGGTTGTTCTTGGTGTTGATCCAGTAGGGTAGGATACAAACTATGATTAAAATTAAAGAGCAAGTCCCAAAAATAATTATACGCATTAGCTTGTTCCAGAACGCTTTCGCGAAAACGGAAAAAGTAACCTCACTGTTGCTATTTACTTTCTCTCGTGCGGCATCCATGATTACCGTACCTATTAAGGGGAATATAAAAAATACCATTCCAAAAATAGGAGTGACATGATGAGAAGTGACCGTTATGGCAAGTAATGCGAGCGCTTTGAACAGTGCAATTCTCTTTCCTGACTTCAACCATTTGTAAACCTCGGGCAAAGCATGCATAAGAATAGAGATCCCTATGATACTGGGCAATTGACCAAAAACATGCAGTGTTTCTACAAAACAAGTTGAAAAGACAGCCATGATGGCGGCATATCCAGCTGCTTTTTCATTAGGAATGATCACTTTAGTAAAACGATAAACTCCTGTTATAAATAAGATGACACCTAATAAGGCAACGGTAAACATTCCAAATTTAAGCCCGCCTATTAAGGAGAGTACTCCTATAGATTGATGCACAAGAGGTGGATACCCCATAGCGGAAAAGCCAGTGTACCAGCTATAGCTCCAAGGTTCAAACCAGCTGGTTGCATAATGGTTTGCAAAAAACAAATGAATCAAAGCATCATAAGTTCTTTCCAAAGTGAAGAACATAGAAGTTCCGTGGAATATAATTCCAAGAAGTACAGCGGTGATTAGGTATTTATTTGTTTTTGAGGTCCTCATTAAGAACTTGAAAAGTAGTGTTTCTTTAAGCCATGTAAAGATAATTATTTCGATAAATGGCTGGTCTATCGATGAGTGGTTTCTGTCTAAAGTAATTGGGTGTCTATCGAAAATGTCGATTTCAGTCTCTATACCGAGATATGTTTGTATCGTAATTAGTAATAATATTTAAAAATAAAATTATGAAAACAGGAATTATTATCCCTTGCTACAACGAAGAGAAACGCTTAAACCAAGAAGCTTTTGTGTCTTTTATTCAAGAAAATGAAGATTACCATTTGTGTTTTGTAAATGATGGAAGTAAAGACAATACCTTAGAGGTTCTACATAATATGAAGAATCTAGCTCCAAATGCAATTAGTGTAATCGACGTAAAAAAGAACTCAGGAAAAGCGACCGCTGTTAGGGCAGGAGCTCGTTTTTTATATAGTCAACCCCATATATCAAACATTGGATTTATGGATGCCGATCTTTCTACAGACTTTAGAGATTTTAAAGACTTAGTAAAAACGTTAATGAGAGATAATCAGATCATGGTATTTGGTTCAAGAAATTCTGGTGGAAGCAGTAAAATCGAACGAGACTTTATGAGAAATATTCTCTCGAAGTTTATCAAACAATTCATCCTGCTTGTTCTCGGAATGAATATAAGAGATACTCAATGTGGAGCAAAAGTATTTACCAAAGATATTGTACCCGTAGTTTATTATGAGGAATTTTTAAGCAGGTGGTTGTTTGATGTAGAGATTTTCTTAAGACTCAAAAAATATTTAGGAGAAAAGAATGTTATGAAAAGAATTACAGAGCAACCACTAATGAGATGGGTTCATGTGAACGATTCAAAATTAAGAACAAAAGATGCTTTAATTATACCTGCAAAGTTGACCCAAATATGGGTCAATTATAACTTGTTAAATAGTGTCCCTTCAACAAACCATACCTCGTCATTTCCTTTTGCTATGAGTGAGTCTTCGACTGAATTATCTATCGCAGCTTAAAACTTTATTTATCCTAAACAATACGACTATGACAGCTTACCCTATAAAATTTGAGCCTATCCTTCAAGAAAAAATCTGGGGAGGATCAAAATTAAAAAGTCTCTTGAATAAAAAAACAACAAGTGATGTGATAGGAGAAAGTTGGGAGATATCAGGAGTTGAAGGTCATATATCTGTAGTAAATAATGGAGTCTATAAAGGTTGTAGTATAACAGACCTCATTAGAGATCATAGATATGAATTTGTAGGAAATAAGAATTACAGTCAGTTTGGAAACGATTTTCCACTATTGATCAAATATCTAGATGCAAAAACAGATCTCTCTGTACAAGTACATCCAGATGATGAAATGGCTAAAGCAGAGCATAATGCTTATGGTAAAACAGAAATGTGGTACATCATGGATCGAGAAGCAGATGCAACGATAATCAATGGCTTTAAGAATGAAAATGTGACTACTAATGCATTGAAAACACTCACAAAAGATAATGTAGATCAAATTTTAAACAAACAAAAAGTAAATAAGGGCGAATCGTTTTTTATTCCAGCAGGTAAAGTACATGCCATAGGCGCAGGTGTTCTTGCGGCAGAGATCCAACAAACGTCAGATATTACCTATAGGATTTACGATTGGGATCGTAAAGACGTCAATGGTAATGAAAGAGAATTACATCTAGAAAAATCTTTAAAGGCTGTAAAAAGGAATATACCTCAATCAAATAGTACAGCAGGTCACAACTCATATAAGAATGCTCGTGTTCTAGCCAGTTGTCCCTATTTTACTTCTACAGTTATACAAATAGATCAAGAAACTTCCATTGATTATTCTCAGAATGACTCTTTTGTTATTTATATGTGTGTGGAAGGATCTTTTGAAATTTCAGTAAATGATTCTAAAGAAAAAGTGAGTTTTGGAGAAACAGTTCTTGTTCCAGCAAATGCAAGGCAAGTATTGCTAGAAACCCAAGCTGCCAAAATAATTGAATTATATATTAAATAGGGACTTCAATTTTAAAACTCTCAACAACTACAATAAAAACCCCAAAACACCACCGATAACCATGACCACAATCTTAGACAGATTGAACTTATGCGCTTCACTAGCTTCTAGAATCAGCGTAGTAGAGACATGAAGAACAATTCCAGCTACTAAAGCTTTGATGGGTAGCATAAAATCTTGAAGGATTTCTAGATTTCCAGCAGCAAGACTTCCCAAAGGTGACATCGCTGCAAAAAATAATATAATCAGGACTGTTTTCCACTTACTGTAATGACTGGATAATAAAAACGAAGTAAAAATAAAGGCAATAGGTATTTTATGAATGGAGATTCCATAAATCATACTGGTTTCCCCTTGTAATGGCATTCCTTCTAGAAATGCATGCAAGCATAAACTTCCAAAAAGCAAATAGGGAAATACAGGCATTTTTTTATTGATATGTAAATGACCATGCTCAGCTCCTTTAGAGAAAAACTCTAGGATAATTTGCAAGAAAACCCCACCCATAAGGTAAGCAGCATAAGTACGGTCTCCACTTTCGTAAATCTCAGGTAAAAACTCACTGGCTACGGCACTCAATAAAAAGGCCCCAGAAAAAGCCAGTAGCAATTTCATGCGGCTTTTTGATTGTGCTTTTAAAAGTAATGCCGCAGCAAAACCCAATAAAACGGCGAGAAATGGTAATAGTAAATTCATTTTTAGTCTTTGGTAATCCCAGAAAATTTGGCTCGAGATGTAAAGTTAAAGTAAAAGCAAAAGCAAATTCCAAATTTATCAGGGATCGGCCATTTATAACGCAAATTTAATTAAAATGAAGTTGGAGTTCTTACTTAGATAGTCATCCCAGAAAATTTGGCTCGAGATGTGAAATATAAGCAAAAGCAAATTCCAAATTTATCAGGGATCTATTTATTCTAAAGCAAGGTTAGTAAATATAGTTTACCACATCCCTCATCCCTAAAACCTATTCTTCCTCCTCACGAGCAAGAACCTTATGCAACTTCTTGGTCCCTTTATACATTTCGTACTTCACTAATTTCGCCTCAATTTTACCGTTGTACAATTGGATCTTACGAGAAGGGCGCAAGCCTACATATTTCAATGCTTCCAGATTTCCAGTAATCATCCATGCTGTAGAACCAGCATAACGTTGTTTTAAGGTGTCACCTATTTCTTTGTAAAATTCTTCCACATCCACAGAAATACGCTCATCATAAGGTGGGTTAAACATTAAGAACGCACTAGCGCTTTGGTGGTCTCTAAAGAAATCGCCTTTTTCTACCGTTATAAAGTCGGTAAGATTGGCATTTTTCACATTCTCGACCGCTTTTTCTACGGTGTAACCATCTGCATCTCTGGCGATAATTTTTCCGTCAAATTCCCGTATCTTTTTCAAGCAGCTTTCTTGAATATTTTCAAACAACTGGTTGTCATAATCTGGCCATTTTTCAAAACCAAATTCGTTACGGTTAATGTTAGGAGCAATGTTAGCCCCTATCATCGCTGCTTCAATAGCAATTGTTCCACTACCACACATAGGGTCGATAAATGAAGAACGCTGGTCCCAATTACTCAATAAAATGATTCCAGCTGCAAGTACCTCATTAATAGGAGCCTCGTTGGTCATACTTCTATAACCGCGTTTATATAAAGGCTCGCCACTTGTGTCTAATGATACGTCTACGGTTTGATCGTTAATATGTACTGATATTCTCAAATCAGGATGCTTGGTATCCACATCTGGTCTTTGGCCGGTATTGCGACGTATTTGATCTACAATGGCATCTTTAGTTTTCAATGCCACATACTGGCTGTGGTTAAAGTATTGCGAGGAAATGGTACCATGAACAGCAAGTGTGTCATGGTGTGTAAGATGCTTTGACCAGTCGTATTGATATATCCCATCGTAAAGATCTACTTCATTACGTGCGCTAAAACTATAAATAGGTTTTAAAATCCTGATTGCGGTACGCAACATCATATTTGCTTTGTACATAAATCCTTGGTCCCCAGTAAATTCAACCATGCGCACACCACGCTTTATATTCATGGCGCCTAGTTGTTTGAGTTCTTGTTCAAGTACTTCTTCTAGGCCAAAGATCGTTTTGGCAATCATCTTAAAATTTTGGGACATCATCGTGGAATTTGATCCACAAAATTAAGGTATTTTTGCGGTCTATGAGCAATGTAAACACATCAGATCAATGGTTCGCTAGTTGGTTCGATACCCCTTATTACCACATCCTTTACCGAGATCGAGATTACACCGAGGCTGGAGCGTTTATGCAGCGCCTTACCCAGCGATTAAAGTTGGATGAGAATGCTCATATTATGGACCTTGCCTGTGGCCGTGGTCGTCATAGTATGTATCTCAATCAACTAGGATATCGGGTCACTGGAGTTGATTTAAGTGATAGTAGTATCGCTTTCGCGAAAGCGGAATTGAGAAAAGCTGTGTTGAATGATTCGACTCATGAAGAAAGTAGCAGCTTAGCTCCTATAGATACTTCTCGTATCGAGTTTCATGTGCACAACATGACGCTTGCTTATGATCAGATTTTTGATGCTGTTTTTAATCTTTTTACTAGTTTTGGTTACTTTGATGATGCCGCCGATAATTTGAGGACGGTTATGGCTATTAAAGAAAATCTAAAACCAGGTGGCTACGGAGTGATTGATTTTATGAATGTACCTCAGGTGATTAAAAACTTGGTAGCACAAAATTCCAAAACCGAAGCAGGCATCACCTTTCACAATACCAGACGTTTTGAAAATGGTTTTATATATAAGGATATAAAATTTAGGGATAACGACCACGATTACCACTTTACAGAACGAGTAAGCGCGTTAACTTTAGAAGATTTTCAAAGCTATTTTGCCGCTTCAGGATTAGACTTAGTAGATGTTTATGGAAATTACCAACTAGAGGACTACGATCAACAAACTTCAGAGCGATTGATCATGATTTTTAGAAATTAAAATATCCCTTCTATCTTTTATTCGACTGTATTGTAGTATCGCTTTGAATCTAACTTGATGCGATTTAAATTTTAGTTTTCCGCCTTGCAGTAAACTTACAACCTGTGCTCAGCCTTTGTTTAGATAATTACAATGGCTGCGATGCAAGAAATTCCTTAATTTTTATTAGAATGGTATGGTCATCCTTGAAAATTAGGATCGAGCGATCTAATTTAAAGAAATGAATTGTTCTAAATTTGAGTGGGAACTGCTAGAATCATCCTCATGTGTTTTACAAAAGGGATTCCATTTGCTGTTGTAATTCCATTGCCTTTGCTCGTGCAGCATCAGCAAAATCTTTTTCTTTTGAAGCGTAGATAATTCCACGAGAAGAATTGACTAATAATCCTATTTGATCGTTTTTACCATACTTTACTACCTCTTCCAGGCTGCCACCTTGTGCGCCTACGCCAGGAACTAATAAAAAAGCATTAGGGACAATTTCACGTATTTCTTTAAGATACTCCGCTTTTGTAGCGCCTACCACATACATCAATCGATCACTGTTTTTGTATTGCGAAGTGGTTTTAAGCACTTCTTGATACAAGGGCTTTCCATCTATTAATTTGGTCTGGAAATCAAAAGCTCCTTGGTTGGATGTGAGTGCGAGAAGAATAGCAAATTTATTTTCAAAAGCAAGAAATGGTTCTACAGAATCCTTTCCCATATAAGGAGCAATCGTGACACTGTCAAAGTTCAAATCTTCGTAAAAGGCTTTGGCATATCGAGTAGAAGTATTTCCTATGTCTCCGCGTTTGGCATCGGCTATCGTAAAGTGATCTGGATAGTTCTCGTTGAGGTATTTAATGGTTTTTTCTAAAGCTATCCATCCTGTTACTCCATAAGCCTCAAAGAATGCCGTGTTGGGTTTATAAGCTACACATAAGTCATGCGTGGCGTCTATAATCGCTTTCGCGAAAGCGAAAATAGGATCTTCTTCTTGCAATAAATGAGCTGGCATCTTTTCTAAATCCACATCTAAGCCTACACAAAGGAAGGATTTTTTTTGAAGTATTTGAGTGGTTAGTTTTTGTACGGTCATCGGTTTATCTTGTCTGCGCATCGCATGCGCTGTTATATTCCGTCATCATTCATTTGCAACTTCTCCGTATTATCTACCAATCGCAGCTCGTCGATAATTTTTTGAATATCACCATTGATGATGTTATCTAGATCGTACAAAGTTAAATTGATGCGGTGATCTGTTACACGTCCTTGAGAGTAGTTGTAGGTTCTAATTTTGGCACTACGGTCACCAGTGCTTACCATGCTCTTGCGTTTTTCAGAGTCGGCTGCCATTTTCTTTGCGAGTTCGATATCATATAAACGAGAACGCAATACTTTGAGGGCTTTCTCTAAGTTTTTATGAGAAGACTTCTGATCTTGACAGCTCACGATCATTCCGGTAGGCTCGTGGTGTAATTTAATAGCAGAGTAAGTCGTGTTTACCGACTGTCCTCCAGGACCAGTTGATGTAGTGCGCTCGATACGTACTTCAGACATGTCGAGTTCTAAGTCAAATTCTTCCGCTTCTGGCAATACCATAACTGTTGCAGCACTTGTATGCACTCGTCCTTGAGTCTCTGTCTGAGGGACCCGTTGTACCCGGTGCACTCCAGCTTCAAACTTTAAGGTACCGTAAACGTCCTCACCATTTACCTCCATGATGATTTCTTTATAACCACCACTAGTTCCATGACTGGTATCTACGATACTGGTACTCCAGCCTTTACTAGAGCAATACTTTTCGTACATTCTAAAAAGATCACCAGCAAAAATACTCGCTTCATCACCACCAGCACCTGCACGTATTTCCATAACGGCATTTTTAGAATCCTCTGGATCTTTAGGAACCAGCATCATGCGTATTTCTTCTTCTAGAGCAGGAATAGCTTCTTTAGCTTCTTCTAGCTGCATCTGTGCCATTTCTACCATATCGGCATCGCTACCGTCTGATATGATTTCTTGTGCTTCTTCTAAATTTGCAGTCAGTTCTATATAAATCTCACGTTTGTCCATGAGGTTTTTAAGATCTTTATATTCTTTTGTAAGTTGTACATATCGTTTTTGATCAGAAATAATATCTGGCTGTATGATCAAGTCATTTATCTCGTCAAAACGGTTTTTTACAATATTTAATTTATCTATCATGGTCTATTTCAAGTCCTGCGAAAATACGGAATTTGCCCGTAATTTTTACTATATTATCACATATGAAAACGAATACTCAACTAGGTCTTGGCGGTGGTTGTCATTGGTGTACCGAAGCTGTTTTTCAAGCAATTGATGGTGTGGAAAGCGTAGAGCAAGGTTATATTTCAAGCACGGCTCCGTATGAGAACAAGAGTGAAGCAGTCATCATTCATTTTACAGACCAAGTAGATTTGGAAAAATTAATCGATATCCATCTACAGACACATGCTGCAACAAAGCAGCACAGTCGTCGTAATGATTATCGAAGTGCGATCTATTATATTGATGAAGAATTAAAAAATAGAATAGAAGTAATTATTAGCTCGCTTTCGCGAAAGCGAAAACAAACATACATCACTAAAGTTTTGGAATTGGAATCCTTTGAGCCATCGCGGGAGTCTATTCAGAATTATTATCAAACCAGACCAGAGGCGCCTTTTTGCAAACGCTATATTGAGCCTAAACTGAAGCTGGTAAAGAAGTTGACTAGCTCCATTAATTGATTGCTGCTATTTAGAGTCTAAGAATATTTTTGAAAAATAAAAGCTTTGGAATTCTTTATCGATGAGAAGCTGAGAATAAATTTTGAAACAGCCTTGCTTTGGATATATCCCATCAACAGCTTTATAGGAAACCAAAACTTGCTAGCGGTCGTTGAAAGTATTAGTCTACTTGATGAATTAGATTTTTCTTGTAGGTTAAAAAAAAGGTGTGGTAGGTACACCTTATCAACATGATAGACTTAAAAACTAGTCCAAGAAACACCATTAAATACTTTAATACTTTGGCTTACAGGATCGTAATACATGTGACCTATAGAAGGTTCTTTTATTGTTAAGGCTCCGTTAGGAACTACGGGAAGAACCATTGCTCTGGCATCATCTTCAATAATAAAGATACCATCAGCTGCAGAATTACTATCGTTTAAAATAATTTGGCCGCTCGCTGGGTAGCTGGTAACAGAGTTGCTAGTTCCCCCAGTAATTACAGGACTCCATGATGTACCGTTGAAGTATCTAAAACTACCTGAGTTGTCATCAAAAATTAAGGTACCCGTGCTCGGGCTGCTAAGAAGGTCTATAGGTTCTAATACGATTCCCTTAGCCTCATTGCCAAATTCAAGAACCACAGAGCTACTAGAAGCCGTTGTTCTATTTATAAGAACTTGAGCTGTGCAGAATGCGCTCATGAGTGTGGTAATTAAAATAATTATCGCTTTCATATCTAATTGCAAAATCTTGGGAGGCGCATGGTTGAAGGATCATTTAAATCGCGCCAGTTGGTACCATTATATAATTGAAAAGTAGAAGTGCTCGTATTAAATAAGAGCATTCCAGCCACCGGGGATAAACCGTTTATGGTTGTTTGATTCAATCGGGAGACTACAAATCCTTTGTCGCCACCTCTTACGTCTAAATAAGAATAATTTTTAGGATTAGCTGTTTGAATTCCCACAACTCCATTAGGAGATGAGGCGTTAGTAATGTCATTAGTATTTATTCTTGCCAGAGTTATAAAGCTGCTTTCGTTATCTCTTAAATCAAGATTAACGACGGCATTAGCGCCTATATCTATTTTTTTATAATCTAGATTAGAGGTAAAATTTGCATCACTTGCTACCACCACATACCAGTTTTGGGTAGCAGTTGCAGACAATGAGCTGGTGTCAAATTGAAAGTTAACACATGGCACGCCACCTGTATCTTGGGCTTTCCATATTCTATTAATTCGGTAGAAATTTGGGTGTATGCTAGTTAAGGCTGTGGGAGAAACAGTTAAGTTACCGTTATTGTTTCCTAACATCAGATAAGATAAGTCATTATTAAATATTGATGTTCTAGTGGTGCTGGTGTTAGGACTTGTGAAATCGTTATCTATTGCTATAGTTAAAAAGGTATTAGCATTTTCTGATTTTGATATCTTCTGGTTTAAAGCAGTGTTATCATCACGGCCTATACCAAAAACATCATGATTATACCCCGAGTTGCTGATGTGATCCCAGTAATTAAAGCCGCTTGTAGAAACGTAATCGGCTCCTGATCCATCATTAATCGAGATGCCGTACTTAATAGCTAGATAGGAATCTATTCGAGCTCTATTTGCAGCAGAGAGGTTCGTATCATAATAAATAACCTCACTGAGTAATCCCGTTAATCTATTATCTCCTGTAATGTCGTCACCTATGGTATAAGTAGCTCCAGAGGTCCAACTAGAATTGAAAAGCTTATTACTGTATGACATGATGGGAGCGGTTGTTTCATAGACGGTAGTGGTACCAGTTCCACCAATATCTGTTAAAGACCATACTTGGGGACTGTCAATTGTAATATTTGTGGAAAAGTTAGTGTTGTCAGAATACCGTTGATCTATAAAGAAAGCTCTACTACTAGTAGTCCTTCCTATTTCTATAAAACATTGATCGGCAATGGAACTTACTTCTCCTGTTATGAACATAGTGGAGCTCGTTCCATTGGTTCTAGAAATATTAGTCGCCTGAAGCGGTTGTACATCATCCGTAAAACTCAATGATGGATTAAAATTTATTAAGTCTGTGGAGTTGTTTTTCCATTTAGTAGCACCAGTACCGCTGGCGTCCCAACTTGTAGTACCTTCTTGATTAACCCATGAAGTTACATCACAATCATCTGTATTACAATTCACACCAGCATCTGCCCTTAGCCACAATGCTAAGTCTGTCGAAACTCCTCCAGGTGCCACTTGTCCTCTAGACTGGGTGAAAATAGCTAGCGCTATAAGCAGGTGTATTACAGAAAATTTTGATTTTATACTTTTATTCATGTAGTCAGGGTAAAGTTAAATAAAGTGATGCTGTTGACTAAAAATCATTAAATTCTATTAACATATTAATTTGAATAATACGAAATTTCTCACTATTTCATTCTTAAACAATTCTTAAACAATTGTTTAAGAATTTCTAAATAACCGGAGAAAGACGTGAGCATACCAGATTTGGCGCACCTTTTTGCAAACGCTATACAAAGCCAAAGTTAGAAGTTGTGGAGGAGGTTTTAAAAAATAATGTTCAACGGGAATAAATAACACCACATCAAGATTAAACTTTAAAGCTGTCAACCATAAAATCTAATACTCAAAAACTCCAAACTCACTGTCAATAGTCAGTTTCTTAGAGCTTGCAGCTTCCACACGACCTATGATTTTTGCATCTACGTGAAAAGATTTGGAGATCGCTATAATTTCTTGTGCGATAGATTCATTTACATAGAGCTCCATACGGTGGCCCATGTTGAATACCTGATACATTTCTTTCCAATCTGTTCCTGATTCCTTTTGAATCATTTTAAACAATGGCGGTAGTTCAAACATATCATCCTTAATGATGTGTAAGTCTTTTACAAAATGCAAAATCTTAGTTTGCGCACCACCAGAACAATGTACCATTCCGTGTAGATCTTCTCGGTTAACCTCGCTTAGAATCTTTTTGATGATAGGCGCATAGGTACGAGTAGGAGATAAGACCAGTTTACCAGCATCCAGCGGGCTTCCTTCTACGGAATCGGTTAAGTTTTTAGAACCGGAGTATACCAGTTCTTCAGGAACGGCTGCGTCATAACTGGCTGGGTATTTTTCTTTAAGGCTTTTATTAAAAACGTCATGCCTTGCGCTGGTAAGACCATTTGACCCCATACCGCCATTGTACTCCGTTTCATAAGAAGCTTGTCCAGAGCTGGACAATCCTACAATGACGTCTCCAGCTTTTATGTTGGCATTATCTACTACGTCAGAGCGTTTCATACGAGCGGTAACTGTAGAATCTACGATAATGGTTCTTACGAGATCCCCAACGTCTGCAGTCTCACCACCGGTAGAGATAATTTCTACACCGTGTTTTTTAAGATCGGCTATGAGCTCTTCTGTTCCATTGATAATGGCCGAAATAACTTCTCCTGTTATCAAGTTTTTATTTCTTCCTATGGTGCTAGAAAGTAAAATATTATCTGTAGCTCCCACACAAAGCAGGTCGTCTACATTCATAATCAAGGCGTCTTGAGCGATTCCTTTCCATACCGAGACATCACCAGTTTCTTTCCAGTACATATAGGCCAGGCTGGACTTCGTCCCAGCACCATCTGCATGCATGATCAAACAATGCTCTTCTGACCCAGTCAATGAATCAGGGACAATTTTACAAAAGGCTTGTGGGAATAATCCTTTATCTACGTTCTTGATCGCATTATGTACGTCTTCTTTGCCAGCACTCACACCGCGCTGCGCATATCTTTTAGAAATGTCTTGGCTCATGCTGCAAAGTTACTATTAAGATTTAAGTACAAAGTATGAAGTGCTAATTATTAAGAAAAAAGTATAAAGAGGTTGTTAAGAAAATTAATAATATAGAAGTCTCCAGTTTTAATTCACAGTCGGGCCGTTTTCTACTGCATGCTCCCATTTAAGGTTCCATAACAAATATCTTCCTCTATTTTTCTTTCCAATAATTTAGGTTCTAAATGTTTGTTATAGGATTCTTCAGGCGAAATAACATGTCTTTTTAATAAGTAGGATTTGAGTGAGTAGTGTTTTTTTATTTCTTGTGTTATCATTTATCTCGCTTTCGCGAAAGCGAAATTAACTGAACAAAATAAAGCCCTAGAACATAAATTCTAGGGCTTTATAAATTATAAAATAAAGGTGAATTATCTAGTGAATAATAATTCTCTGTACTTAGTTAAAGGCCAGATTTCATCATCTACAAGTAGTTCTAGTTTATCACAGTGGTAACGTATCACATCGAAGTACGGCTTCACATCATCGCAATAAGAAGCGGCAGTTGCTTCTGCATTTTTAGCGTTGTTGGCTTTTTTACGAGCTTCGGTCATTTCTGTAATCCCTTTGTTGATATTCTCGATATGCTCAGAAATTTCTTCAATAAGAGTCATTTGTTCTTTGGCCATTTTTTTGAAGTCTTTTCCAAAGATCTCTTTCAATCCTACCACATTTTCTATCAATGTATTTTGATATTTGATGGCTGTTGGAATTACATGGTTGCGAGCGATATCTCCTAAAATACGTCCTTCAATCTGTATGCGTAATGCATACTCTTCTACTTCAATTTCATAACGCAACTCCGTTTCGACCTTGCTCATAATGTTTAAGCCTTCAAAAAGTTGGATACTTTTCTTAGATATTTTAGCCTTAAGAGCGTTAGGTGTTGTTTTGTTATTACTTAAACCACGTTTTTTAGCTTCTTTTTCCCAAGCTTCTCCATATCCATCTCCTTCAAAACGGATTTTCTTAGATTTCTTGATGTACTCTCTTAGCACATTAAAGATAGCCTCGTCTTTCTTGAGTTTTTTGTCTTTTATAAGCGCATCTACTTCGGCTTTAAACTCGATTAATTGTTGTGCAACAATCGCGTTAAGAACGGTCATAGGGTTAGCACAGTTTGCTGTAGAACCTACGGCACGTAATTCAAATTTATTTCCTGTAAAAGCAAAAGGAGAGGTACGGTTACGGTCGGTATTATCAAGAATTACTTCTGGAATTTTACCTACTACGTTTAGTTTAAGGTCTGTTTTTTCTTCTGGAGAAAGTTTTCCATCAGTTACTTTTTCTAACTCGTCAAGGACTCTGGTTAACTGAGAGCCGATAAATACAGAAATAATGGCAGGTGGTGCTTCATTAGCTCCTAATCTGTGGTCATTTGAGGCACTAGCAATAGTGGCTCTGATTAATTCTTCATGATCGTGAACCGCTTTAATCGTATTGACAAAGAAGGTTAGGAACTGAAGGTTTTTCATAGGTGTGCTACCAGGTGAAAGTAAGTTGACTCCCGTATTAGTAGCTAGTGACCAGTTGTTGTGTTTTCCAGAACCATTTACTCCTGCAAATGGCTTCTCATGGAATAATACTTTGAAAAAGTGTCTTGAAGCTACTTTTTTCATCACATCCATAAGTAAAGAGTTGTGATCTACAGCAAGGTTTGCCTCTTCAAAAATTGGAGCCAACTCAAACTGATTAGGAGCTACTTCATTGTGACGTGTCTTTACAGGTATACCTAAAAGCATACATTCGGTTTCCATATCACGCATAAAGTTCAATACACGTGTAGGAATAGCACCAAAGTAGTGGTCATCTAGTTGCTGTCCTTTTGCAGAGGAGTGACCTAATAAGGTGCGACCAGCTAATTGTAAATCTGGTCTAGAGTCTGCAAGGGCACTATCGATTAGGAAATATTCTTGTTCCCATCCTAAAGTAGCAACCACTTTAGATACATTTTTATCAAAATACTTACATACATCTGTTGCTGCGCTGTCAACTGCTTGTAAAGATCTTAAAAGAGGTGTTTTATAGTCTAATGCTTCACCAGTATAGGCTACAAATACAGTAGGAATACAAAGTGTAGTTCCCATAATAAAAGCTGGAGATGTAGGATCCCATGCGGTATAACCACGAGCTTCAAATGTGTTTCTGATCCCTCCGTTAGGAAAAGAAGAAGCATCTGGTTCTTGTTGAACGAGTTGTCCACCACCAAATTTTTCTATTACGGTACCGTCCATTTCTAATTCAAAGAATGCATCGTGCTTTTCAGCAGTTGCACCTGTTAGAGGCTGGAACCAGTGCGTGTAATGAGTAGCACCGTTTTGGATCGCCCATTCCTTCATTCCTGTAGAAACATGATCTGCAATATTGCGATCAATTTTACTACCGTTGATGATGGCGTCTTGTACGCTTATGTAAGCATCTTTGTTTAAATGCTGGCGCATCGCACCTTTGCCAAAGACGTTTTTTCCAAAAATATCGCTTCGTCTTGCTGGTTCATTAACAGCAATTTCTTTGCGGTTGAGTGTTTCTTTTAAAGCTTGAAATCTTAATGTAGACATCTGTTGTGAGTTTATTATTCAAAGATTGCTGCAAAAATACTATAATATGACAATCTAGCCCTAAAAAAAACGAGGTTAAATATCAACAATATCATAATTTTTGTAAACAAACCCTATGATTTATAGGGTAGAGAAAGCCGAGTAGATAAAAAGTAAGTAGGTTACTAAATAAAGGACTCCTTTGTACCGAGAGATTCGGTAGGCTTTAGGTAAAAAAGCCAAGGGTAACAGCGCAAATGCAATACCCAACATCCAGTAAATATCATTAGTTAACAAGCCCATTCCTTTTTCTTCAATTTGTATGGGTTGGATCAAGGCCGTAATTCCTAATACAGAACCTATATTAAATATATTAGAGCCTATTAGGTTACCTAAAGAAATGGCCTTTTCTTTTTTCAATGCTGCTATAATAGAGGCAGCAAGTTCTGGTACAGAAGTTCCTATGGCGACCATCGATACAGCAATAATACTTTCGGGAATACCTAATTTAGCAGCTATATCCACAGCGCCTTGAACGAGTAATTCACTCCCTTGCCATAATGCAATACCTCCTAAAAATAAGAATAGAAAAATTTTCCACCATTTGGCTTCTTGTAATTCTTCTTCTACATCTGCGGCTTCTGGGTTTTTGCGAGCTCTTCTAATCAACAAAATAAGAAAAACAACTATAGCACCTAATAATACAGCTCCTTCCCAGCGTACTAAATTATATCCTGAAAGAAGTAATATATATAACAGAATACTGAAACCCATCATCCACGGCCAGTTGAATTTAAAAAAGTCTTTATCAATTGCTAGTGGCGCAATTAAAGCAGTAGTACCTAAGACTAGTGCAATATTTGCAATGTTAGAACCTATAACGTTTCCTAAAGCAAGTCCTGATAATCCGTCTAATGCTGACTGTACACTTACAATAAGCTCTGGAGCACTGGTAGCAAAAGAAACCACGGTAAGGCCAATGATCATTCTTGAAAGATGAAGTTTTAAGGACAGGCCTACTGAGGAGCGAACTAAAAATTCACCACCTATTACGAGAAGTACCAAGCCTATTAATAAATAAAATATACTCATGGGGGATAATTAAAGGCTCAAAAATAATAGATAATCGCTACCAATTGTAATACTAAGTGTGAAAAAGCAGGACTCCTAAGAGCTGCGTTTTTTTAAAGTATTTGAAGAATTCTAAGAGTTAAAAGCAACTTTTCTGTTAGTGGAATGAAGTTTAGAGAAGAGCTAAGTAGCATTAAAGTAATTCTCAAAGATTTCTTAGTAATGATAAAAACATAGAATAAGGTATTGGGATGGTCTTGTTGTAGGTTGTTAGTTCCGCTTTCGCGAAAGCGGAATTATCAAAAACAACTTTTTAATTATTCACGACCTCACAAATACATCTAAAACCGGTTTTCAATTCCTGTTGATTGTAATAAGAAAGATTGCGATCCAGCAGGGAGTTGTAGGTCTTGTTCTTTCCTATTTCTTTGATTTCCATTATGGTCATTTGGTCCGTGTTGTCTTGCATCTTACTAAACAGGGCTGAATCTCCCGTGTAGGCATAAATCTGACCTTGATATTTCAACAGTTTCAACTCGCGCTCCAATTTGTTTTGTGCCTTGATCATTTCACGCTCGGTGGGCAACCTGTATAGCACTTTATTAGGGTAACGTTCACGTTGCGTTGCGCTGTTGCTTTTTATCGCATATACGGCATTGACAATATCGCTGCGCCATAAGCAGAATAATTCAGCTTGCTTTTTAGCTACATTTACAACAGGGTGTGACTGAAAAAACGGACTGTTGTAATAATTTTCCATGCTTAATTTATTGGTAAGCATTTCTTGCGGATTTTGAAGACTGGCTTCTCTAAATAACCTGCGACTACCTGTTTGAGGTTTAAAAATGAGGTTTTTATCAAGGCCATAACGCGGTAAATCCTTCATCTTTTCATGTTTTGTTAAAGACCAGTAATTTTCTAAGTGATCTAAGAACTCTTGATACATGAAATTAGTAACCGGTACGCGGTCTATATACAGATTTTCTGTTAACATTAAAGTTCCTGGAGGCGTAGAATCGGTAACCTTTACCTTTTTCTTAGCATTTATAGGCTCGAATAGACTACAGCTACCGCTTAGAAATAAGATAGATATCGCTGCAAATGAGTATTTTGTAAATCTGGTCATAATAAAAATGGCTTGTTAAAAAATAATCATATTTAATTCTATAAAAATACTTATTTAAGAAAGGTAATCTTCATTTTTGTAGAACAGTTTTAATTAACATCTTAACACACAACGATGAAATTTTTTATTGATACCGCAAACCTAGAACAAATCGCAGATGGCCAAGATATGGGTATTCTCGATGGAGTAACCACTAACCCTTCTCTTATGGCTAAAGAAGGAATAACGGGTGAAGAAAATATTATCAACCATTATAAAAAAATCTGTGAGCTGGTAGATGGAGATGTCAGTGCAGAAGTTATTTCTATAGATTTTGAAGGGATGGTAAAGGAAGGTGAAGCTCTTGCTGCCCTAAACGATCAGATAGTGGTAAAACTTCCTATGACCAAAGAAGGTGTGAAGGCTTGTAAGTATTTTACAGATAAAGGAATTAAAACAAATGTTACACTTGTTTTCAGTGCAGGGCAAGCATTACTTGCTGCAAAAGCAGGTGCTACTTATGTTTCACCGTTTATAGGCAGACTTGATGATATCAGTACCGATGGTTTAAACCTTATTGCCGAGATCAGAATGATTTATGACAACTACGGTTTTGAGACACAAATTCTTGCTGCATCAGTACGACACACCATGCATATCATTGATTGTGCAAAATTAGGGGCAGATGTCATGACTGGACCACTTTCTTCTATAGAAGGATTGTTAAAACACCCATTAACAGATATAGGTCTTGCAAAATTCCTTGCTGACTATAAAAAAGGGAATTCATAAACAATTGACTTTTTAAAATAAAAAAGCGGTCTAAATTACTATTTAGGCCGCTTTTATTTTTAAAAGGAGTGATTACCTGCTTAGGTGTCCCAATAAGGTGGTTTCTATCTGATAATGAAATAGGTTGATGTTAGGATCTAAAATAGTAAGCTCTGGACCACCAACTACCATACTTCGATTATCATTTCTAAGAGCAAGTTGCTTACTGATAGACTGATTATCTACTAGCTGGAATTCTGAGGATTCATTAAAACCAAATTTTTCACTTGCCTCATGCCATACATTGCTGGTAGGATTATCAAGATTGATACCTATAAAATTGATTTCAGGATACTTTTCTCTTAACTCGTTTACTTTTTTATGAATGCGTAGGGCGTAAGATTCGTTTTCATTAGACCAATAGAAAAGAACCCCTATACCTTTTACCTGTGAAGATAAATTAGTGATCTTATTGTTGTTGTATTGATACAATTCAAAATTAGGAAGTTTATTGCCAGGATCTAAATTCATATAGGTCGCAGCCATTTTAGTAATGTTGTCGTTAAGAACTTTATCTTGAGACATTTCTAGAAATTCAGAAACTAAATCGCTGATTTCGGCAGCATTTTTTCTGCTTCTTATAAAGTTTCTAGTTTCTATTCCTGCAAACAGTCCTTTTAGTTCCTGATCTGTAAATAGGCTATCGATGACATGAAGTTTTTCTTTGCGATAATCGTACCCCATTCTATCCACAGCTTTTCCAGAACCGTGTTTACGAGCGCAGTTGTATAGAGCAATATTAGAGACTAGAGAAATGACATAAGGTCGGTAGGCATAATTGTTAAGCAATTCTCTGTCACATATTTCTAGATGGTGTCGATAAGAATAAAAATTAGAGGGCAACACATCACTCTTTAGGATTTCGTTTTTACCATAATGGGTATAGGCATAACGCTCTAGTCTCGACCAGCCATTGAATTTTATAATTTTAATAGTGTTTTCAACAAAAGGATCTTGGAAGTTATTTTTTCTTGCGGCTTGTTTTAATTTTTTGATCCTTGCCTCTGTAAGGCCATCGATCATTTTTTTAAAGTTACTAGGCTCTCTTTGGTATTCACTTAATAAGCTTCTATTGTTTTTTTCGATTTCTAAAAACAAGTCAATGAGATAATTGTTTTCCTTTGCCGCTGCTCCAGTAAAAGCTAGTGATTCATCAAAAGCCTTTGTGTTCAATCGCCATCTCAAAGTATCTCCATAACCTAGATAGAAGGACTGGTATTCATTAGTATGCACAAACGTGAATAGTCCGGGCGTTATATTTTCATACTTTTTGCTAAATACACCTTTTGCATTTAACTTTAAAGTGTCTTGTATACCGGAATAATTTCTTAAGATTACATAATCTGTTCGTGGATTAATAATCTTTCCAGTAAGCACTATAGAAGTCGTGTCGCCTTGTTGCTCATTTTCACAGCTAGAAAGTAATAGCAGGCATGCCATTGTATAAATGGTAAAGGAAATGATACGGTTAGGCTTTCGCGAAAGCGATAGTTTTTTAAACATAAAGACACTAAATAGATGGAGGTTATTACAAAAAAAGACTTATTGATCCAAAAGATCAGTTAATGCCTTGTTAAAATGATAGCAAAGAGTTTTTTTTAAACTCCATAGAATGAGTATTTTTGCAAATTCAAAAATCAATCTATGTTAACGGTTTCTAATTTATCGGTACAATTCGGTAAGCGCGTATTATTTGACGAGGTAAATGCAAAATTCGGTGGTAGTAATTGCTACGGAATTATTGGTGCAAATGGGGCAGGTAAATCTACTTTCCTTAAAATTATTACTGGTAAAATGGATGCTACTAGTGGTCATGTAAATCTGCAGGCGGGCAAGAGAATGTCTGTTCTTGAGCAAGATCACAATGCCCATGATCAGGATACTGTTCTGGAAACAGTGCTTAAAGGGAACAAGCCTCTTTATGAATTAAAGGCACAGATTGACGCACTCTATGCAGACTATAACGACGAGAATGCAGATAAAATAGGAGAGCTTCAAGTCGCTTTTGAAGAAATGGACGGTTGGAATGCTGATAGCGCTGCGGCATCGCTTCTTTCTAACTTAGGAATAGGAGAGGGATATCATTCTACCTTGATGAGTGATATGGATAATAAATTAAAGGTGCGTGTATTGTTGACACAAGCACTTTTTGGCTCCCCAGACCTGCTGGTGATGGATGAGCCTACTAACGATTTAGATTATGAAACGATCGCATGGTTAGAGCACTTTCTAGCAAATTATGAAAACACGGTAATCGTAGTATCTCACGATAGACATTTCTTGGATGCCGTATGTACCAATATAGCCGATATTGATTTCGGTAAAATCAATCAATATAGTGGTAACTACGCCTTCTGGTACGAGTCCTCTCAACTAGCCGCAAGACAGCGCCAGCAAGCAAATAAAAAAGCCGAAGACAAGAAAAAAGAATTACAAGAGTTTATTGCTCGATTTAGTGCTAACATGGCAAAGTCTAAACAAGCTACTTCTCGTAAGAAGATGATAGATAAATTAGACATTTCTGAAATCAAACCTTCCTCTAGACGTTATCCTGCTATTATTTTTGACAGAGATCGCGAGGCTGGAGACCAAATTCTCAATATAGAGAAACTTACAGGTTCTGTAGATGGAGAAGTGCTTTTTAAAGATATAGACATCAACCTTGCTAAAGGTGATAAAGTCGTTGTTTTTTCTAGAGATAGCCGCGCGACTTCTTTATTTTACGATATTATAAACGATCGTGCAACTGCAGATTCTGGAGCTTTTAATTGGGGTGTGACTACAGTTCAAAGTTATTTACCTGTTGATAATTCAGCGTTTTTTGATGTAGACTTGGACTTAGTAGACTGGTTAAGACAGTACGCGCAAACAGAAGAGGAAAGAGAAGAAGTTCATATTAGAGGTTTCTTAGGTAAAATGATTTTCTCTGGAGAAGAAGCTTTAAAAAGTGCTCGTGTACTTTCTGGAGGAGAAAAGGTGCGTTGCATGCTATCCCGCATGATGATGAAAAGAGCAAACGTTCTTATTGTCGATGAACCTACCAACCACTTAGACCTGGAATCCATCCAAGCCTTAAACAACAGTCTTAAAAACTTTAAAGGAACCGTACTTTTAACTACTCATGATCATGAGTTTGCTCAAACAGTAGGTAATCGTGTCATCGAATTGACTCCTAATGGTGCGATAGATCGCTATACTACTTTTGAAGAATATATGGACGATAAGAAGATCAAGGAATTGAGAGATAAGATGTACACGGTATAGTTTACAGCTCCGGTAGGCAGTAGGTAGGTTGATTTGCTCGCTGCGCTCGCAAATTTGAGTAGGCAGTATTTTACAATGGTAACTTTGGAAATTATTTTTCGCACTTGATGCGGAATCCTTTGCAGTTCCCGATATTTTTTTGACGAGGTTTTTCCCCTTCCGGCATCCGACGAGTGCAACGAGAGGAATGCATCATGTCCGCAGGACAAAGGGGCCTGCTGGAATCAGTCTCTGTCTCAGTTTACAATTTACAGTCTCAGTTTTCAGTTTTCAGTAGGCAGGTTAATTTGCTCGCTGCGCTCGCAAATTTGAGTAGGCAGTATTTTATAATGGTAACTTTGGAAATTATTTTCCGCACTTAATATGGAATCCTTTACAGTTTCTGAGAGTTTTTTGACGAGTTTTTCCCCTTGGAGAAACGTCTGCTAGGTCAATGGGATCTGCTGGCATTTTCTCAGAGCGAGTTTTGATCTCTTTTTGATTTTACATTTCACTTTTTATTAGGAACAATCTTTGCACTAGTTCTAACGAGTATTCGTTAAATTTGTAAAACACCAGAGGTTATGGGATTTATAGGTCGCAGAAAGAATAAAAAATACGATTATGAGCCACGTTACTATAAAAGTAGTACTGGCGCAAAGCCTTTTGAAATCAAACATAAGTTTGATGATCAGCGCTATACGGTGGAAAGTGTAGGGTTAAAAGGTAAATTCGGCAATGCGATTCAAGATCTTAAACAAGGAGCAGATGTAGTGGTGAAAAGAAGACTTTTGATTATTATAACTATTCTAGTTCTCCTATTTCTCTGGATCATCGATTTTGATTTATCCATCTTTAGATTTTAATTGGCTTCATGTCAGACATTATAAAATTATTGCCAGATCATGTTGCTAATCAAATAGCGGCTGGAGAAGTGGTGCAACGACCAGCAAGTGTGGTTAAAGAATTGCTAGAAAACGCCATCGATGCTGGCGCTACTAATGTACAGCTCATTATCAAAGATGCTGGTAAAACCTTAATCCAGGTGATTGATAATGGAAACGGAATGAGCATGACAGATGCTCGTATGGCTTTTGAACGTCATGCTACCTCAAAAATATCCACTGCAGATGATCTTTTTAACCTGTACACCAAAGGGTTTAGGGGAGAAGCACTTGCTTCAGTGGCTGCCATTTCACAAGTTTCTGTAAAGTCCAAACGACAAGAAGACGATTTAGGCACCCTATTAGAAATAGAAGGAAGTAAAGTCACCCGACAAGAACCTGTAGTCACCTCTCAAGGTACTATGATCAGTGTGCGTAATTTATTTTATAATGTACCCGCCAGAAGAAAGTTTCTCAAATCAGACCAAGTAGAATTGCGCAATATTACTGATGAGTTTCACCGAGTAGCTATGGTACATCCAGAGGTAGCGATGAGTTTTTCTCACAACGACACTTCTTTGTTTAACTTGGTAAAAAGTACTTACAGACAACGTATTGTCGGGATTATGGGATCTAAGACTAATGAAAAACTAGTTCCTGTAGAAGAAGAAACTGAGTTGATGACGGTTAAAGGTTTTATAGGGAAGCCCGAATTTGCTAGAAAAACTCGCGGTCTTCAATACTTCTTTGTGAATAATAGATTTATAAAGCACAATTATTTGAATCACGCGGTTGCCAGTGCTTTTGAAGGTCTTTTAAAAGACAAATCAAATCCGTCGTATTTTCTATACCTCACGGTTCCTAGAGATAGCGTAGATATTAATATTCACCCAACAAAAACAGAGGTGAAGTTTGATGATGAGCACAGTTTATACGCCATTCTTAGAGCAAGTGTCAAGCATGCTCTAGGGCAGTTTTCTGTAAATGCTATTGATTTTCAGCAAGAAAAGCAATATGAAGTGCCTTATGATGTGGCAAAAAATGCACACTCGCAAGTTCCTAAGATAGAAGTAAATCATGATTTTAATCCCTTCCAACAAGAAAGCAATACCAATAAATCCTATCCAACACCTTCTTTTCAAAAACCATCAACGCAACCATGGGAAGCTTTGTATGCAGGAATAGAAGAAACCACACAGCTTACTGATGAGACGCATATGGAGGGTTCTACTTCTTCTATGTTTCAACAAGCAGAAGTAGAGCAGCGCAATATTTTTCAGTTACAGCGCAAGTTTGTAATCAGTACATTAAAAAGTGGGTTGCTGGTGGTGAATCAACAACGCGCACACGAGCGTATTCTGTATGAAAAGTTATTGAGACAGCTTACCGTTCAAAACGGAGTAAGCCAGCAATTGCTTTTTCCTATAAAGCTCAATTTACCGGTAGATGAAGTGGCTGTTCTTATCAATTTGCAAGAAGAACTGGAACATACAGGCTTTTTATTTAAAACATTAGAGCACAATGTGGTAGAGATCGAAGGGCTTCCATTAGAATTAAAAGAAAAGGATGTTCCTTTTGTTTTAGAGGCTGTTATTGCAAAAGAGCAACAGGACTTGCCAGAAAACACCTATTCCCCAGCAGACAGACTTGCCCAGACTATGGCTGTCACTATGTCTATTAAAACTGGTGAGGCGTTGAATAGTCAAGCGATGGAAAACTTAGTAGACGAATTGTTTGCCTGCAAAGAGCCAGAAGTCACCGCTTCAGGAAAAAAAATATTTATCAACCTATCGGGAGATAGTCTTCATTCAAAATTTAATTAGATGTTCAATATCAGCTTATCACCTATGGTTAAGAACCTTCTCATCATAAATGTGATGGTTTATCTAGGTATTACCTTTTTGGCACCAGAGTTATTTGAAACCTTTGCATTGTGGTTCTTTAAGAATCCTAATTTCAAAATCTGGCAACCTATTACGCATATGTTTGTGCATAGTTTTGATATTTCTCATTTGCTAGGTAATATGATTGCACTACTTTTTTTAGGGCCAGCAATAGAAAGATGGATGGGGTCTCAACGATTTTTGTTCTTCTACTTCATGTGTGGAATAGGTGCTTTTCTAACCGTTGCTGTGGTAGACTTTTATAGTTTCACCTTCAATAATGCTTATTTTATGGCTACCAGTTATAGAATTCCATCAGTAGGAGCAAGTGGTGCGGTATATGGAATCATGGCAGCTTTTTTATGGTTGTATCCCAACGAGAAGTTAGTTTTGTTCCCCATTCCGATTCCTATAAAAGTTAAATATTTGATAGGGTTCTATATGATCAAAGAATTACTGGCTACCTTTCACATCATAGGCAGTAATCCTTCTGTGGCACACCTGGCACATATAGGTGGAGCCATATTTGGTTTTATAATGGTGTGGTACTGGAAGAAAAATGATATGGACAAATACAGAATCAATTAAGTATGAATATTTGGGATAAATTCAAGGCAAAATACGCCACGTTTGACACGAGTGGTCAGCTCATTACGATTTTATTTTTCATCACGCTATTCGGTTGGATTTTAAGTAGTGTCTATGAGCCAGCCTATATGCAATTGGTATTACCCAATGGTTTTTTACCTGCCTTATTACAACCTTGGAGCTGGATTACTTACGGCTTTCTTCATGAAGATTTATGGCATTTTATAGGGAATGCGTTTGGGATTTACATTGCGGGAAGGTATGTCTTGAATATATTTAAAGGGAGGCAGTTGCTGTCCCTATTCTTTTTGGGAGTTTTAGCAGGATCCATCTCTTTTATATTGGCTACTGGTTTAATGCCTGGGTTCTTTAAAGGAGGCAGCATGATAGGTGCCAGTGCAGGAGTTTTTGCTTTAATATTTTTTGCTTGTTTTTACTTTCCAGAGTCCGAATACCGACTCATATTTGTGAATATCAAGTTGAAATATTTTGCTTATTTTTTCTTAGCGTCTAATTTAGCTATGGTAATCTTACAATTAAATACAGGCGGCAGTCTAGCACATCTTGCAGGAGCAGGAGTAGGTTATTATACCGCCTTACGTATGAAAGAGGGGATAGATATTCTAGAGGGTTTTGCAAAAATAGGAGACTATTTTACCAGCCTTTTTAAGTCTACGTCCAATTCCACAAAATCAGAGCGCAAAGCAAAGATGAAGACGGTTTATAAAGGGAATAACAAGGCTTCCAAGTCTGCTGCTGCTAAATCTACAGATCAAGTAAAAGTGGATTCCATTTTGGATAAAATTTCTTCTAGTGGTTATGAATCTCTCTCTAAAGCAGAAAAGGATTATCTATTCAAGGCGGGGAAAGATTAGGTATTTTAGTTGTTCCGCTTTCGCGAAAGCATAATTATCAAGTTACTCTTCGGGGGTTTCTTCTTTAGAGTAAGGTGATGGTAGGTTGATTTTAAAAACTACAGAGGCTATTCTTATAGCGATTACGGTAATTGCTGAGGCAGGGAAAACAATCTCTAGGGGTAATTTAAATTTTAGAAGTATAAAGTACACACCGCCGCCCAAAATACATGCGGTTGCATATATGTTTTTACGGAAAATCACCGGAATTTCATTTACTAAAATATCTCTTATCACACCACCAAAACAAGCTGTGGTACAACCTAGTACAATACAAATTAATGGGTGTAGTCCTGCTTTAAGTCCCATTTCTAAGCCTACAACGGTGTAAAGTCCTATTCCTATCGTATCAAATAAAAACAGCGTGGTACGCAGCTTTAATAAGTATTTTCTAAAAAAGAAAGAGATGACAACACAGGCTAAAATAGTGTAAATAAAAGTCATATTGCGCATCCATGAAATAGGCTGAATACCTATAAGGATATCTCTTAAGGTACCACCGCCAGCAGCAGTTACAAAGGCAATAATCACAATACCAAAAGGGTCTAATTTTTTTGAAAAAGCTGCTAAAGCACCAGAAATAGCAAAAGCTATCGTTCCTATAAGGTCAATAACTTCTATAAAATTCATCGTCCTTGAGTTAAGTAAGTGTAGTCCTTAAGAATCGTGCGTATAAATATACCGTCTCTTAAATCTGATTGTGTGTTTAGAAGTGATTCTACCTTCACGCGAAGTTCTTTTAAAGTCATATAATCACGACTTTCTTCAGCGAGACGGTAGATGTCTTTGATCTCATTTACGTCAGCATCAGTAAGAATATAAGCATTTTGAAATTGTGGCTGGTAATCATGACCTAGGTCTTCTAGAATAGTATGAGAAATTTTAGTGCTTTTTCTAGTATTGATAACAATTGTTTTTGCTGCTATATCTCCCAATCGTTGTTTTCTTTCTGAAAACAAAATGGCTACCACTCCTACGGTTCCAAAGAATAAAACAATATCTATAAGTCTTAAGATCCATCTTATAAGAAAATCAGACAGTCTAGCAGGAGATCCATCTTCTTTAACTACTTTAATTCCCATGATAAATTTCCCGACCGTGCGACCATTAAATACAAGATGCATGAATAACGAATAACAAAAAATAGGAAGAAGGGATAACTCGCGTATTCCTAATACGTTATTTTCATCAAACAAGCCCACTGCTTTGTAAACCGTTAGTGACACAGTGATGATGTAAATAATGAGCACGACAGCATCGAGTAAAAAAGCTAAAATGCGTTTTCCTATACCAGCAAATTCATACTCAATAGTTACATTTTGTGCCGTGTTAATTGCAGTATTTGACATACGGTTGTAAGTTTATATCTTTATTCAAAAAATTAGCACATGCGCGAAGCTGCTTTCGTCAAGCAAAATAAAGAAAAATGGATTGCTTTTGAAAGAGCATTAGATGCTAATATAAAGATCAATCCAGATCATTTATCTGACTTGTATATACATCTTACTAATGATCTGGCGTATGCACAGACTTATTATGAAAATTCAAATACCTTAAAGTATTTAAATTCGCTAGCGAGTCAGGCGCATCAAAAGATCTATATCAATAAGAAGGAGAGCAAAAATAGCATTGTAAAGTTCTTTAAGACAGATTTTCCATTGTTTTTTTCTAGTTATCAAAAAGAATTTCTTTTAGCTATTCTAGCTTTTACTGTCGCAGTAGGCATAGGGACAATAAGTACGCTCTTTGATGATAGTTTTGTAAGGTTAATCCTAGGAGACGGCTACGTAAACATGACCTTAGAAAATATAGAAGCAGGGAACCCGACAGCTGTTTATCAGGACAGTGGTCAAGGGGGTATGTTTTTAGGAATTACGATCAATAACATAAGAGTAGGAATGATGTGCTTTGCGCTAGGCTTCCTTACTTCGATAGGGTCTTTATATGTGATTTTCAGTAATGGTATTATGGTAGGTGCATTTTTCACCATGTTTTATAAAGAAGGAGTAAGTTTAGAGGCCTGGCGCGTTATTATGTTGCATGGTACTATAGAACTTTCTATCATAGTTGTTTGTGGAGCTGCGGGCATTATCTTAGGAAATGGAATACTGTTTCCGGGGACTTATGAACGTAAATATTCATTAATAAAAAGTGCAAAAGCTGGTTTAAAAGTGATGGTGAGCACTATTCCTTTATTTATCCTAGCAGGCTTGATAGAAGGATTTATTACTAGATATGCTTTTATGCCTGCTATCATCAACTGGGTTATTGTAATAGGAAGTGCAGCGTTAATTATATGGTATTATGGGGTTTATCCTAGAATAGTTAAAAACAAATATGAACAAATACATAGAGCCGAGGCTGCGTAGGGATTTTGGTGGAGTAATAACCGCCTATTTTGATTTTTTAAAAGGCGACCATAAAAATATTTTTAAGGTATTCATTACTTATAATTTTATTTTTATCATCATTCTTTTTTTGACTAATTATCTTGCAGATACAGGTTTGGATGCTTTAATAGCATTATCAAATGGTTCTTACCTTGATCAGGCGATGTCTGGATCACTAGAAACTAGTATTGCGGCTAGTGCTATAGGTTTTGTTATTAATGTGATTGTGATCCTCTTAAACGCAAGTTTAGCAGGTGTTTATTTGCGATTGTATGAAAGAGATGGCAGGAGTAACCCCAACTATAAAGAAGTGTTTCATTTTGCTAAAAGGAAATTTGGGGGTATGTTTCTCATCTTATTGATAGGTGGAATTGCGATTATACCAGTTTCTATAGTTTCTGTTATCGCTATTATCATACCTATAGTAGGGGTGTTGATCATATTTCCCATAATTATGATTTCCTATTTTACTTGGATAGGTATGAGCATGTTTTCTTATGCTTATGATGAGCATATAGATGCTGTTGCGGCCATAGGAAAAGGATGGGAAATGCTGTTTTCTAAATACTGGAAAGCTTTAGGAGTTTCCTTTATCAGCACAGTGCTTATTTATCTTACTTCTACTTTATTTCAATTATTACCAGCACTCATTATAGGTTTTTACAGTTATAATACTGCAGAAGATAATCTAGAATTAGAAGACAATATCTTTATTAAAGCGATAGAATTTTTCTTTTATGCCATCAATAGCATTACAGGAATACTGACTTTCTTTTTAATGATGTTTGTCATGGGCTACCTTTATTTTAATCTGCACGAGACTAAATACAACGTGTTTTTAAAAAGTCGTATTTCTAAATTAGGAATTGAGAATGAGGAATAGAGCTTACTTATTCATCCTGTTTAGTGCACTCGCTTTTTCAAATATAGGAAAGGCTCAAGTGGTTGAGGATTTAATTAAAAAAATAGAGCAGCAGCCTGTTCAAATAGTTGATACCCTAGGAAGAAACTACGATACTAGAGACCTTAGCGTACGTAAAATAGATGAGGACTTAAAAGGAGCATACTCAGGAGAAGCGTTCAATTATGAACGTACCCAAACCAGCAGCCAGAACCTCTTCAGTAGGTTTATAAGTTGGATAATCGAGGGAATTCAAAATATATTTGGCTTTACCCTATCGCCATTCACCATTAAAATACTCACTTATGTCTTCTATTTTCTTATCGGTGCAGTTGTTGTTTTTATGATAGTGAAGCTGCTAGGTAACGAAAACGCTTCTAAGCTTTTTGGGAGAACAACTACCAATACCAGTAGTGTAGTGATGGAAGAAATTCATATAGAAGAAATAGACTTTACGGATCTTATTCAAAGCAACGAGCGAGAAGGTAATTTTAGAAATGCGGTACGCTATCAATATTTAGCGATGTTAAAAAGCTTGAGTGCTCAAAATTTAATTGAATGGGACTTTCAAAAAACCAATACCGATTATTACAGAGAATTGAAAAACTTGGACACTAAAGAGCACTTTAAAAAAGTATCCTATTTATACGATCACGTCTGGTATGGAGAGTTTCCTATAGGGGAAGAAACTTATCGAGAGGCAGTAGCAGAATTTCAAACACTTAAAAATAGAGCTGCCTGATGGATAGGAAATCTAAATTATACCTCTATATCATATTTGGAGTGGTAGGCGTATTACTCCTTCTAGAAACCCTTGCCCCACAACCATTGAGCTGGGAAGAAAGTTATACCAGCGTAGATAAGATTCCTTATGGTGCCTACGTGCTGTATGATCAACTGGATGAGCTCTTTAATGAAGAAGTGGAAAGTGTAAAAGTTGATCCGGTTAGTTTCCTAAAAAATCATAAAGAAGATACAAATGCTAATTATATCTTTATTAATAATTACCTAATATTTGATAGAACAGAGATGGATGATCTCTTAGAATTTGCTGAACGGGGTAACAAAGTTTTTATTTCCACTCAAAGTGTTACAGGGGCTTTTGGAGATTCTTTAAAATTAGAATCCAACCCATATTATAGCTACTACGAGGAAGATACAGTTCGAGTACGTTTAAATAATCCGTTGTTTGAAAACCGAAGTTATATTTATCAAAAAGGAAGTAGCTACCGTCACTTTGTGAGTTACGACACTACTATAACCACTGTGCTCGGGGAGGTTTTGCCATTTGAGCCTGTAAAAGGATATCTAAAAAATATATTTGGAGAAGAATTTGGTTCTGAACAGGAATCTAATCAAACGATTATAGAAAATGCGATTGAAAAGTCGAAGTCTAGGCAAGTTCCTCAAGCTAATTTTATAGAATTAAAAGTAGGAGATGGAGCTATTTATTACCACCTCAATCCTATTGCTTTTACTAATTATTATATGCTTCAGCAAGGTAAAGAACAATACGTAAGTGAGGTCTTTTCTTATCTCAATGATGGTCCTGTTTACTTTGATGATTATGGAAAATCAGGTAGGCGAGTCGTATCTTCTCCAATGAGGTTTATTCTTACTAACGCTGCTTTGAAATGGTCTTGGTACATCAGTTTGGGTGCGGTATTGTTGTACTTTATATTTAAGGCAAAACGAGAGCAGCGCGCTATTCCAGTGGTGAAACCGTTGGTGAACAGTACGGTAGAGTTTACAAAGACTATAGGGAATTTGTATTTTCAAAGTGGTGATGTGTCCGGAATCATTCATAAGAAAATCAACTTTTTTCTACAAAAATTAAGATCAAAATACTTTGTGAATACGGAGAAGATGAATGCTATTTTTATCCAGCGTTTATCCGTTAAAACCGGTGTTTCACAAGAGCAAACTAAAGATGTTATAGAATACATCAATCACTTACGCAGCAAGCCAGTACACAGTGATTACGAATTAAAACAACTCAATAAAAAGATAGACTCTTTTTTTAAAGATTAAGAAATGGAAGAAAATAATAACGACTGGAATAAGTCACAAGATCAACAACAGGGGCAGCCGGCACAAGAGCCTGCACAAGAGCAATCTGTTCAAAAAAGTGATGAGTCAGGAGATGATTCCGCTTTCGCGAAAGCGGAACAAACAACAGTAGAAGATCCAGCCAACTCTTTACAGTTTAAAAACAGACTGGATTTGAACCTCTTGAGTGCTGCGGTTTATAAAATCAAAAACGAATTGCGCAAGGTGATCGTTGGACAAGAAGAGATGATCAATTTACTGATCGTTTCCATACTAGCAAACGGACACTCCTTAATAGAAGGAGTTCCTGGAGTAGCCAAAACAGTAACAGCAAAGCTGCTCGCTAAAACCATGGATGTAGATTTTTCACGAATCCAATTTACGCCAGATTTAATGCCGTCAGATATCTTGGGAACCTCAGTATTCTCGATGAAAAATAACGAGTTCGAATTCAAGCCAGGACCTATATTTTCCAACATTATACTGATCGATGAGATCAACCGAGCGCCAGCAAAAACGCAGGCAGCACTTTTTGAAGCTATGGCAGAGCGACAAGTGACCATAGACGGGAAAGAGTACGATTTAAAGGCGCCGTTTTTGGTCTTTGCTACGCAAAACCCCATAGAACAAGAAGGGACTTACCGGCTGCCAGAGGCACAACTAGACCGTTTCTTGTTTAAAATAAATGTGGGATACCCCAATCTAGAGGAAGAAGTTCAAATTCTTACAGAGCAGCATGCCCGTAAAAATACCGATGCAGAGTCTACCGTAAATGCGGTGATGAATGCTCAAGAAATAGCTACATACCAACGAACGGTTAAGGAGATTGTGATAGAAGACAACTTGATTAAATATATTGCAAAGATCATCTTAAACACCCGTAACAATCCTAACCTTTATCTCGGTGCCTCACCTCGTGCTTCCATTGCGATTATGAATGGTGCTAAGGCCTATGCGGCAATTATGGGTCGCGACTTTGTTACTCCAGACGATATCAAATACATAGCTACTGCCGTAATGCGTCATCGAATTATTCTTACTCCAGAGCGAGAAATGGAAGGGCTTACTGCAGACAGAGCCGTGGCACAGATTTTAGAAAACATAGAGGTTCCTAGATAGTGAAGAAATTTTTTAATAGCCTTTATCTGCAACAACGATTTTTTATCGCACTGGGAATCCTGGTAGTGCTATTTGTCTTTGCGTTCTTTTTTGAACGTTTGATCGATTACTTCAAGATCGGGTTCTTTGTGATGATAGGCTTGCTTGTTTTTGATGTTTTGCTATTGTACAGGACTAAAAATGCAATAAAAGCAAGTCGTAATTTACCTGATAAATTCTCCAATGGAGATAAGAATCCAGTAGACATATTGATAACGAATCAATACAACTCAGCCATTCACATAAAAATTATTGATGAGTTGCCAGTTCAGTTTCAGGAGAGGAGCTTTGAGATCAAAGAACTCCTACAGATGTCGGATTCTAAAACGTTCCCTTATACAGTAAGACCAACACAACGAGGCGAGTATCATTTTGGTGGGTTGCAAGTTTTTGCGAGTACGACTTTGGGGTTTGCTCAGCGAAAGTTTTCTTTTAACCAAAATGCCATGGTGCCTAATTACCCCTCTTTTTTGCAATTGCGCAAGTATGAGTTGATGGCGTTTACGAACAAGTTAAGAGACTACGGTCTTAAAAAAATAAGAAGAATAGGGCAGACCATGGAGTTTGAGCAAATTAAAGATTATGTTACTGGTGATGATGTGCGCAACATTAACTGGAAGGCGAGTGCCAAACGAAATCAGTTGATGATCAATCAATTCCAAGATGAAAAATCCCAACCCGTTTACTCGGTCATCGATAAAGGAAGGGTGATGAAAATGCCTTTTGAAGAATTGAAGTTGGTGGATTATGCGATCAATTCAACACTGGTGATTTCAAATATCGCTTTGAAGAAAGGGGATAAGGCTGGGATGTTTAGCTTTTCTGATAAAGTTTCTAACCAGGTAATGGCTCAAAAAAGAGCCTCTCAAATGAACTTGATATTAGAAACTTTATACAATTTAGACACTGATTTTAAAGAGAGTGATTTTGCTAGATTGTATATAGATATCAAGCGGTCCATTACACAACGCAGTCTCTTATTACTGTATACTAATTTTGAAACCATGGACGCGTTACATAGACAGCTTCCATACCTTCAGGCGATAGCAAAAAACCATTTGTTAGTCGTTATCTTTTTTGAGAATACAGAGCTTAAAGAACTGGTCAAGCAACCTGCGGTATCTACTCAGGAGATTTATCAAAAAACCATTGCAGAGAAGTTTATTTACGAGAAAAAATTGATTGTAAATGAATTGAACAAATATGGAATTCAAACCATATTGACAGAGCCACAACAGTTAACAGTAAATACGATCAATAAATACTTAGAGATTAAAGCCCGCGGATTGTTATGATGAAACCTAAAAAGAAGCTTTATTTTTTTAATGATTTGTTCAAGGATTATCCAAAGTGGTCGTATCCTGTTGTAACTATAGCGAGTATTATAGGGGTTCTCGTAATAATGTATCTGGTGTCTGTGGATAAGGAATGGCTAGGCCATATTATATGGTTGCTGTATTTGTCAACAATATCTTACCGTATTTTTCAATCCACCAGAAAAAATGCGTTTGATTGGAGGAGAGGTGATCAATTTAAATTGACCATCAAAGGGAAGAAACTTGAAGTGGACGTCAAGTTTTTATCTGCTTATTATATAAAAGAAGAGGTGCTGCATATAGAACGCATCAATAGATTAGATACATTCCCTTTAGATCATTTGAGAGAAAAAGACATAAAAAAAATGCTGGATCTGATCAAATTACAGCATTATAATTATAGGAGTAAATAACATTGATAATTTAAGCGTCTGTAAGTAATTCAGACCTTAAGATATGTATCTCTTTTCTGAGTTCTAAAGCCTTACTGTTAAGCTCATCGCTATAAGCTCTGTTTTTTAAACCGGCGTTAAAAGACTTCTTCATTAAAGAGCTGTATCTTTTTTCAAGTCTCTGTAATTTCTCGAAGTCTATTTCGTATGATTTATAAGCATATTCCATTCTTAAGGTATTTTAAATGCAGTTGCAAAAATAATCAGCAACCTCATTTTTTAATCCTAACAATTGGTTAAGGTTTAAATTTCTTAGGTTAAAAATCTATTAATATCAGTAATACTTACAGTGGTTGGATCCTAATAGAAAGAAACTTACTGCTCTTAATAAAAAAAGCTATGAATGTAAACATCCATAGCTTTTATCCCTTAATATGTCTTGATGGACACTTATAAGATGACTAAAAAGTGAAAAGCTCGCGTAGAAAAGTGTCTTACTTGTCTTGTAAAGCAAAAACCCTTTTTAACAAGTCTGTCCCTCTGGAACTTAGGTTATTTCTTATTTGTATTTCTTCCTGAGAGATCATCTTAAAAACTCCTTCTAAAGCCTTTTGAGTTACGTAATCAGTTAGGTCTGGATTTACCTGGTTGGTGAATGGGATGCTATTGTATCGAGTAATAGCTGTGCTCCACAAGTCTGTTGCTCCTACTTTGCCCAGACTGTTTTGAATCACTGGACTAAATTTTGCGTAAAGAGCTTGCTGTGTTTTGTTCTCTAGATAAGAGGTTGCTGCACGTTGATCTCCTAAAAGGATGTTCTTTGCGTCGTCAAAGCTAATGTCTTTTACGGCCTCTACAAAGATAGGTAGCGCCTTTTGAGTAGCATCTTCTGCTGCGCGGTTAAGCAGTTTAAGACCTTCGTCTGCAACACTACTCAACCCTATTCTTCTTAAACCATTATCTACTTTTTGTAATTCTTCAGGGAGTAAAATTTTAACGAGATCATTTTTATAGAAACCGTCTGTAGCCATTAATTTGGTCACCTCTTTATCAATTCCTTGATCTAGTGCTTGTCTCAAGCCATTTCCTATATCAAGTTGAGAAAGCGCGCCACCGCCTTGAGGTAAGTCGTTTACGATTTCTTGCAAGCTGCCACAACTGCTCAAAGTAATCATAGCGATCAGGATACAGGTGATTTTTTTCATGGGATGGTGTTTTGTTCAAAGATAATAGGAAAACGACACTATGGAAAGAATGTAAAACAGAAGGATACTGGTGTAAAATTTGATAAATTGCTTTGATCTAAACAACCATCATGAAACAAATCTTCTTAGTGCTATTTCTTTCTTTGTTTTTCACAAGCTGTTATACGACACGAGGTCTTGCTAGTCGGATAACGTCCCAACCAGTTGTTTTAACTAAAACACTACTCACAGGGCTCTATGAAAATAATATCCCAGACGATCCAGAAAATAGTTTGTGGAATGATCTCTGTTTACACCATTCTAAGAAGGTACACGACCCGAGTGAGGGGAATCAAGTATTCCTTGAATATACAGATGAAAAAGAAATAAAAGTGGAACTGTATCAAAATAACCAACTTCTTGATTCCATGATTTTATCAGGAAAGCCTACAGATAACTACTTTGTCATTAGAAAAGGCAGCCATTTTTTTACACTCATTTTAATCACATCTACGGTAAGTAAAAAAACTATTTTAGGTAATGATGCAAATGCTGACCTTCTGTTAGCTCAGGGAATATCAAGTAACACCATGTTTTTAGAAAGTGATGTGGGTGACGAAGGGGAAACCATCACGGCAACCTATATGAGATTAGGAGACACACGACCTAATTAAACAAAGCAACTAATGAAATAAAAAGCGCGGCATTAAGAAATCACAATTTCTTAATGCCGCGCAAATTAGTGTCTTTAGTAAAGAGTGTTTAGAGATCCAATCTGTAAATTATGTCAAATCCGACAAAAATACTGCTGTCAAATTCATTATTCAATCGAGTTCTATCATCACCACCAAGAGCAACAGTAAGAACTTGTGCGCCTACGGTATCACCACTTTGGTACAATCCGTAGTCGGTAGTATCTAGACCTGCTTTCGCACGCACAATCAATTGATCTTTCATAAAGGAATAGCCTGCGTACAACCCAAATCTAATAGATTCTTCTTGAACATAAGTTTCAACAATGCCACCACCTAAATTATAAGATTTGATAGAAGTACGTAAATCAGCTCCCAAACTCAATTTTTTAGTCAGACTGTAATTAGCTTCCATTCTAATAGGGAATGCAGCATCGATGTAAAATTTACTGTTAGGTGTTCTATAGTAAACTCCTAATAAAGGCGTTATAATTGCGCCAAACTCTTCAGAAGAGCTGTATAAACCGTACTTCGTTCTAAATCTGTTTTTATGACGGTATTCTAATAAGGCAATAGCACCAAATTGAAAATCGGCTCCACCCAGATCTTCAAAATTAGAAGCGATTTTAGGTAGTAATAAATAGGTTCCAGTCCATTTTGAGTTGTGGGAAATTTTTGCTCCTAGATTAAGTCTGGTCATGGTAAGACCTTCACTAGCTGCGCCAGCTGTAAGACTTAAACCTGTGTTCTCCACGGTAATACCAGTTATAAGAACCGTCTTATCATTTATAGGAGTAGGGTAAAGAAATTCAAAATTGAAATTGGTGATATCAGTTTCATGTACTGCTTGATCTCCTTCTAATGTTTCCATAGAAGTGTTAGAAACATTTAAACGAGCGAGATCTAAATAGTTTTGAGCAGATGCAAAACCAAAACCAAAAAGGATGACTAATAAGGAAATTTGATATTTCATGAGGTTGTTTTTATTTATTAAGTAAAAATATACCACGATGATTATTAATTTTACATTTTTTTTAATTTTTATAGGTTTTTTATTAAAAAAAAATTAAAATTAATAGAGTCTTTAACCAAACAGGTTAAAGACTCTATTAATTAAAGGAATACTGACTATTGGTCTATAGATCCCATTACTTTTTGTGCAAACGCATTTGCAGCTTCTATACCACTCATTCCTTGAGCTACATTAGCATGTACTTCAAGAGCGCCACATATGTTAGTAATCAATTCTCCTACCACATCCATTTCTTCTTCAGAAACAGATCTGTGTTCTGAAAAACTTTCTAAAACTTCTAAAGTAGTTTCTAAAGCTTCTGCGCTAGCATTTTTTTGTAAATGTCTAATTACTGGTAACTTCATGTACTAAGTCTTTAAGGTTCTCAAATTTATTAGTTTGCGCTTGGTTCACAAAGGCACCATTTTTAAAAGTAGCAAAAGTTGGTAAATTATCCACGGTTGCTAATTTTCGTGATTCTGGAAACTTCTCAGCATCGGCAAGAATAAAAACAGTGTTTTCATTTTCTGAAGCTAGTTTCTTAAACTTAGGTTTCATCACACGACAGTTGCCGCACCAAGTAGCCATATATTGTACTACAACTGTATCGTTGTTGGCAACGATTTCTTGTAGATTATCTTGATCTAATATTTGCATTATAAAATGGTTTTAAAAAAAAAATGAGGAAACTAGGAAAGATGTTGATCCCTACTTTCCTCATTAATTATGGATTCTACTATTGTTCTAATTAGTTTTTAGAAAGGTACTCAGCAGTAGCGTTGCGATTTGCTCCCATTGCTTCTTTACCTTCTTCCCAGTTTGCTGGACATACTTCGCCATTTTTCTGTACGTGTGTATACGCATCGATCATTCTTAGGAATTCATTTACATTTCTTCCTACAGGCATGTGGTTGATTCCTTCATGAAATACAGTTCCTTCTTCGTCGATCAAGTAAGTAGCTCTATAAGTTACATTATCACCTACAAGAACATTGTCTTCTAACTCATCATTGTATTCTACCTCGATATCTAAAATATCTAGTGTGCCAGAAAGGTTGCGGTTGGTATCTGCTAGGATGTCATAAGTAACACCTTCTATTCCACCATTATCTTTAGAGGTGTTTAACCATGCAAAGTGTACTTCTGGAGTATCACAAGAAGCACCTATAACTATGGTATTTCTTTTTTCAAATTCACCTAAAGCTGCTTGAAATGCATGCAATTCTGTAGGGCATACAAATGTGAAATCTTTTGGGTACCAAAATAAAAGCACCTTTTTGCCTTTCTTTTTTGCTTCTTCAAATACATTTAATTTAAATGTGTCTCCCATTTCATTCATTGCATCTACCTCTAGATTCGGAAATTTTCTACCTACTATAGCCATTTTTTATGTTTTAAGTTATTCTTTAACTGCATCTGCAAAGGTAGTGTCCGCTTTCGCGAAAGCGGAACATTTTCAATCTACTTAACAAATGTTATGATAGATTTTAACTATTTAAGTAAGCTTTAAGAATAGGTTGCGTTGATATCCATAGTATTCTACACTTATGAGAAGGGTTGAGTTAAGTTATACCTGTCCTAAAACATCTTATTAGAATAGCTGCATTCAATTTAGAATCATGTAAACTATCGGTAATTCAATAGTTAACAAAACGATAACTGATGGATTTGCAGGTTTACAGCAGCTTTTTTTTAGTTGTAATTTTATTCCTAGCCTTACCGACGTCTAGTCCGGAGTAAATAAACAAGTTCCTTATTATAAAGAGAATCATCTGATACTTTTTGTTTTACGGGTTACTATTCATCAGTCTTAATTTCATTATTGTCTATATTTTTACTCGCCGCAAATTGATAACCGCTTTCCCACCATTGTTTCATCTTCTCTTTTTTAAAGACTAAAGAATTAGTGGTTAACACGGTAGGAGTGTAATATAAGTTGATAATTGCATCTTGATGGCCAGCGACGTATTTCCCAATAGTTATGTTTTGCTTTTCGATGCGGTCCATCATAAAGCCATGAAGATTAGATAAAAGAGAGAATACGTTTTTAGAAGGTAAGTTGCTGTAATGGGTCACTTCTGTTTCTAGAATAATGACATCTACCTCAGTGGCACCTCGTTCCAGAGCTTCTTTAATAGGAACCATACTCCCAAAACCTCCGTCAGCATATTCACAACCATTTTTTGTGACCAAGCTCATAAATGGAATGTAATTACAAGAAATCCAGATCCAATCTACAAAATCTTCGTAATCAAAATCCTTGATAGATTTGTATTCGGTTTCATTTAAAGAAAGGTTAGAAACAGTCACAACTACATCTTTAGGACCATTTTTAAGTAATAAAAACTCTTCTTTAGAAAGCGTGTTGGTAATTAGTTTTCTTAGATTTTTACTCTCACCAAAGGTCTTAGACCCTCTAAAGAAATTACGCAATACCTTAAAATGGTTGATGCTGATTTGATCCTGACCAAATTTATCCTGCTTTACCAAAAAAGGTCTGCGATTGAAAATCGAAGATTGATTGACATTAGTGTAAACTTCTTTAATTTCAGCTATTTTATTTAATGCGAGATGCGAGATGAGCAGGCTTCCCGTAGAAGTACCAATGTATAAATCGTATTCACGACCTAATTCTCCTTGCAGGTACTGTGCCACACCACCTGCAAAAGCTCCTTTACTACCACCACCAGAAATCACAAGAGCTTTCATAGAATTTTATTTTACTTGTGGGTGGCCTCTAGAATTAAACTATCGTAAATTATAGTCCGAATTTTCTCTGGACTGATATACCCATCACCAAATCCTTCAGCATCGTATTTTTTAGTTATGGAATTGTTTTTCTCTACTTGTTCTCGAGTTTTTCCATCACTTATCTCTTTTTGAATCTGTGTCTTTAAATCTACCAGCATAGGGATGTAGTCAGCGAGGTCATTATAAGAGGCAATAGCTCCATGTCCAGGAACTATTTTAGTCTTTTCATTTATGGTAGTCAATATCTGTTTTTGAGCATTGATGTACCCAGTTATGGAACCGCCAGAGTTGAGATCTATAAAAGGATAACTTCCATTAAAATACACATCTCCAGTATGAACCACATTGTTTTTAGTAAGGTAAACAAAGCTATCTCCGTCTGTATGCGCATGGTGCACATGAATAATCAAGTTGTTTTCGTCAACTAGAGACAGTTCATAGGCTTCTTCAAGTACCTTTTCAGGTAGAAAACCTTTGCTTTTTTCACTTTCGGTCAACCGCTTCATCACATTTGTATGTGCAATGATGGTTACTTGGTCGGTATTAAAGTTTTCATTTCCTCCCGTATGGTCACCGTGATGGTGTGTGTTGATGAGGTACGTAAGAGGCTTGTCAGTAATTCTTGCGATTTCCTTTTTTAATTTATCACTCAAAGGTGCATATTGGGAATCGATCATGACTACTTCAGATTCTCCTACTTGAAGCAATATATTCCCTCCAGCCCCTTCTAGCATGTAAACGTTTTGGTTCACCTCATGAGTAATGATCTCTACGTTATCAAATCTATTTTGTGCATTAGAAAAGAGCACAGTTATTAAAGTTAGCGCAAAAAGTAATTTTTTCATTTTCATTTTTTTTATAATATAGGTAAAAGAGCCATCCCTATAGGATTGCTCCTATAATTGTGAAGCTTCTTCTCCTAATGTACTCTTGTTAGGTTCTTGGGTACTTAGTTGTTTGATCTTTATTCTAAAAGCAGCAAATAATAAGGTCATAAAAGGAGAAAGCCAGTTGAATATTGCATAGATAAAGTAATCCTTCACGTCTACGCCTAAGGTGGTACTTTGATACGCACCACAAGTATTCCATGGAATCAGCGCACTGGTTACTGTACCAGAATCTTCTAGGGTTCTAGATAGGTTTTCTGGAGCAAGACCTTTTTCTTCATAAGCTTTAGCGTACATTTTTCCAGGTACGACAATGGCTAGGTATTGATCACTTGCGGTCACATTAATCGCTAGACAGCTGACTACCGTACTTGCAAACAGCCCAAAAACAGAGTCAAATAAATTAAGTAATGCACGGCTGATACGTGATAAAGCACCTATAGCGTCCATAATACCTCCAAAAACCATCGCGCAAATAATCAACCAAATCGTTCCTAACATGGACTCCATTCCTTTTCCTTCAAAGAGGCCAGTTAGTTTTTCTTTTATTTTAAGATTATCCGTAACTGGCGTTACAGCCGTTGGAACAGTAATAGCATCCATTATAGCAAAATATGCTGTTATAACAAAACTTGTCGACTTTGCGTTTAATGATAACTCTCCTATTGTTTTTCCATTTTTAAACACAGTAGTTTTTTCAGTAGCTGAAAACTCCTGCGTTTGATCTCCATTCGGTAAATTAAATACAACAGGATTTGATAAAGTAATACCAGAGTTTTCTTTTACTATTAAATTATATGTTCCTGGATTTTGAAAATTATTACTAGAAACAGCATCCCAATCTACATATTGTTTTAATTCATCTTTAACTTCAGTAATATCATACTTCATTCCTTGACTCCATATAATACCAGTCTGAAAGATTAAGGCAAAGGCTCCAGCTAATAAAGTTCCTATTAATAAGGCTAATAAAGGAGATACTTTTTTTATGATCATTGCTATTACAATCACAGGAACTAAAAACAACCAAGGACTAGTATTAAAAGTATTAGCAATCGTAGTTTGATATTCTGAAACGTTTGCAGACCCAGTGGTGTCCAAACTAAAGCCTATAATTACAAAAACAAGTAGCGTTATAGCAATAGTAGGCACGGTGGTCAGGGTCATGTATCTGATGTGTGTAAAAAGGTCTGTTCCAGCCATCGCAGGAGCCAGGTTAGTCGTATCACTCAACGGACTCAGCTTATCGCCAAAATAAGCGCCACTCAATACTGCACCAGCAGTCATTCCTGCGTTGATGTCTAGTGCGCCGGCAATTCCTATTAAAGCAATACCTACGGTAGCACTAGTCGTCCAGCTGCTTCCAGTCGCGATAGAAATTACCGCACAAATAAGGACGCAGGCTGCAAGGAATATAGACGGATTTAAAATATCAAGGCCGTAATAAATCATAGTGGGGATAATACCACTCAACATCCAAGTACCTGCAAGCGCGCCTACCATTAATAGAATTAAAATCGCGCCGGTAGTAGATTTGAGGTTTTGTGCTACTTCTTCTACCATAGAGGTATAAGAAACTTTATTAAAATAGCCCACTATTCCAGCTACCGTAGCGCCTAATAATAAGACAAACTGGTTGGAACCAGCTAAAGAATCATCACCGTAGATATACACATTAACAGCGAGCATCCCGACAAGGGCAAAAACGGGAATCAGCGCTTCCCATATATTTAGTTCTCTATTTTCAATTATTTTTTCGTCTTCCTGGTTGATGTTTTGGCTTTCCATAAGGGCGTTTGATGAACTGTAATGTTACGATTTTGTAAAGTGAGTTGCAAACTAGACGTTAAAGAGATTTATATTTTTGTAGCAGGTGTTTTTCATAACCTAGCTTTCGCGAAAGCGTAACCAATACAGAAAAAAAGGGTTTGATGAGTCTAAACAAGAGATGATCTACTTGAGTATCACCCCAATGCAGTAATAAGATCGCATAAAATGGGTGAAACGGAATCTGATTCCTACCAAAGGTCTTTCCATCACGGACTAAACCAAAAAGGACGGCAATAAAGTTTTCAAATCCTGGCTGTCCGGGTTCTAATTTTGCTCTAAAAACAATAGATTGATCGCCTGGATTATAAAATCGATGCACATCCAACACGGGTACTTTAAAATGCGCTCCAGGTTTTAAGAAGAGCTCCTTACCTAAATAATGAACCCCTAAAGTACCTTTTAGCGGGTAGAATTCTTCTGTAAACCGCTCGTGAAAATGTATGGGGTTACCGCCATCAGGTTGTAATTCCACCTCTATCAAGGTATAAGCGCCCTGAGTTTGAGCACTAGTTTTAAGAATACTTGCTTTTTCTTTGGTTATAGGATTGAGGTATATTTGTGGCATGAATCAAAGGTATCTCGCGATTATGTAATTCCTTAATAAAAGGATAATAAATAGTGATCATTAGATAAAGGTATTGAGAAGTCATCCTATTACCTTTGTGCCACAAAGTTTTACAATTATGTCAGAGAATATAGAAAGAATAAAATGTTTGATCATAGGTTCAGGACCTGCAGGATATACAGCTGCTATTTATGCTGCCCGTGCAGATATGAAGCCAGTGGTGTATACAGGTATGGAGCCAGGTGGACAGCTTACAACAACTACTGAAGTTGATAATTTTCCTGGTTATGCAGATGGAATTGATGGACCTGCAATGATGGTTGACCTACAGAAACAAGCAGAGCGTTTTGGAACGCAAGTGCGCATAGGAATGGTTACTGAAGTGCATTTTTCTAAAGAAAAAGGTGGTATTCATACTGCTATTGTAGATGGTAAAACAAAAATAGAAGCCAATACCGTAATTATTTCTACTGGTGCAACAGCAAAATATTTAAATATACCAAGTGAACAAAAGCTACGAGGTGGTGGAGTAAGTGCTTGTGCCGTTTGTGATGGTTTCTTTTATAAAAATCAAGATGTAGCTATAGTAGGAGCAGGAGATACTGCTGCAGAAGAAGCTTCGTACCTGGCTAATATTTGTAAGAACGTTACTATGCTAGTGCGTAAAGATCACATGCGTGCCTCAAAAGCGATGCAACACAGAGTACATAGTTTAAAGAATATTAAAGTATTGTATAACTCTGAAGTAGATGAAGTTTTAGGAGACAGCGTTGTGGAAGGTTTGCGTATTTTCAATAACCAGACACAAGAAAAGCACGATATTGAGATTACAGGATTGTTTATTGCGATAGGGCATAAGCCTAATACAGATATCTTTAAAGGCCAATTAGAAATGGAAGAAGACGGTTATTTAAAAACCATTTCTGGATCTACTAAAACCAATTTACCAGGTGTCTTTGCATCGGGTGATGTACAAGATAAAATATATAGACAAGCCGTTACTGCTGCAGGAACAGGTTGTATGGCTGCTCTAGATGCGGAGCGCTATCTTGCCGAAATAGGGGTGGTAGAAAAAGCTATCGCTGGAGATTACAGTATTAAATAAGTGTTTCAAGCACTCTGGTTTGATCATAAAAAAGTCTCTTTGAACTAGCTTCAAAGAGACTTTTTTAATTTTAAAACGCCAGGTATAAATTTCCTTACATTTGTTTTGTGAAATTTATAAGATCTCATAATAAAACCCCTAATCAATGGATTTGATTAGGGGTTTTATTAAAATTGACTTAAGACTAATTTTACTCTTTATTCAAAACAGATTTTCCGATAAAACTCTTCATGTCTATTTTAGGAGTGTTGTAAAGAGTTACTTCTGCATCATCACTAGAGTCTAAGGAAAGGGTGTTTTTTACATTAATTCCTGTCTTAGCATTATTATTGATTTTTAATTCTAGATCATCAAAAATGAGGTTTTTGCCTTCCAGAGAGGCAGTATCAGTCATGTTTATTTGACCGTTTTTGATATCTCCTTCTATTTTTGCGTCTACTCGATCTTTCATATTCAATTCTAAGTTGTCGTACTTGATCAATGCTTTTACATCAGCATTATTTTTGAGATTGATCACGGCATTTTTGCCACTTAGATTCAATTCTGATTTGGTACTGAGGTCTGCATTAAGAGTTAAGCGTGTTACACTTGCAGTCAGGTAAACTTCGGCATCTTTTTCTATATTCAATTCCAGTTCTTCAAATATAAGACTGGTAACAGAGGAGAGCACGGCATCATCAGTAACGGTTATAGTTTTTAATTCAGGTCCGTAAATAATGCGAAATTTCATCTCTTTTTTAGATCGTATTCTAGCCGTAGTGGTAACCACTAGTTTACCATCAATAACACTTGCCGCAAGGTGTTGATGTAAATTAGAGTCTGTAGTGATTTCTATTTGTGGAGAACCCCCAGGGACGATTTCTATTTCATAATCATCGCTTATCTCTAACATCTTAAAAGGTGCGAGAGGACTTATCTCTGTAGTTACCTCACGGTTTCCTTTTACTTTGATCAGATCTTGTGCACTTATCAGGGTAGTAGTCAACGCAAAAACAAAAAGCAGTATTTTTTTCATGAGGATAATTTATTTGTCAAAGGTAAAACAAAAACCGCTCCATAGCGAAATGGAGCGGCTAAGAGTTCTACATCTCAATCACAAGCGTAGAACGTCAACTGAAAATTGTTTAATTTATGTTGTCTTTTATTTCAACAGGTTTTTCTGTCACTTTTTTAGAAGTCACAACCTCACCCACTTTTGTATCACCTATAGTTATCGATTTACGAGAAGTTATTTTCTCATCTTCCTCATCAGAGTATTTCCATTTCCCATCAGTGGTAGTGGTGGAGTCTATAGCTTTAGAACTCTGGTCATCTCCAGATTCTCTTTCTTCTATAACAGGACAGTCAAGGCATACCGCTTTTGCATTTTTGATTTGGAAGGTATTATTTTTAAGACCTCCTAGATTCAAGGCATCATCTATCATCCAGTCTCCTCGGTAATGGTGTTGAAACTTTTCATTCATTTTTGCTTTAGTCCCTTCAGGTAGGTAAATCGTCACATTTACCTTTTGTCCGAGTAATCCGGAGCCTTTAGGAGCGATGATATAGTTAGGTGCCACAAAAGTAGAGTCTGTTAACTGGTACTCGTATACTAATGATTCAGCATTTAATTTTGCTGTGTCAAAAGAATCTCCTTTTGCTTTAAAGTTAAGATTTACATGCGCCAGGCTATCTCGACTCACTGCAATGGCCACGTGAACTTGATCGATTCTTATAGCTTTTTCACCTTTATAATCGATGACTTTGATCCCGTTGTTATTGACATAAATCTGGTCTCCCAAGTAATTATCCTTCAACAACTGTAAGTTAAAGACCTTTTCTTTATCAATTTCAAATTCATTTACCTTGATGACATTCCCATCAAAGGCTTGACTAGCAGCAATTCTTGCAATAGATACACTAAGAACTATTACTGATATGATCCATAGAACTACCAAAACTATTTTTGCAGGCATCCCTATAGATTTTAAATTATTCACTAACAATTTAAGACCTAGAATAGCTAGTATCAATAAAGGTATTCCTGAAGCTAAAACCCCAGCTGTTAAGAGGATCCAAGAGGCTTGATGTTGAGGAACCACTAGGTCAAAGAAATGTATCAAATTTTGACCATCTACATTTACAAAACTAGCCGTTATGGTAGAGATAATTAGAGCAATAAGCGCCGTAACTGCCGCTAAAAAAACAATCAATCCTATTATTTTAATCAGTGCTTTAAAAAAGCCTTTGATTAATTTCCCTAATAAATTAAAGAATCTAATGGAGCCGCGTTTTCCTTTTTGACCTAGGATATGGTGGTCGGCGTCGGTCTGCCCATCGACCACAGGCTCAAAACCCTGCTTAAAATTTTCCTCAATGTTGGAGATATTCACCTCTTTGCCCATCATCGTTAGACGCTGGTTAGTGGTTACTGCGTCTGGAACCAGAATCCATAACAATACATAAACAGGTATGGCCCAGCCTACGCTAAAGAAGACCAATAGCACCCAAAGCACACGTACCCATACAGCATTTACTCCTAAATAGTATCCTATACCACCAGAAACCCCGCCTATATAACCGTTTTGAGTATCTCTAAAAAGTTGTTTGTTTTTGCCGCTGCTTCTATATTGTTTGCGAGAAGTTTGTTCTTCAAAAATTTCTTCGTCCACTTCATAGTCTTCAGGCTGCCCCATGATAACAATCACTTCTTCTACATGAGTAATGGAAATGACTTGCATTTCATTAGCTCTTTTTTCTAGAAAAAGTTCGGCAATGCGCGATTCTATATCGCTCATTATTTCGTCAGCACCGCTAGTGCCAGCAAATGATTTACGCACTGCTGCTATATAACGTTGCAGTCGTTGATAGGCATCTTCATCTATATGGAAGAACAGCCCAGCTAGGTTTATATTGATGGTCTTGTTCATGATTTTGTCATTTTTGATTTGGTTACTAAATTTACTGCATTTTTAAGATCATCCCAAGTGGTGGTCAGTTCTGTCAGGAAAATCTTACCTGTTTCAGTGAGTCCGTAATACTTACGTGGCGGGCCGCCGGTACTTTCTTCCCAGCGATAGTTGAGCAATCCCGCATTTTTAAGTCTCGTGAGTAATGGGTAGATGGTTCCTTCTACTACCAGCATTTTAGCATCTTTTAAGGTGCCCAGAATCTCTGCCACGTAGGCATCTTCTTCCTTTAAGATGGATAGAATGCAGTACTCAAGTACCCCTTTGCGCATTTGCGCTTTTGTGTTTTCTATCTTCATATTATTTTTTATTAGGTATTTCTACCTCCTCATGATGAGGGATGAAATGAATCGTTATTGGATAATTGTAATCTTTACCGTCATGGGCTTTAATAGCAGCTTGAATCGTACATACCAGGTCGATTACACCTAGAATAAGTATGGCAGTACCACAAATAACACCACTTGCTATAATGGTACTAAAAATGCCCATGTCATTCCAGAAAGGAAAATCATTACCGTGATCCATCGCTTCCCATAAACTAGGACCACCAGAAATCATCGATCCTATGATGATGCCGCCGCCTATAAAAGCCAGGACAATCGTATAAAGCGTGATGCTGATCTGAAAGTTGATCGCTTGTTTACCGTGTCTATCTATAAAATCAGATTTCTTAGAATTAATCATCCATAACAAAATAGGAAGGACAAAATTCCCAAGAGGGAAAATCCATTTTCCGAAGGTTAATAAATGAATACCGGTAGCGATATTATTGTAGTTATTTTGATTTGTTGATTCCATAGCCTATTATTTTCTTATGCAAATATATGGTTAAAAGATAGTATTATGCAATACAAAGTACCATATATTTTTTATCGGCTGGTTTTTTTGATAGTTTCGCTTTCGCGAAAGCGTTATAAATAGAAGCCTTTTTACTACTTTTGTACAAAATGTTAAAGTTATGATCACGCCTAAAAAAATTAATGCATTTACCTTTTTAAAGCTACCAAGTTGCTGGTGGTCGGGTGTGAGATGTACAGAAATTGATGCAGAAAACTGTACGGTTAGCGTAAAACACAAATGGTTCAATCAGAACCCATTTAAGAGTATGTACTTTGCCGTACAAGCCATGGCAGCAGAACTTTCTACTGGGTCTTTAGTGATGTCGTATATACATAAAAGTGACGCCAAAGTTTCTATGCTTGTGGCTAACAATAAAGCCTCTTTTACTAAAAAAGCTACCGGACGGATTACTTTTAAATGTCATGATGGAGCAGCGATAAAAGAAGCCATAGCAAAAACAGTAGCCACAGGAGAAGGGCAAACTTTATGGATGACCTCTAAAGGAGTGAATGAAAATGGAGTGCAAGTGAGCGAATTTCAATTTGAATGGACGGTGAAGAGAAAATAGTAGGTTGTGTCTGTCTTGAGTAGACAGTAGACAGTTTCAGTAGCCACTAGCTAATAGCCAGTAGTCAGTAGGCTGAATCGGACATTTTATTCTGGAACATTGAAGGGGAAAGAAATGAGAGCCAAGTTTGTCTGTCAATTTTTAGTAGCATTCTCCATACTGCTACTCAGAAATCACATCTTTTGCAACTCATCGCTGACCTCGTAGCTCTATATTGAGTTCTTTTTCCTAACTATTTCATAATCTCTTCCTACAAAAAACTACTAGTTATTATCTTCACCCCATGAAAGCAGCTTTCCAGAAGTACGTTTTAGAGTTCAAGCAACCTGCGGGGACTTCCCGTGGTATTTTAAAAACAAAAAACACCTGGTTTTTGATGATCGATAATGGAGTGAAGAAAGGAATAGGAGAGGTGAATATGTTTCCAGGTCTTTCTATAGATGATCGGACTGATTTTGAAGAAAAACTTCAATGGACTTGTGATCATATCAAATTGCCACTAGTAAAAATGATGCAGGCGTTGAAAGAATGGCCTTCTATTTTATTCGGTTATGAAATGGCGATGAAATCCTTGCAATCCAGTGACCCTTTTACCTTATTTCCTTCTATGTTTACTGAAGGACACGATGCTATTTCTATCAATGGCTTGGTGTGGATGGGGAATCAAGATTTTATGATGCAACAGTTAGAAGAAAAACTTAAGGCAGGGTTTGATTGTATTAAAATGAAGATAGGTGCTATTGATTTTGAGTCTGAAATGAGTCTGTTAAAATTAATACGTTCCCGCTTTAGCGAAAGCGAGATTACCATAAGAGTAGATGCTAATGGAGCTTTTACCCCAGAGAATGCCTTGGAGAAATTGGAAGAAATAGCTTCACATCAAGTGCACAGTATTGAGCAGCCTATAGCGCAAGGGCAGTGGCAAGAAATGGCCAGGCTTTGTGAGCAATCACCCTTAGACATTGCACTGGATGAAGAGTTGATAGGTTTGTACGACATTGAAGAAAAAATAAACTGTCTGGAAACCATCCAACCACAGTACATCATTTTAAAGCCTGCTTTAATAGGTGGTTTTCAAAGCAGTAGAGAATGGATCAATCTTGCAACAGAAAGAGCGATCAACTGGTGGGTCACCAGTGCGCTGGAATCTAATATTGGTCTTAATGCGATTGCGCAATTTACTTACACCTTAGGCAATAAAATGCCACAAGGACTGGGAACAGGATCGCTTTACACTAATAATATAGACGCACCCTTGGAGATTAAAAAAGGTCATTTGTACTGTAACGCATCTGGCAGTTGGAATACTAATGATTTAAAGTTTTAAAATATGTATATAGAACAAGGTTATAAAGGAAAACTAGGGGCTTGGAACTTTTTTATAATTCCAGTACTATTTATACTTTTAATGGCTTTTAATTATGTGTCTACAAAGCTGATGCTTTCTGAAAGTGATCAGTCTATGGAGGCGCTTATGAGTCAGATGATTGATAAAATAGGGAAGAATGTTTTCTTAGCTATAAATCTTATGATTTTCGTTGTGGGTTTATTAGCTGTTTTCTTTTGGGTAAAATTTATTCATCAACAGACACTTACTCAATTCACCACTTCCCGTAAAAAGATAGATTGGAAACGCATAGGGTTGATGTTTGTGCTTTGGGGAACTTTTTCTGCAGTAACTACCCTTATAGCTGTTTACTCAGTTCCTGAGAATTATGAGTTGCAATTTAACTGGACTAGTTTCCTGCCATTGCTCATCATTTCATTAGTGTTATTTCCATTTCAAACAAGTTTTGAGGAATACTTGTTCAGAGGGCAATTGCTTCAAGGTTTGGGAATAGCAACTAAAAGCAGAGCGGTTTCTTGGATAGTTACTTCTGTATTATTTGGAGTGATGCATGCTGCAAATCCAGAAGTGGAGAAATTAGGTCCTTCAATAATGATTTTTTATATAGGTACAGGACTTGTTTTAGGAGCCATGACCCTGCTGGATGAGGGCTTGGAACTTGCGTTGGGATTTCATGCAGCAAATAATATAATTGGAGCTTTATTAATAACCTCTACTTGGACCGCTATACAAACAGATTCTGTTTATTTGGACACATCTGTTATGCCTTCGTTTTCCATCATAGATGCCTTACCCATATTTATAGGTTACCCTATTTTATTAATTATCTTAGGTAAGATTTATAAATGGAAAAACTGGAAAGAAAAATTGTTTGGTAGGGTACTGAGCAAGGAGGAGTTTCTCGCAATAGAAGGAGAATCTTCTTATGACGAATTTCAAGAATAATAAACTATGATCCCTAAAATACATCCGACTTTTAAATTAAATGGTCACTCCTTAGATTATGAAGGAGTCATGATCGTGGCTTATAGTTATATCAAAGAAGGCGAGGAGTGGGAAAAGCAAATAGGCGATTTCCTCTTGAGTTGGCTGGATAATTTTGATGTAGTTACCGTGAGAACTAGTGGTTCTACAGGAATTCCTAAAGAATATAAATTAGACAAACAGCACATGATCAATAGTGCGGTAATGACTGGTGAGTATTTTGATATAGGAGCAGAAAAAGAGGTGTTGTGCTGCTTGCCTTTGAGTTATATAGCAGGAAAGATGATGATGGTGAGAGCTATGATGTTGGGATGGCATATAGATCTCGTACAGCCGAGTACCACACCACTTCGAAAAGCCGAAAAGAGATATGACTTTACTGCTATGTCTCCTTTGCAAGTTTCTAAATCTCTAGATGATATTCACAAAGCTAGAAAAGTCATTATTGGTGGTGGGGCGGTTTCTCAAAGCCTTATTGAAAAACTTAAAGGGAAGCATACCAAAGCATTTCACACCTATGGAATGACAGAGACCTCTTCTCATATTGCAGTAAGAGAGTTGTATCCTATTTACGAAGACAATTACACCGTTTTGGACGGTGTTCAAATTGAAAAAGATAAAGAAAACCGATTGGTAATTTATGCGCCTCAATTAGCGAGAACTTCTTTAGTTACTAATGACTTGGTAGAGTTGATTAATGACAAACAATTTAAAGTATTGGGGAGAGTAGACGATGTCATTAATACAGGGTCTGTTAAGGTGCATCCTGCTCAAATAGAACAAAAATTATCTCATTATATTTCAGAATCATTTTTTATATCAGGAAAAGCAGATGAAGAATTAGGACAGAAAGTGATTTTGATTGTGGAAGGCAAAGAAAGAGACCTGCAACACGCCTTCCAAAAACTGGGTAAGTTTGAAATACCAAAAGAAATTTATTTTGTAGATAAGTTTGCTTTAACGCATACCGGTAAAATGGATAAAAGAGTGGTTTTAGAAAAATTATTTTCTGATCATCGATAGAAAAGTACGGAGGAAATGAAAAGCCTGTAAAAAAACAACCCCATCAAAATCAATAGATTTTGATGGGGTTGTTTTTTTTTCTGACTACCGTGTTTATTCTATACGATTGTCAATTTTCTGAGCAATAACATCAGTGGCTCGGTCCAGCATGCGGTATATGTTTTCAAAACCCTGAGAACCTCCGTAATAAGGATCTGGTACATCTAGGTTTTCACCTGGAAAAACTTCGTCTAAAATTTTGATCACTTTTTTTTTCTCTTCTTCTGTGCTGGCGAGAGCAGTTACATCATTGTAATTGGACTGATCCATTACATAAAGAAAATCAAAATTTTTAAAATCTTCTTCTAGAAGCTTACGGCTCTTTTGATTGGAGATGTCTAAACCATTTTTATTTGCAATAGCGATGGATCTTTTGTCAGGAGCTTGTCCTTTATGTCCGCCACTTGTTCCAGCACTGTCTACCGTAAATTTGGTAAAGTTGAGTTTTGATCTCATCAAGCCTTCAGCAAGTGGAGATCGACAGATGTTTCCTAAACATACCATTAATATGTTTGTTTTCTCATTCACTAATTAGCTAATTTTTTATGAAGGTCTTCTACGTATTTGTTGAACTGCTTATCTGTAGAAGCAAGATTATCAACTGTTTTGCAAGCGTGCAGTACAGTAGCATGGTCTCTTTTACCTATTTGTGTTCCTATACTTGCAAGAGAAGCTTTAGTAAGTTTTTTAGAAAAATACATCGCTAGTTGTCTGGCTTGTACAATGTGGCGTTTACGCGTCTTGGATTGCAAAGTTTCTACATCCATAGAGAAGTAATCACTTACTACTTGTTGTATTTGATCGATAGAGATTTCTCGTTTTGTATTCTTAACGTAGTTTTCTACAATCTTACGAGCAAGATCTATGGTGATTTCCTTACGATTAAAAGAAGAGTGCGCAATCAAAGAGATGATAGCTCCTTCCAGTTCTCTAATGTTTGTTTTAATGTTATCTGCTAAATAGTGAATGACATCATCATCCATTTCTACGCCATCGCGGTAGAGCTTATTCTTGATAATGGAAACACGAGTTTCATAATCTGGGTGATTTAACTCTGCACTAAGTCCCCATTTGAAACGAGAAAGAAGTCGTTGTTCTATGTCCTGCATATCCACAGGTTTCTTATCACTAGTTAAAATGACTTGTTTTCCATTTTGATGCAAGTGATTGAATATGTGGAAGAAGACATCTTGTGTACTTGCTTTTCCAGCAAAGAATTGAATGTCATCTACGATAAGCACATCTACAATCTGATAGAAGTGAATAAAATCATTTCTATTATTCTTACGTACTGACTCTATATATTGTTGTGTGAATTTTTCGGCACTGATATAAAGAACTGTTTTGTCTGGATAGTTTTCTTTAATTCCTACACCTATAGCATGAGCAAGGTGTGTTTTACCTAATCCTACACCACCAAAAATTAATAGCGGATTAAAGCTAGTTCCACCAGGTTTATTAGAAACAGCCATTCCAGCACTACGTGCTAGTCTATTAGAGTCTCCTTCTAGAAAGGTTTCAAAGTTATAGGATGGATTGAGTTGTGACTCAATCTTTACATTTCTAATCCCAGGTATGATAAAAGGGTTTTTAAGCTCAGGACTTTTACTTCTTACAGGTGCATCTACAGACTGAGAGTTATTGATGGAGCGATTGCTACTAGGAATTTTTTCGGTAAAAGCTTCCATACCTTTTGTAGGATTTTCCATCTTGATCGCATAGATCAATTTAGCTCCTTCTCCTAATTCACGGGTAAGCGCAGTTTTTAATAATTTGATGTAGTGTTCTTCTAGCCATTCATAAAAAAAACGGCTTGGCACTTGTATACTTAAGGCTGTATCAGTTAGCTTTACAGGTTTGATTGGTGCAAACCATGTTTTGTAGGCTTGGGCAGCAATATTGTCTTTTATAAATACTAGACAATTTTCCCATACCGATTCTGAAGTCAGTGCCAT